>NZ_FLSP01000114.1 GCF_900091315.1 Streptomyces sp. DI166
TGTTTCCACACTCTATCAGGGTTTTTCCGGCCCTCTGACCACCGTCCTGCAGGCATGCAGAAGGTGACCCCGAGAGAGGATCTGACAAGTTTGGGTGCTGCCGAGTGATGACGCTTGGTTCGCGTCGCTCACCCCCAGGCAGGGTTACGACTGTACACGCGGCCGAGGAGGCGCCGCAAATCGATAGGGGCTATAGTGGTCTAGACCACCAGACGGCTGGTCATGCGGAACCCATGCTTCCTATGACACGCTGCTGAACAGTGCGCCGTCGGGTACAGGCAGTGACGGCCCATATGCATCTCCACCCCTGGGAGGCTTCCCATGACCACCGTGACGTCCCCGCTCGCCGGACGCGCCATCGGATTGGCGGCAGTGCCCGATCCGGTCTTCTCCGGGGCCATGGTCGGCCCGGGTACCGCGATCGACCCCGTCCGTGAGCCCTCCGAGGCCGTCTCCCCCGTGGACGGAGTCATCATCTCCCTCCACCCGCACGCCTTTGTAGTGGTGGACGAGCACGGCCACGGCGTACTGACCCACCTGGGCATCGACACCGTGCAGCTCAACGGTGAGGGATTCGAACTGCTCGTGAACAAGGGCGACACCGTGACCCGCGGCCAGGCCGTGGTCCGCTGGAACCCGGCCGCGGTCGAGGCCGCCGGCAAGTCCCCGGTGTGCCCGGTCGTGGCCCTCGAAGCCACCGCCGAGGCCCTCGCCGATCTCCGTGACGAGGGCGATGTGAAGGCCGGCGATAGTCTCTTCCTCTGGAAGTGACGTCATCGCTGGCCGCCCCGTGACGGCACGTAAGGAGAACCACCGCGGCGGCGGGACCCGCCGCATTAACGGAGACGGGTGAGATGGAGACAACGCTGCGAGGCGTCGGCGTGAGCCACGGTGTGGCGATCGGCGAGGTTCGGCACATGGGAACGGCGGTCCTTGAGCCGCCGGCCAAGCAGATCCCGGCGGAGGAGGCGGAGCGTGAGCAGGGGCGCGCCCGCAAGGCCGTGGAGGCTGTGGCAGCCGATCTGATGGCGCGCGGCAATCTGGCGGGGGGCGAGGCCCAGGCGGTGCTTGAGGCGCAGGCCATGATGGCCCAGGATCCCGAGCTGTTGTCGGACGTGGAGCGGCGTATCGCCGTGGGGAGCACCGCCGAGCGCGCGGTGTACGACGCCTTCGCCGCGTACCGCGAGTTGCTGGCGAACGCCGGTGAGTACCTGGCCGGCCGGGTGGCCGACCTGGATGACGTGCGGAATCGTATCGTCGCTCGTCTGCTCGGGGTTCCGATGCCGGGTGTCCCGGACAGCGACGAGCCGTACGTGCTGGTCGCCCGGGATCTCGCGCCGGCCGACACGGCGTTGCTGGACCCGACCCTGGTGCTCGGTTTTGTCACCGAGGAGGGCGGTCCGACGAGTCACAGCGCCATCCTGGCGCGGGCCCTCGGAGTACCGGCCGTGGTGGCGCTGCCCGGGGCCGGTGAGCTGGCCGAGGGCACGCTGATCGCGGTCGACGGCAGCAGCGGCGAGATCTTCGTGGAGCCGAGCGAGGAGAAGAAGGAGCAGCTGCGGGCAGCGGCAGCCGAGCGCAAGGCCGCGCTGGCCGCCTCGACCGGTCCCGGTGCCACGGCCGACGGTCACAAGGTGCCGCTGCTGGCCAATGTCGGTGGGCCCGCGGATGTGCCCGCCGCGGTCGAGGCCGGTGCCGAGGGTGTCGGTCTGTTCCGTACCGAGTTCCTTTTCCTTGACGACAGCAAGAACGCGCCGTCGGAGGAGAAGCAGGTCGAGGCCTACCGCCAGGTGCTGGAGGCGTTCCCCGAGGGGCGTGTCGTGGTGCGGGTGCTGGACGCCGGTGCCGACAAGCCGCTGGACTTCCTGACCCCGGCCGACGAGCCGAACCCGGCTCTGGGCGTGCGCGGCCTGCGGACGCTGCTGGACCACCCGGAGATCCTGCGTACGCAGCTGACCGCGCTCGCCAAGGCTGCCGAGGGTCTGCCGGTGTACCTGGAGGTCATGGCCCCCATGGTGGCCGACCGTACGGATGCCAAGGCGTTCGCGGACGCGTGCCGTGAGGCGGGGTTGCAGGCCAAGTTCGGCGCGATGGTGGAGATCCCGTCGGCGGCTTTGCGGGCGCGCTCGATCCTTCAGGAGGTCGAGTTCCTGTCACTGGGCACCAATGACCTCGCCCAGTACACCTTCGCCGCCGACCGTCAGGTGGGTGCGGTGTCCCGGCTGCAGGATCCGTGGCAGCCGGCGCTGCTGGACCTGGTGGCACTGTCCGCCGAGGCGGCGAAGGCCGAGGGCAAGAGCTGTGGTGTCTGCGGTGAGGCCGCGTCCGATCCGCTGCTCGCGTGTGTGCTGACGGGTCTGGGGGTCACCTCCCTTTCCATGGGTGCGGCGTCCATTCCTTATGTACGGGCGACCTTGGCCAAGTACACGCTGGCCCAGTGCGAGCGGGCCGCGGCCGCCGCGCGGGCTGCCGACAGCGCCGACGAGGCGCGCAGTGCCGCGCAGGCGGTGCTGTCCGGCGAGTAGCCGGTCCGGGGCCGCGGTCCCGTGGTCGTGAGGGGCGCTCCACCTGCGGGTGGGGCGCCCCTTGCGCGTTCAGTGGGTGTGTGCCGTTCCCTCTCCTGGTTCTCCGAGGTCGGGCGGGACGGTGTAGTCGACGTTGGACTCCGGGGCGATGAGCTCGCCTGACTCGATATCCGTGCAGTAGGCGTCGAAGACCTCTCCGGCGGTGAGGGGTTCGAGGCCGTCTCCGCGCAGGCGCCAGCCGTAGACGGTGTCGGCATTGCCGGGTGCGCTGGTGCGCATGACGAGTCCGCCCGTGCTCCGGGTGGCGATGCCGAGGGCGAGGACGGTGGTGAATTCGAGGGCTTCGGCTTCGTCGAGCTGTGTGGTGCCGTAGGTGTCCTCATCGGCCTGGAGGACGGCGACCAGGGTTTCGGGTGTGCTGGAGACGCTGCAGACGAGGTGCCGGTGGCCGGGGCGTGCGGTGTCGAGAATGCGTACGAGCAGGGCGGAGGCCCGGGTGAAGGCCGCGCGGCCGATGTCCTCGCCGCAGGTGGCGCAGGCGCCGAGGCGGGCCAGGAGGGTGGAGGCGTACTCCCATGTGGCCTGGCGTACCGCCTCGTCGATGAGGTCCGGGACGAGGTCGGTCAGGGGTTGTCCCTCGTAAGGGAGGCTGGGGCCGGTGGTGGCGAGTTCGGCGGTGTAGCGGGTGCGGCTGGACGGGACGTCCGGGTCGAGGCCGGTGTCCGCGCAGAATTCGGCGTACTCCTGTGGGTCGAAGAGGGCCACGGTGGTGTGGCTGCCTTCGGAGGCTCGGGTTTTGAGGAGGCTCTCGACCTGTCGAAGGTAGGTGGTGTGGTCGTCGAAGGTGAAGCTCCGGTAGCGCCGCATGGCGCGGAAGTCGTGCTCGTCGGTGAGCAGGCCGATGGTGCCGGCGATTTCGCGGTGCAGGACGCGTCGCATGGTCCGCTGGTCGGTGTGCGTCATGTTTCCCCCTGTGTGCACGGTCGATCAATGCTCACTCACAGTAACCGGAGGCACTGACAATGCGTCCGGCCTCGGACTTTGTCGTCCGAGGCCGGTGGCGGAGGGTGTGGTGGCCCGGGTGTCAGGCGCGCTTGCGGGCGAGGTCCTCGTAGAAGTGGAGCAGGTCGAGGTTGTCGATGGAGCCCGGGTTGACGGCCTTGTCGAGGGGGGTTCCCTGGAGGAGGCGCTTGACGGGGACCTCGATGCGCTTTCCGGTCAGGGTGTGCGGGACGCCCGGCACTTCGATGACCTCGTCGGGGACGTGGCGCGGGGAGAGTTGTTCGCGGATGGTCCGCTTGATGCGGTCGAGCAGGGCGTCGTCGAGGACCGCGCCGGGCGCGAGCTGGACGAAGAGGGGCATCCAGTAGCCGCCGTCGGGCTGTTCGATGCCGACGACGAGGGACTCCTTGATCTCGGGGAGCCGTTCGACGGCCTCGTAGATGTCGGCGGAGCCCATGCGTACGCCCTGGCGGTTGAGCGTCGAGTCGGAGCGGCCGTGGATGATCACCGAACCGCGTGAGGTGACGGTGATCCAGTCGCCGTGGCGCCAGACTCCGGGGTAGGTGTCGAAGTAGCTGTCGTGGTAGCGGGTGCCGTCGGGGTCGTTCCAGAAATAGATCGGCATGGAGGGCATCGGGTTGGTGACCACGAGTTCGCCGACCTCGTCGATGAGGGGCTTGCCGCTGGGGTCCCAGGACTGCAGGTCGGTGCCGAGGCAGGCGGCCTGGAGTTCGCCGATGTGGACCGGCAGGGTCGGTACGGCTCCGGCGAAGCAGGAGCAGACGTCGGTGCCGCCGCTGACGGAGGCGATCCAGAGGTTGTCGCTGACCTCGTCGTGCAGCCAGCGGAACCCGTCGGGCGGGAGTGGGGATCCGGTGGTGGCGACGCACTGCACCTTGGAGAGGTCGAAGTCGCGGCCGGGGTGGACGTCCGCCTTGCGGCAGGCCATGACGTAGGCGGCGGAGGTGCCGTAGAGGGTGGCGCCGGTGCGTTCGGCGACGCGCCACTGGGCGGCGATGTCGGGGTAGCCGGGGCTTCCGTCGTAGAGGACGATCGTGGTGCCGGTGAGCAGGCCGGAGACGAGGAAGTTCCACATCATCCAGCCGGTCGAGGTGTACCAGAAGAAGGTGTCCTCGGGGCCGAGGTCGCAGTGCAGGCCGAGCTGTTTGAGGTGTTCGACGAGGATGCCGCCCTGGGACTGGACGATCGCCTTGGGCAGTCCGGTGGTGCCGGAGGAGTAGAGCACCCACAGGGGGTGGTCGAAGGGCACCTGCTCGAAGACCGGCTCGGTGTCGGCGCTGGTGAGCG
This sequence comes from Streptomyces sp. DI166, assembly GCF_900091315.1. Classification (GTDB taxonomy): domain Bacteria; phylum Actinomycetota; class Actinomycetes; order Streptomycetales; family Streptomycetaceae; genus Streptomyces; species Streptomyces fuscus. The sequence goes on from NZ_FLSP01000114.1 coordinate 4,836, forward strand.
CGGACCACTCCAGCGCCCCGTCCACGGCCGGGGTGCCGAGGAGGGGGATGTGGACGACGGCGCGCAGGGTGGGCAGTTCGCTGCGGAGTTCGGCGACGGTGTCGCGGCGGTCGTGTTCCTTGCCGCCGTAGCGGTAGCCGTCGACCGTGAACAGGACGACCGGTTCGACCTGCTGGAAGCGGTCCAGGACGCTGCGGGCGCCGAAGTCGGGGGCGCAGGAGGTCCATACGCCGCCCACGGCGGCTGTGGCGAGGAGGGCGACGACGGCCTGCGGGATGTTGGGCAGGTAGCCGCTGACGCGGTCGCCGGGGCGCACTCCGAGGGTGCGGAGTTCGGCGGCGAGGGAGCCGACCTGGCGGCGCAGTTCGCCCCAGCTCACGGGGGTCGCGTCGTGGGTTTCGTCCACGTAAAGGAGCGCGGCCTCGTCGGCGCGGGTGTCGGCGGCGCGCAGGGCGTGCTCGGCGTAGTTCAGGGTGGCGCCGGGGAACCATTGGGCGCCGGGCATCTCATGGTTGGCCAGCACGCGCGTGTAGGGCGTGGCGAACCGGACGTCGAACCACTCGGTGACGGCCTTCCAGAAGGTGTCCAGCTCGTCGACGGACCAGCGTTGCAGTGCCGCGTAACCGCCCTCGGCCGGCGCTCCGTGGCGCTCGGCGGCCCAGGTCTGGAACTTGGTGACCTGTGCTCGGGCGATACGTTCCGGATCCGGCTGCCAGAGCGGCTCGGGGTTCAGGGTCGACATGTAGCGGCTCCCGGACTGTGCGCGTTGTGGGCGTCATCCGCGCACGAGCTGGGTGTGCGCGTGACGCGGCTGACACGGACGATGCCATGTGATCGACTCCTGCACCAGGGTGCCCCGCACATAGTCCGTGTCGCGAGGATGTGGTGGCCCGCCACGAGTGAACAGAAATGGAACGACACGCAGGTGGCACGCGGTGAGTGGCAGGCTGAGCGGCATGAACGGTCGTGACCTGGTGCGTTCGATGAGGATGGTCGGTTCGTTGGGGACGGCTCAGGGGTTGCGTACCGTGCGGGCGGCTTGGCGCAGATGGCGTGCGGACGCCGTCGGGCTGCCGCCCAGGGGGCCGGAACGGGCGCGCGTGCCCGGTGTCGTGCAGTCCGCGGAGCCCGGACCCGGCGGCGGGGTTCTCCGGTTCAGCCGGTCGGTGCTGCGGATCACGGTGGCGGCGAACGGTGCCGTGTTCTGGGGCTGGGACGGGGCCGAGGCGGAGCCGTCGTACGCGCTGGCGGGCGGGTGCCCGGAGCCCGATCCGCGGGCGGTGCTGGAGCCGGACACGGACGGCGGCTGGCGGGTGGTGGCCGAGCGGGTGACGGTCGTGGTCTCGCGGCACGGTGCGGTCGAGGTGCTCACCCCCGGCGGGGTGACTCTGCGGCGCGAACTGCCGCCGCGCTGGTGGGAGCCGGTGGGCGGTGGTCGGGCGCGTTGGATGCAGCGCTCGGAGGTGGCTGCCGACGCGCGCTTCTTCGGGCTGGGCGGCCGGGCGTCGGGGCCCCGGCTGCGGAACGGTACGTACCGTCTGTGGAACACCGACCCGGGCCGTGCCTTCGGCGCTCAGGACGATCCGCTGTACCTCACCATGCCGGTGCAGATGGTGGTGGCCGACGCGGCGACGCATCTGGTGTTCCACGACACGTCCTGGGACGGCACGGTGACATTGCGGGAGGGCGAGGAGGGGGCCGGTTCCGGTCACGACCGCATGGGGATGTCCGAGCTGCGCATGGAAGGCGGTCCGCTGCGCTGCTGGGTGATGGTCGGGAATCCCGCGCGCGTGCTGCTCGCCTGGGCCTCACTGACGGGGGGTGCCGCCGTGCCGCCCGCATGGGCGCTCGGGCACCATCACGCGAGGTGGGGCTTCGGCAGCGAGCAGGAAGTGCGGCGAATCGTTTCGGGCTACCTGCGGCGCGGGCTGCCGCTGGATGCGGTTCATCTGGACATCGACCACTTCGACGACCACCGCGTGTTCACCGTCGACCAGGAGCGTTTCCCCAAGCTGCCGCAGCTCGCCGACGATCTTCGGCGGGACGGCATACGGCTGGTGTCGATCGTCGATCCCGCGGTCAAGCCCGAACCCGGTGCCGCGGTGTACGACGGCGGGGAGGCCGTGGACGCTTTCGTGCGGGACGCCGGCGGCCGCCAGGTGAAGGGGGTCGTGTGGCCCGGGGAGGCGGTGTTCCCGGATTTCACGCACGCGCGCGTGCGTGAGTGGTGGGGTGCCCTGTACGAGGAGCGGCTGACGCAGGGGTTCGCGGGTTTCTGGCACGACATGAACGAGCCCACGTCGTTCACCGCGTTCGGGGAGTCGACATTGCCGCGTTCCGCCCGGCACTCCCTGGAGGGGCGCGGCGGCGATCATCGTGAGGCGCACAACGTGTACGCGCTGTGCATGGCCAGGGCGGCGTACGAGGCGTTGCGCGAACTGTCGCCCAAGGAGCGGCCGTTCGTGTTCTCCCGTTCCGGGTGGGCGGGGCTCCAGCGTTATGGCGGCACGTGGTCGGGCGATGTGGCGACGGGGTGGCCAGGGCTGCGGGCCTCGCTGTCCCTGGTGCTGGGGCTGGGTCTGTGCGGGGTCCCGTACTCGGGTCCGGACATCGGGGGCTACGACGGGAGCCCGTCGCCCGAGTTGTACCTGCGCTGGTTCCAGTTGGGCGCGTATCTGCCGCTGTTCCGTACGCACGCCGGCCTGCGCGCGGGGCGCAGGGAGCCCTGGGAGTTCGGTCCGGACGTGCTGGAGTACGCACGCGTGGCGCTGCTGGAGCGCCGTCGGCTGTTGCCGTACTTCCTGACGCTGGCGCATCTGGCCCGTCGTACCGGGGCGCCCTATGTGCGGCCGGTGTGGTGGTGGACGCCCGAGGACCGGGCTCTGCGGGACTGTGAGGACGCCTTTCTGCTGGGCGACAGTCTGCTGGTGGCGCCGGTGCTCGATCCGGGCGCGGACCGGCGTGCCGTGCAGTTGCCGCGCGGGCGCTGGTACGACGTGGTGACGGAGCGGGTGTACGAGGGTCCGGGCCAGGTGCTGGTGGACGCGCCGCTGTCGCGGATTCCGGTGCTCGCCCGCGCGGGGGCCGTGCTTCCGGTGCGCGGGGAGGACGGCGGTGTGGAGTTGGAGGTGTGGGCGCCCGTGCGGGGACGCACCGGGGGCGGGCTGGTCGTGCCGGACGCGGGCGACGGCTGGGACGAACCGGAGATCGAACGGTACGTCGCCCGCTGGCAGGGCCGGCAGGTGGTCGTGGAGCGGGAGAGCGAGGGCGGCTCCGGTGAGCCCGACTACCCGGTGCGGGTGCGCGGGCTCGACCGGGCCCGGTCTCAGTAGCGGCCTTCGAACCAGGCCCGCGCGGCCACGGTGTGCAGGGGGAAGGCGAGTTCCTGGGGGCGGCGCAGCAGTTGCCAGCCCTCGGTCTCGTCCGTCGCCACGGAGGGCGGGAGGCTGTCGGCGGGACGCGTGGGCAGGACCCCGAAGAGCAGCAGATGCCCGTCGGGGGCGCTCATGGCGTCCACCAGGCGTACGTCGCGGGCGGCGGCGTCGATGCCGGTCTCTTCCTTGAGTTCGCGGACGACGGCCTGGCGCCAGTCCTCGCGGTCGTCGATGTAGCCGCCGGGCAGTGCCAGGCTCCCCCGCGCGGGGCCGATGGCTCGGGTGATGACGACCAGGGCTGTCCCCTGGGTGTCGTACACCGGCTGGAGCGCGATGGCGACGGGCAGCGGATTGCGGTAGGCGACCGCGTCGCAGGCCGGGCAGGTGCGGGGCCAGCCGGTCACGCCCTCTCCAAAGGGCGCTCCGCAGCTCGAACAGTGGGAGTCGGGCGCGGAGTTGGGGTTGGAGGTTTGAGTTTCGGACACGCGGCGGACTGTAGCCGATCAAGCGAACGACGTCTTCCGCGGGCGGTCCAGGAACGTTCCATCGGCCGGTCCGGAAGGGGCGGTGCCCTTTCCCATGTGCCCGTGCAACACTTCTGACGTTCCGTCAGATCCCGTCCGGGGAGGGCCTTTGTCGCGCACACATATGCCTGTGGTCGAGGGATGGTTCACCGGGGAGGGGGACGGCTTCCGGCTGCTCGGGACGCGCTGCTCCGCCTGTGCGTCGGTGTTCTTCCCCCGTGAGGACACGCACTGCCGCAACCCGGGGTGCCCGGGCGGCGAACTGGAGGAGGTGCCGCTCTCCCCCAGGGGCCGCGTCTGGTCGTACACGGACAGCCAGTACCGGCCTCCGTCACCCTATGTGACGGATCCGGAACTTCCGTGGCGGCCGTACGCGTTGGTCGCTGTGGAACTGGAGGCAGAGCGCCTGGTGGTGCTGGGACAGGCGGTTCCGGGAGTCACGGTCGGTGATCTGGCCGTGGGTATGGAGGTGGAGGTCGTACCGGGGGTACTCCACGAGGACGCGGAGACCGTCCGGACGACCTGGCAGTGGCGGCCGGTGAGGGGGCGAGCGGTGTGACGGACGATGTGGCGGTCCTCGGTGTGGGCCTGCACCCGTGGGGCAAGTGGGGGCGCGGCTTCGTGGAGTACGGGGCGGTGGCCGCGCGCGCCGCGCTCGCCGACGCGGGGCTGGACTGGCGGCAGGTGGGCTCGATCGTCGGGGCGGACACCGTGCGGGGCGGATATCCGGGGTACGTCGCCGGGGCCACGTTCGCCAAGGCGCTCGGCTGGCAGGGGGCGCGGGTCACCAGCGTGTACGCGGCCTGCGCGTCCGGGGCCCAGGCCATCGGTGCCGCGCGGGCGCAGATCCTCTCCGGGCTCGCGGACACCGTGCTCGTGGTGGGGGCCGACGCGGCCCCCAAGGGCTTCTTCCGGCCTGCCGGAGGGTCGCGTCCCGACGATCCGGACTGGCTGCGGTTCCGCGTGCTCGGGGCGACCAATCCCACGTACTTCGGTCTCTACGCGCGGCGGCGCATGGCTCTTCACGGGGACACCGCTGTCGACTTCGCGCAGGTCAAGGTGAAGAACTCGGCGATGGGCGCGCTGAATCCGTACGCCCGCTACCGCAAGCGGGTCACCGCCGAGGAGGTAGCCGGCTCCCCCACGGTGGCCGATCCGCTGCGGCTGCTGGACATCTGCGCGACCTCCGACGGCGGGGCGGCGTTGGTGCTGTCCAGCACGGATTTCGCCAGGCGGCACGGCCGGGCGGAGGCGGTGCGGATCCGCGCGGTGTCCACCGTGACCCCGCGCTACCCCAACACGGTGCTCGACCTGCCGGACATCGCGACGGACTCGGCGGTCGCGGTGGCGCCCGCCGCGGAGTCGTTCCGCGCGTCGATCGCCCGCGCGGCATACGAGGAGGCGGGCGTCGGTCCGGAGGATCTGTCCCTGGCGGAGGTGTACGACCTGTCCACGGCGCTGGAGTTGCAGTGGTACGAGGATCTGGGGCTGTGCGCCGAGGGCGAGGCGGCGAAGCTGCTCCGGGAGGGCGCGACGGCACCGGGCGGGCGCATACCCGTGAACGCCAGTGGCGGGCTCGCCTCCTTCGGTGAGGCCGTCCCGGCCCAGGCGATCGCCCAGGTCTGCGAGCTGACCTGGCAGTTGCGGGGGTCGGCGGGCGACCGGCAGATACCGGGCGCGCGCGTGGGCATCGCGACGAACCAGGGGCTGTTCGGGCACGGCTCGGCCGTGCTGGCCGTGCGCTGACGCCGACGGCGGCCGAAACCCGCCCCCAACAAGGGCCGCCTCGGCGTACAGAACGCGCCCTCGAACCGTTGTTGTCCACGACCTTGACGCCCTTGGGACACCGGTGAACACTTCCGGTGTCAGTCGACATCGCCGTACATTCACGGCGTACCAGGCACAGTGCCGCGCGGGACCGGCCTGTTTCAGCCATGGCCGTTCCACGAGGGGCGATGCGACGACGGCACGCTCGTCACGGACGCCGGGCGGGGCGCGGGATCCTCCCTGCCTTCGGTTGAAGTCGCTGTGGGAAACGCACCCTGCACGAGGACCGGGGTCGATCACTCCGGGCCAGCGCCTAGGAGCCGCCATGAGCAACGGAGACATCTTCGTCGGTGAAGTCATAGGCACCGCGATCCTGATCCTCTTCGGCGCCGGAGTCGTCGCCGCCGTCGTACTGAACTACTCCAAGGCCAAGGACGCGGGCTGGGTCGTCATCGCGTTCGGCTGGGGCTTCGGCGTGATGGCCGGGGCGTACACGGCCGCGCCGCTGTCCGGCGGTCACCTCAACCCGGCGGTGACCTTGGGGATCGCCATCGACACCGGGGACTGGGACAAGGTCCCCGTCTATGTCGCCGGGCAGATGGTCGGCGCGATGCTCGGCGCGGTGCTGTGCTGGCTGGTCTACTTCGCGCAGTTCCAGGCCAACGCCGAGGAGGACAAGGCCCAGCCGACGCTCGGGATCTTCTCCACCTCGCCGACGATCCGCCATCCCGTGGCGAACCTGATCACCGAGATCATCGCGACCATAGGCCTGGTGCTGCCCATCCTGGCGTTCGGTCTGACCAAGGGGCTCGGCGAGTCCGGTACGGCGATCCTGATCGTGGCGTTCCTGGTCGTCGGCATCGGTCTGTCGCTGGGCGGTCCCACCGGATACGCCATCAACCCGGCCCGTGACCTGGGGCCGCGCATGGTGCACGCCGTCCTGCCGATCCCCAACAAGGGCACCTCGGACTGGGGTTACGCCTGGATTCCGGTGGTCGGGCCGCTGATCGGCGGGGCGCTGTCCGGGCTCATCTTCAACGCAGCATTCTGAAGGAACCCACGAAGGGGACGTCATGACGAACAAGTTCGTCGCTGCGATCGACCAGGGCACCACCTCCAGCCGCTGCATCATCTTCGACGAGAACGGCGCGATCGTCGCCGTCGACCAGCGCGAACACCGCCAGATCTTCCCCAAGCCGGGGTGGGTGGAGCACGACGCCACCGAGATCTGGTCCAAGGTCCAGGCGGTGGTCGCCGGGGCGCTCGCCAAGGCCGGGCTGCGCGCGGACCAGCTCAGCGCGCTCGGCATCACCAACCAGCGTGAGACGACGGTCCTGTGGGACCGCGCGACGGGCAAGCCCGTGCACAACGCGATCGTCTGGCAGGACACCCGCACCTCGGCGCTGTGCAACCAGCTCGGCGGCTCGGACGGACAGGACCGCTTCCGCGAGCAGACCGGACTGCCGCTGGCCAGCTACTTCTCGGGCCCCAAGGCGGCCTGGCTGCTGGACAACGTGCCCGGGCTGCGGGCCCGTGCGGAGCGCGGCGAGATCGCGTTCGGCACCATCGACTCCTGGCTGATCTGGAACCTCACCGGCGGCACCGAAGGCGGCCGGCACGTCACGGACGTCACCAACGCCGGGCGCACCATGCTGATGAACCTGGAGACCCTGCAATGGGACTCCTCGATCCTCTCCGCCATGAACGTCCCCGAGGCCGTGCTGCCGGAGATCCGCTCCTCCGCCGAGGTGTACGGCACGGCGGTCGGCCAGCTCGCCGGGGTGCCGGTTGCCTCGGCGCTCGGCGACCAGCAGGCGGCGGTGTTCGGGCAGGCCTGCTACGACGTGGGCACCGCGAAGAACACCTACGGCACGGGCAGCTTCCTGCTGCTCAACACCGGCAGTCGCCCGGTGCCGTCGAAGAGCGGTCTGCTGACGACCATGGGCTACAAGATCGGCAGCGAGGCACCCGTGTACTGCCTGGAGGGGTCGATCGCGATAACGGGCGCGCTCGTCCAGTGGTTCCGCGACCAGCTCGGCATCATCCGTACGGCCGACGAGATCGAGTCCCTCGCGGCGAGCGTCGAGGACAATGGCGGCGCGTACATCGTGCCCGCGTTCTCCGGTCTGTTCGCGCCGTACTGGCGCTCCGACGCGCGCGGGGTGGTCACCGGGCTGACCCGCTATGTCACCAAGGCGCATCTGGCGCGGGCCGTGCTGGAGGCGACGAGCTGGCAGACCCGCGAGGTCGTGGACGCCATGTACCAGGACTCCGGGGTGCAGATCACCACCTTGAAGGTGGACGGCGGCATGACGAAGAACAACCTGCTCATGCAGCACCAGGCGGATGTCCTCGACGTGCCGGTGATCCGGCCCAAGGTGTCCGAGACGACCTGCCTGGGCGCCGCCTACGCGGCCGGGCTCGCGACCGGGGTGTGGAACGGCCTCGACGAGCTGAAGGCGCACTGGCAGAAGGACGTCGAGTGGACGCCTTCGATGGAGTCCGCGGTGCGCGACCGTGAGTACCGCAACTGGCGCAAGGCCGTGGAGAAGAGCTTCGGCTGGCTGGAGGACGAGGAGGAGTAACCACGCGCGGGTGCGGTACTCCACAAGCCGCGGCCCGTACCCCGGTCGGCGGGGGTACGGGCCGTGCGCGCGCGTGGCTCAGGTGGTGACCTTCGGGCGGCGGTCCGCCGTCTGGGCCATGGCGTGCTGGACCACGCCGATGAGGACCTCCTTGACGGACTCGCGGTCCCGGGCGTCGCACAGGACGAGCGGGACGTCGTCGTCGAGGTCGAGGGCGCCTCTGATGTCCTCGACCGGGTAACGCGCGGCGTCCTCGAAGCAGTTCACGCCGACGAGGAAGGGTATGGAACGCCGCTCGAAGTAGTCGATCGCGGCGAAGCAGTCCTGAAGGCGCCGGGTGTCGGCGAGGACGACAGCTCCCAGGGCGCCCTCGGACAGCTCGTCCCACATGAACCAGAACCGCTCCTGGCCGGGGGTGCCGAAGAGGTACAGCACGAGGTCCTCGCGCAGGGTGATGCGGCCGAAGTCCATCGCCACGGTGGTGGTGGTCTTGCCCTCCACACCGCTGGTGTCGTCGATGGGACGGCCCGCCTCGGTGAGGTACTCCTCGGTGCGCAGTGGCCTGATCTCGCTGACCGAGCCGACCAGGGTGGTCTTGCCCACCCCGAAGCCTCCGGCCACGAGGATCTTGAGCGTGACGGGCTCGACCGGCGGCTTGCCGCGCTCAGAACGCCCGAAGATCATCGATCTCTTCTCCTGCTTGATGGGGGTCGGGCGACGGTGGGCCGTACCCTCCGCCGCCGGGGGTTTCGATGACGAGTACGTCGCCGGGGCCGACCTCGGCCGTGCCACTTCCGCCAAGTGCGGTGACCGTGCCGTCCGCGTGCTCCACACGGTTGACGCCGAGCGCACCGGGTCCACCGCCCGCCATGCCGTACGGCGGGACCCTGCGGTGCTGGGAGAGCGTGGAGACGGTCATGGGCTCGTGGAAGCGGATGCGGCGCACCGCGCCGTCCCCGCCGCGCCAGCGTCCGGCCCCGCCGCTGCCGCGCCGGACGGCGAACTCGTCGAGCTGCACCGGCAGGCGCCACTCCAGGACCTCGGGGTCGGTGAGCCGGGAGTTGGTCATATGGGTCTGGACGACGGGTGCGCCGGGGAAGCCGTCGCCCGCGCCCGAGCCGGAGGCGACGGTCTCGTAGTACTGGTGGCGTTCGTTGCCGAAGGTGACGTTGTTCATCGTGCCGGAGCCCTCGGCCTGGACACCGAGCGCGGCGTAGAGGGCACCGGTGATCGCCTGGGAGGTCTCCACGTTTCCCGCGACGACGGCGGCCGGGGGTTCGGGGGCGAGCATGGAACCGGGCGGCACGATGATCCTCAGGGGCCGCAGGCAGCCGTCGTTGAGGGGGATGTCGTCGTCGACGAGGGTGCGGAAGACATACAGGACGGCCGCGTTCACCACGGCGAAGGGGGCGTTGAAGTTGGTGGTGAGCTGCGGTGACGTGCCGGTGAAGTCGATGGTGGCGGTACGGCTTTCGCGGTCGACGCGCACCCGGACGCGGATGACGGCGCCGGAGTCGGTCTCGTAGGCGTACTCGCCGTCGTCGAGGGCGTCGATGACGCGGCGGACCGCCTCCTCGGCGTTGTCCTGGACGTGCCGCATGTAGGCCTGGACGATGTCGAGGCCGAAGTCCTCGATCATGCGGCCGACTTCGTCGACGCCCTTCCGGTTGGCGGCGATCTGGGCGCGCAGGTCGGCGAGGTTGGTCGTGGGGTTGCGGGAGGGGTGGGGCGCCTCGGTGAGGAGTCGGCGGGTCTCCTCCTCGCGGAAGCGGCCGCCCTCGGCGAGGAGCCAGTTGTCGAAGAGGACGCCCTCCTCCTCGATGGTGCGGCTGTCGGCCGGCATGGAGCCGGGCGCGATGCCGCCGATCTCGGCGTGGTGGCCGCGGGAGGCGACGTAGAAGAGGATCCGGTCACCCTCCGTGTCGAAGACGGGGGTGATCACCGTGACGTCGGGCAGGTGGGTGCCGCCGTGGTACGGGTCGTTGACGGCGTAGGTGTCGCCCGGCCTCATCGCATCGCCCCGGCGCTCGATGACCTCCTTGACGCTGGTGCCCATCGAACCCAGGTGGACGGGGATGTGCGGGGCGTTGGCCACCAGGTTTCCGTCTGGGTCGAAGAGGGCGCAGGAGAAGTCCAGGCGTTCCTTGATGTTGACGGACTGGGCCGTGGACTCCAGGCGGGCGCCCATCTGTTCGGCGATCGACATGAAGAGGTTGTTGAAGACCTCCAGCAGAACGGGATCCGCTTTTGTGTCGAGATCGGAACTCTCTGTAATCGCCGCCCGTTCCATGACCAGATGCCCGTCGTCGGTCGTCGCGGCCTTCCAGCCGTCGTCGACGACGGTCGTCGAACCGGCCTCGGTGATGATCGCGGGTCCGGTGACGGTCACGCCGGGGGGAAGTGCCTCGCGGCGGTGGAGGGGTACGTCGCGCCAGGCGCCGCCCGTGTGGAGGCGGACGGTGTCGGGGGCGGAGGGGGCATCTCGGCGGGTGCCCAGGGCGGAGAGATCGGGGGGTTCGGTGATGCCGGTGGCTTCTACGGAGAGGGCTTCGACGACGATCGGGCGGTCGAGGACGAAGGAGTACGTGGCGCGATGACGTTCTTCGAAGACACGGCGCATGGTGTCGGGCTCGGTGAGTTCGACGGTGAGGGTGGTGTCGGTGCCGTCGTAGCGGAGCTGTGCGCGGCGGACGACCTTGATGCGCTCCCCGGGGATGTCCTCGGCGAGGAGTTCGGAGCGGGCGGCGGACTCCAAATCGTCGGCGGTCTTGAGGACGGCCGGCATGGCGGCGGCCTCCAGGGGGGCCTCGACGGACTGTTCGCGCATGGCGGTGGTGTCGGCGAGGCCGATCCCGAGCGCGGACAGGACACCGGCCATGGGCGGGACGAGGACGGTGCGGATACCGAGCGAGTCGGCGACCATGCAGGCGTGCTGACCGCCCGCGCCACCGAAGGTGGTCAGGGCGTAGCGGGTGACGTCGTGACCCTTCTGCACGGAGATCCGCTTGACGGCGTTGGCGATGTTGGCGACGGCGATCTGGAGGTAGCCCTCGGCGACCTGCTCCGGGGTGCGGTCGTCGCCGGTCTGCTCGCGGATCTCCCGCGCGAGGGCAGCGAACCGTTCGCGGACGAGGTCCGCGTCGAGCGGCTGGTCGCCGTCGGGGCCGAACACGTGCGGGAAGTGGGCCGGTTGGATGCGGCCGAGCATGACGTTGGCGTCGGTCACGGCGAGCGGGCCGCCTCCGCGGTAGCAGGCGGGGCCGGGGTCGGCGCCCGCCGAGTCGGGTCCCACGCGGTAGCGGGAGCCGTCGAAGTGGAGCACGGAGCCGCCGCCCGCGGCGACGGTGTGGATGTCCAGCATGGGGGCGCGCAGCCGGACACCGGCGATCTGGGTGGTGAAGACGCGCTCGTACTCTCCGGCGAAGTGCGACACGTCGGTGGAGGTGCCGCCCATGTCGAAGCCGATGACGCGGTCGAACCCGGCCAGCTGCGACATGCGGGCCATGCCGACGATGCCGCCGGCCGGCCCGGAGAGGATGGCGTCCTTGCCGCGGAACTGCCGGGCCTCGGCGAGGCCTCCGTTGGACTGCATGAACATCAGCCGGACGTCGTGGAGTTCGTCGGCGACGTGCTGGACGTAGCGGCGCAGGACCGGGGAGAGGTAGGCGTCGACGACGGCGGTGTCCCCGCGCGGGACGAGCTTCATCAGCGGGCTGACCTCGCTGGACAGCGAGATCTGGGGGAAGCCGATGTCCTCGGCGAGTCGTCCCACGGCCTGTTCGTGGGCGGGGTGGAGGTGGCTGTGCAGGCACACCACCGCGACGGCCCGGATCCCGTCGTCGTACACCTGGCGCAGCGGCCCGGCGAGGGCGTCCAGGTCGGGGGCGCGCAGCACGGTGCCGTCGGCGGCGATGCGCTCGTCGACCTCGATGACCCGCTCGTGGAGCAGTTCGGGCAGTTCGATGCGGCGGGCGAAGATGCGGGGCCGGTTCTGGTAGGCGATGCGCAGGGCGTCGCGGAAACCGCGGGTGATGACGAGGAGGGTGCGCTCTCCCTTGCGTTCCAGGAGGGCGTTGGTGGCGACGGTGGTGCCCATCCGTACGGCTTCGATCGGCTCGTCGGAGCCGTTCGTCAGCAGGCGGACCCCTGCGACGGCGGCGTCGGAGTAGCGTGCCGGGTTCTCCGAGAGGAGTTTGTGGGTGAGCAGCCGGCCGTCGGGGCGTCGCGCGACGATGTCCGTGAAGGTGCCGCCTCGGTCGACCCAGAACTGCCATCCTGTCACGTCACTACCCCGCTTCCGCGCCGGTCACAGCGCCCGGAGGCCGTTGATCACGTCGCGCAGAATACTCTCGTCGACCAGCTCCGCCGGGGGGACGGGCCGGTTCACATGGACGAGTTCCTCCGCCACGAGGTCCCCGACGAGGACGCGCACCACGCCGATGGGAAGGTCGAGTTCGGCGGCGAGCTCGGCGACCGACTGCGGGGTGTCACGGCAGCGTTCGACGATGTCCACGTGTTCCGGGGACAGCGTCGAGTCCTCTGCCGGGTCGTCCGCGCGCGCGTCCGCGACGACCACCGCGATGAGGTCGAGGCGGTGCTGGGCCGCACTCGTGGTGCGGCCGCGCGTCATGGCGTACGGACGGACGACCGGTCCGGCCTCGTCGTCGAACCAGTGGCTTCTTGCCTGACCCTCTGCACTCATGTCATCCCACTACCCGCCCGCGGGCAGATCGGTGCGTGGAGTCGTGCCCAGATGCACACCGACCCTCTTGACGAGGAGCGTCATCTCGTAGGCGACCTGGCCGACGTCGGAGTCGGCGTCCGAGAGCACGGCCAGGCAGCTGCCGTCGCCGGCGGCCGTCACGAAGAGGAAGGCCTCGTCGAGCTCGACCACCGTCTGCCGGACACTGCCGGCCTCGAAGTGGCGGCCCACGCCCTTGGCCAGGCTGTGGAAGCCGGAGGCGACGGCGGCCAGGTGCTCGCTGTCCTCCCGGGTCAGGTCTTTCGACGCGCCTGTTGGCAGTCCGTCGCCGGAGAGCACGACGGCCTTGCGGATGCTTGCGACGCGGTCCACCAGGTCGTCCAGGAGCCAGTTGAGCTCGCCGGACCCGGTGGTCGCGGTGTCGTCGGTCGCCTTCGGTGCGGTCATGGACCGTCCCCCTTAGTGGTTCCTCGTGGTGCTGCGCCGTCCGGGGCGTCGTCCCCCGCGGCGTTCTCCTCGCGGCCTCGCTGCCAGCCGCGCTGGAGCGCGGACATCCGGCTGCGGACCTCATCGGCGTCCCGCCCGTCGGGCTCGGTCGTGCCCTCGGTCGGTCGAGCGGGCTCCTGTTTGAGCTGGGGAGCCAGGTTGGCCTGGCGTACGCGCCTGGGCAGAGGCGCCACGCCGGGCTGCGGTGGTGCGGGGTCCGGACCGGCGTCGGAACCGGTCGGCTCGGGTGCTTCGCGGCGGTCCGGGGAGTTCGGGGTGCGGGACCCGATCTCGGCGCGGCGGATGCGGCGGGGCAGCGACGGGGGCACCCCGTCCGCGTCACGGCGGGTCGTTTCCCTGATCTCGACCGGCTTCGGCGCGATGTCGTCCCGCTGCGACGGCGGGGTGGTGCCGCCCGGGCCGCGGCGCAGTGGCGAGGCGCCCCGGCGCCTGGTCGGCAGCGGTGCGGGCCCCTCGGGGTCGTGGTGGTTCGTGTCCGCCGTGGACCCACTTCTGGGCTCGTCACGCCGGGAACGCTGGTCGGTGACCGGGCGCCCGTGGGAGCTGACCAGCTTGGGGGCGCCGCGCCGGACCAGGGGGACGGGCGCGCCGAGCTGGTCGTCCGGTGCGAGCCGGTCGGGGGCGCCGGTGCGCGGCCTGCCGGCGGCGTCCTCCGCGCGGGCGAGGCGGGTTCGGCGGGGGCGGAACAGACCGCCCTGCTCGCCGTCCTCCTCGTCCAGCGCCTCCGGGAAGTCGTCCAGGGCGTCCAGGTCGACCGGCGCTTCCAGCTCGACCGGACCGTCCAGGAGCTGGGTGGGCAGACCGGGGAGCGGCACGGGCACCTGCGCCAGGGCGGTGCGGCGGCTCTCCTCCAGTCGGCGGGCCTCCTCCAGCTCCGCCTCCTTGGACGGGCCGGGCCGGTCCAGCCGGAAGCCGATGCCGTTGGTGTCCGGGACCTCGTCGGACAGCAGGGCGTCGGGGATGAACACCACGGCGGTGGTGCCGCCGTAGGGGGATGGCTGGAGGGAGACGCGCACGTTCTGGCGCTGGGCGAGCCGGCTGACCACGAAGAGACCGAGCCGGTCGGTGTCGGAGAGCTCGAACTCGGGGGTCTCGGCGAGCCGCAGGTTGGCGTCCAGCAGGGCGTCGGCGGCCATACCGAGTCCGCGGTCGTGGATCTCCAGGGTGAAGCCGTTGGCGACGCGCTCGCCGAGGACCTGCACCGCGGTGTGCGGCGGGGAGAACACGGTGGCGTTCTCCAGCAGTTCGGCCACCAGATGGGTGAGGTCCGCGACGGCCGGGCCGGTGACGGCGACGCGGGGCAGCCTGCGGACCTCGATGCGCTCGTAGTCCTCCACTTCGGCCACGGCGGCGCGCACCACGTCCATGAGCTGGACGGGCTTGCGCCACTGCCGGGACGGGGCGGCGCCGGAGAGGATCACCAGGCCCTCGGCGTGCCGGCGCATACGGGTGGTGAGGTGGTCGAGGCGGAAGAGGTCGGCGAGCTCGTCGGTGTCCTCGGTCCGGCGTTCCATGGTGTCGAGGAGGGTGAGCTGCTTGTGGAGCAGCACCTGGCTGCGGCGGGCCAGGTTGACGAAGACCTCGGAGACACCGGCGCGCAGTTCGGCCTGTTTGACGGCGGCTTCGACGGCGGCGCGCTGGAGGGTGTTGAGGGCCTGGCCCACCTCACCGATCTCGTTCTTGTCGTACTCCAGGCGCGGCACTTCGGTCTCGACGTCGACGTGTTCGCCCGCCGACAGGCGGCGCATCACGCTGGGCAGCCGGACGCCGGAGGCCTCGTGGGCGTCCAGGCGCAGCTGGCGCAGATCGCGGATGAGGCCGCGGCCAATGCGCACGGACAGGAACAGGGAGACCAGCAGGGCGAGCAGGCCGAGCACACCGGCGATGACCGCCTTGGCGATGACGCCCATCGCGACGGGCCGGACGCGTTCCTGATAGCGGTCGCCCGCCTCGTCGTTGAGTTCGGCCACTTCGGCCAGCACATTGCCGGCCGCGGTGTCCCAGCTCTTCGCCGTGACACCGTTGGGTGTGCCCGCCCCGTCGGAGACGGCGGCCTGCTCGGCGACGCGCAGCGGGGCGCTGCCGGCGTTCGTCCAGAAGCGGTTGAAGCGGTCGCGTTCCCAGGAGGGAAGCAGGGGGAGGTTGACGTCGTAGAGGAGGTCGCGCTGGGCCGCGTAATCAGAGATCTCGCGGACCTCCACACGGGTGAGTTCGCCGACGACGAGCGCGGAGCCGAGGAGGGCGTCCTCGCGGGAGAGGAGTTCACGGGCGCGGGCGAGGTTGACCAGGGCGCGGTACTGCTTGTCCATCTCCACGTTGTCGACGACGTGGAGATTGGCGAGCAGGTTGTAGCAGGGGTCGACCAGACCGTTGTAGAGGTCGAGGGCGGTGGCGCGGTTGACGGTGCCGTCGTCGACGCTGCGGCGCAGCGGGCCGAGGCCGTCGAACGCGTCCAGGACAGTGGTGAGACGCTCGGCCGTGCCCTGGCCCATGGCGTCGCGCACATCGGGGTCCTCGGCGTTCGCGCGGATCTCGGCGATGGCCTTGTCGGTGGCGGTGCGGCTGCGGCCGAGGGCGGACTGGCCGTCGGAGGCACGGGGGTCGGCGAGGTGGACGAGGGTCTGGCGGCGTTCCTGCTGGAGGACGCGGACCGTGTCCTCGATGGGGTAGCCGATCTGCTCCACGACGGACGACACATTGAACAACTGCTGTGCCTCGCGCCCCGTCAGTACCGTGGCGAAACCCCAGATCGCGGTCAGGGACACCAGCGGCACGAGAAGCAACGCCACGATCTTCCGGCGGATGGACTTCCCGCGAAAGCGCATGGCCTCCCCCAGCTCGGCCCCCGTCGGACGGGGGTACATATGTGCGTCAACAAACGGCGCGAGCCTACTACCGACGGACTGGTAACTCGAAGGGCTGACCGGAACCTGAACTTCCGCACCGGGGGCGAGAGATGGGGAGTTGTCGGGTCATTGGGGGAGATTGCCTCCCGGATTTCCCGTGCCGACCGGTCGAACAGGCTCTGTTCAACGGTCGCGCCAATTGGCCGGAATTTTTCCTTCGTTGGGAATCTTCGAGACGTGTCGTTCGTCCTACTCATCAGGAAACGGGGGCGGAATCGGCCACAGGAGCCGCGTCTCGCAACCGGGCGGCGTAAATCAGTGCAAGCCGGGCAGCCACAGGGAAGCGGGTCTTCGGACACGGGAGCGAGCGGTCTGCTGGCGGTGGGGAGTGACACGGTGATGGGCACGGCGGAGCGGCGCGAAGCGCCCGACGACGGTGGAGCGGCGGCACGCTCGACGGTGCGTGAGAGTCCTCGGGCGTCGGATCGCGACATTCCGGCGGTCCGGAGCGAGGCGTTCAGGGGCGCCGGGGAGAAGGCGGCTTCCGTGATCGACGAGGCCGGTGAGGAAGAGGAGTTCGAGGAGGCTCCGGAGCGGATCGCGTACCGCCCGCTGTGGGTCGAGGAGCCCGCCAAGCGGCACCGGATGCCCGATCCGGTGCGCACCGCGGCGGTGCGCGCGGTCCTGATCATCGCGGTGACCCTGATTCAGGCGATGGTGGCCTTCCTGTGCACCCTGGCCGGATCGTGGCTGGCGTTCCCCATGGTGCTGAGCGGTGTGGCGAGCACCGTGGTGGCCACCTGGGCGGTGCTGGACGTGTGGGTGACCCGCCAGGTGTGGAAGCAGCGCAACGGCGTGATCTCCACCCCGGCCAGCACGGCGCGCGCACTGCGCCGCGAACGGCACCGGGTCCGCCGCCAGGAGCGTGCGGCCCAGCGCGCCCACGAGCGGATACGCAGGCGGGGTGGCGCCGGGCAGCTCTCCCATCCCTGACGCGAGCACCCCGCATCCCCGGCGGGAGCACCCCGCGTTCCGTCGGGAGCGATGCTCACTCCCGACGGAGTACGGTCAGGGCTGGGGCCGCTTGAACATCCGGGTCGCCGTGATCTCGCTGTGCACCTCGTCCCCCTGGGCCTGCTGGGGCAGGCCCGGGCGGAGATGCTCCTCGACGCTGATGTACTTCAAGCCCGCCCTGAGGTCCGCGTCATTGCGCAGCCGGATGACCAGCGGGAACTCGGCGAGCGCCGTGGTGTCGAACAGGCCCGTGGTGTACAGCAGCTGCACACCCAGGGCGTCCGAGACGGCCCGCTGCAGTTCCAGCAGATAGGTGGCGTTGGCGCGGCCGATGGGGTTGTCCAGGAACAGGGTGCCCGCGTGCCGGTGCTTGTCCCGGCCCCGGTCGTTGGAGCGCAGGGCGGCCATCGTGCAGTACAGCGCGATCGCCGCGGTGAGGAGCTGGCCGCCGGAGAAGACGTCGCCCATCTGCCCGACGGGCACCCGCTCGGCGCGCAGTACGGCGTCCGGCTTGAGGATCTCGACGGCGACGCCCTTCGGCTGGAGCGCGGCGGCGACTCCGCGCAGCAGCAGGGACATACCGTCCCGGCGCAGGTCGGAGTTCTTCTTCACCGCCGCGCGGGTGGCCTCGTCGATGACCTCGCCGAGCCGCTCGGTGAGGACGGCCTGGTCCGGCTCCTCGAACCGGATGCGCAGGAACTCCTGCCCCGACCACTCGCCGAGACCCTCGGGCAGCCGGGACAGCCGCTGCGCGGACCGGAGCGTGGCCAGCGCGGACTCCACCAGGCCGCGCAGCCGGTCCACGATGGAGTCGCGGTTGCGCTCCAGCTGGTCCAGTTCGTCGGTGAGGACGCGCAGGCGGGGTGCGAAGGCGTCGGCCCACTTCTGCGCGTGCTCGGGCAGCGCGGCGGCGGGCAGTTCCCGGATCTGCTGGCGTGCGGGGGTGCGTACCTGTTCGTAGCGGGTGGAGTTGGCGTGCCGTACGAGCACGTCGCTCGCGTCGCGCACGGCGGACTCGGCGGCGGAGAGGTCGGCGGCGCAGCCTCGCAGGGAGCGGCGGGCCTCGGCGGCGGAGTGCCGGGCCTCCTCCAGCGTGCCGGGGTACGGCTCGGGCTCCTCGTGGTCCTCCTCCGCGGTGTGCTCGCGCAGCAGATCGCGGAGCATCGCGGCGATCTCGTCGAAGCCGCCGGCCGCGTCCTCGGCGGCGCGGTGGGCGTCCAGCAGCTCGGCGTGGGCCTCCCGGGCCTGGGCCAGTGCCTCGGTGCGGGAGGCGAGTTCGGCGGTGGCGGTGCGCAGCAGGGCCTGTGCGTGGTCGGCGTCGCGCGGCTGGAGCTCCTCGGACAGCTCGGTGTGCGCCTCGCCGTCCTCGGGTGCGTGCCGTTCGGCCTCGCCGCGCAGCCGGCCGAGCTGTTCGCTGGCGCTCGACATACGCGTCTCCAGGAGCTGCACCAGCTCCTCGGCGCGGGCGACGGCCGCCTGCCGGGACGGCCCGTCAGAGCCGTCGGGCGACTGAAGCAGCTGCTCGGCGCGGGTGCGGACCTTGTTGCTGAGGCGGTCCAGTTCCGCGCGCGCCGCGCTCTCGTCGCTCTCCGCGCGCGCCTGTTCGGCCCGCAGGTCGGCGCCCACGCCGACCTTCTCGTAAACCTGTGAGGCGGCGCGGTAGGCCTCGCGGAGCGCGGGCAGTGACGCCTTGGGGGCGTCCGTGTCGGTGTCCGGTACGTCATCAGGGGCGCCGGCGATCTCGGAGCGCTCGGCGCGCAGGGCGCGTGCCGTGCGGCGGGCGTCGTCGGCGGCGCGCTGGGCGGCGCGCCGGTCCTCGTCGGCGCG
>NZ_FLSP01000115.1 GCF_900091315.1 Streptomyces sp. DI166
GGTGGGGGCCCCGGTGGGGTGCGGAGGTTGGCCGACGGGTGGTCGGTGTGCTGGTGGAAGGGGGTGGGTTCGGTGTCGGCGAGGCCGCTGCGGGGTGTTCGGGTGCGGCCGAGGTGTCGGTGGGGGCCCGGTGGGGTGCGGAGGTTGGCCGACGGGTGGTCGGTGTGCTGGTGGAGGGGGGTGGGTTCGGTGTCGGCGAGGCCGCTGCGGGGTGTTCGGGTGCGGCCGAGGTGTCGGCGGAGGCTCGGCGGGTCGCGGAGGTTGGCCGATGCGTGGCGGGCGTGACGGTGTGGCCGGGGCGGCCGGGTGCGGAAGGTTGGCTCGGAGAGAAAGGCTTCCGGGGAGTGTGCGTGCCGGGGGAGGCGGCGGACGGATGCGAGGGCGGCGCACTTGCGGTGACCCCGGGCGCGGCGGGGGCGCCTGGTGAAGGCGCTGGGGCCTCCACAGCCTCAACGGTCTCGCCGACCGTGCCAGCCTCAACGGTCTCGCCGACCGTGCCAGCCGCGACGGTGTCGGCGGCCGCTGGTGCCACGGGTGGTGTGGGGGAGGTCGGCTCAGGGTGCGTTGACGCGGAGCGGGTCGCGGCGGGGTCACTGTCGACGGCAGGGTGTACTGCGCGTCCCTGTTCTGGGGCTGGGGGAGGGGCCTCGGAAGGAACGCCCGGCTGAGGCCGCGGCCTCGGATTCCGACCCGTCTCGGGGACGGGCGTCGGCTCGGGCGAGGACTCCTCCTGATGCTCGCGGATCTCGCGTGAGCGCAGGTGGAGCGGAGGAGGAGTCGGCGAGCGATCGGCAGCCAAAGGGGTAGCGGACGTGGTCTGCGGCGCCCGCGAAGACGGCCCAGCAACCGGTTCCGTCGGACCGGTCCGGTTGGGCGTGTCGACGGCGGGCGCTGCCCCGTGGACCGGCGGCGGGAAGGCGGACACGCGATGCCTTGGACCATCAGTGGACCGATGCGGTTGGTCCCCCCGGTCACGCCGGTCACGGTGATCGGGGTCGGACGGCCCGTCGGGCCGCACCGGATCACCCCCCGGCCGTCGGTCAGCCGTGCGTACGTGGGACTCGGCCGTAGGTGACCGCTCCGCAGACACAACGCGGTTATCAGTCACGGCGCCGGTAAGGGAAGGCTGGGGTCGGTCGACGTACGGAGGCACGGAATCGGCCGCCACCCCCTGGCCCGTACCGTCAGACACCCCGCGAAGTTCCCGCGCCGCACTCGTGGGTGCCCCCACCCCCTCCACGTACTCCACGGGGGCTACGGCCGCCCGATCCACGCTTCCGCCAGGCAGCAGCGGCGCGTGTGGGTCGAAGACGAGGGGTGCCAGCGGTCGTAGCCGCGGATACGGCGCTCCCAACAACCGGTCGACGAAGTCGGTCACGGGGAGCTCACCTCCAGATAGAACCGCCGCCGCGCCGGGCTGACCGACAGCACCTCGGCCTCCGACCAGCCGTAGGCCTGCGCCAGGGCGTGGACGTCGTGCAGGACCCTGAGCGCGTAGCCGGACACGTCGGTCCACACGTGCTCGGCGACGTCGAGGGCTGCCTCCCAACGGTGCTCGCACTGCGGGCAGTCCAGCGTGAGCACGGTGTCGGCGCCCGGGTCCAGCTCCGCCAACCGCGGGGCCAGAGCGTCGAGTACCGCGTCGGGCAGGTCGTCGACGGGCGGGCTGACGCTCAGCACGCTTCGGCGCAACAACGCCCGGCGTGCCCCGGGTGACGAGGGGTCGACGGCCTCGACGTCCCGGCCCGTGAGGGCACGGTAGGTGATCGTGAAGCCGCCTGTGGTCAGCGTGGCCGTGGCCGGGACAGGGACCGCCTCACCGGTCGGACCACCCACCGCGGCCGGTCGCAGTTCTTCCGCCGACACCGTGACGTCGAGGCTTTCCCCGCACGCAGGGCAGTCGGTCGTACAGGGCAGCGCGTCACCGAACGCACCGCACCGCAGGTCCAGGAGGAGCTTGTTCACGGCGCTCAACGGCAGGTCGGCGACGTCCTGTTCGCCACGGGACGCCATGGCGGTGGAAGCGATCAAGAGGGCGCGGGCGACCGGTGTGCCGCCGAGCCCGCACTCCCACACCTCAAGGACGTTCGCCTCCGTCAGTCGACGCAGCATGCGGCGGTCATCCGGCGGTATCGGTGAACTGCGGCTCCTGCGGCGGGTCGGTGTGTTCCCGCACCCAGCCGTGGTGTTCCACCTTGATCCGCTCGAAGGCGACGGCGTTGGACCCGGCGTCGAGTTCGTGCAGGCCGTGGTACTCGGAGACCCAGCAGTCGTGGACCGAGTAGGACAGCACCTGCTGGCCGCCCTCGTCGAAGACATCGATGATGAGGTCGCGCCGGAAGTCCTTGAGTGAAGTCTCCAGACCGCCCGAGGAGTTCTTCAGGCTCCAGACCCTGTTGGCCCACTCCTCGAAGGCGGTGTCGACGGTGCAGCCCCGTTCCAGGGTGATGGCCTCGTACTCGGTGCGGCCGGGGAGCTTGCGGCTGGTGCCGGGGTCTCCACCGTCGCGGTGCCGGATGACCTCGGTCGTCCGTCTGAGCCCGCTGACCTTGCTGATTCCGGCGATGTAGGCCGTCTCCCCGCTGAACTTCACCCGGAACCGGAAGTTCTTGAACGGATCGCGGCGTGTGACTTCCGGCATCGGTCGTCCTCCTAGACCTGGATCTGACCGGCGAGTTGCTGAATGTGGACGATCACGAACTCCGCCGGTTTGAGCGGGGCGAAGCCCACGTGGATGTTCACGACTCCGCGATCGATGTCGTTCTGCGGGTTGGTGTCCTTGTCGCACTTGACCAGGTAGGCCTCCTGGGGAGTGCGGCCCTGGAACGCGCCCGCGCGGAACAGCGAGTTCATGAACGCGCCGACATTGAGCCGGATCGACGCCCACAGCGGTTCGTCGTTCGGTTCGAACACCACCCACTGCGTGCCGCGGAACAGGCTTTCCTCGATGAAGAGGGCCAGACGGCGGACCGGCAGGTACTTCCATTCGTCGGCGAGCCGGTCGGCCCCGCGCAGCGTGCGCGCCCCCCAGGCGACCGGGCCCGCCGCAGGCAGCCGCCGCAGGCAGTTGATGCCGACCGGGTTGAGACGTCCGATCTCCAGATCGGTCAGCGGTACTTCGAGGTCGCTGACGCCGCTCAACGAGGCGTCCGTACCGGCCGGGGCCTTCCACACGCCTCGCTGGACATCGGTGCGGGCCAGGACACCGGCCATCACCCCGCAGGGCGGAAAGGGCCGGACGGCGCCGCCGAGCAGAGGGTCGGGCGCGAGGACACGGGGGTAGTACACCGCGGCGTTCTTTCCGCCCTCGCCCGCTTCGACGTCCTTCGTGGCGCCGAGGACGGCGCCCACGACACCGGCGCTCGAATCGCCGCTCGGTTGCGGGCTCGTCCAGGTCGGAGGCGGGTCGACCAGGAGGATCGCCCGGCGTTGCAGGCACAGTGCCAGCGCTTGGTCCCGCAGGGACTTGGACGCGCCCGCGCTCTGATCGTCGAGCCAGTGGGCGTCGGGCAGACAGAGGATGTTGAAGATGTCCGTCTTCAGCAGCTGATGCAGGCCGGTCTTCTCCGCCGGTTTGCCGAGGTAGGCCGTGACGGGCGGCGGAACTGTCTCCGTGCCGGCGTCGCTCGCGTTGGCGTCGGCCGGCTCGTAATAGAACGGCGGCTTCCCGTTCGGCGCGTCCGGCGTCTTCGCGGCGAAGGGATCGGACCCGTCCTCCGGAGCGGAGTTGGCCTGCGGCACCGTGTCGAGGGAGGCGCCGGGGGCGAGGCGGACGAGCTGGGAGGACTCCAGGAGCTGAGCGAGGCCGCGCGGGCTGCCCGGCTTGACGCTGACGTTGAGGTACCGCTCCTCGGCACCGGTCGCCATGTCGCGCACCGTCAGATTGAACAGTTCGCGGGGCAGGTCGGATTTGTCCTTCGCCTCGGACGTTTCGAACTCGGAGGTGTCGTAGTCGACGCGGGCGCGCAGCCTCCGCGCCCACCGCCCCGGCGAGACGGCGACGAGTTCCGCCGACGTGGCGGACCCCCCGCCCGCACGGCCGCCGGAGGAACGCCTGCCGCTGCCGCCGGACCCGCCCCGCCCCCGGTTCTGCCCGTCGGAGGCGGCTTCGTCCCCTCCGGCGGAGGAGGATTCCTCGGTCTCGCCGCCCTCCGGGGGCGGGGACGGTGGCCGGGCGGGCTGCCGCGCGGACGTGGTCGTCCCGAGCGGCAGGTGGACGACCTCCTCGTCCTCCTTCACGACCCGGACGATCTCGGCCTCGCTCCCGCCGTTCAGATAGAACTGGTACACCGCGTAGCTCATGGGGCAGTTCGCCTGGAGGCCACCGAAGTTGGCCTCGTAGTCGGCCCAGCCGGTGATGTGCAGCGGCCGGTCCACGGGACCGCGCGGTGCGTAACCGACGAACGCGGCAACCGAGGTCGGAACCCCCGTGATCGTCCTGACGGAACTCTTGACCTCGTCGATGTAGACGCCCGGATAGGTGACGTTCACCGGCATGCCAGCACCTTCTCTCCGTCCGGCATGCTCCCGGCCCAGTACTTGCGGGGACTATGCGAGGGACGTGGGTCCGCCGGATGTCTGCCGGCCGGACGCTGATCGTGATTCGCGATCACCGTATACGGACAAAACGCATTTCTGCGCCTTGTATGTAGATAGGTTGCTTCGATCAGGTGACGATCGACCCACTGGCCGGTGTGGGCAGCCCGGACGCGGGCCGTTCGGCCGAACGGCCCTCCTGGTTTGTACGGGCGTAGCCCTGGATACACGGTCGGGGCATTGCGGTCGGTGCAGGAGAGGGGCGCCCGCGTGGTCCGGGCAGGCGGGTCGGCCGCACCCGATGCCCGGCCGGTGCGTACCGGTGGACCCCTCGTCGCCCAGTGGAGAGTCGTTCATGGACCCAGTCGATCTGCCCCTTCCCGTCGTCAGGCGTCCGCAGGAGCAGCCCGATGCGAGAGCCCTGGAACGGGACCTGCGATCCCGCGTCGACGGGGAGGTGCGTTTCGACGCGGGAACCCGCGCGACGTACTCGACGGACGCCTCCAACTACCGGCAGGTGCCCATCGGCGTGGTCCTCCCCCGCTCGGTCGACGCGGCCCAGGCGGCAGTGGCGGTGTGCCGTGAGCACGGCGCACCTCTGTTGTCGCGGGGTGGCGGCACGAGCCTCGCCGGCGAGTGCTGCAACACCGCCGTCGTCCTGGACTGGACCAAGTACTGCAACCGGCTGGTCTCCGTCGACCCGCGCACCCGCCGCTGTGTCGTGGAGCCGGGCATCGTCCTCGACGACCTGAACCGTCAACTGGCCGAGTACGGCCTGATGTACGGCCCCAAGCCCGCCACCCATCCCAACTGCACGATCGGCGGGATGATCGGCAACAACTCGTGCGGGTCGACGGCCCAGGCCTACGGCAAGGTCGTCGACAACCTGTACCGCCTCGAAGTCCTCACGTACGACGGCGTACGCATGTGGGTGGGCCGCACGGACGACGGCGAACTGCGACGGATCGCGGAGTCCGGCGGGCGCACCGCCGAGCTGTACCGCGGTATGACGGCCCTGCGCGACCGGTACGCCGGCCTGGTCCGCGAGCGCTATCCCGACATTCCGCGCCGGGTCTCCGGTTACAACCTCGACTCGCTCCTGCCCGAGCACGGCTTCGATGTGGCGGGACTGCTGACCGGTTCCGAGTCCACTCTCGTCACCGTCCTGCACGCGGAACTCGAACTCGTTCCCGTACCGAGGCACAGCGCGCTGGTCGTCCTCGGCTACGAGGACATCTGCCAGGCCGCCGACCACGTACCGGCGGTCCTGCGGCACGAGCCGGCGGCGCTGGAAGGCGTGGACCACCAATTGATCCACTTCCAGCAGGAGAAGCACCTCAACCCCGACGCCCTGAAAGAACTGCCCAACGGACGCGCCTACTTGATGGTGCAGCTCAACGGCGACACGCGCGAGGAGGTGGACAACCGGGCCAAAGCGCTCATCGACGCCAAGCCCGAGGACGTCGACCCCACCGGCATGGCGAATCCCCCCGAGCCCGGCCAGCCCTGGTGGAGCTCGGAGTGGGGCAGGGTGGTGGTCGCCGTCGGCTCTCCGCTCCTCCTGTTCGCGGCGCCGAGCGGTGGCGGCGGGGTGGCCGTGGGCACTTCGGTGACCGTCGGCGGCATGGTGCTCTACGAGCTCGCGGCATAGGCATGCCCGCCACCGGCCGGGACGACCGGCCGGTGGTTAGGCTGTGCGGAAGGCCGTCCGGGAAAGGAGCGCGCGGCGTGAGCCTGCGGGCCATTGCAACGTTCGATGTCAGCACCGGCGGAGGAGTCGGTCACGGGCTCGCCGCCTGGTTCGGCGCGGCCCTTGCCGGGCCCCTGCGCGGCCGGCTGGAGCAGGAACAGCAGGGCACCGCTTTCTTCTCGGCGAGCACACGGGCCACCGAACGGGCGCCGCGCCAGGAGTACCAGCCCCTGGCCACGGGCTGGGAAGCCATGCGCCAGGAGCTGCTGAGCGAACCGGAGACCGCGCATGTGCTCTATATGCGCGAGCACCTGGGGAAGCCGCTCGTCCATGTACGCAGTTCGAGCATCAGGGTCCGCCGCCCGAACGCCGAGACGCAGCTGCTGTTCGGCGCGGACTGCGGCGGCCTCGACGACGCCGGGTTCTGCGCCGGCGCGGTGGAGTTCCTGGTCGCCGCGCTGGACGCCGTGAACCCCGCCTTCGCCTGGCTGGGTGCCGACGCGCCCGCCTCGGAGGAGACCAACCTCGACTGGGTGCTCAACCGCCGGGTGCGGGACTCGGTGCGCGAGGCCAGGAAATTCCTCCGGGGCTACTCCTGGACCACGGTGTGCCCCGAGGAGCTGTCCGTGCGGCTGGGCGGCCCCGGGGCGCTGGCCGCGACCGGGGCGTTCCACCGGGTCGTCCCGCTCTCGGCGGGCGGTGTGGTCCTCTAGGCGACCGAGACCGCGGCGGCGTACACCGACAATGCCGTGCGCCGTGTCTTCGAGGCCCTGCACCCCGTCCTGCCGCCCGGTGTCCCGCAGTTCGACCCGGCCCACCCGGAGCTGCGCTACTTCCCCGCGGACGCGTCCCGCTTCGGCGGGTGACGGGCCGGTGCGGGCATGCTCGTGGTAGTGGGCGAGCGCGGTTTGGTCAGCCGCATCGTCAGGTAAGTCACCGTCCGGTCAGCATGAGTCTCCGCACACTCCGAGACAGGTGCTTGGTCGGCGATAGCGAAACAGCCTTTTTCTTCTCGTAAGCGCAGGCGGGGAGCATTCTTACCCGAGTGGGATCGACGTTCCCCGGAATCTTCGAGTCCGAGGAGTGCCGGTGTACAGTGAAGAACGCCCCTGACCTGCACAAAGCAGGCAGGGAGCCGCCTTCCAGGAGACCAACATGCTGCGAACCATGTTCAAGTCCAAGATCCACCGCGCCACGGTCACCCAGGCCGACCTGCACTACGTGGGATCGGTGACCATCGACGCGGAGCTGCTCGACGCCGCCGATCTGCTCCCCGGTGAGCTCGTGCACATCGTCGACATCACCAACGGCGCCCGGCTGGAGACCTACGTCATCGAGGGCGAGCGCGGGTCGGGGGTCATCGGGATCAACGGGGCCGCCGCTCACCTCGTCCACCCTGGCGACCTGGTGATCATCATCAGCTACGCTCAGGTCACCGACGCCGAGGCGCGGGCGCTCAAGCCGCGGGTCGTGCATGTGGACGGCGACAACCGGATCGTGGCTCTCGGTGCCGACGCCTCCGAGCCGGTCCCGGGGTCGGACCAGGAGCGCAGCCCGCAGGCCGTGTCCGTCTGACGGGTTCGGCCGTACGGACCAGGACCAGGAGCGAGCCCATGAGCGAGCCCAAGAACGAGAACGAGAGCAGGATCGAGATCCGTGACGACCGGGCGGCGGGCCGCCTGGAGGCGGTCAGCGGCGACGAAGTCGTCGGCCGGATCGAGTACTTCGTCCTCGACAGCCCCGGGCCCGTCCTGGTCCCCGTCCACACCGTCGTGGAGCCCGCCTACGAGGGCAAGGGCATCGCCGGTTCCCTCGCCCGTGAGCTGTACGCCCTCGCCGAGCGCGAGCACACCGTCGTCGCCCCGCTCTGCCCGTACGTCGTGAAGTGGGCCGAACGGCACCCCGCCGAGGCTCCCGCCGCCGATCCGGCACTCCTGAGCGCGGCCAAGCAGTGGCTGCGCGCCCACCCGGGCCGCTTCTGACACGGGCGTCCGGCGGGCACTGCCGTCCAGGCGGGTGAAGGGGCGCCCGAGCCGGGGTACGCGGGGCAGTAGTCCAAAGAGCCGCTGTTCGTCACAGGCTGGAGGACACGATGACCAACCCGTACCCGGACCCGGTCCACCCGGACCCCACCCCGGGCCCGCCTCCCACGCCGGAGCCGCCTCCGACTCCGGAACCACCCCCGGCGCCGACTCCTCCCGGGCCGACGCCTCCGCCCGGCCCCCCACCGGTGCCGGACCCGAACCCGTCCCCGATCCCCCCGGGCCCGGAACCGGTACCGAATCCGGAACCGGGCCCACCGCTCACCTAGGAACTCAGCCGGTCACCTCGGACCGGTCCCCGCCCCACAGCGTGTGGAACGACCCCTCCCGGTCCACCCTCCGGTAGGTGTGCGCACCGAAGAAGTCCCGCTGCCCCTGCGTCAGCGCCGCGGGCAGCCGCTCGGCCCGCAGCGCGTCGTAGTAGGCGAGGGCCGCCGAGAAGCCCGGCGTGGGCACGCCCTGCCGGGTCGCCGCCACGATCACTTCACGCCAGTCGTCCTGCGCGGCGGCGATCTCCGCGGCGAAGGTCTCGTCCGACAGCAGGCTCGGCAGGTCCGCGCGCGCGTCGTACGCGGCGCGGATGCGGTCGAGGAACGCCGCCCGGATGATGCACCCGCCGCGCCAGATCGCGGAGACCGCGCCGAGGTCGATGTCCCAGTCGTACTCGGCCCGCGCGGCGTCGATCTCGTGGAAGCCCTGCGTGTAGGAGACGATCTTGGAGGCGTACAGCGCCTGCTCGACCCGGTCGGCGAAGGCGGTGGCCTCGGACTCGCTCAGCGCGGACGCCTTCGGGCCGGCCAGGTGCCGGGAGGCCTCGCGCAGGCTCGCGTGGCCGGACAGGGAGCGGGCGAACACGGCCTCGGCGATGCCGGAGACCGGGACGCCGAGGTCGAGGGCGATCTGCACGGTCCAGCGACCCGTGCCCTTCTGCTCCGCCTGGTCGACGACCACGTCCACGAAGGGCTTGCCGGTCGCGGCGTCCACGTGCGCCAGCACCTCGGCCGTGATCTCGATCAGGTAGGAGTCCAGGCGCCCCTGGTTCCAGGTGCGGAAGATCTCCGCGATCTGCGCGGGGGAGTAGCCCGCGACCTCGCGCAGCAACTGGTACGCCTCACCGATGAGCTGCATGTCGGCGTACTCGATGCCGTTGTGCACCATCTTCACGAAGTGACCGGCGCCGTCCGGGCCGACATGGGTCACACAGGGCGCGCCGTCCTTCGCCTTCGCCGAGATCTTCTCCAGCATCGGGCCGAGCGAGTCGTACGACTCCTTCGGGCCGCCGGGCATGATGCTCGGCCCGTTGAGCGCGCCCTCCTCGCCGCCGGAGACGCCCATACCGACGAAGTGGATGCCCTGCTCGCGCAGTTCGCGCTCGCGGCGGCGGGTGTCGGCGAAGTGCGCGTTGCCACCGTCGATGATCATGTCGCCGGGCTCCAGCAGCGGGGCGAACTCCTGGATCACCGCGTCGGTGGGCTCGCCCGCCTTCACCATGACGACCAGGCGGCGCGGCCGCTCCAGCGCTGCCACGAAGTCCTTGGCGGTCTCGGCCGCGATGAACTCTCCCTCGTCACCGAACTCCGCCACCAGCGCGTGCGTACGCGAGGGCGTCCGGTTGTGCACCGCCACCGTGTAGCCGTTGCGGGCGAAGTTGCGGGCGAGGTTGCGGCCCATGACCGCGAGTCCCGTGACGCCGATCTGGGCTGAGTTGCTCATTCGGTTGGCTCCTATATATCCGGTATCGGTGGTGCCGGTCATCGTGGCCGCCAGTATTGCCGCAGTGACCATCTTGACGTGCCGGTACTCCGGCCGCACTCCCGGGTGGCTCGATGTTTCGCAGGCTGATACGGACAGAAGGGCCGACCTGCCTCAGCCGTTTCCCAACCCGGTTTCCCACGTGCCGTCTTGAGCCACAGTGCGACCGATTGCCGTCTTGTCATGGCCTGTTACCGGCGCTTACTTTTGGCCCTTCTGACCCATGTCGAGGGGGCACCGATATGGCCGTACGCGGCCGGCACCGCCGGTATCAGCCGAACAGGATCAACCGCGCCTCGCTCACCGTCACGGCGGGCGGCGCCGGAATGGCCCTCCCGCTCATCGGCACCGGCAGCGCGCAGGCGGCGGACGTGGAGACCTGGGAGAAGGTCGCCGCGTGCGAGTCGACCGACAACTGGAGCATCAACACCGGCAACGGCTACTACGGCGGCCTCCAGTTCTCCCAGTCCACCTGGGAGGAGTACGGCGGCACCCGGTACGCGCCACGCGCCGATCTGGCCACCAAGGAACAGCAGATCGCGGTGGCGGAGAAGGTCCTCGACGGACAGGGACCCGGCGCCTGGCCGGTCTGTTCGGTACGGGCCGGGCTCACCCGGGGCGGGGAGTCACCGGAGCTGAAGACCTCCACGCCGGACGTACAGCCGCAGACCACACCCCAGTCCCGCGCCGGGCGGGCCGAGATGTACACGGTCGTCCAGGGCGACACCCTCTCCACGATCGCCGAGGAGCACGACGTCCGCGGCGGCTGGCAGCGGCTGTACGAGGCCAACCGCAGGACCGTCGGGGCGGACCCGGACCTGATCCTGCCCGGCCAGCGGCTCGCCCTGAACGGCAAGTCGGCCACGAAGACGACCTCGAAGGCCGCCAAACCGGCACCGAAGCAGAAGAGCCCGGACAAGGCCGAGAAGGCCTCGGACAAGTCGCAGAACATGGTCGCGCCGGTCGGCGCGCCCACCGGCACGCCGTACCACAAGGCCGGTTCCGCCTGGTCGAAGGGCTACCACACGGGCGTCGACTTCCCCGTCCCCACCGGCACCTCCGTGCGCTCCGTGGCCGCGGGCAAGGTGGTCAGCGCGGGCTGGGAGGGCTCCTTCGGCTACCAGGTCGTCGTCCGGCACACGGACGGCCGCTACAGCCAGTACGCCCATCTGTCCGCGATCTCCGTGAAGAGCGGCCAGCAGGTCGGCGTGGGCCAGCGGATCGGCCGCTCCGGCTCGACGGGCAACAGTACGGGCCCGCATCTGCACTTCGAAGTGCGGACGGGGCCCGGTTTCGGGTCGGACATCGACCCGGTCGCCTACCTGAGGGCGGGCGGCGTCAGGATTTGACGCGTGTCCGGTGCCGGTCGAGCACCGGCATCGGCACGTACGGGCCGCCGTAGCACGGCCCGTACAGATAGGACGGGATGTCCTCGTCCCGCCCCGCGGTGAACGAGGCGGGGACCGTGGCCGGGATCAGGTCCTGCGGCTGCTCCGGGAGCACGATCCGCAGTTCCTCGGCCGGGACCGGCGCCACGGGGGTTTCGGCCTGCGCGGGCTCGGTGCGCTCCGTGCGGGCGATGCGCTCCGTGGTCAGCAGGATCAGGCCACCCGCCGCGACCACGCCGCAGCTCAGCGCGAGCGCGGTGCCGGTGGTGCCGTAGCGGAAGGTCTCCCCGAACATCGTGATGCCGACCGCGGCGGCGATCACCGGGTTCACCACCGTCAGCACCGCCAGCGGGGCGGCCAGTCCGGCGCCCCGGTAGGCGGCCTGCGACAGCAGCAGACCGGCCGTGGCGAAGACACCGATCGTGGTCAGCGTCGGCAGGTCGCCCGCCGTCACCCCGCCGGTCCAGTCCACGGCGACGATCTTCGTGAAGACCGAGGACATACCGAAGGCGATACCGGACGCGGTCGCCAGCAGCACACTGCGCACCACCGGGTGCCGGTGCGCCGCCCGCCCCGCGATCATCAGCGTGGCCACGGCGCCCGCGGTGACAAGGGCCACCCCGGTGCGCTCGGCGGTGCCGAGGGACTGCGACTCGGAGGCGCCGACCAGGGAGAGCAGACCCGCGAGGCCCACCGTCGCCATGATGGCGCCGCGCCAGGCGGTCGCCCCGGCCTTGCGGCCGACGAACAGAGCCGCCATCGGCAGCGCGAAGACAATGGTGAGGGCGCCCAGCGGCTGGACCAGGCTCAGCGGTCCGTAGGCCAGGGCGGCCACGTGCAGCAGACCGCCGAGGCCGTTCAGCGCCACGGCAGCCCACCAGGTCGGCCGGCGCAGCGGCGCGTACTGCTGCGCGGCCGAGGACACCGCGACGTGCTCCTGCACGATCGCTCCGCCCGCATAGGCGACGGCGGAGACGAACGACAGCAGCACGGACAACGCGAGGGCGCTCATGAGCTGCTCCTCTGCGTGAGGCGAGGGTTCTTCGTCCCGCGCGGCGATCGGTCGGCTTCCATAGCCAACACGATGCCCTCAAAACTTCTTCCCGTCGTCGTCCCTGAGCAGTCAATGCCTCCTACTGCCGATGGAGTACAAATCGCCCTCCGTCCTCCCCAGGGTGGGTGGCCCACCCCGAGGCCGGTACGACCCGAGTTGGTACTACTGCCTTTCGTGGACCTCGACCCCGAACTCACCGCGCTCCGCCCGCTCGGCGGTTTCTTCCTCCTACGTGCCACCGGAGCGCCCGCGTGCCCGCCGCCGACACTGGCCGAAACCTACGGCCCGAGAACATCGGATGTTTACGAAAATTCTATGACTTTTCGCGTCCGGAAGGTGGCCTCGTCCCTGAACGCCCCCGAGTTGCGGATCGCGGCGTCCGTGGCCCAGCAGGGGCTCGCCGCCCGGCTGTGGTCGGTGGCGCTCGGCTGCGCCGTCCGCTACGGCACCCTCCCCGACCTCTCCCCGGAGCTGCTGCGCTGGGACCCCGACGCCGGCGCCCCCGACGACCTGTGGCTGACCGAGGTGCGCCCGTCGACGGACGACCTGGTGGACGCCGTACTGCACGCGCACCTCGAACCGCTCACCGCGCTGGTGCGCGAGCGCTACCGGGTCGCCGAGGGGCTGCTGTGGGGCAACGCCGCGTCCGCGCTTGCCGGGGCCGCGCGGCAGCTCCACCGGTGGGCGCGGGAGCAGGGCCGTGCCGACGACGCCGTACGCACCCGGGAGCTGACGTCCGGGCTCCTCGCGCATCCCCGGCTCGCGGGCGCCCTGGACGCGAACCTGCGGCGGCGCAGCTGCTGCCTCTACTACCGGGTGCCGGGCGGAGGTGTGTGCGGGGACTGCTGCTTCACCAGACCCCCGGGCCCTTCCCCGCGCGCCGCATCTGGGTGACCATGGGTGCTCCGGCCGAGACAGGGGGTTGCGGGTGCGAGTGGGACTGCTGACCCGGGAGTTCCCGCCGGATGTCTACGGCGGCGCCGGTGTGCATGTGGAGTTCCTGGCCCGGGAGTTGCGGTCCCTGGTCGACCTGGAGGTGCACTGCTGGGGCGAGGGCCGTGCCGAGGGGGTTGTACGCCACCGCCCCTGGCCCGCCCTGGACACCGCCAACGACGCGCTGCGCACCTTCTCCGTGGACCTGGCGATGACCGCCGCCCTGGAGGACGCCGACCTCGTCCACTCCCACACCTGGTACGCCAATCTCGGCGGCCACCTGGCCAAGCTGCTGCACGGCGTCCCGCACGTGATGACCGCCCACTCCCTGGAACCCCTGCGCCCCTGGAAGGCGGAGCAACTCGGCGGCGGATACGCCCTGTCGAGCTGGGCCGAACGCACCGCCATCGAGTCGGCGGACGCGGTGATCGCGGTCTCCGCCGCCATGCGCGAGGACATCCTCGCCTGCTACCCCGCACTGGACCCGGCGCGGGTGCGGGTGGTGCACAACGGCATCGACACCGGCATCTACCGCCCCGACCGCGGCACGGACGTCCTGGACCGGATCGGCCTGGACCGCTCCCGCCCCTACGTCCTGTTCGTCGGCCGCATCACCCGCCAGAAGGGCGTGCCCCATCTGCTGCGCGCGGTACGGGACATCGATCCCGCCGCCCAGGTCGTGCTGTGCGCGGGCGCCCCGGACACCCCCCGAGATCGACCGGGAGTTCCGCGAGCTGTACGAGGAGCTGAGCCGGGTCCGCGCGGGCGTGCACTGGATCCCGCAGATGCTGCCGCGCCCCGAGGTGATCCAACTCCTCACCCACGCAGCCGCGTTCGTCTGCCCGTCGGTGTACGAACCGCTCGGCATCGTCAACCTGGAGGCGATGGCCTGCGGAACCCCCGTGGTGGCCTCCCGTGTCGGCGGGATCCCGGAGGTCGTCGAGGACGGCAAGACGGGGCTGCTGGTGCCGGTGGACGACGACTTCGAGGACTCCCTCGCGCGCGCCCTGGACGCGGTCATCGGCGACCCGGAGGGCGCCCGGGCGATGGGTGAGGCCGGACGGGAGCGCGCGGTGGGCGAGTTCGGCTGGGACGCCGTGGCCCGGCGCACGGCGAACCTCTACGCGGAGATCCTCGAACAGGCGTAGGGGGCCCGGCGCGGGGGCAGGGATGGATCATCCTGGGAGAGGGGAGCGGCCATGCGGCGAGGCGGACCTTCGGTTCTCGGAATCGTGCTGGCGGGGGGCGAGGGCAAGCGTCTGATGCCCCTGACGGCTGACCGTGCGAAACCCGCGGTCACCTTCGGCGGCACCTACCGTCTCGTCGACTTCGTGCTGTCCAACCTCGTCAACGGCGACATCCTGCGCATCTGCGTGCTCACGCAGTACAAGTCGCACTCGCTGGACCGGCACATCACCACCACGTGGCGGATGTCCAGCCTGCTCGGCAACTACGTCACCCCGGTCCCGGCCCAGCAGCGCCTCGGCCCGCGCTGGTACCTGGGCAGCGCGGACGCGATCCTCCAGTCCCTGAACCTGATCCACGACGAACGCCCCGAGTACGTCGCGGTGTTCGGCGCCGACCACGTGTACCGCATGGACCCGCGCCAGATGCTCGCCCAGCACATCGAGTCCGGTGCGGGGGTGACCGTGGCGGGGATACGCGTGCCGCGCGCGGAGTCCTCGGCGTTCGGCGTGATCACGCCCGGTTCCGACGGACAGACGGTGGAGCGGTTCCTGGAGAAGCCCGCCGACCCGCCCGGTCTGCCGGACGACCCGGAGTCCGTGTTCGCCTCGATGGGCAACTACATCTTCACCACCAAGGCCCTCGTCGAGGCGCTCCAGCGGGACGCCGAGGACGACTCCTCCGTGCACGACATGGGCGGCTCGATCCTTCCCCAGCTCACCGACCGGGGTGAGGCCCAGCTGTACGACTTCAGCGCCAACCATGTGCCCGGCGAGACGGCCCGGGACCGGGGGTACTGGCGCGATGTGGGCACCCTGGACGCGTACTACGACGCCCACATGGACCTGATCGCCGAGCGGCCGGCGTTCAACCTCTACAACCGGCAGTGGCCGATCTACACCCACTCCGGCCAGCTCTCCCCGGCCCGGTTCAACGCGGGCGGCATCGCGGGGGAGTCGATCATCAGCGCGGGCTGCCTGATCCGCGGCCAGGTCACCCGGTCCGTGCTCTCGCCGGGTGTCGTGGTCGACCCCGGGGCGGTCGTCCAGGGCTCGGTCCTGCACGACAACGTCCACATCGGCCGGGGCGCGGTGGTGCGCGGGGCGGTGCTGGACAAGAACGTGGAGGTGCCGCCGGGTGCGACGATCGGCGTCAACCCGGAGCGGGACGCCGAGCTGTACACGGTCTCCAAGGGCGGGGTCATCGCGCTCGGGAAGGGTCAGCGGGTGTCCTGACCTTGAGTCCGGTGTGGCTCCTGTTGCTTGTGTGACGACAGAGGCCGGTAGCGCATGTAGAGGTTGTCGGTATCGGATAAGGAATCGGACTTTAATCTGCTGTTAACTGTGCGTAGCTTGATCGTACTTGACCGTAATCACCCGCGAGCGATTGACTGCTGCTCCACCCGTAGTCGACGCGAGGCAAGCCCTTGACTTCCGATCTGCTCGCCCCTCTCGACCTGGCGTTCTGGAACATCGAGTCCGAACGGCACCCGATGCACCTGGGCGCCCTCGGCGTCTTCTCCGCGCACTCGCCCACGGCGGGCACGCACGCCGCGGACCTGCTCGCGGCCCGCGCCGCGGCGGTCCCCGGCCTGCGCATGCGCATCCGCGACGTATGGCAGCCGCTCGCCTTCGGTGCCGCCGCGCGTGAGCCCGTCTTCGACTTCGACCCCCTCCAGCACGTACGGCTGCACGCCCCCACCGACGACTTCCAGGCCGTCGCCGGGCGCCTGATGGAACGCCCGCTGGAGCGCGGCCGCCCGCCCTGGGAGGCACATGTGCTGCCCGGTGCGGACGGGGTCTCCTTCGCCGTGCTCTTCAAGTTCCACCACGCCCTGGCCGACGGGCTGCGCGCGCTGACCCTAGCCGCGGCGATCCTCGACCCGATGGACCTGCCCGAGCGCCGGCCCCGGCCCGCCGAGCCCGCCCGCGGTCTGCTGCCGGACGTGCGCAAACTGCCCGGCCTGGTGCGCGGCGCCCTGTCCGACGTGGGCCGGGCCCTCGACATCGGCACCTCCGTCGCCCTGTCGACGCTCGGCACCACCCTCGCCCCGAACACCACCGGTGCCTTCACCTCCGACGGCAGCGGCACCCGCCGCACCGCCGGGGTCGTCATCGACCTAGACGACGTGCACCGGGTGCGCAAAGCCGTCGGCGGCACCGTCAACGACGTACTGATCGCGGTCGTCGCCGGCGCCCTGCGCCGCTGGCTCGACGAACGCGGGGACGGCAGCGAGGGCGTGACACCGCGCGCGCTCATCCCGGTCTCCAAGCGCCGCCCGCGCACCGCCCAGCCCCCGGGCAACCGTCTCTCCGGCTACCTCGTCCGCCTGCCCGTCCACGACCCGGACCCCGTGCGCCGTCTGGCGGCCGTCCGCACGGCCATGGACCGCAACAAGGACGCCGGGCCCGACCGCGGCGCGGGCGCCGTGGCCCTCCTCGCCGACCACGTCCCGCCCCTCGGCCACCGCCTCGGCGGCCCCCTGGTCAGCCAGGCCGCCCGCCTCTGGTTCGACATCCTGGTCACCAGCGTCCCGCTGCCCGGCCTCGGCCTGAAACTCGGCGGCAACCCGGTCACGGCGGTCTTCCCCTACGCCCCCCTCGCCCCCGGCCAGTCCCTGGCCGTCGCGGTCTCCACCTACCGCGGCGCCGTCCACTACGGCCTGGTGGCAGACGCCGAATCGGTACCGGACCTGGACCGCCTGGCAGCGGCGTTCGCAACGGAGACGGAGACACTGCTCGGCGTCTGCGACCGCTGAGCGGCCGGCCATCCCCGGCATGCAGTAGCCGCGGTGGGGCCTTCCGCGCGTGTGAGCCGGTGCTCGTGGAGACCGCGGTGGGAGGCGGACGCGGCGTCGGGGCCCGGACCGGTGGCGCCGGGCGGCGGCGTTCTCGACGGAGGCGGAGACGCTGCTCGGCGTCTGCAAGCCCTGAGCGGGGCCGCCCACGCGTGGCATACCGGGCCCGCCGGTGCTCGTGGAGGCCACGGTCGGATGACGGACGCGGCCGTCGACCACGGGGTTGATCAGGGGCGCCCCGGGGGCGCGGATGACCACCTGCGGCCCCAGGACCCCGTCGCCCCGCGGCCGGTCCCTGACCCCTCCTCCGTACGGCGGCACCCGCTGCACGGCGATGGCGGACGCGGCGCGGACCGGTGGCGCCGGGCGGCGGCTCCCCGACGGCTGGGGGACACGGTCGTGGCCTGTGGCCCGCTGCCTGCCCGCTTCGGCCCCCTCAGTCGTAGCGGGGCGCAAGCCGTGCCCTGGCCCCGCTGCCGGGACAGCCTCCGCCGCGATCCCAGCCGCAGGACCACGCCACCCCCACCCCCGTCGAGACGCCCGTCACCACCTCCACCCCTTGACCGGCAGGGATTTTGGCAGTGGCGCCCGGTGCTCCGTAGAATTCCGCGTTCGAAAGTGGACGCGGCCGCGGGGCCGCACGTGACGGCAGGGAACGGCAGCGGCGATGACGGTGACAGAGGACGGCTCGGCGACCACGGAAGAGGTCGTGTACGGCCCCGGCATCGACCCCGAACGCCTGGCGATCTGCCTCGGCGTGCTGGAGGAGCTCGACAAGCTGGAGCTCGACCACCCCGACGCGATCGCCGTGCGCCGGGCCACCGCCGGTATCTACCGCACGGTCAAGCAGCGCCGCCGCCAGGAGCGCCGCGCCGCCAAGACCGCCCACGACAA
Organism: Streptomyces sp. DI166; assembly: GCF_900091315.1. GTDB lineage: Bacteria > Actinomycetota > Actinomycetes > Streptomycetales > Streptomycetaceae > Streptomyces > Streptomyces fuscus. The sequence continues at coordinate 18,272 of NZ_FLSP01000115.1, forward strand.
GGCGGTCACCGAGGCCACCGCGACCGGCTCGGCGCAGCGCATCGACGACGAGACCGAGGGTCTGCTGCCCAGGTCCGCCACCGAGGAGGGCCGGATCGCCGGGATACTCCAGCGCCCGCGCTCCTGCTACACCTGCAAGACGCGCTACGTCGAGGTCGACTACTTCTACCACCAGCTCTGTCCCGAGTGCGCCGCCCTGAACCGGGCGAAGCGGGACGCCCGCGCCGACCTCACCGGCAAGCGCGCGCTGCTCACCGGCGGCCGCGCCAAGATCGGCATGTACATCGCGCTGCGGCTGCTGCGCGACGGCGCCCACACCACGATCACCACCCGGTTCCCGAAGGACGCCATCCGCCGCTTCAAGGCGATGGACGACTCCGCGGACTGGATCCACCGCCTGGAGGTCGTCGGCATCGACCTGCGCGACCCGGCCCAGGCCGTCGAACTGGCCGACCGGATGACCGCGCAGGGCCCGCTCGACATCCTGATCAACAACGCCACCCAGACCGTACGGCGGCTGCCGTCGGCCTACGCCGCCCTGGTCGAGGGCGAGTCGGCCCCGCTGCCGGCCGGTGAGCTGCCCGCCCACCAGGTCATCGGCGCGTTCAACTCCGGCGCGGTCGACGGACTGGCCGCGCTGCCGGTCGGGGTCTCCGGGCTCGACGCCCAGAAGGTGGCCGATCTGGCCCTGGTCGCGGGCAACGCCAGCGTCGCCCGGCACCTCGACGGCACCGCCATCGACGCGGGCGGCCTGGTCCCGGACGTCGTCGAGACCAACACCTGGGTGCAGACCATCGAGCAGATCTCCCCGGTGGAGCTGCTGGAGACCCAGCTGTGCAACTACACGGCGCCCTTCATCCTCATCAGCAAGCTCCGCCCGGTGATGGCCGAGGCGGCGCGCAAGGCGCCCTCCGGCCGCGCGTACGTGGTCAACGTCTCCGCGATGGAGGGCGTGTTCGGCCGCGGCTACAAGGGCGCGGGGCACCCGAACACCAACGCCGCCAAGGCGGCGATGAACATGGTGACCCGCACCAGCGCCCAGGAGATGTTCCAGACCGACGGCATCCTCATGACCTCGGTCGACACCGGCTGGATCACCGACGAACGCCCCCACTACGACAAACTCCGCCTCGCCGAGGAGGGCTTCCACGCCCCCCTCGACCTGGTCGACGGCGCGGCCCGGGTCTACGACCCTGTGGTGCGCGGCGAGGCCGGCGAGGACCTGTACGGCGTCTTCCTGAAGGACTACGCGCCCGGCAAGTGGTAGGCCCCGCGGCCCCCAACTCCCTTCGCGACGCCTCCTGATGTTCCGTCAGGAGGCGTCCTGCGGTATGCCCCGGAGAGGCAGCGGGGGGAGAAATCAGGACGACTTCAGACAGTAACCGCGAGTTTGCAGCCCCATCGAGCGGGCGCCCGCTCATTTGGTTACTCTGTAGCCGACGGACAGCAAGCACGGGGTCCCACCCACACCCACGTGCTCCGTACGAGAAGCCGGCGCCACCGCGACCGAACTGCCTTTCGACTCATACCCGAATGGGCCTCCGGCACCGGGCGCAGCGGCTCCGGCGCAGTTAGGTCCGAGGGTGACCCGACACATAAGGAGTGCGCGGTGACACCGGAGAAGACGAAGCTCGAAGAACGTCCCGAGGAGCGTACGGAACCCGCGGGCCGCAGGCCCGGAGAACTCGGCAGCCTGGACGTGTGGGCCCGGTCCGCCCCGATCCGCCTCGCGGGTTACGAGGACGACCTCGCCGAGCCCCACATCCTGCCCAGCGTGGACTGACACCACCGCCGGATTTTATTGCGCAGGTGACGATCGCATGGGCGTGCGAGACTGACGCCCATGCTGATCAGAGAAGCCGCGGCCGACGACTGGCCGCGGATCTGGCCTTTCTGGCACCGCATCGTCTCGGCCGGCGAGACCTACGCCTGGGACCGGGACACCCCTGAAGAGGCGGCCCGGTCCCTGTGGATGTCCCCGCCGAAGCGGGTCTACGTCGTCGAGGACGAGACCGGCGCGATCGTCGGCTCCGCCTACGTCACCCCCAACTACGGCGGCCCCGCCGCCCACGTCGCCAACGCCGGGTTCATGGTGGACCCGGACCACGCGCGCCGCGGCATCGGCCGCCTGCTCGCCGACCACGTCCTGACGGCCGCCAAGGCGCACGGGTTCCGGGCCATGGTCTTCAACGCGGTCGTCGAGACGAACCCGGCCGTCGGGCTCTGGAAGTCCCTCGGCTTCTCGATCCTCGGCACCGTCCCGGAGGCCTTCGACCATCCGCGGCACGGGCGGGTGGGGCTGCACATCATGCACAAGGCCCTGTGAGGACCCCGCGTCAGGCGCGGCAGCGCAGCATCTCCAGCGGCCGGTTGGCGGTGTAGTCCGCCCAGAAGTCCGCGCCGAACGCCCGCACCCCCGCCTCCGAGACCTCCAGCGGCACCCACGTCGGGTCGCCGAACCCGGCCGCCGCCAGGGCCGCCTCGTACACCTCGCGGCGGGGGGCGGCGACCTCGATGCCGATCGGCGGGTTCAGCAGCGCGGTGACCCGGAAGCGCGGTCCGGTCTCGCTGTGCTCGCCGGTGGGCTCGCAGCGGAAGCCGTACTTCTCCAGCGTGGCCGGATCGGGGCGGTAGGAGGGCGACTGGCAGAGCACGAAGAACTCCCCGCCCGGCACCAGGCTCCGGTGCACATTCCGGCACATCCGCTCCAGGGCCGCGACGTCCGGCGCGTAGTTCAGCAGCTGCACGCCGAGCGCGATGTCGTACGACCGCTCCAGGGGCCGCAGTTCGGCCACGTCCCCGACCTCGTAGCGCACGCCCAGCGGCTCCAGCTCCTCCATCTTCCGTGCGGCGGCGACCATCTCGCCCGAGATGTCGATGCCGAGCACGTCCGTCGCACCGCGCCGCTTGAACTCCCGGCTGTAGAAGCCGGTGCCGGAGGCGAGGTCGAGGACCGACCGGCCGCGCACATCGCCGACCAGCGCCAGGCAACCCGGCACCTCCGCGTACCGCGTCAACGGCAGCGACTTGAAGTCCTCGAACGCCTCACCGATCTCGTCGTACTGCTGCACGCTCACCGTGATGTCCCTCCGTCTGCCTCGGTCACGACCTTGGCAGTCTCGCCGGATCACGGCGGGCATCCGTATCATCGGAACCTCCACAATTCCGTTGCCCGGAAGGGCGGTTCCGCCAGCCGAAGCGCTATCCCTCCAGCGGAGCCGTCCGCTCCCAGGGCCGCAGCCGCTCCAACTGGGCCGCCAGATCCAGCAGTTCCGTCTCCATCCCCGGGCGGCCGACGAGCTGCACGGCGCAGGGCGCGCCGGAGGGCAGCGTGCCGACCGGGACCGCCATGGCGGGCCAGCCGGTGAGGTTCCAAGGTGGCGTGAACGGCGAGTAGGTGGTGTTCGCCAGCACATTGCGCAGCCAGCCCCGCTCGTCCCACCGGGCGGCGGCGGGGGAGCGGCGCGCCAGCGCGGGCGTGAGCAGGATGTCGTACTGCTCGAAGAAGGGCGTGAGCCGCTGACGCAGTTCCTCCCGGGCGTCGCCGGTACGGACCCGGTTCGTGAACCGGGTTCCGATCGCCGCGTGCACCCGGGTACGGCGGGCCAGCAGCCTTCGGTCCAGGGACCGGGCGTCCACCGCGGTGCCCGCCGTCCAGTGCTGGAGCGAAGTAAGGCTCAGCGACAGCGGGTACGGCGGATCGGCGCGCCGCACCTGGTGCCCCGCCTTGATCAGCAGCCCCGCGGTCTCCCGGGCCGCCGCCCGGTACGGCGCGCTCACCGCGATCCCGGCGATCGGGCTGCGCAGCGACACCGCGATCCGCTTCGCCACCGAGGTCCGCCCCGGCGGCAGCTCCCCGTCCGCCAGCACCGACAGCATCAGCCGCGCGTCCTCGACCGTCGTGGCCAGCGGACCGTTCTCCGACATACCGAACCAGTCGCCGTCGCCGATACCGGCCGGCACCAGCCCCCGGCCGGGCTTGATCGTGACGAGCCCGCAGTTGGCGGCGGGTATGCGCAGCGAACCCATACCGTCGTTGCCGAGGGCGATCGGCACCATCCCGGCCGCGACGGCGGCCGCGCTGCCCCCGGAGGACCCGCCCGCGGAACGGGACGGATCCCACGGATTGCGGGCGGTCCCGTGCACCCCGTCGGTCGTACCGAAGACGCACAGCTCCGGCACATTGGTCAGCCCGACGATCACGGCTCCCGCCGCCCGCAGCCGGGCCACCGTGACATGGTCCTCCTCGGCCGGGGCGTCCGGGGTCGCGACGGACCCCACGCGCATGGACTCCCCGGCGACCGGGACATTGTCCTTCACGGCCACCGGCACACCGGCGAGGGGCAGTTGGTCCAGGTCCCCGCGCGCCCCGAGGGCCTCCGCCTCGGCGAGCGCCGCCTCGCGCCGGACCGTCCGGAAGGCGCCGACCTGCCCGTCCAGCCGGGCGATCCGCTCCAGATGCTCCGCCACCACCTCGCGCGCGGTGGTCTGCTTGTCCCGGACAGCGGCTGCGATCTCGACGGCGGTCCGGCCGACCCAGGTGGTCACGGAGGGCTCCTTCGGGGCTGCGGGCAGAGACTACTCACGGGTATGTCGGAGAGAACTCTGCCCCGCGAAGGGCGCCGCGTCGAGAGGCGGCCCGAGCCGTTCCGCAAGGAGGGCGTCGTGGCTGGATCCGATTGCCACTTCCCCGGGTATGGAGAGGGTGCCGCGTGCGATCGAGAGCCGTTCCGTACGCGTTGGGGCGCTTGTT
>NZ_FLSP01000116.1 GCF_900091315.1 Streptomyces sp. DI166
CCCCGGCCCGGTGCGAAGGTCAGGGCGAGGCCGGTTCCGGGTCCGCCTCGGGGGCGGGGGTGACCTCCCTGCCCCCGGCCTTCCGCGCCGACGGCCGCGACCGGGACACCGCCACCCCCAGCAGACACAGCGCGCCGCCCGCCAGGGTCAGCGCTCCGGGCACCTCGCCCAGAGCCAGCCACGACATCAGGACCACCAGGGCGGGGACCGCGTACGTCGTCGCGCCCATGCGGCCGGCGGTCGTACGGGCCAGGGCGTACGCCCAGGTGGTGAAGGCCAGGGCGGTCGGGAAGACGCCCAGGTAGACCATGTTGAGCGTGGCCGGCAGCGGGGCGTGCGCCGCCTGCGACACCAGCTGGCCGGAGAACGGCAGACAGGCCACCGCGCCCACCAGGCACCCGAACGTCGTCATCTGCAGCGCGCTCGCGTGCGCCAGCGCGGGCTTCTGGGCCACCACACCCCCGGCGCACGAGACCGCCGCCAGCAGGCACAGCGCCACACCGAGCAGCGAGGACCCGCCGCCGCCCGACATCGACAGACCCACGGTCACCGCGCCCGCGAACGCCACCGCCATCCCCGCCACCAGCCGGGGCGGTGTCGTCTCCCCGAGCAGCCGCGCGCCGAGCAGGGCGACCAGGATCGGCGCGATGTTCACCACCAGGGCCGCCGTACCCGCGTCGACCTGCTGCTCACCCCAGTTCAGGGCCACCATGTAGAGCCCGAACCACAGCACCCCCGAGACCAGGATCCCGCGCCAGGCGGCCCGCGGCGGCCACCCCTCCCGCCGCAGCGCGCAGATGACCCCGAGCACCAGGGCCCCGGCCAGCAGGCGGCCCAGCGCCAGCGCGCCGGGCGAGTACTCGGCACCCGCGCTGCGGATGGAGACGAAGGCGGACGCCCACAGCACGACCGTGACGGTGGCGGCACCCGCGGCGAGCAGGCCGGTAGGACGGGGACTCATCATGCTCCCGAGGCTAGGAAGGACAGGTGGCTGAAAGCTCGCGGTTTTCGGACCCGGAGCAGGGACGTCAGGCCAGCGCCTCCGGCCGGATGCCGAGCAGGTCGGACAGCGCCCGTTCCCCGGCCGCCGTCACCTTCACCGCCCGCTCGGACCCGATCCGCACGCACCAGCCGGCGTCCAGCGCGTGCCGGCACAGCGCCGCGCCCGCCGCCCCGCCCAGATGCGGACGCCGCTCGGTCCAGTCGAGGCACGCCCGCGCCAGCGGCCGCCGCCCCGTCCGCTCCAACGGGATCCCGGCGGAGTCGAACCACTCCAGCCCGGCGTCGGTGAGCGCGAACCCGGTGTCCTGCCGCAGCAGCCCGCGCTCGGTGAACGCGTCGGTCACCGCGATCCCGAGCCGCCCGGCCAGATGGTCGTAGCAGGTCCGCCCGCGCGCCATGGCCGACCCGGCACCGGCCTGCCGCAGACCGCGCGGCCGTACGACGACCCGCGGCGCGACATACGCGGCGAGGTCCTCCACCAGCTGCGCGGCCCGCGCGTCGGCGAGCCGTACGTACCGGTGCCGCCCCTGCCGCTCCTCCACCAGCAGCCCACCGGCGACCAGCTTGCCGAGGTGTTCGCTGAGCGTGGAGGCGGCCACTTGCGCGTGCCGGGCCAGTTCCCCGGCGGTCCAGGCCCGCCCGTCGAGCAGCGCGAGCAGACAGGCGGCCCGGGTCTCGTCGGCGAGGAGCGAGGCGAGCCGCGCGAGATGGGGTGCGCGGGGATCGCGGCGATCGGTCATGGATCCAGCATGGGCCCCGGACACTTCGGCGTCGGCCGAACGGTCACCGGGACGGGATCAGACGGACGCCCGCTCGATCTCCTCGTACTGCCGCTCCAGCCCGTCCAGCAGGGCGGTGAGCCCCGTCTCGAAGGCCCGCTCGTCGATCTTCTCCTGCCGCTCCGCGAGCAGATGCGCCTGCCCCAGATGCGGATAGTCCTCCGGGTCGTACGCGCTCTCGTCGTCGACGAATCCCCCCGCGAACGACCCCAGCGCGGACCCCATGATGAAGTACCGCATCAGCGCCCCGATCGAGGTGGCCTGGGCCGGCGGCCAGCCCGCCGCCACCATCCCCCCGTACACCGCGTCCGCCAGCCGCAGCGCGGCGGGCCGCCGCCCGGGCCCCCGGGCCAGCACCGGCACGATGTTCGGGTGGTCGCGCAGGGCCGCCCGGTAGGACACCGCCCAGTCGTGCAGCGCGGTGCGCCAGTCCCGGCCGTCCTCGAACATCGACAGATCGACCTGGGCGCTCACCGAGTCCGCGACCGCCTCCAGGATCTCGTCCTTGGTGCGGAAGTGGTTGTACAGCGACGGCCCGCTCACCCCCAGCTCCGCCGCGAGCCGCCGGGTGGAGAGGGCCGCGAGCCCCTCCGTGTCCACGAGCACCCGGGCCGTCTCGACGATCCGGTCGGTGCTGAGCAAGGGCTTGCGCGGTCGGGCCATGGCGCACATAGTAGGGCTGCGAGCTGGAAACTAGCAGTGCTAATTTAAATGTACGGCATTCAATTGGGGTGACTCGGCATGAACCTGGAGCTCAGCGAGGAGCAGACCGCCGTACAGCGGCTCGCCCGGGACTTCGTGGCCCGTGAGATCACCCCGCACGTCGTGGAGTGGGACCGTGCCGAGGAGGTCGACCGCGGCATCGTGAAGAAGCTCGGCGAGGTCGGCTTCCTGGGCCTGACGGTCGACGAGGAGTACGGCGGCTCGGGCGGCGACCACCTCGCGTACTGCCTGGTGACCGAGGAACTGGGCCGCGGTGACTCCTCGGTGCGCGGCATCGTCTCGGTCTCCCTCGGGCTCGTCGCCAAGACGATCGCCGCGTGGGGGAGCGAGGAGCACAAGCGGCGCTGGCTGCCCGGTCTGACGGCCGGGGAGTACGTGGGCTGCTTCGGGCTCACCGAGCCCGGCACCGGCTCCGACGCGGGCAACCTCGCCACGCGGGCGGTGCGCGACGGGGACGACTACGTCATCAACGGCACCAAGATGTTCATCACCAACGGCACCTGGGCCGACGTGGTGCTGCTCTTCGCCCGCTCCACCGACGCCCCCGGCCACAAGGGCGTCACCGCCTTCCTCGTCCCCACCGACACCCCCGGCCTGACCCGGCGCACCGTCCACGGCAAGCTCGGCCTGCGCGGCCAGGCCACCGCCGAACTGGTCCTTCAGGACGTCCGGGTGCCCGCCTCCGCGATGCTCGGCGAGGAGGGCAAGGGGTTCTCCGTCGCCATGTCGGCGCTGGCCAAGGGCCGTATGTCGGTGGCCGCGGGCTGCGTGGGCCTGGCCCAGGCGGCCCTGGACGCGGCGGTGCGCTACGCGGGGGAGAGGGAGCAGTTCGGCAGGACGATCGCCCACCACCAGCTCGTCCAGGAACTGATCAGCGACATCGCCGTGGACGTCGACGCGGCCCGGCTGCTGACCTGGCGGGTCGCCGATCTGATCGACCGCGGGCAGCCGTTCGCCACCGAGTCCTCCAAGGCCAAGCTCTTCGCCTCCGAGGCCGCCGTCCGCGCCGCCAACAACGCCCTGCAGGTCTTCGGCGGCTACGGCTACATCGACGAGTACCCGGCGGGCAAGCTGCTGCGCGACGCCCGTGTGATGACCCTGTACGAGGGCACGAGCCAGATCCAGAAACTGGTCATCGGCCGTGCGCTGACGGGGGTTTCCGCCTTCTGACCCGAGTGCGTGACCTGAGTACGTGACCTGAGTACGTGATCTGAGTACCTGCGCGGATGTGAGGCGTCACACACCGCCCGAATGATGTCCCCATGAGTGACACACCGGGCAAGCAGAACACGGCCGCCTTCTACGGCCAGTCCGTCGCCTCCTTCGCCGTCGCCATGGCGGCCACCGCGATCGGGATCTACCAGCTGGACGCCGACCCCTGGGTCCGCGCCTTCCTCGCCATAGCCGTCCTGTACCTGGTCACCTCGGCCTTCACCCTGGCCAAGGTCATCCGGGACCGCCAGGAGGCGGCGTCGTCCCCCTCGTACAGCCCGTTCGAGAAGCTCTGACCGGGTATCGCCCCTCCGAACGGCCGCTCTAAGCGCCCGCTCACTGTCGGCGGTATGGTGGTGACCCTGTCAGCGAGAGGGGCGAACGAGCGATGAGTACGGCGGAGGAGACGGCCGGCGGCGACCAGGCGGGGTGGGGCGAGGTCACGCCCGACGCGGCCCGGCGGCTGCTGATCGCCGCGGTGGAGGCCTTCGCCGAGCGCGGGTACCACGCCACGACCACCCGTGACATCGCCGGGCGTGCCGGGATGAGCCCGGCCGCGCTCTACATCCACTACAAGACCAAGGAAGAGCTGCTCCACCGGATCAGCCGGATCGGCCACGAGAAGGCGCTGGAGATCCTGCGCACGGCCGCCGCCCGCGAGGGCACCGCCGCCGAGCGGCTCGCCGACGCGGTGAGCTCCTTCGTGCGCTGGCACGCGGGGGGCCGTACGACCGCCCGCGTGGTCCAGTACGAACTGGACTCCCTCGGCCCCGAGGCCCGCGCCGAGATCGTCGGGCTGCGGCGTCAGGTGGACGCCGTGGTGCGCGGGATCATCGAGGACGGGGTGGCGTCCGGCGAGTTCGAGGTGCGGGACGTGCGGGGCACCACGCTGGCCGTGCTGTCGCTGTGCGTGGACGTGGCGCGCTGGTTCAACATCGACGGTCCGTGGACCCCGGACGAGGTCGGCGAGCTGTACGCCGACCTCGTCCTGCGGATGGTCACGGCGAAGTAGCCCCGGGCCCGCGGTCTAGAGGTAGTACCGCGCGACGGACTCGGCGACGCAGACGGGCTTGTCGCCGCCCTCCCGCTCCACCGTGAAGGCGACCGTGACCTGGACGCCGCCCTTGACGTCCTCGACGCCCGCGATCGTGGCGGTGGCGCGCAGGCGGGAGCCGACCGGGACGGGCGCGGGGAAACGGACCTTGTTGGTGCCGTAGTTGACGCCCATCTGCACGCCCTCGACGGACATGAGCTGCGGTCCGAAGAGAGGCAGCAGCGACAGGGTCAGATACCCGTGGGCGATCGTCGTCCTGAACGGCCCCTTCGCGGCCCGCTCCGGGTCGACGTGGATCCACTGGTGGTCGCCGGTCGCCTCGGCGAACAGGTCGATCCGCTTCTGGTCGATCTCCAGCCAGTCGGTGTAGCCGAGCTGCTCGCCGACGGCGGCCTTGAGCTCGTCGACGGAGGCGAAGCTTCTGGGTTCTGCCATGTTTCCCTGCCCTCCCGAGCGCGGTCTAAGCGACTGCTTAGCATGCTAGCTGGGTGGGCCTCTGTCAACGAGCCGCGGTCCCGTGGCCGGGGTGGGTAGGCTCCGAGGGGTGCCCAAGATTCCCGAGAAGATCCACGAGCTCACCGTCGGCCAGCTCTCCGCGCGCAGTGGGGCGGCCGTTTCCGCCCTGCACTTCTACGAGTCCAAGGGCCTGATCTCCAGTCGCCGTACGTCGGGCAACCAGCGGCGCTACAGCCGGGACACTCTGCGCCGGGTGGCCTTCATCCGCGCGGCACAACGGGTCGGCATCCCCCTGGCGACGATCCGCGAGGCGCTGGCGGAACTGCCGGAGGAGCGGACGCCGAACCGGGAGGACTGGGCGCGTCTCTCCGAGGCGTGGCGGGCGGAGCTGGACGAACGCATCACCCAACTGAACCGGCTCCGGGACCACTTGACGGACTGCATCGGCTGCGGCTGCCTGTCCCTGGACACCTGCGTCCTGTCCAACCCGGACGACGCCTTCGGCGAACGAATGACGGGCTCCCGCCTACTGGCAGAACGCCGCAGGCCGTAGCGCAGGGCATTGTTTCGCCCCCGCCGCCCCTACCCGTCCCGTACCCGGGGGCTCCGCCCCCAGACCCCCGTATCGGCCCTGAACGGGCCTCGTCCTCAAACGCCGGACGGGCTGGAAATCAGCCCCTCCGGCGTTCGAGGAGCGGGGGTCCAGGGGGCAGAGCCCCCTGGAGGACGGGACGGGTAGGGGTGGCGGGGGCGAAGAAGAACCCCCCGCCGCAGCGCAGCTACTCGTACTCCGTCCCACCCTTCCGCGTCAGATACGCCGGACTCACCGCCTTGGCGATGGCCCGCCCCCCGGTCACCGGGCTGTACCGCTCCTCCACCGGCCGTATCACCACACCCTCCCGCAGATGCAGCGACCGCCCCGACACGGTCTCCCGCCCCGTCGCCACCGACAGCACCACCTCACTGTCGTACGGCCCCTCGTACAGCCGAGGCACCAGCGGCAACGCAGACCCCAGCACGGCCGCCGAGTCCAGCCACCGCACGGAACCGTCGATCTCCGCCGAGACATCGAACACCGCGTACCCCAACGTGTCCCGCCGCCCGTCGGCCCCGTACGTCAGGTCCTGCACCCCCGCGCCGAACACCTCCCCGAAGATCCCGACCCGCCGAGCCCCGAGCCGCGCGGCGACATCCGCCGCCACCTCCGCGACCCCGTGCCCGAGCACGGCCCGCCAGTACAGATTCCGCGGATCCTCCTTCAGCGCAAGGGACTTCGAGCCGAATCCCTTCGAGGAGACGAACACCTGCCCCGAGTCCGCCACATACGTCACCAGGCACGCCGACCCGTGCAGCTTCTCCGTCAGCACCACCGGCTCGCCCTCCGCGAAGATCCCCGGATACCGCTGGATGTTCTCGATGTCCACCCACGGCAACAGCTCCGGCGCGGCCTCCACCTCCCCCGACATGGTCGGCGGGATCGGCGGCACCCATTTCGTGATCCCCAGCCGTTCCGCGAAGTCCGTACCGTCCGCCGCGGCCTTCTCCAGGTCCACGTCCGCCAGCGCGGCCGGCCGGCACACGATGCCCTGCGACAGCTCACCGCGCAGCCGAACCGCCTTGACCCGGTCGGAGTTGCTGCCCGCGAGACGCCCGGTCAGCCCCAGCTCCTCGACCAGCGCGGCCGGCAGCACGGACTGCTCGGGGATGTAGACGGCCACATCTCCGGTGCGGTACGCGCCCTTCGCCACGACGGCCCGGTACAGGCCCACCTGGGCCAGTTCGAGGGCGTCGGCGTTGGGGTGTTCATGGATGGTCAGCACTTCGGCGGTGACACGCAGCGTCGACATGGGCGACTCCCGGATTTGCTCGGACAGTTGGAACTCATCGCGTCCAACTGTCCGTACCGGAAAGGGGTGGAGCGACCGGTTTAGCGCCTGCTACCGTCCCCGCCGGTGTCAACGACGGTGTCCCCTTTGCCGTCCGCGCGCACCGCCAGCGCCGCCGCCACCAACTGCGCGTTCGACCGCGCCCGTTCACCATCGGGCAGGACCAGTACGTCCTCCAGTCCCACCCGCGTCGCCAGCCCCAGCCCCCGCGCCAGCCGCAGCACCGGCCACGCCCCGCCGTCCTCCCCGTGCAGCAGCACCGGCCGCCCGAAGGCGTCCCCCAGCGAACCCAGCAGCTCCCGCGCCGTGCGTTCCGCCGTACCGGGGCCGGTTTCCGTCACCTCCGCCAGTACCCGCAGCACCCGCCCGCCCAGCGGTGACCGGGCGAACCGCGCCGCGCCCCGCGTGCCCGACCAGATGCCCGCCTCCACGCCCACGCCCCGCTCGATCAGCGCGGCCGCCACCTCCTCCGCCCCCGGCTCGTGCCAGTTGACCGAGGCGTGGTCCGGCAGCACGGTCCACGACCGGATCCGCGCAACCCGCGCGTCGGGGTCGGGTTCCACCCACGCGCCCGTGGTCACCCCGACCGGCACGTCCACCCGCGCCCGGACGGCCTCCAGCGTCGCCGCGACGACGCGAGGGGAGAGGCTCTCCCTGCCGCAGGGGGTCCTGGGATGGACATGTACATCCGTCGCACCCGCCGCCACCGCTTCCGCGGCCGACTCGGCCAGCGCTTGCGGTGACAGGGGGATCATCGCGCCGTCGGCCGCCGACCGGGATCCGTTGAGACAGACCTGCATCACACGGTCGAGTGTCCCAGCCGCGGCAAGATTGGGGGTGCGGCATCCCCAACGCACCCCCCAGGTGCGGCATCCCCGGCGCACCTCGTATCCCCGGTGCGGCTTCGTCCCGCGGGTACCAACAGCCCCCCGTCGTCCCGCGGACGACCGACCGCACCCTCCGGCGCGGCGTCAGGCGGACACCAGCATCCGCCGCTCCCGCCGTGCAGCCGCCAGCGCCTGAGGTGTCAGCACCGGACGCGGCACCACGATGCCGCAGTCCACGCAGACCGGCCCCGACGACGGCTCATGTGCCAGGTCGTACCTCCAGGTCAGCCGTTCCCCACCGCACACCGGGCAGTGGTCGCCCGGCTCGCGCTCCAGCGCGGAGATCAGCCTGCGCAGCACCTCGGCCAGCGGCGCACGGGGGTGCACCCGCGGGTCGTCGCACCACGCCACGCCGAATCCGCCCCAGGTCAGCCGGTGCCAGTCGTCGACACTGCCCGGCCTGCGCAGCCCGTCGTGCTTCTCCTTCTTGCGGCGGCGGGCGAACTCGGCCTCATAGGCGAGCCAGACCGAACGCGCCTCCTCCAGTTCCTCCAGCGCGGCCACGAGCCGCGCCGGGTCGGGGGAACGGTCCTCGGGATCGAACCCGGCCCGGGAGCACAAGTGGTCCCAGGTCGCCCTGTGCCCGTAAGGGGCGAACCGCTCAAGGCACTTGCGCAGCGAGTAGCGCCGCAGCGCCAGATCGCAGCGTGAATCTCGCACCTGTCTCGCCAGACTCCGGAAACCGGCCATCGCCCTGCACCTCCGTCACACCTGCACCTGTACATCGGTCACTTCGGCGACGCCGTACGGACTTCGCACGACGTTGACGAATAGACGTATCGACACGCGATTCGGCTCCATCGAATTTCCGACGGCCCCCGATCAGCCGGTCCGGGTGCCTCGTCAAGGCCCCGGAAGATGAGGCATGTTCACCTTCAATCCCGGGGATACCGGCGGTAACGTCAGGCCCGCCCACCCCGTCGGTAGGAGCTGCCATGCCACGGCGCATCCCCCGTACCGCGCTCGACAGACTGAGAACTCCCGGCAGATTCCCCGGGTTCCTGAAGACGGCATCCGTATGCGCGCTCATTGCCGCTCTTTTGACTCCGCTTTCCCCGGCCGTTGCCGCGGACACAGGAACGGCGGCGGTCGCCGATCACTGCGGCAACCAGTGCTCCGACATCCTGCCGCCCGGCCAGAACGGCAACGCCACCCTCGCCCAGATCCTGCTCAACCAGGCCTTCGGCAGCATGCCCGCGCACGCGTCCGACCAGCTCGGACCGTACGCGAACCTCGCCATCGGCCACCCGGCACTGACCAACTCCACGATCACGAACTTCTTCAACGACGCCTCCTTCGGTGTCCCCGCCGACCAGGTCGCCTCGACCCTGAAGCCCGCCGGGCGCACCGACGTGACGATCGTCCGGGACAAGAGGACCGGTGTGCCGCACATCACGGGCACCACCCGCTACGGCACCGAGTTCGGCGCCGGGTACGCCGCCGCCCAGGACCGGCTGTGGCTCATGGACGTCTTCCGCCACGTCGGCCGCGGCAACCTCACCCCCTTCGCCGGCGGTGACCCCGCCAACCAGGGCCTGGAGCAGGAGTTCTGGCGCCACGCCCCGTACACCGAGGCCGATCTCCAGGCCCAGATAGACAACGCTGTCGCGAGCAACGGCGAGCGCGGGCAGCAGGCACTCGCCGACGTCGAGGCCTACATCGACGGCATCAACGCCTACATCGACGCCTCCGACGCGGGCCGCTACTTCCCCGGCGAGTACGTCCTCACCGGCCACAAGGACTCCCTCACCAACGCCGGGACCATCGAGCACTTCAAGCCCACCGACCTGGTCGCGCTCGCCTCCGTCATCGGCGCCCTGTTCGGCTCCGGGGGCGGCGGCGAGGTCAACAACGCGATCTCCCTGCTCGCCGCCCAGGAGAAGTACGGGATCGCCGAGGGCACCGAGGTCTGGGAGTCCTTCCGGATGCGCAACGACCCCGAGGCCGTCGTCACCGTCCACGACAAGAGCTTCCCGTACGCCGAGCGGCCCGCGAACCCGCAGGGCACAGCACTCCCCGACGACGGCGCCGTCACCGCCGAGCCCCTGGTGCACGACCGTACGGGCAGCGCGGCCACCGAGACCGCCGCGGCCACCTCCGCCTCGGCGACGAAGTCGGCCATGAGCTCGGCCCGGCGCGGTATGTCCAACGCGCTCGTGGTCGGCGGGGAGCACACGGCGAGCGGCCACCCGATCGCCGTCTTCGGCCCGCAGACCGGCTATTTCGCACCCCAACTGCTGCTCCTCCAGGAGATCCAGGGACCGGGCATCAGCGCCCGGGGTGCCTCCTTCGCGGGTCTGAGCATGTACGTCGAACTCGGCCGCGGCCAGGACTACTCCTGGAGCGCCACCACTTCCGGCCAGGACATCATCGACACCTACGCCGTCGAGCTCTGCCAGGACGACCACCACTACCTGTACCGGGGCACCTGCACCGCGATGGAGAAGGTCGAGCGGAAGAACGCCTGGAAACCCACCACCGCCGACGACACCCCGGCCGGTTCGTACACGATGCGGGTCTGGCGCACGAAGTACGGCCCCGTCTCGCACCGCGCGACTGTCGACGGCAAGCGCGTCGCCTACACCACCCTGCGCTCGTCCTTCCTGCACGAGGCCGACTCGATCATCGGCTTCCAGATGCTCAACGACCCCGACTTCCTCAACGGTCCGCAGCGGTTCCAGGAGGCGGTGCGGCACATCAACTACACCTTCAACTGGTTCTACGTCGACTCCGAGCACACCGCCTACTACAACAGCGGCGACAACCCGGTGCGGGCCACCGGCGTGGACGCCGAGTTCCCCGTGTGGGCGCGGCCGTCGTACGAGTGGCGGAACTGGGACCCGGCCGCCAACACAGCCGACTACACCCCGCCCTCGGCGCACCCCAACTCCGTCGACCAGGACTACTACATCTCCTGGAACAACAAACAGGCCGCCGACTACACCACCGCCCCCTGGGGCGACGGCTCCGTCCACCGCGGCAACCTCCTCGACGACCGGGTGCGGGAGCTGGTCCAGCAGGGCGGGGTGACCCGGGCGTCCCTGGTGCAGGCGATGGCCGAGGCCGGGCTCGCCGATCTGCGCGCCGAGGACGTCCTGCCGGACCTGCTGAAGGTCGTGAACAGCTCCCCGGTCACCGACACGGCGGCGAAGGCGGCCGTGGACAAGCTGTCCGCGTGGCTCACCGCGGGCGCCCTGCGCACCGAGACCAGGGCCGGATCGAAGACGTACGCGCACGCCGACGCGATCCGCATCCTGGACGCCTGGTGGCCGCTGCTCGTCCAGGCCGAGTTCCAACCCGGCCTCGGCAGCGAGCTGTTCACCGCCTTCACCCAGAACCTGCCGGTCGACGAGGCACCCTCGGCCGCGCACGGCCCGACCGGCGCCCACGCGGGCAGCTCCTTCCAGTACGGCTGGTGGAGCTACGTCGACAAGGACCTGCGCGCCGTGCTCGGGGAGCCCGTAGAGGCGCCGCTGGCCCGCGAGTACTGCGGCGACGGCAGCCTGAGCGCCTGCCGTGACAGCCTGATCGGCACCCTGAAGACGGCGGCGGCGAAGACGCCGGCCCAGGTCTACCCGGGTGACGACGGCTGCTCGGCGGGCGACCAGTGGTGCGCCGACTCGATCGTGCAGCGCACGCTCGGCGGCATCAAGCACGCCCGGATCAGCTGGCAGAACCGGCCCACCTACCAGCAGGTCGTGGAGTTCACCTCGCACCGGTGACGCGCTCGTCGGTGACGGCTCACCCCGGTGGGACATCCGGTGCGGCGGCGGGCCCCCGAACCCGGCCCGCCGCCAGCACCAGCCGGGCCAGCTCCCGGTGCGCGATGTCGCTGTGCGCACCGGCGGGCGGCCCGCCACGCCGTACGACCGCCGCCGCGTCCACGTTCACGCACCCCTTGGCGGGCAGCGGCCCACGCAGCGCCTCGGCCAGCTTCATGTTCCTGGTGCCGGGTACCGCCTGCACCCCGTCGAACCCCAGCGCGCCCCATTTGACGCCCAGCGCCCGCCCGATCGCCACCTCGTGGAGCTCCCGGTCGTGGCCCGCCATCCGGGACGCCAGCGGGTACATCGTGCCCAGCGCGTCGTCGTGCTCGGAGTAGCAGCACACCAGCGGCCCGTCGATGCGGTTCTGCTGCCCTTGCAGGACCCCGCCCGCACGGGAGTCGTGCGGCAGCCGTGCCGCGAACGCGTAGTGCGAGAAGGCCGCCTGAAGCAGCGTCACCGACTTCACCGTACGCACCCCCTCGGGCAGCCCGCGCAGCGCGAACGACACCAGCCGCCCGCCGAAGCTGTGCCCGATCAGATGCACCCGCGTCCTCGGCGACCGCTCCGCGAGCTGCCCGATCACCCGCCCGAGCCCCCGCTCGCCCACCGTCCCCGCGCGCCGCTTCATCGCGAAGTACGCGGCCTGGCGCAGCAGTTCGTGCGCCCCCTCCCAGGGGTTCGGCAACGAGAAGGACGCCTGCCCGGGTGACCGCACCCGGGCGAGCGCCCGGCCGAACTCCCCGCAGACCTCGGCCGCCGTCGCGCGGAACATCTCCGGCTCGTCCTGCGGCACCCCCTCCGCCAGGGTGTCCGCCGCGAACAGCGCCTGCGGACCCGGCGGCACCAGATCCACCAGCAGCCGCACCAGCCGTACGAACTCGTCCAGTTCGGCCTCCTCGCGGGACTGCTGGTCCAGCAGCCGGGCGAGCTGGTCGACCACCGTGGCCCGGCCGGGGAAGGTCTCCAGCAGCGCGTGCCGGGTGTCCTTGTCGAGGGTCGGACGCGCGGTCGTAGTGGCCGCGACCGAGCGCGGGAAGTCGGGGATCGGCTCGTCCGAGAACCGCATCGACGGCCACACCACACCCACGTACCCGATCTTCGCCGTGGTTGCGAGCCGGGGCACATGGGTGAAGAACCGGTCGTAGAGCCGGGTGGCCCCGGAGCGGTCACTGTTCCAGCCGTGCGCGAAGACGAGCAGGTCCCGCACACCGTGCTGGGCGACCCCGGTGAGCAGCCGGTCCCGGGAGCGGGTCTCGGCGTCGCCGTCCGCGTCGAAGATCAGCTCCCAGTACGGGGATACGCTCAGCTGCGGTCGTGCCATGGCAGGCTCCCTCGTGCCCCGAGGCGGTGCGATGTGGGCGTATCGTCCCGCCACGGGGCAGAGTTGGCCATACAACACGGCTCATCTGTAGAGGAGGTATTTCTTTCGAATCCTCCGGAACGCGGTGAGTTCGCCCTGCCAGCCCTCGACCACCTCGTCGGTGCTCGCGCCCGCGTCGATCGCGGTGCGCACCTGGGTGGAGCCGGTGAGCTTGTCGATCCAGTTGTCGGAGCGCCAAGTGAAGCCGGGGAAGACCTTCTTGGCGGTGACCAGGAGGGCGATGCCGGTGCGCACGGGGTCGTAGGCGTCCCGGTCGTGGACGTGGATCTGTACGCCGCCGACGGTCTTGCCCTGGAACTTGGAGAAGGTGGGCGTGAAGTACGCCTCCCTGAAGTGCACTCCGGGCAGCTTCTGCCGGTTCGCCTCGGCGGCCCAGCGCCCGTCGATGCCCTCCGCGCCGAGCAGCTCGAAGGGCCGGGTGGTGCCGCGGCCCTCGGAGAGGTTGGTGCCCTCGAAGAGACAGGTGCCCGAGTAGACGAGAGCGGTGTCGGGGGTGGGCATGTTGGGGCTCGGCGGCACCCAGGGCAGCCGCATGGCGTCGTAGAACTGCGAGCGCCGCCAGCCGGACATGGTGACCGTGCGCAGGGGGACCGGCGTGGTCAGGAACTCCCCGTTGAACAGCAGGGCGAGTTCGGCCACCGTCATCCCGTGCGCCTGCGAGATCGGCTCCCGCCCGACGAAGGTGGCGAACTCCTTGTGCAGCACCGGACCTTCGGCCGAACGCCCGGTCACCGGGTTGGGCCGGTCCAGCACCACGAACCGCTTTCCGGCGAGCGCCGCCGCCTCCATGCAGTCGTAGAGCGTCCAGATGTAGGTGTAGAAGCGGGCGCCGACGTCCTGGATGTCGAAGACGACCGTGTCGACGCCGGAGGCGGTGAAGATGTCGGCGAGGGCCTGACCGCTCTTCAGATACGTGTCGTAGACGGGCAGTCCGGTGGCCGGGTCGTCGTAGCGGCCCTCGGAGCCGCCCGCCTGGGCGGTGCCGCGGAAGCCGTGCTCCGGGCCGAAGACGGCCCGCAGATCCACCCGCGGGTCCTCGTGCATGACGTCGACGATGTGGCGGACGGTCCGGGTGATGCCGGTGGGGTTGGTGACGATGCCGACGCGCTGGTCCTTGAGAGGGGAGTATCCGTCGGAGACCAGGCGTTCGAACCCGGTGCGCAGGCCGCGGCCCCTGCCTTCCGCCGCCGCTGCCGAGGTCGTGGTCGCCGCCAGGGCCGGGGTTGCCGCTAGGAGAGTTCGTCTCGTTAGGCGCATGAGGGGCACGGTAGGGGCTGGTGCGGTGGTTCGTAAGGTGCTGGTCGTTCGTGGCCTGTCGCGTGTTTCCCCGTGTGCCCGCGATGTCTCCCGCACCCTTTCCCTGTCACATACCGACTGGTTAGTCTGGAGCCTCGATCAAGCCGCGCGAGAAGGAGACCGAGGGTGGAAGCCTTGCAGGGTGCCGGAGTGGTGGTCACCGGAGCCGGTGGCGGGATCGGGGCCGCGCTCGCACG
Organism: Streptomyces sp. DI166; assembly: GCF_900091315.1. GTDB lineage: Bacteria > Actinomycetota > Actinomycetes > Streptomycetales > Streptomycetaceae > Streptomyces > Streptomyces fuscus. The sequence continues at coordinate 14,641 of NZ_FLSP01000116.1, forward strand.
GCGGTTCGCCGCAGCCGGGGCCCGGGTCGTGGTGAACGACCTGGACGGCGCCAGGGCCGAAGCCGTCGCCGAGGAGATCGGCGGCACCGCCGCCCCCGGGGACGCCTCCCGCATCGTCGGCGCCGCCCGCGAGGCGCTCGGCGGGGACATCGACGTGTACTGCGCCAACGCCGGGGTCGGCTCCGGCGGCTCCGAGGCCGCGGGCGAGGACGTCTGGGCGCTGGCCTGGGACGTCAACGTGATGGCCCATGTACGCGCCGCCCAGGAGCTGGTCCCGGGCTGGCTGGAGCGCGGGCGGGGACGGTTCGTGTCCACCGTGTCCGCCGCCGGACTGCTCACCATGATCGGCGCCGCGCCCTACAGCGTCACCAAGCACGGGGCGTACGCCTTCGCCGAGTGGCTGTCGCTGACGTACCGGCACCGCGGGATCAAGGTGCACGCGATCTGCCCCCAGGGCGTGCGCACCGACATGCTCGACGCCACCGGAAGCGCCGGTGACCTGGTGCTCCGGCCGACCGCCATCGAGCCCGACGACGTCGCCGACGCGCTGTTCAACGGCATGGCCGAGGACCAGTTCCTGATCCTTCCGCACCCCGAGGTCGCCGACTACTACCGGACCCGCGCCGGGGACCCGGACCGCTGGCTGGCGACCATGAACCACATCCAGCAGAAGTGGGAGTCCGCGCCGTGACACCCTCCACGCGCGTAGGTGGGGAGCTGGTCTGCCCGCCGCGGACGGCAGGTGGGAAGATCCTCGGGCGGGAGCTTTGTTCCCGCCCGCACGACAGTCAGTGAGAACGTGAAAGGCAGGTGGCGGCTAAGTGCCCAGGACGACGGACGGAGACGGTACCCCCGTCCCCCAGCGGCTGCTCGCCGCCGCCACCCGGCTCTTCGCCGAGCAGGGCTACGACCGGACCTCGGTCCAGGAGATCGTGGAGGCGGCCGGCGTCACCAAGGGAGCCCTCTACCACTACTTCGGCTCCAAGGACGACCTGCTGCACGAGGTGTACGCGCGCGTGCTCCGCGTCCAGCAGGAGCGTCTGGACGCCTTCGCGGACGCCGACGAGCCGGTGGAGAAGCGGCTGCGGGCCGCGGCGGCGGACGTGGTGGTGACCACCATCGAGAACCTCGACGACGCGTCGATCTTCTTCCGCTCGATGCACCACCTGAGCCCGGAGAAGAACAAGCAGGTGCGCGCCGAGCGCCGGCGCTACCACGAACGCTTCCGCGCGCTCATCGAGGAGGGCCAGCGCACCGGCGTCTTCTCCACCGCGACCCCGGCCGACCTGGTGGTGGACTACCACTTCGGCTCGGTCCACCACCTGTCCACCTGGTACCGCCCCGACGGCCCGCTGAGCCCCCAGGAACTGGCCGACCACCTGGCCGACCTGCTCCTGAGGGCGCTCAGGCCGTAACCAGCGGCCTCAGAGGTACTTCTTCAGCTCCCGCCGGGCCAGCGACCGCTGGTGCACCTCGTCCGGCCCGTCGGCGATCATCAGCGTCCGCGCGGCCGCGTACAGCTCGGCCAGCGGGAAGTCCTGGCTGACGCCGCCCGCGCCGTGCAGCTGGATCGCGCGGTCGATGATGTCGACGACGGCACGCGGCGTGGCGATCTTGATGGCCTGGATCTCGGTGTGGGCGCCCCGGTTGCCGACGGTGTCCATCAGCCAGGCCGTCTTCAGCACCAGCAGCCGCAGCTGCTCGACGGTCACGCGCGCGTCGGCGATCCAGTTGTGCACCACGCCCTGCTGGGCCAGCGCCTTGCCGAACGCCTGCCGGGAGACCGCCCGGCGGCACATCAACTCGATCGCCCGCTCGGCCATGCCGATCAGCCGCATGCAGTGGTGGATCCGGCCGGGACCGAGCCGGGCCTGGGCGATGGCGAAGCCGCCGCCCTCCTCGCCGATCAGGTTCGACACCGGCACACGCGCCCGGTCGAAGATCACCTCGGCGTGGCCGCCGTGGGAGTGGTCCTCGTAGCCGAAGACCCGCATCGCCCGCTTGACCGTGACGCCCGGGGTGTCGCGCGGTACCAGCACCATGGACTGCTGGCGGCGGATGTCGGCCCCGTCCGGGTCCGTCTTGCCCATCACGATGAAGATCTTGCAGTCCGGGTTCATCGCCCCGGAGATGTACCACTTGCGGCCCGTGATGACGTAGTCGTCGCCGTCCCGCTCGATGAGCGTGGTGATGTTGGTGGCGTCCGAGGAGGCCACGTCCGGCTCGGTCATCGCGAACGCCGAGCGGATCTCACCGGCCAGTAGCGGCTCCAGCCACTGCTTCTTCTGCTGCTCGTCGCCGAACTGGTGCAGCACCTCCATGTTCCCGGTGTCGGGCGCGGCGCAGTTCGTCGCGGTGGGCGCGAGCTGCGGGGAGCGGCCGGTGATCTCGGCGAGCGGGGCGTACTGGAGGTTGGTGAGCCCGGCGCCGTAGTGGCCGTCCGGCAGGAAGAGGTTCCACAGGCCCTGCCTGCGCGCCTCGGCCTTGAGCTCCTCGACCACGGGCGGGGTGTCCCAGGGCGAGGCCAGCGCGGCGCGCTGCTCCTCGGCCACCGCCTCGGCCGGGTAGACGTACTCGTCCATGAAGGCGAGCAGCTTGGCGCGCAGCTCCTCGGTGCGTGCGTCGAACGCGAAGTGCATGTCCCGTCAGCCTTCCTGAAGAGTGGTCAGCCCGTGCTCGATGAAGACCGGGACCAGGTCGCCGATGCGGTCGAAGCCGCGGCCGACGGTCTGGCCCAGTGTGTAGCGGTAGTGGATGCCCTCCAGGATCACGGCGAGCTTGAACCAGGCGAACGCCGTGTACCAGGAGACGGCGGAGACGTCCCGCCCGGAGCGGGCGGCGTACCGCTCGATCAGTTCGGCCGGATCCGGGTGGCCGGGGGCCTCGGCGGTGGTGGAGACGGGGGAGTCGGGCATCTCCAGCGGCATGCTGTACATGACCAGCAGCCCGAGGTCGGTGAGCGGGTCGCCGAGCGTGGACATCTCCCAGTCGAGGATCGCCCTGATCCGGTCGTCGGTGCCGATCAGGACGTTGTCCAGCCGGTAGTCGCCGTGGATCACGGTCGGCGCGGGGGAGGTGGGCAGCTGCCGTCCCAGCGCGGCGTGCAGTTCGTCGATCCCGGCCAGCTCCCGGTTGCGGGAGGCGTCGAGCTGCTTGCCCCAGCGCCGCAACTGCCGGTCCAGGAAGCCCTCGGGCCGCCCGAAGTCGCCGAGCCCGACCGCCTCCGGATCCACCGCGTGCAGATCGACCAACGTGTCCACCAGCGACAGCACGGCCTGCCGGGTGCGCTGCTCACCGAGGGGCGCGAGCTGGTCGGCGGTGCGGTAGGGGGTGCCCTCGACGAACTCCATGACGTAGAAGGGCGCCCCGAGCACCTCCTCGTCCTCGCACAGCAGCACCGGCCGCGGCACCGGTACGTCGGTGGGGTGCAGGGCGCTGATCACCCGGTGCTCGCGCTTCATGTCGTGCGCGGTGGCGAGGACATGGCCGAGCGGGGGCCGCCGTACCACCCAGCGGTCGGTGCCGTCGGAGACGGTGTACGTCAGGTTCGACCGTCCGCCCTCGATGAGCCGCCCAGTGAGCGGGCCTTGGACCAGGCCCGGGTGCTCACGGTCCAGGAGGGCGCGCAGCCGGTCGAGATCGAGTCCGGGCGGGTCGTCGGGGCTCATCGGTGCTCCTACGGGCGAGTGAACGGGACGCGACCAATGATGCCGACCGGTCGGTATGTCGTCCAGTGCGGGGGCCCAAAGTGATCGGAGCCACGATAGGCCGACAGCTCCCCGCGCAGGGTGCCGGGGAGCTGTCGGGCGGTGTCTTTCGGCCGGTCAGTGGTCGTCCCAGTGGCCGTTGTGGGCGGCGTGCCGGTGACCGTCGTGCAGATAGTCCACATGGTCCCCGTGCAGCACGCTCTCGTGCCCGCACGCCTCCCCGTGCTGGTGCTCGTGCCCCTCGTGCGGGGCGTGCTCGTCCGGCTCGCACTCGTCCCAGTGCCCGCCGTGCTCGCGGTGCAGATGCCCGCCGTGCGCGTAGTCGACGTGGTCCCCGTGCGGCACCTCGGTGTGCCCGCAGCCGGGGCCGTGGGAGTGGTCGTGGGAGGCGTGTTCATGGTGCAGGGAGGTCATGGTGCTCACCTTCGGGACGCGAATGGCCGACGACGGCCAGGCTGCCACGTAAAGGGTGCGTATCGGGTGAATTCGCCGACGAGCCGCCCACCACGGGAGTACTCAGAGGATCAGTACCGCCCCGTATCGGGGGTACCGGGGAGTGCTCAGAGGATCAGTACCGCCCCGTATCGGGGGTGCCGGGGGAGTGCTCAGAGGATCAGTACCGCCCCGTATCGGGGGTGCCGGGGGAGTGCTCAGAGGATCAGTACCGCCCCGCACACCGCCAGCCCCACCGTGCACAGCGCCGCCGCAGTGGCCCGCCGGGGCGCGATGGCCGCCGGTTCGGGGCCGGCCGCCAGGGCGTGGATGCGGGCGTTGGCCAGGGCGAGGAACGCCAGCCAGAGCAGGGCGCACAGGCCGGAGACCGCGATCCGGGGCGCCGTCACGTCGGCGTGCAGCGCGGCCCGGCCCGCCAGGACCGCCGCCACGGTGGCCGCGAGGGTCGTACGGCGCCAGGCCAGGCGGGTGCGCTCGGGCTGGAGCCCGGGGTCACGGGCCGGCTCCGGGGCCGCCGTCACCCCTCCCACCCGACCAGCACGATCACCGCCATCACCAGGGCCACCACCGCCACGACCACGCTCAGCACCGCCGGGAACCGGGAGACCGGCAGGTCCTCACCGCGCCGCATCGCCCGCTCGCAGCGCACCCAGTGGTTCACCGCGCGCAGCGAGCACAGCACGCCCGCCGCCAGCAGTGCCAGCGCGAGCCCGGCACGCCAGCCCCAGCGCAGGTCCGGCAGGAACTGGTCCACCGCGAACCCGCCGCCGATCAGCGCCAGCGCGGTGCGCAGCCAGGCCAGGAAGGTGCGCTCGTTGGCCAGCGAGAACCGGTAGTCCGGCGTGCCGCCCTCCCGGCGGACCTCCTCGGGGGCGAACCACAGCCGGACGTTCCGTACGAATTCGATCACACCCGGACCCTACCGGGGGCCCTCGGCGGCCCGGTGCGCGCGCAGCCGGTGATAGGCGTCGAGCCCGTCCGGCACCCACGCCCAGTCGTCGATACGGGCGAGGACCTCCTCCTCGGGCAGGAAGGCGTGCCAGTCGACCTCCTCCACCTGAGGGTTCACCGGCAGCTCGCAGCGCACCTCGTACACCGCCGACCACCAGCTGTGCCCGGCGTCGTTCTCGTAGAGGAACTTGAACAGGAACCGCGGCCGCGGCAGCCCGGAGACCCCCAGCTCCTCCTCGGCCTCCCGCAGCGCCGCCGTGTCGTAGGACTCGCCCGCGCCGACGACTCCGCCGACGAACATGTCGTACATCGAGGGGAAGACCAGCTTGGCCGGTGTGCGCCGGTGGACGAACAGGCGGCCCTCGGCGTCCCGGGCCTGGATGAACACGCACCGGTGCCGCAGCCCCTCGGCGTAGGCCTGCCCGCGCGGGGACTGTCCGACGACCCGGTCGTTCTCGTCGACGATGTCGAGGATCTCGTCAGCTGAGCTCATGCCCCTCATCCAAGCAGGCGCCCCCGGTCACCCGGTGCCCCCCATCCAAGCGGGCCCGCCCCGTCAGCCGGTCGCCAGCTTTCCCGCCGGCTCCCGCGGCGCCCCGCCGCACGGCATGGCCGGGTGCAGTCCCAGCAGCACGATCCCCACCACGATCGCCGCGAGCCCGGCCGACTCCCACGCCAGCGCCCCGGCGTCGGTCCGCAGCCGGTCCCCGAGGAACCCCACCCCGCACAGGATCCCGGCCAGCGGCTGCGCCGCCGTCAGCGCGGGCAGCGACATCCGCAGCGACGCCGTCTCGAAGGCGCTCTGCACCAGCACCAGCCCGGTCACCCCGAGCGCCAGCACCGCGTACGGCTGCCAGCCGGTGAGGACCTCCAGCAGGCCGCCCTCGTCGAAGCGCCGGCCGGTGATGCGGGTGAGGGCGTCCTGGACGCCGTAGAGCAGGCCGGCCGCCGTGGCGAGCAGGACCGGCCCGGCGCTCAGCCGGGACCGCCTGGCGTACCCGGTGAGCAGCAGGGCCGCGCCGATCATCGCGCCGATGATCAGCCACTGCCGGAAGGAGCCGCTCAGCGCCGTGCCGCCGGACGGCTCGCCGGCCACGATGAACGCCGTCACCCCGCCCGCGAGCAGCAGCAGACCGGACCACCCCTGGCGGCCCAGCCGCTGTCCGGTCTGGCGCCGGGACAGGGCCAGCGCGAAGAGCAGGTTGGTCGCCAGCAGCGGCTCCACCAGGGACAGCTCGCCCTGCCCGAGCGCGACGGCGCCGAGCGCCATGCCGACCGCCATCAGCGCGATACCGCCGAGCCAGCGGGGCACCCTCATCAGGTCGAGCAGCAGCCGCGGGGAGAGGAAGTCCTTGAGCGGTGCCTTCTGCGCGGCGTTCTGCTGCAGGACGAATCCGAAGCCCAGACAGCAGGCGGCGCTCACGGCGAGAAGCAGTACCTGAAGCGACACGCGGGGTTCCTCGATCGTTGGGCCGGGCCCGGGGTGTGCGGCGCGGTGGCCGACGGTAGCGTCCCGGGGTCCGGTCCGCCGCCCGGAGTGGGGGCTTCACGCCATGCTCCGGGTCCGGCGCCGAAAACACCAGGGCCTGCGCCGCAGAAATCGGCTAATTCCGACATGCGAGCACATACAGACCGTGGCTGCACGCCACAACTACCCCAGCAATCACAGGAGTTGACGCTTTTCACATCCCGGCGGCCCTTGACGCCAACTGTGGGGTGAGGGTTTGCTGTGCGTGATCACTCGACGGCGAACCGGAACCAGTGCACGACCCGTCGTGACCGAGCGCTTACAGCGACCGCATGAGGATGTTTTCCGAGGTGTCCCCACCCCCACCACCCCTCGGTCGGAGCCGCCGGCGTGCGGCCCAGCCCCTGGACGGCACCCTCGACGACCTCGACCTCGCGCAGGCCCGCGCCGCGCTGGCCCAGGGTCGCTGGCAGGGCGCCCGCTCCCTGCTCGGCCGTACCGGTGACGACTGGGACCGCCGGGGCCACCGCGTCACCGTCCTCGCCCAGGAACCGTACTGCGCCCCCTGGGCGGGCGAATGGCTGCTCGCCGAACCCGAGTCCGCCGACGCCCGCGTCCTGCTCGCGCTCGCCAAGGTCCAGCGCGCCCTGCGCGGCAAGGAGAAGCCGGACCGCGCCCGCGAGAGTTGCCGCGCCGCAGCCGAGTGCGCCCCGTTCGACCCCACCCCCTGGCTCGGCCTGCTCATGCTCACCCGCGGCACCGGCACCGAGGAGGAGGCGCTGCGGCTGTTCGACGAGGTCCGCCGCAGGCACCCCGACCACCACCACGCCCACCACCTGATCGTCGCCCGGCTCGCCGAGCGCCACGCCACCGCAGGACCGGACCCGCTGCACGAGGTGTACGACTTCGCGGGCGCCGCCGCCGAACGCGCCCCCGCCGACTCCCCGCTCGCCGTGCTGCCGGTGATCGCGCACGCCGAGCGCTACCGCGTACTGGCCGCCGCCGGACACGAACCCGCCGACCCCGCCGCCTCCGGGCACTGGGTCGGGCGCCGGGCCCGGCAGGTGATGAAGGCCGCCTTCGACTGGTGGCTGGAGTGGGAGCACGAGGGCCACCCGCGGCGCCTGGTCGACCTGAACTTCCTCGCCCACGCCAAGTACTGCGAGGGCCGGGGCGCCGAGGCCGCCGCCCTGTTCCACCGCATCGGCGACCACATCACCCCCGAGCCGTGGTCCTACCCGGACCGCGACCCCGCCACCGCCTTCCGCGCCGCCCGCGACAGCGCCCTCGGCACGGTGTGAAGCCCGCCCGCCACCTGCGAAA
>NZ_FLSP01000117.1 GCF_900091315.1 Streptomyces sp. DI166
GGCGGCTTGGTGGGCGGGGTGGTGGGCGGCTTCGTCGGAGGCTTGGTCGGGGGCTTCGTCGGAGGCTTCGTGGGCGGCTTCGTCGTCGGCGGCTTGGTCGGAGGCGTGTCTCCGTAGCCGCCCTCGTCGTCGTCCCCGTATCCGGGACCGTCATGGCCGTATCCGGGACCGTCATGGCCGTACCCGGGACCGTCATGGCCGTATCCGCCGTGGCCGTACCCGGAACCGCCGTACCCGGAACCGCCGTGCCCGTACCCGGAGTTGCCGTGGTCCGAGTCGCCGTAGCCCGAGTCGTCGTGGCCGTGCCCGCCGTGGTGGCGGTACGCCTTCCCGCCCTTGGCGCAGTCGTTGCCGAAGGAGGGGTTCAGCGCGGAGGCAGCGTCGACGGTGTTGCCGCAGACGTTGACCGGGACCTCGATCGGCGCCGAGATCTTGTTGCCGGCCAGCACACCGGGCGATTCCTTGGCGTTCCCCTCCGCGCTCGTGTCGGCAAGCGCGGAACTGCCACACAGGGACAGAATGCTTGTCGCGGCAGCGGCCGCGACCATTCCCTTACCCAGGGTCTGTCGCAATCTCGTTGTCTTCCTGCTCGAAGAATTGGGAAAGCCGGCCTCGGAACGCGGAGAAGGTGTCCAAGGCCGGCCCTGACACAGCCGAGCGGCTGGTACTTGTGCGTCGTCAGTCGTTGACGCAGACGTTGCCGAACGAGGGGTTCAGCAGGGCGATGACGTTCACGGTGTTGCCGCAGACGTTCACCGGGATGTGGATCGGGACCTGGACGACGTTGCCCGACAGAACACCCGGGGAGTGCTCGGCGACAGCGCCCGCGCCCGAGTCGGCGATCGCCGGCGTGGCCATGCCCATGGCCAGGATGGCGCCCGCGACGACAGCAGCGCTCTTCTTCATGAACTATCCCTTCTCTGCGGTCATGCCCTGTTGTCGGCCGAGGGCCGAGCGAGCACAACGGGAACGGCTCGCACCATGACCGGCAGGCTGTAGAACGAGGGATAGACAGACGAAGAAACTACGGAACGCGAGTCGCCGGTCAATTCACTCTTTCGCCTTCACGGAATTGACACGGAAGAACCACACGCGCCCCTCAGAAGCGTTTCCGCACGCGGGCATGACGGAACCGCCCGACGATCCCTGGGGAAAGGGGACCGGCGGACGGTTCCGCTCGACCGGCGAAATACGTCAGCCGTTCTGCACGCCGTTTCCGGACAGCGCCGAGATGTCGCTGAGGATGTGCGACAGCGGCTCGTCGCCCTTGGCCTGCGTCGAGTTCTCGGCGCACTGCTGGTTCTGGGCGGCGGACAGGACCGGCACGTCCTGGGCGACACCGACGGCGGCGATGAGGCCGACGATGCCCTGGAGGTTCGCCTTCACCGGAACACCGGCACAGAGCTTGTTGGCCGTGCCCTGGACCAGCGTGGCCTGCGGGCTCATGTCGCCCTTGGTCACCTGGTTGCCGAACTCGGAGGTGGCGCCGTTGCCACTCGCGGAGGTGGTGCCGTTGTCATCACCGATGGCAAGCGCCTGGGGGGCGGCCGCGGCCGACGCTCCGACGACGGACGCGGTGACCGCGGCAGCGGCCATTGCCTTCTTCAGCATGTCGCAATTCCTTTCTGGGGCAGGAGGCGCCGTGGGTCCGGACACACCCTGAGGCAAGACGCGTTGTTCCTGCCTCCGCATCAACCCGGCCCACGGGGATTGGTTTCGGCCCTTCACCCGATCGGGCCGTTCGGACTCGCGGAATTAACGGAACGACGGACGGCGGCGGAGTTCCGTACCGGCCGCGGATTTCCCCGTGTGTGGGCCATCGGAGTGAATGTCAGCAACCAAGCGGGCCGTCGGCAGTTGACCAGAGCGCTCCGGTGGACGGGGTTTCTTCAGAAGGGACTAGCAAGTGATCAAGAAGGTTCTGGCTTCCGCCGCGGTCGCCGCCTCCGTCGTCGGGGCCGCCTCGCCGGCCATGGCCATCGGCAACGACGACGGCACCACCTCCGCCAGCGGCAACGGCGCGATGCAGTCGTTCGGCAACTCCGCCACCTACGGCAACATGAGCCCGCAGATGGCGCTCATCCAGGGCTCGCTCAACAAGCCCTGCATCGGTCTGCCCGCGAAGGCCAACCTCCAGGGCATCCTCGGCGTCGCCGCCGTCGGCGTTCTGCAGGACGTGCCGATCCTGTCGGCCCCGCAGAACCAGCAGTGCGTCGAGAACTCCACCCAGGCCAAGGGCGACGAGCCGCTGTCGCACATCCTGGACGACATCTCCGTCCTGGCCGGCAACGGCGCGGGCAACGACTGATCCGACCGGCACCACGGCGGGCCACCGGGTTTCCCGGTGGCCCGCCGGGCTGTTTCCGGGGCGGGTGGCGACAAAGGGCGCGCACCGGGTCGCCGAGGGCGCGCGTCGTGCGGAATGCGCGCTGGGCCAATCGGGGCAAAGCCCGCAACCCCGGCGAGGGTCGAGGCGTTGACGATCATGCAGCTCCTCCCCCGGAGTCCGCTTTTCGAAGGGAACGAACATGAAGAAGCTGTGGGCAACCGCGGCTGTCGCCGCCTCCGCCGCCGGTCTCGCCGCGGCCACCGCGGCCCCGGCGCTCGCCATCGGCAACGACAACGGCACCACGTCCGCCAGCGGCAACGGCGCCAAGCAGGAGTTCGGCAACTCGGCCACGTTCGGCGACATGAGCCCGCAGCTCTCGCTGGTCCAGGGTTCGCTGAACAAGCCCTGCATCGGCCTGCCTGCGAAGCTCAACGCGCAGGGCCTGGTCGGTCTCGCGGCCGTCGGCGTCCTCCAGGACGTGCCGATCCTGTCGGCCCCGCAGAACCAGCAGTGCGTCGAGAACAGCACCCAGGCCAAGGGCGACGAGCCGCTGTCGCACATCCTGGACGACATCTCGGCCCTGTCGGGCAACGGCGCGGGCAACAGCTGATCCTCCCCGCACCACGGCGGGCCACCGGGAATCCCCGGTGGCCCGCTTCTTTGCGTCCCGGCCCGCCTCAGCGGCGGTAGAGGGCCTCGATCTCCTCCTCGTAGGCCCGGATCACCGTGTGCCGTTTGACCTTCAGGGACGGGGTGAGCATGCCGTTCTCCTCGGTGAACTCGCCCGCGACCAGGGCGAAGGAGCGGATCGACTCGGCGCGGGAGACGGCCTGGTTGGCGTAGTCCACGGCCTTCTGGACGGCGGCGCGGATGTCGGCGTCGCGCACCAGCTCCGACATGGGGGTGTCGGCGGGCAGTTTGCGGACCGCCAGCCAGTGGGCGATCGCCTCGGGGTCCAGGGTGATCAGGGCGGCGACGAAGGGGCGGTTGTCGCCGACGACGACGCACTGCCCGATCGGCGCGCGACTGCGCAGCCGGTCCTCCAGGACCGCCGGGGAGACGTTCTTGCCGCCGGAGGTGACGATGAGGTCCTTCTTGCGGCCGGTGATGGTGAGGTACCCCTCCTCGTCGAGGGAGCCCAGGTCGCCGGTGGCGAACCACTCGTCGCGCAGGACGGCGTGCGAGGCGGCCGGGTTGTTCCAGTACGAGGAGAAGACGATGCCGCCCTTGACCAGGACCTCTCCGTCGTCGGCGATACGGACGGCGGTGCCGGGGACCGGGGGGCCGACGGTGCCGGGGCGGGGCCTGAGCGGGGGCACGATGGTGGCGGCGGCGGTGGTCTCGGTGAGGCCGTAGCCCTCGTAGATGACGATCCCGGCGGCGTAGAAGAACAGGTTGAGATCGCGGTCCAGGGGGGAGCCGCCGCTGATGGCGTAGCGCAGGCGGCCGCCGAGTTCCTTGCGGACGCGGCGGTAGACCAGCAGGTCGTACAGGGCCCAGGCGGCGTACAGGCCGGGGCCGGGGCCCTTGCCGGTGCCGAGGAAGCGGCTGAGGTGGGCCTCGCCGAAGCGGACGGCGATGCGGTCGGCGCGGTCGAAGGAGGCGGCGCGGCCGATCTTCTCGGCGGTGGCGCGGCCGGTGTCGTGGATCTTCTCGAAGAGATACGGCACGCCGACGAGGAAGGTCGGGCGGAACTCCTTGAGCGCCGGGCGGAGTTCGTCGGGTTTCACGCTCGGGCAGTGGCCGATCTCGATGCGGGCCATCAGACAGGAGATCTGAAGACTGCGGCCGAGGATGTGGGCGAGCGGCAGGAACAGGAGCGTGGACGGGGTCTGGCGGGTGACCTCGCGGAAGACCGGCAGCAGCAGTTCGACCGTGTTGGCGGACTCGGCGTGCAGGTTGGCGTGGGTGAGCACACAGCCCTTGGGGCGGCCGGTGGTGCCGGAGGTGTAGCAGACGGTGGCGATGGTGTCGCCGGTCAGCGCGGTGCGGCGCTTGGTGACCTCCTCGTCCGGGACGTCCCGGCCGAGGGCGGTGAGGTGGGTGACGGCGCCCGCGTCCAGCTCCCAGACGCGCGGCGGGGTGGGGTGGGCGGCGGTGCCGGTGGTGACCGTGGCGGTGTTGTCGGCGGTCTCGGTGACCACCTGGGTGGCGCCGGAGTCGCGGACGATCCACTCCACCTGGTCCGGCGAGGAGGTGGGGTAGATCGGCACGGACTGGCCGCCCGCGGCCCAGATGGCGAAGTCCAGCAGGGTCCACTCGGGCCGGGTTCGGGACATCACCGCGACCCGGCCGCCGGGTTCCAGGCCGGCCGCGATCAGGCCCTTGGCGAGGGCGGTGACCTCGCGGGCGAACGCGGCGGCGGTGACGGCCCGCCAGGTGCCGTGCTCCTTGCGGCGCAGCACCACCGCCTCCGGTGCCTCCACGGCGTTGGTGAAGGGGATGTCGGCGGTGGTGCCGGTGGGGTGTCGCGGGGCGAGCGGCGGGAGACGGGCCTCGCGGACCGTGCCGTCGTCGTCCCTGGTGATCTCGACCCGGGTGCGGGTCAGCAGATCGGTACGGTGCTTCGCGCGCTTCAGATCCTTGCGTACGCCCATGACGGCTCCCGGTCGCGGCGGTGCGGCTCGGACTTGCGTGAGCTGTGCCTGCTCCAACTGTGGTCGTCCCCACTGTTCTTACTTCGGAGTAAACTTACTCACGCGTAGCCCGAGGTCAATGGGTACGGCGTGGAAGGCGCGCGGTCACATGATCTCGTCGGCCCGCCGGATCGCCGTCTCCAGTTCGTCCAGCTGCCGGTCGCCCGTGCGCTCCGCCAAGTCGTCCGCGCGCCGGGCGAGTTCGTCCAGGCCGGGGGCGCCGGGCAGGGACTCCCATTCGTCGGCGCCCCGGCGCAGCCGGTCCGCGAAGTAGGCCGCCACGGCGGTCACCTGGAAGCGCGGCGAGGCGTTCCAGACGCCGTCGGCCAGGGTGCCCGACTCCAGGTCGGCCGATTCCTCGTGCGGGGTGCGGGAGTGCGGGTCGAGCCAGCGGACGGTGGCCGTGGCGAGGTGGCCGCGGGCGTCCGGGGCGGTGCGGACGGCGTACAGCGCGGTCACCGTGTGGCCGGGGCCGGTCTCGCCGCCGTCGACCGAGTCGTCGCGGAAGTCGTCGTCGTCGACCCGCCGGTTGTCGTAGCCGATCAGTCGGAACTCCTCGACGTTCTCCGGGTCGAAGGAGACCTGTGCCTTGGCGTCGCGTGCCGTCAGGTCGATGTTGCGCGGGAGTTGCTCGCTGAAGACCTCGTGGGCCTCCTCCTTCTCCGAGACGTAGACGGTGTGGCCGTCGCCGCGGTCGGCGAGGCGTTCCATCAGGGCGTCGCCGTAGTCGCTGCCGACGCCCACGCCGAACAGGGTGATGCCCCACTTCTTGCGGGCCCGCTCAATGGACTCAAGGATCGAGTCGGCGTCCGTGTCACCGGTGTTGGCGAGGGCGTCGGAGATGAGGACCACGCGGTTGGTGGCACGCTTCTTCAGACCGTCGACCGCCACGGCGTAACCCTCCCGCACGCCCGCGCCGAGGTTGGTGGAGTAGGTCGGCTCCATACTGTCGATCGCCTCGTGGATGCGGTCGCGGTTGCCGCCCACCTCGGTCATCGGCAGCACGGTCTCGGCCTCGTCGCTGAAGGTGACGAGGGCGACCGAGTCGTTGTCGCGCAGCCGGTCCGTCATGACGCCGAGGGATTCCTGGGCCAGGTCCAGACGGCCCTTCTCGCTCATCGAGCCGGAGATGTCGATGACGAACGTCAGTGCCGCGGGCGGGCGTTCCTCCTTGCTCGCCTCCCGGGTGGCGAGGCCCACCCGCAGCAGCGACCAGTCCTCGCGGTCGGTGCGGGCGCCGTCCACGGTCACCGAGAAGCCGTCGCCGTCGGGGCGTTCGTAGTCCTGGCGGAAGCTGTTGACGAATTCCTCCGGGCGCACCGACCAGGGGTCGGGCAGGCGGCCCTCGGCGAGGGTGCGGCGGGCGTAGCCGTAGGAGGCGGTGTCGACGTCGAGGGCGAAGGTGGACAGGTGGTCGGGTTCCGGGGCGACCTCGCGGGAGGTGTCCTCGGCGCCCTCGGAGTTCCCGGAGTCCTCACCACCGTACTGGCCGCTGTCGGGCGCCGGTTGGCCGTCGTAGCGGCTGTCCGAGGTCTTGGCGTTGTCGTGGTCGGCCGTCCCGCTGCATCCCGTGAGCAGCAGGCCCGCCGTCGTGAAGGCGAGGGCCGCCTTGTACCACCGTCGTCGCTCCATCGTCCGTTCCCCCTTGGTCCGTTGACGTCGACTTCTGTGACTGTGACGGCGCAAGGGGGCGGAACGTGCGACACAAAGCGTTGCGGGTGGGTCTCGAACTGGGCACGGCGGGGGCCCGTCGAGACCGGGGGGTGATCCTCCGTTGACCTACGACACCACGTCCTTGCGCGCGAAACCCCGGAAGGCCAGCGCGAACAGGACGACGGCGTACGTTACCGAGACGGCCGAGCCCTGGATCATGCCGGACCACTCGGGGGTGGGCTGTACGGCGTCCGCCCAGGCGAACTGCCAGTGCGCGGGCAGGAAGTCGCGCCAGTCGCCGAGGGCGGTCACGGCGTCCAGGACGTTGCCGACGATGGTCAGGCCCACCGCGCCGCCGACCGCGCCGAGCGGAGCGTCGGTCTTCGTCGACAGCCAGAACGCCAGCCCCGCGGTGACCAGTTGGGAGACGAAGATGTACGCCACCACGACCACCAGGCGCTGGGCGGCCGTGCCCGGTTCCAGCGAGCCGCCCGTGGGGATCTCCAGCGGGCCCCAGCCGTAGGCCGCCGTGCCGACGGCGAGGGCGACCACCGGCAGCAGGATCATCGCGGCGAGGCTCATGCCGAGCCCGACCACCAGCTTCGACCACAGCAGCCGGGCCCTCGGCACGGGCGCGGCGAGCAGATAGCGCAGCGAGGACCAGCCGGCCTCCGCCGCCACCGTGTCCCCGCAGAACAGGGCGACCGGGATGACCAGCAGGAAGCCCGCGGAGACGAAGAGGCTGACGGCGGCGAAGTTGGCGCCGGAGGCGGTGGCCGTGTCCATCAGGGTGATCCGGCCGTCGCCGCGGTCGGGTTCGCCGCCGATCGCGAAGGCGATCAGCAGGACGAAGGGCAGCGCGGCCAGGATCGCGCCCATCACCAGCGTGCGGCGGCGCTTGAGCTGGCGGATCAGCTCGACGCGCACCGGCAGGGTGCGGCCCGCCCGGTAACCGGAGGCGACCTCGGTGAGCGTGCTCATGCGGAACCTCCGATCAGGGTGAGGAAGGCGTCCTCCAGGCGGCGGTGCGGGCCGACGGAGCGCACCGGCACTTCCAGCCGGACGAGTTCGGCGACCAGCTTCTCGGGGCTGCCGTCCGGGTTCAGGCGGACCAGGAGGCCGTCGTCGGTGCGGAGCGCCGAGGCGATGCCCGGCAGGGCGGCCACCTTCTCGGCGACCGGCTCCTCGACGGGCACGGCGGTGCCGACCAGCAGGGTGTCGCCGGAGCCGACGATCTCGCCGACCGGTCCCGCCTGGACCAGTTGCCCGCGGTCCATGACCACGAGGTGGGTGCAGGTCTGCTCGACCTCCGCCAGCAGATGGCTGGAGACGATGACCGTGCGTCCGGCGGCGGCGTACCGGATCATCACCTCGCGCATCTCGCGGATCTGCGGCGGGTCCAGGCCGTTGGTGGGCTCGTCGAGGATCAGCAGGTCCGGCAGGCCGAGCATGGCCTGGGCGATGGCCAGGCGCTGACGCATGCCCTGGGAGTAGGTGCGCACCGCGCGGGCCAGGGCGTCGCCGAGTCCGGCGATCTCCAGCGCCTCGTCGAGGTGGGCGTCCTCGGCGGGGCGGCCGGTGGCGGCCCAGTACAGCTCCAGGTTCTCCCGGCCGGACAGGTGCGGCAGGAATCCGGCGCCCTCGACGAAGGCGCCGACGCGGGAGAGCACCGGGGCGCCGGGGCGGATGGCGTGGCCGAAGACGCGGATCTCGCCGTCGTCCGGGCGGATCAGGCCCATCAGCATGCGCAGGGTGGTGGTCTTGCCCGCGCCGTTGGGGCCGAGCAGTCCGAGGACCTGGCCCTGCTCCACACGGAAGGTCAGCTCGCGCACGCTGTAGCGGTCACCGCCCGCGTACTTCTTGCTCAAGTCGGTGATCTGGAGCGGGACGTCGGCCAGCTCCGGGTCGGGGGCGGGGGCCGTGGTGCGGCGCCGGGCGGTGAGCAGCAGGGCCGCGGCGGCCAGGACGCCGGCGATCGGCAGCCACCACACCCATGCCGGGAGCGGGGCGGCGGCGGTGGTCACGCCGGGGGCGGTGGGCACGGACAGGGCGCTCTTCAGGGAGACGGTGTACGTGGCGGGCGCGGCCGGGGAGGCGTAGCCGAGGTCGGTGGAGGACAGCACCAGGCGCAGGCGGTGGCCCTTGTCGATCTCGTGGTCGACGGCGGGGAGCGTGATCGTCACGTCCTTGCCGGACTTGGCGCCCTCCACCCGCAGCGGGGTGACGAGCTGGGCGGGCAGTACCTGCTGGGTTCCGTCGGCGCCGACGTCGTACACCTTGGCGAACAGGACGGCGTCCTCGCCGGTGGACTTCACGTGGACGGTGACCGTCGGGGAGCCGGTGATGTGCAGGTCGTCCCTGACGGGGGCGGAGTCGAAGCGGGCGTACTGGCCGGGGAAGTCGAGGGAGATGCCCACGCCGAGGGAGGAGAGCTGGGCGAGGCCCCCGCCGCCGAGGCCGGGAAGGGCGGAGACGGCGGGCGGGTTGGCACCGGCCGGGTTGGCCACGCGCTGCTCGCGGCCGGTCAGGGCGACGGTGCGCCGTCCGCTGTCCAGGCCCGGGTAGCGGTCGGCGCTCGCGCCGCGCAACTGGGCCTGGCCGTCGGTGGAGTCGACGCCGCCGGTGCGCGAGACGCGGAAGGCGGGGCCGGTGTCGACGGAGGTGTCCTTCTTCAGGTACCGGTCGAACCAGGACCGTACGCGGTCGCGGACCCGGTCGGTCTCCGGGTCGCCGCCGTCGTGGCCGCCCGCGATCCAGTCGACGGCGACGGGCGCGCCGTTGGCCCTGATCGCCTCGGCCGCGGTGTCCGCCTGCCCGAGCGGGAAGAGGGAGTCGGAGCGGCCCTGCACCAGCAGGGTGGGGACCTTGATGTTCCCGGCGACGGCGGACGGCGAGCGCTCCTCCAACAGCGCGCGGGCCGCGGCGTCCGGGGTGCCGGACTCGGCGACCCGCTCGTACATCCGGCACAGCCGCTCCTCGAAGCGGTCGCAGCCGCCCGCGGAGTTGACGAAGATGCCCGCCCACAGCTTCTTGAAGACGCCGTTCGGGAACAGGGCGTCCGCGAGGTTCCAGTAGGTGATCGCGGGGGCGATGGCGTCGACGCGGTCGTCGTACCCGGCGCCGAGCAGGCTGATCGCGCCGCCGTAGGAGGCTCCGGCCATGCCCACGCGCGGGTCGCCGGGCCTGTCGAGCAGCACCTCGGGGCGGCGGGCGAGCCAGTCGATCAGTTTCGAGACGTCGGCGACCTCGCCCTTCGGGTCGTTGAGGCCGACCTTGCCGGTGGAGCGGCCGTGGCCGCGGGCCGACCAGGTGAGCACCGTGTAGCCGTCGGCGGCCAGTTTCTCGGCCTGCTCGCGCACGTCGTCCTTGCCGCCGCCGAAGCCGTGGCCGAGCAGCACGGCCGGGCGGGGCCCGTCGGCGTCCGTGGTGAAGTACGAGGTGTCCAGGCGGACGCCGTTCACCGACATCACCCGGTCCGCGCGGCGCACTGCGGGCCCGTCGTCGTCGGCGACGGCCGTCCAGGTACCGGCGCCGGCGAGCACGAGAACGGCGGCCCCGGCGGCCAGCAGACGCCGGGGCCGCCGCAGCGGCCCGCGCAGTCGAAGATCCATGCTTCAACCGTACGGGGTGAACCTGTCGGCAAGTTGTCGACCGAAGGCCGAACCCGTCCACCTCCCAGGGGTGTACACGGACCCCCGCGCATACCGCACCCGTCGTACGAGGACCGCTGTTCGAGGCGCCACCCGATCCACTGAAACCGGACGGAACCACACACCCCGCTTCCGATGGCGGCGGAGGATGCAAGATCCCCCCACTGTGAACGGAGACGCCCTGTGCGCATCACCGACATCCAGCGCTGCGAGGTCCGGCCGGGCCGGCTCGTCGAGTGGACGCTCAGTCCGGCGACCGTCGCCAGAGCCGCGCTGCTGCCGGAGGACACCCGGCCGCCGGCGTACATCCAGGAGTCCCACATCAGGACCGCCCGGACCGTGCGCGAGGGCGGGCTGTTCGTGCCGACCTGGCTGGGCGCCGCGTTCGACGTGCCGGGCCCGGTCGACCTGGACGCGCTGCAGTGCGCGCTGCGCGAGTGGACGGTGCGGCACGAGACGCTGCGCAGCGGGTTCCGGGAGGACGGCGACGCGCTGCGCCGGTTCACCCTCGACCCCGGCGAGGTGGAGCTGCACCGCGAGGTGGTCGGCGACTTCACGGACCGGGCGGAGCTGGTGCGCCATCTCCAGAACCGTTTCGACGTGGCGGCGGACGCCTTGTCCTGGCCGAACCTGATCTATACGGCGGTCGTCCGGGCGGACGGCGCGAGCGTGTACATGGCCTTCGACCACACCAATGTCGACGCCTACTCCATCCACCGCATCCCGGCCGAGATCCACGAGCTGTACGCGGCGGCCGTGGCGGGCCGGGCGCTGGAGCGGCCCCCGGTGAGCAGTTACATCGACTTCTGCGAGATCGAGCGGGCGGACGCGGACCGGATCGACGAGGGGCACGAGATCGTGGCGCGCTGGCGGGAGTTCATCCGCCGCTGCGACGGCACCCTGCCCGCCTTCCCGGTGGACCTCGGGCTCACCGCGGGCGGTCCGCTGCCCGAGCAGAAGCTGATGGGCGAGCCGCTCGTCGACGCCGGGTCGGCCGCCGCGTTCGAGGCGTACTGCCGTCCCCACGGCGGCAGTCTGGTCGGGCTGCTCGCGGCCACGGCGCTGATCGTGCGGGAGATCGGCGGGCAGTCCGTCTACCGCACGGTGGTGCCGTTCCACACCCGGGTCCGCTCGCGCTGGTCGGAGTCGGTGGGCTGGTACGTGGGGGGCGCGCCGATCGAGGTGCCGCTGGACCCGGCGCCGGATCTGCCGGGGGCGCTGCGGCTGGTGCGGGCCCAGTTGCAGGCGGCGCGGCCGCTCGCGCGGATGCCGCTGGCGCGGGTGCTGAAGCTGCTGGGCGCCGACTTCCGCCCCACCTCGCCCGACCTGTACTCGATCGTGTCGTACGTCGACGCCCGGGACATCCCGGGGTCGGGTCAGTGGGCCGGGCAGGCGGCGTACGGGCTGATCCGGGTGTCGTACGGGGACCAGGTCTGCGTGTGGGTGAACCGGGTGCCGGAGGGGCTGTGGTTCGCCTGCCGGTACCCGGACACGGATGTCGCGCGGAAGAACCTGCGGCTGTACGCCGAGCGGCTGCGGGACATCGTGGTGGGGGTCGGCGCTTATGCCTGAGCGTCCTCGGGGAGGGTGACCAGCCAGCGGGTGGCGCGGCGGGGGCGCAGGTACAGGGCCCAGTACAGGGTGGCGACCAGGGTGATGCCCCCGGTCCACAGCAGGTACTCCGTCTCCTGCTGGGTCAGGATGTAGGCCAGCACCACGATCAGCAGCACCGGCGTCGCGGGCCACAGGGGCATGCGCCAGGCGGGCGTGTGGCGGTGGCCGCCGCGCCGGGAGAGCAGGGCGGCGACGGCGACCAGCAGGTACATGCCGGTCACGGAGACTCCGGTGACGCCGTACAGGGTGTCCAGGTTGACGAAGCACAGGGCTGCGCCGGGGACGCCGACCGCCAGCGTGGCGACCCACGGGGAGCCGAAGCGGCCGAGCCGGGCGAGGGCGGTGTTGACCGGCTCGGGCCAGGCCTTGTCGCGGGCGGAGGCGAACAGGACGCGGGAGTTCTGGATGACCATGACGATGCCCGCGTTGATGATCGCGAGGGCCACGCAGAGGCTGACGAAGGTGCCGACCGCGGAGTTGGACCAGGCGGTGACCATGGAGCCGATGTCGCCGCCGGTCAGCTCGGCGAGGTCGGAGGCGCCGAGGGTGATGCCGACGACCGGGACCAGGATGATCACCGCGGAGATGCCGAGGGTGGCGAGCACCGTACGGGCGACGTTCCTGCGCGGGTTCTCCAGTTCCTCCGAGAGGTAGACCGCGGTGGAGAAGCCCTGGGTGATGAACAGGGCGATGGCGAGCCCGGAGACGATCAGCATGGCGGTCACGGTGTCCGGGCCGCCGTCGGCGCCCGCCACCTGGAGGGAGACGAGGCTGTCGGGGCCGCGCTCGGCGTGCGCGAAGCCGAGGACGGCGACCACGGCGGCGGCGATGACCTCAAGGACCAGGAAGATGCCGGTGATCCAGGCGTTGGCGCGCAGGTCGAGCAGGCCCGCGAGGGTGGCCAGCAGCATCACGCCGGCGCCCGTCATCGCGGGGTCGAGGTGGACGACCGGGGCGAGGTAGTCGGCCGTGCCCATCGCGATGACGGGCGGAACGATCATCACGACCAGGAGCGAGAGGACGAAAACCAGCCATCCGGCGAGCCGGCCCGCCAGGGTGGTCACCATCGCGTACTCGCCGCCCGCGCTGGGGACGAGCGTGCCCAGCTCCGAGTAGCAGAAGGCCACCGCGACACAGAGCAGGGAGCCGATCGCGATGGTCAGGGCGGTGGCGGTGCCGAGCGAACCGAACAGGTCCGGGACCACGACAAAGAGGGTGGAGGCCGGGGTCACGCAGGAGAGCGTGAGCAGGGTGCCGCCGACGACACCGATGGAGCGCTTCAGCTCCGGCCCCTGCGCCGGGACGTCTTCGACGACGGGGGACTTCTGAAGCGTGTCGGTCATGCGGCGGTTCCGATCGGCTCGGGCGGGGGTGGCACTGGGACAGCAGTGGTTCGGAATGGAAACACCGACGAAAACAACACGTCAATGGTTGTTTGACTACGAAATCCGTAGCGAATGAGGCTTCTCAGTGGCGTAAACAGCAGAACGGGCAAGCCGTTTCGGTCCTCGGCGGTGTGCGGGAACCGCAGTCGGACGGTCGAAAAAATTGCCGGGGTCCGGCATACGGACGTGTCAGTGGGGGCCGCTAGAGTCCGTTCATCACACAGTCAGGACACAGTGAACGGGTGGGGACAGACATGAAGCTGAGGCACACCACGGCCTGGGTGGGGCTCGCGGCGGCGGCGCTGGTGGCCACGACGGCGTGCGGTTCGGACGCGGCCAAGAAGACCACGGAGAAGGCGGCCGAGGTCAGCGGCGCGGACAAGATCATGGCCGCCCTGGCGCGCGCCACCGACCGCACCGAGCAGCTGGGTTCGGCCGAGGTGACCGTGACGACCGACCTGGGCACCGGCACCCCGATAGCCATGGAGGGCACCTACTCCTGGGGCGACGGCATGGCCTACGACATCGAGATGGACACCAAGGCCGCCCAGATGGAGGCCCTCCAGGACGACCCCACCATCCACTGTCTGCTGGTGGACGGCGTCTACTACTACGACGTCGACCCGCAGGCCTCCGGCCCGATCGCGGGCAAGGAGTGGATCAAGGTCGACTCCTCCGCCGTGTTCGGCGAGAGCGGCAGCCAGGCGTACAAGAACGGCGGTGACGCGGGCAACCCGACCGCCTCGCTGAAGGGCCTGAAGTACGCCAGCGACGTCGACGACCTCGGCACCGAGACCGTCAACGGCAAGGAGGCCACCCACTACCGCGCCACGCTGGACCAGGACGACCTCGGCCAGTTCAAGGACGCCTACAGCGGCGAGGACAGCATGATGGGCGACATGACCGGTGGCGCCACCACGATGACCCTGGACATCTGGGTCGACGACAAGGACCTGCCGGTCCGGCTGAAGCAGGACATGGGCGCCATGAAGGTCACCATGGACTTCGAGAAGTTCGGGGCCACCAAGGACATCACCGTCCCGCCGGCCGCGCAGACCGCGGACCTGACCGAGGAGCTGAAGAAGGCCAACGGTCAGTGACACACCGAAGGGGCCCGGACACCGTGTCAGGTGTCCGGGCCCCTTCGCGTGCTCCGCTCAGTGGTTGCGCGGGAAGCCCAGGTCCACGCCCGCGGGGGCGTCGGCCGGGTCGGGCCAGCGGGTGGTCACGACCTTGCCGCGGGTGTAGAAGTGAGTCCCGTCGTTGCCGTAGATGTGGTGGTCGCCGAAGAGCGAGTCCTTCCAGCCGCCGAAGGAGTGGTAGCCCACGGGGACCGGGATCGGCACGTTCACGCCGACCATGCCGGCCTCGACCTCCAGCTGGAAGCGGCGGGCGGCGCCGCCGTCCCGGGTGAAGATCGCGGTGCCGTTGCCGAACGGCGAGCCGTTGATGAGGGCCAGGCCCTCCTCGTAGGTGTCCACGCGCAGCACGCACAGCACCGGGCCGAAGATCTCGTCCTGGTACGCCTTGGCGCTGGTGGGCACCTTGTCCAGCAGCGAGATGCCGATCCAGTGGCCGTCCTCGAAGCCGTCCACGGTGTGGCCGGTGCCGTCCAGGACGACCTCGCAGCCCTCGTCCGCCGCGTTGTGGACGTAGGAGGCGACCTTGTCGCGGTGGACCTTGGTGATCAGCGGGCCCATCTCGGAGGTCGGGTCGTTGCCGGGGCCGATCTTGATCTTCTCGGCCCGCTCGCGGATCTTCTCCACCAGCTCGTCGCCGATCGCGCCGACCGCCACGACCGCGGAGATCGCCATGCAGCGCTCGCCCGCGGAACCGTAGGCCGCGGAGACGGCAGCGTCGGCGGCGGCGTCCAGGTCGGCGTCCGGGAGGACCAGCATGTGGTTCTTGGCGCCGCCCAGCGCCTGGACGCGCTTGCCGTTGGCGGAGGCGGTGGTGTGGATGTAGCGGGCGATCGGGGTCGAGCCGACGAAGGAGACGGCCTTGACGTCCGGGTGCTCCAGCAGCCGGTCCACGGCCACCTTGTCGCCGTGCACGACATTGAAGACGCCGTCGGGCAGGCCCGCCTCGGCGAGCAGCTCGGCGATCTTGATCGACGCCGAGGGGTCCTTCTCGGACGGCTTCAGCACGAAGGTGTTGCCGCAAGCGATGGCGATCGGGAACATCCACATCGGGACCATCGCCGGGAAGTTGAACGGCGTGATGCCGGCGACGACACCGAGCGGCTGCCGGATCGAGGAGACGTCGACACGGCTGGCGACCTGGGTGGACAGCTCGCCCTTGAGCTGCACGTTGATCCCGCAGGCCAGGTCGACGATCTCCAGGCCGCGGGCGACCTCGCCGAGCGCGTCGGAGTGCACCTTGCCGTGCTCGGCGGTGATCAGCTCCGCGATGGCGTCCCGGTTGGCGTCCAGCAGCGCCCGGAACTTGAACAGGATCGTGGTGCGCTGGGCCAGCGAGGACTGGCCCCAGGTCACGAACGCGTCCTTGGCGGCGGCCACGGCGGCGTCGACCTCGTCGACGGACGCGAACGCGACCTTGGTGGTGACGGCGCCGGTGGCCGGGTCGGTGACCGGCCCGTAGTTACCCGACGCGCCTTCGACGGTCTTGCCGCCGATCCAGTGGTTGACGATCTTCGTCATGCCCAGTTACTCCTTCACAGATGGCGGCGTCGAGCAGACACGTGCCGTTCGTACAGCTCACGGGCCTTGACCGCGGAAGGCCTGGTCGCGGTCTCGGCCACAGGAACATCCCACCAGGCTTGCGCTTCGGGCGCGCCCGACACTGTGTCTGCCGTTTCGGTCTCCACGTAGACACATGTGGGAGTGTCCGCGGCCCGCGCCTCGGCGAGTGCCTCGCGCAGGTCGTGGACGGTCTTGGCGCGCAGGACGCGCATGCCGAGGCTGGCCGCGTTGGCGGCCAGGTCGACGGGGAGCGGGGCCCCGGTGTAGGTGCCGTCACCGGCCGGGAAGCGGTAGGCGGTGCCGAACCGCTCCCCGCCCACGGACTCCGACAGACCGCCGATGGACGCGTACCCGTGGTTCTGCACGAGCAGCATCTTGATGGCGATCCCCTCCTGCACGGCGGTGACGATCTCGGTCGGCATCATCAGATAGGTGCCGTCGCCGACCAGCGCCCAGACGTTGCGCTCGGGCGCGGCCAGCTTCACGCCGATCGCGGCCGGGATCTCGTAGCCCATGCAGGAGTAGCCGTACTCCAGGTGGTACTGGTCGGCCGAGCGGGCCCGCCAGAGCTTGTGCAGGTCGCCGGGGAGCGAACCGGCCGCGTTGATGATCACGTCCGTCTCGTCGACGATCGCGTCCAGCGCGCCGATGACCTGCGGCTGCGTCGGCCGTACATCGGGCTCGGGGGCCTCGAAGCAGGCGTCGACGCGGTGCTCCCACAGGTCCTTGTCGGACGTGTACTCGGCGACATAGGCGTCGGGGACGCGGTGGCCGTGCATCTGGAGCGCCTCGGTCAGCTCCTGCAGTCCGCTGCGGGCGTCCGCGATCAGCGGCAGCCCGGCGAGCTTGTGCCCGTCGAAGGGAGCGATGTTGAGGTTCAGGAAGCGGACCCCGGGCTCCTGGAAGAGGGTGCCGGAGGCGGTGGTGAAGTCGGTGTACCGGGTGCCGACGCCGATCACCAGGTCGGCGGTGCGGGCCAGCTCGTCGGCGGTGGCGGTGCCGGTGTGGCCGACGCCGCCCACGTCCTGAGGGTGGTCGTACCGAAGCGAGCCCTTGCCGGCCTGGGTGGAGGCGACCGGGATGCCGGTGGCGGCGGCGAACTCGGCGAGGGCCTCCTCGGCGCGGCTGTGGTGGACACCGCCGCCCGCGATGAGCAGAGGGCGCTGTGCGGCGCGGATCGCGTTCACGGCCTCGGCCAGCTCGGTCGGGTCGGCGCCGGGGCGGCGGACCGTCCAGACGCGCTCGGCGAAGAACTCCTCCGGCCAGTCGTACGCCTCCGCCTGCACGTCCTGTGGCAGGGCGAGGGTGACGGCGCCGGTCTCCACGGGGTCGGTGAGCACCCGTACGGCCTGGAGGGCGGCCGGGATCAGGGCCTCGGGGCGGGTGATCCGGTCGAAGTACTTCGACACCGGGCGCAGACAGTCGTTGACGCTGATGTCGCCGGCGTGCGGCACTTCGAGCTGCTGGAGCACCGGGTCGGCCGGGCGGGTGGCGAAGATGTCGCCGGGCAGCAGCAGGACCGGCAGGTGGTTGATGGTGGCCAGGGCGGCGCCGGTGACCAGGTTGGTGGCGCCGGGGCCGATGGAGGTGGTCACCGCGTGCGTGGACAGCCGGTTGGACTGGCGGGCGTAGCCGACGGCCGCGTGCACCATGGACTGCTCGTTGCGGCCCTGGTGGTACGGCATGACGTCGGCGTGCTCGACCAGCGCCTGGCCGAGTCCGGCGACGTTACCGTGGCCGAAGATGCCCCAGGTCGCGCCGATCAGCCGGTGCCGTACGCCGTCGCGTTCGGTGTACTGCGCGGCGAGGAAGCGGACGAGCGCCTGCGCCACGGTCAGCCTGATCGTCATCGGTAGCCCTCCGTGTGGTCCGGGTGGAAGCAGATCCGCCACTCGCGGGTCTCACCGGGGCCCGCCATCACGTTCAGGTAGTACATGTCGTGGCCGGGCTGGGCGATCGACGGGCCGTGCCAGCCGTCGGGTACGAGGACGGCGTCACCCGAGCGGACCTCGGCGAGCACGTCCGCGCCGCCCTCGCGGGACGGGGAGACGCGCTGGTAGCCGAAGCCGTGCGGGCCGTCGATCTCGAAGTAGTAGATCTCCTCCAGCTCCGCCTCCTCGCCCGGCCGGTGCTCGTCGTGCTTGTGCGGCGGGTACGAGGACCAGTTGCCGCCGGGGGTGATGACCTCCACGGCGATGAGCCGGTCGCACTCGAAGGCGTCGGCGGAGGCGAAGTTGCGCACGTGCCGCAGCCGGTTGCCGCTGCCGCGCTCCTCCATGGGGACCTCCGGCGCGGGGCCGTAGCGGGCGGGGAGTCGTCGCTCGCACCTTGCTCCTGCCAAAGCAAAGCGGCCACCCGCGCCGGAGGCGATCTGTGCCTGGGTGTCCCGGGGGACGTACGCGAAGTCGGTGACCGACGCGAAGACGCTCTCCCGGCCCAGGAGTTGGAACTCCTGTTGTGCTGCACGCACGGTACAACCGCCGTTCAGCGGCAGCACGATCCATTCGCTGTCCCCGGTGGCGAAGCTGTGGCTGCCGCCCGGTTCCAGTTCGACGATCCGCAGACTTGAGTACGTCCACCCGGCCCGCTTCGGCTCGATGGCGAGGACGTGTTCCGCGTCGGCGGTGCTGCCCCTCGGCACGTACAACTCGTTGTTCATGCGGCCCTCACAGCAGTCCTACGGCGGTGTCCACGGCGGCGGCCACATCGCCGTCCGCCGGGTACAGCAGCGAACGGCCGACCACCAGGCCGCAGACGGTGGGCAGTTGGAGGGCGCCGCGCCACTTCTCGTAGGCGGCGTCCTGGTCGTCCCCGACGTCGCCGCCGAGCAGTACGGCGGGCAGCGTCGAGGTCTCCATCACCTGGGCCATGTCGTCCGGGTTGTCGGTGACCGGGACCTTCAGCCAGGTGTAGGCCGAACTGCCGCCCAGGCCGGAGGCGATGGCGATGGAGCGGGTGACGGCCTCGGCGGAGAGGTCGTTGCGCAGCTTGCCGTCGGGCGTCCGGCGGCTGATGAACGGCTCGACGAAGACGGGCAGTTGGCGGGCCGCCATGTCGTCGACGGCGCGGGCGGTGGACTCCAGGGTGTTCAGGGAGCCCGGGTCGTCGTAGTCGATGCGCAGCAGCAGCTTCCCGGCGTCGAAGCCCAGGCGCTGGATGTCCTCGGGGCGGTGGCCGGTGAAGCGGTCGTCGAGTTCGAAGCAGGCGCCCTGCAGGCCGCCGCGGTTCATCGAGCCCATCACGACCCGGTCGTCGAGGGCGCCGAGCAGCAGCAGGTCGTCGAGGATGTCGGCGGTGGCGAGGACGCCGTCCACGCCGGGGCGGGACAGCGCCAGGCACAGCCGTTCGAGGAGGTCGGCGCGGTTGGCCATGGCGAACTTGTTGTCGCCGACGCCGAGCGCGCCGCGGGCGGGGTGGTCGGCGGCGACGATCATCAGCCGGCCGGTGTCCCCGAGCAGGGGGCGGCGCTTGCGGCGGGCGGCCGCCTCGGCGACGGCCTCGGGGTGGCGGGTGCGGGTGCGGATCAGCTCCGCGATGTCCACGGTCACTTTGCGGCCTCGCCATCGGCCTGCTGGGCGGCCTGGGGGTTGGGGGGCATATCGGTCAGTACGGCGCCCGCGGTCAGTGCCGCCGTCACCTCCTCCTGCGTCGGCATGGCCGAGGAGCATTCCAGGCGGGAGGCGACGATGGCGCCGGCGGCGTTGGACTGGCGCATGACCGTCTCCAGGTCCCAGCCGTGCAGCAGGCCGTGGCACAGGGAGCCGCCGAAGGCGTCGCCGGCGCCGAGGCCGTTGAGGACGGTCACCGGCAGCGGCGGGACCTCGGCCTGCTCGCCCTCGCGGTTGACCGCCAGGACGCCCTTGGGGCCCTGCTTGACCACGGCCAGTTCGACCCCGGCGTCCAGCAGGGCGCGGGCCGCGGCGTGCGGTTCGCGGACTCCGGTGGCGACCTCCACCTCGTCGAGGTTGCCGACGGCGACGGTGGTGTGCCTGAGGGCCTCGCGGTAGAAGGGGCGGGCCTGGTCGGGGTCGGACCAGAACATCGGGCGCCAGTCCAGGTCGAAGACCGTGATGCCGGACCTGGCGCGGTGGGCGAGGGCGGCGAGGGTGGCCGTGCGGCTGGGCTCCTCGCTCAGGCCGGTGCCGGTCATCCAGAAGATACGGGCCTCGCGGACGGCGTCGAGGTCGAGCTCGTGGGCGTCGATCTCCAGGTCCGGCGCCTTGGGGCGGCGGTAGAAGTACAGCGGGAAGTCGTCCGGCGGGAACACCTCGCAGAAGGTGACCGGCGTGGGCAGCCCGGGCACCGGGGTGACCCAGCGGTCGTCGACGCCGAAGTCCCGCAGCGCCTCGTGCAGGTAGGTACCGAACGGGTCGTCCCCGGTGCGGGTGATGACGGCGGTGTTCCGGCCCAGACGGGCGGCGGCGACCGCGACATTGGCCGCCGATCCGCCGAGGAACTTGCCGAAGGAGGTGACCTGCGGCAGGGGGACGCCGGTCTGCAACGGATAGAGGTCCACTCCGATCCGCCCCATGGTGATCAGGTCGTACGCCATCGCGTTCCCTTCGTATCGGCTCTCCCGGCTTTGTAGTCCCGCCCCGGGAGCCCTGTCAATATTTTGTCCAGACATTCGGACGAGAACGGCCGATCCTCGCTCCTCGCACCCCCTCGTGCTCCCCGTGCGCCTCCATGCGTCACCTCCGCCACAAAAGCCCCACTTGTGTCACACATGTCTCGCATACGCGGGTAGCACGTCACACGACGTACACAACCCCTTCCTCTCGGTCACCGGATGTCGTTGCACGGGGCACAGGGTGGGTGATCGTCCGCCCCCGTGGAGGTGCACATGACCGACCGACGGCTCTGGTCCTACAAGGAGATCGCGGCCCACATCCGGGTGCAGCCCGACACCGTCCGCTCCTACCGCAAGCACGGGCTGCTGCCCCCGCCGGACCACGTCGAGGGCGGCAAGCCGTTCTGGTACGCCGACACCGTCCGCGCATGGGTCGCGTCCCGGCCGGGGAACCGGGGGCGAAGTAGGGACTGAGGCCGCGTCGCCCCGGGCCTCAGCTCCAGGGCTGGACGACCGTCACTCCGGAACCCCGTGCCGTGCCCATCGCCGTGAGCGCGGCCGGGGCCCGGTCGAGGGGGACGGTAGCGGTGACCAGGAGGTCGGGGCGCAGCACCCCGGAGCGGACCAGCTCCAGCATCGGCGGGTAGCTGTGCGCGGCCATGCCGTGGCTGCCGATGAGCTCCAGCTCCCGGCCGATGGCGCGGGCCATCGGGACGGGAGTGGTGCCGTCGGCGGAGGGCAGCAGGCCCACCTGGACGTGCCGGCCCCGCCGCCGCAGGCCGTTGACGGAGGCGGCGCAGGTGGCGGGCGCGCCGAGGGCGTCCAGCGACAGGTGTGCGCCGCCACCGGTCAGCTCCCGCACCGCCTCGGCGGTGTCCTTCGTGCCGGAGGCGTCCACGCAGTGCGCGGCGCCGAACCTGCGCGCCAGGTCCAGCGCCTCGGACGACACGTCCACGGCGACGACCCGGGCGCCGCAGGCCGCCGCGATCATCACGGCGGACAGGCCGACCCCGCCGCAGCCGTGCACGGCCACCCACTCCCCCGCGGCGACCCGCCCCTGCTGGACCACCGCGCGGAAGGCGGTGGCGAACCGGCAGCCGAGCGAGGCGGCGGTGGCGAAATCCATGTCGTCCGGTACGCCGACCAGGTTCACGTCGGCGTGGTCCAGGGCGACGTACTGGGCGAAGGAGCCCCAGTGGGTGAACCCGGGCTGGGTCTGCCGCTCGCACACCTGCTGGTCCCCGGCCGCGCAGGCCGGACAGCTCCCGCAGGCGCACACGAACGGCACGGTGACCCGGTCCCCCGGCCGCCACCCGGTCACCCCGGCACCCACCGCCTCGACCACCCCGGCCAGCTCGTGTCCGGGCACGTGCGGCAGCGTGATGTCCGGATCGTGGCCCTGCCACCCGTGCCAGTCGCTCCGGCACAGCCCGGTGGCCGCCACCCGCACCACGACTCCGTGCCCGGCCGGCCGGGGGTCGGCCACCTCGCGCACCTCGGGGGTTTCGCCGTACCGCTCGAAGACCACGGCTCG
>NZ_FLSP01000118.1 GCF_900091315.1 Streptomyces sp. DI166
GTCGTCGTCCAAGTTCTCCGGACGAGGGAAGGCCCGCGATGCGATGGCCAGGTGGGCGAGCAGGTACAGCGGCCGGTTCTCCGCATTCGGTACGAGGTCGGTGACCGAGACGGCAAAGTCCGTCTCGTTCGTGGTCGCCAGGACCAGCCCCGCCTGCGGGTGTACCTCCTGAACCGTGAGGTCGAAGCCCTGCGCGACCTTCCGTACCAGCTGTGCGAATTCCGGTTCCGTATCGAACCGCCGCACGAGGCGGGCGTAGTCTCCAGAGCGCCCTGGGGACTTGCCGCGTGTCATAGCCAGAGCCACCATCCGGGCGGCTGCGGCAACATCGTCGTACTGCGTCATGCACTAGGCTCCAGATCGTCGCTCGTGGTGAGGGGTGCAAACTCTGACGAATGGGGCGGTTGTATGTCCGGGGTCGCATCAACGTTGTCAGAGACCGGTTCACCCGTGGCCGGCAACAACAGGAAGTCGCTGCCACCGAAAACCGTGTCGTCCAACTCAGTCCCGTCATCCACGACAACGACGGCTTCCTCACCGCGCGCCAGCTCGGCGACCGGAACATGCCGAAACCGATGCGCGGTCTCCATAGCCAGCAGATGGTCAGTGTCGTCACCAGGCCCTCTGCCCTCGCCCCACTGGCGGGCACGCTCGAGCAACCGAGACAGTCGCACGCCCTCCCCGGGGACAGCTGAAAGCAGCCTGTCCACCCATGCATGCTGCGCGTCGTCGAACCTCGGTGGATCGGACGTGTCTTCCCAGTCCTCCGGTGCGCCCACCGCCACCAGCTCAACCTCGGCCTGTTCCGGCATCCGTGTGAGGGCCTCGAAGTAGTCCGGCAGGTACATCACTCGCGGACGTACCGGACCCAGCACCCCGCGTACGAACGCCTCCAGGGGCCGCTCGCTGTCGTCGATACTCAGCTCAAGCGCCGGCTCCAGGAGCTGGCTGCGCAAGTGCACCCGTGCATGGATCACGGGAGGTACGAAGATCTGCCGGTCCTGCTGGCGTCGGAACTCCGGAACCACCCTGAGCAGCATGTCGATGAGCATCAGGTGCCGCTGCAGACAATCCTCGATCAGTGCATCCAGCGACTCCAGCCGCTGCCGCTTGTCTTCCTCCTCCGTAACTGCGAGCAGTTGCGCCACCTGCGCCTTCAGCTGAGTCTCGGCCCGAGACCTCTCCTCAACGTGCTCCTGCGCCTCCTTCAGCGGGCCCTCAAGATCTGCCTCCCAGTCGATGGCCCGTACGTTGCGTTTCATCTCCTCCATGCGGTCGAGCAGCTCCTTCGCGTACCGGATGCTCTGCACGTGGGCGGTGCGGGCGGCCTGCCACGCCTCGCCGATCCGCGCGCGCTTGAGCAGCGCGGCCAGCTTGGCCTCCGCCGCGATCTGCTCGGACGCGATGTCCACATCGATCGCATGGACGAGCACCGTGATGGCCGCATCAGTGACGGTCAGCGCGGCCTGCCCGGCTTCGTCCGGCACGTCTTTGAGGATCTGGAACGGAAACTCCCTGACGACGAAGCCGTCGCTTGTCACGCTGCCGATCTCGTGCCGAAAGCACCGGTCGTGTCTCTCGGTGTTGATCATCCGCTCCACCAGCCAGCGCGCGACCTCCCGATACTCGGTACCCGCCCGCCCGGGAACCTGGAGCGCCGCAGACTCAGCCACCTGTTCCACCACGGCTTCCTGCCGAACTGCCGTCCGCGCCCCAATCCGCAGCGTCACGAAGTCGATGGCTGCCAAGGCGAGTTCGGCCAGCCGGTACTCCTCCCAGCCACGCTCCCGCTTCGCCGGACTCTCATCGAGCGCTAATAGTGGCCGAACCACGGCCAGCGCCTTCATCCGCGACGTGATGCTCTCGTACGCCGCCGATGACTCGCCAAAGAACACAGAGAGCCCCCCAACATCATTCGCTCGACTGGCAATTCACGCTAGGACACGGCACTGACAATGCTTCAGAGGCGAACATGTGGGCGATTTATTTCAGCTGCTGATCTATGGCGGCATGGTCGAGTAATTGGAATCCGCGGTGTCTCTGCGCGACAGGTGGAACCAGCGGCCTCGCCGCAGGTCCGAGGGCTGATTCGCCCACGGCAGACGAGAAAGAGCCCCAAGGGACTGGAATCACTGGCGGAGGTCATGTCAACGTACAAGCCCTCGTAAAACACCAGGTCAGAGACGTTCCAGGCGGTGAGGGTGCCAGATGTTTCGGCGCCGCTCTCAGTGGCCTGTCTCGCGCCACGGTCCCTACCAAGGAGGCTCACCTGCCGAAAGCCGCACTTCTATCGGCCCGCTTCACCCCCCCCGACCCTCCTGGCGGTCGGCGCCATGAACGTTTGGACCGCCCAGACCAATGCGGACTCGCCGCCCTCTCTGCGGCCTTGTGCCTCTGCGTCTGCACCGCCGGCCTCTCCGGCACGACCTGGTGCAGCGCGGACATCGCCAAGACCTGGTGGTGTCTGCGGACGTCGCGGCCCACCTGGGAGCTGAGTCCCGTGACATCGCCCGACCCGTAGGCGCCCCCGAACGCGTCGTGGTCCGGAATCTCAGTCGGCGCACCGAGAACGGGCTCGAGGTCCTGGTCGGCGACGACGTGCACCCCGCTCTCACCTACCGGCCTACCTCGTAGTCCTCGGTCGCCGAGCGGAATATAGACCACGATCCCCGGTTACCGAAACCGGGGATTCTCTGGATCGTTTAGGGCGTCCGCACCGACTGCTTGGCGGTGGATCGCGTGCGGGCTGGCCGTTGACCTGCCCTATCCATCGGAGCTAGCCGTGTGCGACAAATTGCTATCAATACAGAGCGTTGCGGAGATATTGGACGTGAGTCGACGTTCGGTCTACCGGTATATAGCTCTGGGGGAGCTTTCGGCTATCGACCTGCGTACGGGTACGGAGCGCTCTCGCGTGCGTGTTCCCGGAAGTGATGTGAAGGCCCTGGTCGAACGGCGCACTACCTCTGTCGTTTCCTCGGCCACTCGGGCGAGATAGCCCGATGCGTCCATGTGTCAGTTGAGTTGAGAAAGGCAAGATGGCCTACCTGCGTAAGCTTCCGTCGGGGAAGTGGCAAGCGACCGTAAGGACGCCGGCGGGCGACCGGGAGACCGAGACATTCACGCTCAAGGACCAAGCGCGGGATTGGGGTGCTGAGCGGGAGGCCAAATATCGGCGAGGCGTCCACGGGGATCCGCGTGGCGGGAAGCTAAAATTCCGGGAATGGCACGACCGCTGGTGGGAGGCGCGTGTTGTTGAGCCGCACACGCTTCGCGGAGATGCTTCCTCAATACGCAACCATGTAATGCCGTACTGGGCGGACTGGGAGATGCGGGCGATAGGCCGTATTGACGTGCAGACGTGGGTCCGCAAGTTGATTCTTGAGAAAAAGGGTGCATCGGCGATCCGGCGCTCGTATAACCTGATGCATTCGCTGATGCAGGCTGCGGTAGATGAGGACATCATCGCAGTTACGCCGTGCAGACGCATCGACTTGCCACCGGAAATTGTGAAGCCTCCAGAGTGGTTTACGCTCAACCAGGCCCAGGCGATTCTCGATGAGCTGCCGCAACCCTGGCAGACAATGGCCCTGCTCGGCTTCTATACCGGCCTCCGGTGGGGTGAGTTGTCGGGGCTCCATGGGAAGAGGATCGACTGGCGGCGGTCGCGAATATTTGTCGTCGAGGTCAACACGAAATC
This sequence comes from Streptomyces sp. DI166, assembly GCF_900091315.1. GTDB lineage: Bacteria > Actinomycetota > Actinomycetes > Streptomycetales > Streptomycetaceae > Streptomyces > Streptomyces fuscus. Next base: position 3,701 of record NZ_FLSP01000118.1, read on the forward strand.
GGGTATCAAAGAATACCCCAAGACTGCAAAGAGTCGTCGGGAAGTTCCCTTGCCTGCCCATGTCCTTGATGCTCTGTCGCGTCACATGCGTGGAAGGGATCGTGGCGGTGTCGTTTTCACCACGGTCACTAAGGGGCGAGCCGGCCGATTGCTCGATGACGGAAATTGGCGGCGCCAGACGTGGTGGCCTGCCGTACGGGACGCCCATTTCCTTGATGAAGGCAAGCGGCGAGCTGTTCCCGAGTATCCGCCGCACTCCATGCGTCACACATGCGCTTCGTGGCTGGTGCAACAAGGGGTGTCCCTGTATGAGGTGCAGCACTTGTTGGGGCACGAGAGCTATCAGACCACTCAGCGGTATGCCCACCTCGCGCCTGATGCGCACGAGGCCGTTCTCGGCGCGTGGACACGGCTCGATTCGCAGCTCGTGGTGCCCACCGAGGCCGCTCGGCAATGACCGATAGGCGGTGATCGCAAGCTAAGGCGTGGTCATGCCCCTTGTAGTGGTGTAACCGTGCCGGGGTGATCTTCAGGTGGGTGATCACGGAGTACTCACCCGGTGCGGCACCGCGTTTACGACGACCGGCCATACCACCCGGCGAGACGCCGTGAGGCGGACCGGTCGATGCGTGCAGCCAGGACACATAAGGTCTATATCCTTGGCAAGTCTTGCCGACGTCGCAAGCAGCAAGGCGGGAAGCGTGTCCGAGTTGGCTTTCACCGAGTCGCCCCGCGTGCAGCTCCGTTGTCGCCGTGGTGGGCGCGAGACGCTGACGCCCTTCCCCAGACGGCCGCCGAGCGGCGCGCGGTGGCAAAATTTCATCTGTGCGGGCTGCGGCGCACCGATGAGGGCTCTTATATGCAGCAGGGAGCAAATCGAACGCGACCGGCGCAGTAACCGCCGCAACGCGGTTCTCCTGAGCCTGGCCGCCGTTGTGGCGGTCCTTCTGGGGGTCGTTCTCGTGCTACGGGACGGGTACACATCCCCGACGGGGCTGCTGGGTTGCGCGGGCGGGCTGGTACTGGTGTTCCGCGCCTGGCAGATTCGCAGGATCGCTCGTGTCGATGAGGGTGTCCGTGACATGGCCTGCCGCGATGGTGATCCCGCAGGCCAGTGGCGAGCGGATCACGACCTCGCCTACGAGACGGCCACCTCATAGGAAGGTCGTCACGACTCCCCCCAGCTGTCGGTTCGACACCGCTGTGCTGGTCACGGTGGGTGGTTCTTGCGCAGAAGCGGAAGAGGACAGCGTCCACGGCCTTCGACCGACTACACCACTCGGCGGGACGCCGTCTAAGGCGTTGACGCTCCGTGTACCTTCGGCCCTGCTGGTTCGCTCCGAACCGGCAGGGCCTTCGTGCTGTCGTAGAGGGAGCCCTGCGCCGAAGTGGGATGGCGACCCCTGATGATCGCGGCTTACGTTGACGCACGTATGACGCACGAGGGGTCTCACGTGTAGGTGCGAAACGCCATCTGACCTGCATGTTCCCTTGTGATTTGCCGGTTGTACATCTTTCCGATGACGCATCACGTGGAGTGCGTCGCGATCCTCGAACCGGCCGCGAAGGGCCGCTGAGCTGCTGCGCGGTCGCTGGTAAATCGTCACGCACGGTTTGGTGGCGGCCGAGGAGCCCACGGTCGAGTGACGGTGGGCCCCGGGGGACGAGCTGATGGTCCGGGGACGAGGGGCTGACCGGCCGGATCGATCAAGGTCATGCGTTCGCCGCCGGTCTGCCGTCCCAGTGACGTGGCGAGGTGGCCGCCGCAGGAGTCGCAGCTACCGGGGGTGCGTTCTAGCGTGGAAGGAGGGGTGCCGGTTCCGCGCGGCTGAGAGGAGTGATCGCCATGGCGGGCCGTAGCCGGAGCGAGGTCGAGGCGGAGATCAAGGAGACCCTCGGTCTTGTGCCTCATTTCTTCTCCCGCATCCCCGATGACCTGATGGACTACGAGTGGGAGATCTTCAAGAAGCTCGAACTCGGCGAGACGCTCATCCCGAACAAGTACAAGGAGCTCATCGGGATCGCGCTGCACTCCGAGACGAAGTGCCGTTACTGCACGCTCTTCCACACCGAGGCCGCGAAGCTGTTCGGGGCCACCGACGAAGAGATTCAGGAGGCCGTCCACTACGCGAAGAACAGCCTCGGCTGGAGCGCGTACCTCAACGGCATCCGCGAGGACTACGACGACTTCGAGCGCGAACTGGGCGAGGTCAAGAACTACCTCGCCTCGAAGGGCTGATCGTGCGCCTGGAGTGGGCCCGGCCCGGGGTCCTGCACGCGACCGGCCACGCCTTCGAGTTCGCGGCACTCGTGGCCGCCGCCCGCTTCGTGGCCGAGTCCGCTCCCCCCGACATCCCCGAGGAGTCATTGGAACAGCTCAGACACGTTCTCAGCGACTACGACATCCAGGCACGCCGGCTGCGAGACCTGCCTCCCCCCGACGGGGCCTGACGCATCCGTCGCGACCGTAGGCCGGAGGGAAACCCCACGATCTCCCTCACGAGGGGCGCTGCGTCCGAAGCTCCCGCTTGAGGATCTTGCCGGTGGCGTTCATGGGGAGGGTGTCCAGGAACTCCACCAGGCGGGGGTACTTGTAGCCCGCCATGTTCTCCCTGCACCAGGCGATCAGCTCGTCCTCGGTGAGGTCGGCGCCGGGGGCGCGGACGACGCAGGCCTTAACCTCCTCGCCGTGGCGCTCGTGGGGTTCGCCGATGACGGCGGCCATGCCGACGGCGGGGTGGGTGAGCAGGACCTCCTCGATCTCCCGCGGGTAGACGTTGAAACCGCCGCGGATGATCATGTCCTTGGCGCGGTCCACGATGTAGAACCAGCCGTCCTTGTCACGGCGGGCCAGGTCCCCGGTGCGGAACCAGCCGTCGCGCATCACCTCGGCCGTGGCCTCCGGGCGGTCGAGGTAGCCCTTCATGACGTTGTGCCCGCGGACCGTGATCTCGCCGACCTCGTCGGGGCCCTCGACGGGCTCCCAGTCCTCGGTGACGAGGCGGGCCTCGACCCCCCACACCGGAAGCCCGATGGAACCGGGGCGCACCGGCTCGCCCACGGGGGTCAGCGTGGCCAACGGGCTGGTCTCGGACAGGCCGTAGCCCTCGCGGATGGTGACGCCGAAGTGCTCCTCGAAGCGGCGGTGGATCTCCACCGGGAGCGCGGCACCGCCGGCCATGGCCCTGCGCAGGTTGCGCGCGATCGCCGCCACGTCGATGTCGGAGGTCCCGGAGGTGGCCTCGCCGAGCAGCGCCCAGTACATGGTGGGGACGCCCGCGAAGAAGGTGACCTCGTGGCGCTGCATGAGGGCCAGGGCGGCCGCGGCGTCGAAGCGGGGCAGCAGGACGAGGGTGGAGCGCGCGGCCAGTCCGGCGTTCATCTGCACGGTCTGGCCGAAGGAGTGGAACAGGGGCAGGGCGATGAGGTGGACCTCGTGCTCGATCTCGCCGAGCGTCTTCAGGCAGGTGAGGGCGTTGAGCGCCATGTTGGCGTGGGTGAGTTCGGCGCCCTTGGGGCGGCCGGTGGTGCCGGAGGTGTAGAGGATGACCGCGGTGTCGCCCGCCTCGGTGGGGACGGTGTCGAACTCCGGGTTCCGGCCGGCCAGCGCGGTGGTCAGGGTCTGTGCTCCCTCGATCGGGGAGTCGGTGGTGGGTACGGCCGTCAGGACGTAGAAGTGCTCGCAGCTCTCCGAGTCGTTGAAACCGGTCCAGCCCTCCTGCCCGAGCGGCAGGTCCGCCGTGCCCTCGAAGCAGAAGTACGCCTTCGCTCCGGAGTCGGCCAGGTGGTAGGCGATCTCCCGGCCCTTCAGCAGCACGTTCAGCGGGACGACGACCGCGCCGGCCTTGAGGATGCCGTAGTAGACGACCGGGAACCAGGGGAGGTTCGGGCAGGAGAGCGCGACCCGGTCGCCCGGCTCGATGTGCAGCGAACGCAGCAGGTCGGCCACCTGCCCTGCCGCCGCGTCCAGTTCGGCGTAGGTCAGCCGCTGGTCGCCGAGGACCACCGCGGTGCGGTCGGGCACGGCGCGGGCGCTGTCTTCGAGCATGGTGACGAGGTTGAGCATGGGGTCTCCGGAGGCAGGGGGTGGGTTCAGCGGGCGATGGTGGGCGGGGCGTTGTCGGGCTGCTGGTTCAGGTCCCGTCCGTACGTCCGCGAGGCGTGCCAGAGGGCTGCTGCTGAGGCCGCGCAGCACAGGGGCATGAGGGCGAGGGCCGTGGGCAGGCCGTAGGTGTCGGAGAGCCAGCCGGTGAGCAGGGGGCCGACGGCCAGGCCGAAGAGGTTGTTGACCAGGGCGACCATGCCGATGGCGCTGGCGCGGACGGCGGGGCTCACCACGTCGATGACCACGGCGGGGACCGGTCCCACGGCCGAGGTCACGCAGAAGGTGCCGGCGACGATCAGGCACAGTTGCAGGGGACCGGGCGGTATCCAGGCGAAGGCGACGGTCAGCAGGACGAGGGCGGCCAGAGTGACCAGGGCGGGGACGCGGAGCTTGTCGGCGCTGCGGGCCGCACCCGCCCGGTCGGCCAGGTTGCCGAGGACTACGGTGCCGAAGGCGCTGGCGATGATCGCCACGGCGGAGACCGCTCCGGCGCGGGCCTCGGAGTAGTCGTACTCCGCGGTGAGGTAGCTGGGCAGCCACGCGTACAGGGTGGAGAGCACCACGAGTTGGAGCGCGCCGCCGAAGTACGCGCTGACCGCGGTCCGGGAGCGGAACAGCTCGGTGGTCACGGCGCGTACGCCGACCGTCGGTGCCGTGGCCGCCCCGGCCCGGGCCGGGTTGTGGGGGTCGCGTACGCGCAGGAAGAGCAGCGCGAGCAGCAGGCCGGGGGCGGCGAACACGGCCAGCGTGGTCCGCCAGCCCAGGTGACTCATCATCAGGCTGCCGAAGACCACGCCGATCACGGCGCCCAGGGGTGCCGCCGCCTGGAGGGCGCCGATCAGCGTCGCCCGCAGACGTCGTGGGAACATACCGGCGATCAGCGCGCCGCCGGCCGGGCCGTAGCCCGCCTCTCCCACGCCCAGCGCGGCGCGGGCGGCGACGAGTGGGGCGTAGCCCGTGCTGACGGCGCACCCGAGTGCGGCGACGCTCCAGGCCGAGCCCATCAGCGCGATCGACTTCACCCTGCTCCAGCGGTCCGCCAGCCGGGCGAGCGGGAGGGCGCCGAGGGCCACGGTCACCGAGACGACCGACATCAGGGCGCCGAGCTGGGTGTCGGACAGTCCCCACTCCTTCCTGAGGTACGGGAAGGCGGCCACGATGATCTGACGGTCGATGAAGTCCGTGAGTGCCAGGGCGAAGGCGAGCGCGAAGACGATCCACGCGTAGCGCCGGGAGACGGGGGACGCCGACGGGTCGGCTTCCTCGATGTCCTCGTCCCGCTCGCGGGGGAGTGAGGGCGTGCCCATGGGGGGCCTCCGTGAGAGAGCGGCGGCCCGCGCGGGCCGGTGCGGTGGATGGGCCGAACAGGGGGTGTGACCTCGTGGGTCAGGCGATCCGCTGGACTCCGGGCATGTGCCAGCGGCCGTCCAGGGCCCGCGGTCCCGGCAGGTACAGGCGCATGATCAGGTTGAAGGAACCCTTTGGCGCGGGGAGCCAGTTGGACGCGCGGGCCTCGCCGGGGGAGTCGTGCTGGATCAGCAGGGTCAGGGAGCCGTCGGGGTTGTACTCCAGGGCGTCCCGGTCGCCGATGGCATAGCGGTTCAGCGGGTTGTCCACGAAGAACTGGCGGTCGTTGTACAGGGTCAGTGACCAGAAGGCGTCCGCCGGGGGCAGGGCGCCGGCCTCGAAGTGCAGGGCGTAGCGGTGGCTGCCGTGGTACGGCCTGAGGTCGGCGTCCACCCGGCTCAGCGGGTAGAGCGCGTCCGCCGCGAGGTTGGCGCCGAGGCCCACCCAGGCGATCGAGGCCCGGTGCAGGTAGTCGGTGCCGTACTCGCCGAGGTCGTACGCGTGCAGCCAGCCGTTGTGGAACTCCGCGCGCGGACGACGGCCGGCCTCCTCGATCTGCCGCAGTCCCTCCGCCGTGCCGCGGGTGATCTCCTTCTGGACCTCGGGGGCGAGGGCGTCCCAGTCGAAGGGCCGGCCGGGGACGACTCCGAGCTGTTCCATCGCCTCCAGCACCGGGGCGTCGGCGGGGCGGGCGGGGTTGGCCGCCAGCAGGTGGGCGGTCATGGCGAAGAAGGTGGCGGCGTCGAGCGCGGCAAGCTGGTCGACCGGGGCGGTGATCAGGTCTACCGGGCCGGGTCCGGGGTCCGTCGCGGGGGTGCGGGAGCCGTCGAGCGGCGTCAGCCGGAAACCGGCCTGGACGGCGTGGACGGCCGGGTAGTCGGCCACCCCATCGGTCCGCGTCCGCCCGATGAGCCACACCGTGGACGTCGGGGCCTCGACGATCTCCACGCCGACCGGCAGTTCGCCCTCCCAGCCCGGACCGACCACCACGAACTCACCGGCTCCGTTGCCGGTGGTACGTGTGCCCGGCGAGGCGAAGACATTGGTCCACGCGTCGAGCATCGGCATCAGGTAGTAGCGGTCGCCGGTGTCGGGCAGCGAGAGTCGCACGGGTCCCGCGGACAGGTCCAGCCAGGCCGTCGAGTACAGGGTGTCGACGTTGGGGCTGACCACCGCCTCGAACGAGGCGTCCGGAGCGGCCGGCACATGGGCGAACGTGTTGACCGGCGCGCGGCCCGGTCCGACCGTTCCCGGCGCGGTGAACTGCCGCTTCGTCAGTTCCATGAGCACCAGCGGGTAGGCGAAGAGGAACGCTCGCGCGGCCAGTTCGGCGGGGTCGGTCTGCGGGTCGGGCATGGTGTTCTCCTCCAGGAGCGGGTGTCGGGCCGGTGGTCAGGCGGTGCGGTGCCGCTGCCAGTAGCGGACGTGCGGCAGGTCGTCGTCGAGCCAGTAGGCGTCGTCCTCCGTCACCACCAGCAGCTCCTCCCACTTGGCGCCGATGTCGCCCTTGCCGAGGTGGGGCTCGACCGCCCACAGGCCCGGCTCGCACGGCCGGTCGGAGGTCTCCCCCCACAGCGGGGTCCGGTTCAGCCGGGGGCGGAGCGTGGACGCGAGCAGATGGCCGCTGAGGTAGGCGATGGCCTGGGGGCTGAACCCCTGGATCCGGAACGTGGGCAGACGGGTGCCGGGCACCTTGCCGACCTTGTGCGCGATGACCGAGCCGGGGTAGTAGCTGTGGATGTTCTCGTAGCCCTGCTCGGCGATCAGGGCGTCGACCTCCTTGTAGATCCGCGACTGCGGCTCCCCGCGCCGGACCAGGTCGAGGATGAGGGCGCGGTGCGGCTCCAGCGCCATCCGCGCGGCGTGGAACTCCTCGTCCTCCTCGCCGCCCAGGCTGCACGAGTAGCCCATGTCGCAGGCGAAGCCGTTGACGACCGGGCCGACGTCGAGGATCACCGCGTCGCCCCGGCGCAGCGGGCGGTCGGTGGGCTGGAACTGCTTGCCGAAGTGGGCGATCTTCGGGTTGAGGATGCTGGACAGCGCCCCGCCCTCGGCCTTCACGAAGTTCTTGAACCGGGTGCGGTCACCGAACCAGGCGAAGCCGTAGTGGAAGAAGCGGCGCACGCCCCGCTCCCGCAGCCAGTCCTCGATGGCCTGCGCGGCCTGCTTCTCGGTGATGCCCTCGTACAGCTGCGCCTCGACGGCGGCCACCGCGTCGTAGGCGAGCCGCTGGGCCGCCTTGACGTCGGCCAGTTCCTGATCGGTGAAGTGTTCCTTGGACATGGGTGCGACCTCTCGGGGCGGGTGCCGCGGGCGGGTGTGCGGGAGCGGCGCCGGGGCCGGTTCCGGGCACGGTGCGTGTACGACCGTGCAGGTCCGGGGCCCGGGCGCCGGGTGCGGGCATGGGCGGGACGCTATTGCGCGCCCGTCCCGGAGGGCTTGTACTGGGGCGCCAACGTTGGGGGGTTCTTTGGCGCCCGCTCACAAAGGGCCGAGGCGCGCATGGCTGGGAGGCAGAGGGCTGGGGCGCACAGGCCGGGGGCGGCGACCGGCGGTGCCGTGATCGACCGTGCCGTGATCGACCGTGCCGTGATCGGCCGGGCCGCCGGGTGCGGGGTGGCTGGATAGACTCGGCCCGTGGACACCGAGTGGGCGCCGTTGCGCACACCCGACGCGCTCAGGACCTGGCAGGAGGTGCTGCGCCCGGTCGCGGTCGAGATGGCGCGGGAGGCGCCCGTTCTCGCACGCCGGCTGACCGAGGCCCTGGGCGCCGAGGCCCCCGAGTTCTTCCCGGACGCCGACTCCGCCGCCGAGCACGTCGAGAGCAACGAGGCCCACTTCCGGCTGATCGCCGCCGCACTGGAGCGCGGTGGCGACCCGCGCCTGGCCGAACTGCCCACGGCGACCGTCGCCGCGACCCGCTCGGGAGTGCACCGGCAGCTCGCCCTCGGCGCGATGCTGCGCTCCTACCGGCTCGGCCACGAGACGCTGTGGCAGTGGATGTTCGGCCGGATCACCGCACGCGCCGCAGACGCGGCCGAGCAGGCGCGGGCCGTCGACCTGGCGTCGAGGTGGCTCTTCGCGTACGCCGACGCCGCGGTGACCCACACGGAGCGGCAGTACACGGCCGAGCGGGAGGCATGGCTGCGCAGCGCCACGGCGGCCCGCGCGGAGGCGATCGCGGCGATCCTGGCCGGACGCGAGCGCGACCAGCGCCGTGCGGCGTCCCGACTGCGCTACGAACTGGGCCGCCACCACCTCGGCGTGATCGCCTGGGGGATCGAGGCATCCTCCGACGGGCGGGCGGACTCCGCCGTCGAGCAGGCGGTGACGGCGGCCGGAAAGGTCATCGGCGCGGACGCCACACTGACCCACCCGCTCGGGCCGCAGTCCTACGCGGCATGGCTGAGCCGCGCCACCCCCTTCACCGACGCCGACCTGGACGCGGCCCGGCCGGCCGTGCCGTCGGGGGTCCGGGTCGCGCTGGGCAGCCCGGCACCGGGGCTGGACGGATTTCGCCGTACGCACATCGAGGCCACGCACGCCCGCCGGGTGGTGACGCTGTCGGAACCCCATGCCGCGCCGGTCACCCGCTACCGCGACGTGGCCGTCGCCGCCCTCGGCACCGTCGACCCCGAGCAGGCCCGCACCTTCGTCACCGGGGTGCTGGGGCCGCTCGCGGCCGACGACGCGGGCACGTTCCGGCTGGCGATGACCCTGGCGACGTATCTCGACGAGAACAGCAGCCGCTCACGGACCGCGGAACGGCTCATGATCCACCCGAACACCGTGACTTACCGGGTCCAGCAGGCCAAGCAGATCCTGGGCCGCGGCATCGACAGCGACACCCTGGATCTGCGGGTGGCCCTGGCGCTGCTGCCGACGTTGCGGGGGCTTCCGCCGGGTCAGTGAGCGCCGTTCCCGGCGTCGACATGAGCGCGTAGGACCGGGCAGAGCAGGGCCGGGTGGCCCCCCGGTGGAGGCCGATGTGCCCATGCATGGGGAGTAAGGCGAGGCTTACCTTTCTTGCGTTTCCGGTGAGGTGTGGGAGAGGCGGATGGGCGGCGTACAGCGTGCTTTGGCCGAGTTGGAGCCCGGGGCTCGTGGGTCGGTGAGCGAAGTGGTGGGCGGTGAGGTGCCGGCGGTGGCGCGGCGGCTGGCCGATCTCGGGTTCGTGCCCGGGGCGGTCGTGGAGGTCGTGCGGCGGGCGCCCCTGCGGGACCCGGTGGTGTACCGGGTCAAGGACTACGAGGTGTGCCTGCGCAGGGCGCAGGCCGCGTGCGTGTACGTCGTCGAGGGGCAGCCGTGAGCGCGGGGTGTCATGACACCGGGGTGGGGGCCGGGGCGGATCTCGTACAGGTGCCCCGGGTCGCTCTTGTCGGCAGTCCCAATGCCGGGAAGACCAGTGTCTTCAACGGGCTGACCGGGCTGCGGGCCAGGACCGGGAACTATCCCGGCGTGACCGTGTCCCGGTTCGTCGGGAGCTGTCGGGTCGGCGGGCAGCGGTACGTCGTGGAGGATCTGCCCGGGCTGTACGGGCTGGAGCCGGTCAGTCCGGACGAGCGGATCACCGTTGATGTGCTGGACGGGCGGCTGGAGGGGGTGCCCCGGCCGGACGCGGTGCTGATCGTCGTGGACGCCACCACGCTGCGGCGGTCACTCGGGTGCGTCGCGCAGGTCCTCGGCCGTGGCTTGCCGGCCTGTGTCGTGGTGACGTTCACCGATGAACTGGCGCGGCGGCAGGGGCGGCTCGATGTCGAGGCGCTGGGACAGGCGCTCGGGGTGCCCGTGGTGGCCGTGGTCGGCCATCGGGGGTACGGCGTCTCGGAGTTGCGGGAGCTGATGGGCGGGTGGCGGGCGTGGACGGCACCCGCCCTGGCACCGCCCACCGATCCCGCCGAACGGGACGCCTGGGTGGAGTCCGTGCTCGCCTTCGCGGACTATCGCGCCCCGGAGCGGCACCGGGTGACCCGGCGGGTGGATGATGTGCTGTTGCATCCGGTGTGGGGCACGCTCGTGTTCTTCGCCGTGATGGTGCTGTTCTTCCAGACCGTGTTCACCCTGGCCGCCCCGTTGCAGGACGGCGTCGAGTCGCTGTTCGCGCGGCTGGCGGAGCTGGTCGCCGAGCGGGTCGGACCTGCCTGGCTGGCCGGGCTGCTGGGCGATGCCCTGATCGGCGGGGTCGGCGGCGTTCTGGTCTTCGTGCCGCAGATCGTGCTGCTGTTCCTGCTGCTCGCCCTGCTGGAGGGCGTCGGGTACATGGCGCGGGCCGCCTTCGTGATGGACAGGGTGATGGCGCGGTTCGGACTGGAGGGGCGGGCCTTCGTGGCGCTGCTGTCGTCCTTCGCGTGCGCCGTCCCGGGCATCATGGCCACCCGCACGCTGCCCTCCGCGCGTGACCGGCTGGCCACCATGATGGCCGCGCCCCTGATGACCTGCTCGGCCCGGCTGCCCGTCTACGTCCTGCTCATCGGCCTCCTCGTCGAACCCTCCCGCAAGGTCGGGCCGTTCGGCGCGCAGGGCCTGGTCATGTTCGGTCTCTATCTGCTGGGTGCCGTCTCCGCGCTGCTGGCCGCCTGGGTGTTCAAGCGGATCGGGGACCGGCGCGGTCAACCCGTGCCGTTCTACATGGAGTTGCCGCCCTACCGCCTGCCCGCCCCGCGCGCGGTGCTGGTGGCGATGTGGTCCTCCGCGCGGGCCTTTCTGCGCAAGTGCTCGACGGTCATCGTGGGCACCGCCGTCGTCCTGTGGCTGCTGCTCAACCTGCCGCTGCAGTCCACCGCGCACCTGCGCGCCGCGGGCGTCGACACCGGTGACCCCGTCGCCGTCTCCGCCTACTCCGTGGACCACAGCTACGCCGCCGGGCTCGGCCGTGCCGTCGCCCCCGTCTTCGAGCCGCTGGGCTTCGACTGGCGCGTCAACATCGGTGTCCTGTCCGCACAGGGCGCCCGGGAGACCTTCGTCGCCACCCTCGGACAGGTCGCGGCGGCGGAGGACCCGGAGGATCCGGCGCGGGCGCTGCGCGAGATGACCTACTCCGACGGGCCACGCGCGGGGGAGCCGGTGTTCACCGCACCCACCGTAGCCGCTCTGCTCGTCTACTTCGTCTACGCCCTGCAGTGCATGGCCACCGTGGCCGTTCTGCGCCGGGAGACCGGCACCTGGCGGTGGCCGGTGATCGCCTTCAGCTATCTGACCGCGCTGGCCTGGGTGATGGCCTGGCTGGCGCGGACGGTCACCGTTCTGGCGGGCGGCTGACGTGGTTCCCCTCCACCCCCAGCGCGTGCCCGGCGAACCGGACTCGCTGCGCTGGATCGTCCCCGCCGGTCTGCTGCCCTGCGAAGGCCTGCTCGCCCAAGTCCCCTCCGCACTGGCCGCGTTGCTGGCCGACGGCACGCTGGAACGGGTCACGGCGGAACCGGCGGCCGTGGTCACCCGGCTCGGGGCGGGGCGCAGTTGGGGGCGGGACGGGGCGTCGGTCCGTACGGCGCTGCATGCCGCGTTGGCCGAGCCCGCGGAGTGGGGCCCGGCCGACGGCAAAGACACCGGCACCGGCTCCCGCTCCGCTGACGACGCACTGCTGTACGCCGCCGCGCGTGACGTACTCGCCGGAACCGTCGGTGACTTCGCCCGGTCCCACGGCGGAGCCATCGAACTGGTCGGTGTGCACAGGGGAGTTGTCACCGTCCGCCTCGGTGGCGCCTGTCGCGGGTGCCCCGCCTCCTGGCTGACCCTGCATCAGCGGCTGGAGCGGGAGCTGCGCCGGCGGTGTCCCGGCCTCGTGGGGGTACGGGACACCGGGGCCTGACCTCCCGTCAGTCGAACAGGTCCGTGCTCAGGTACCGCTCGCCCGTGTCCGGCAGGACGACCACGACCAGGGCCCCGCGGTGCTCCGGGCGGCGGGCGACGGTGAGGGCCGCGTGCAGGGCCGCCCCGCTGGAGATGCCCGCCAGGATGCCCTCGGTGCGGGCCAGGGCGCGGGCCGCTTCCTGGGCCTGGTCGACGGAGACGCGGCAGACGGTGTCGTAGATTCCGGTGTCGAGGACGTCGGGGACGAAACCGGCGCCGAGGCCCTGGATGCGGTGCGGGCCGGGGGTGCCGCCCGACAGGACCGGGGAGTCCTCCGGCTCGACGGCGACCACGGTGACCTCCGGCTTCTTCTCCTTCAGCACCTGTCCGACGCCGGTCACCGTGCCCCCGGTGCCGACACCGGCCACCAGCACGTCGACACCGCCCTCGGTGTCCTGCCAGATCTCCTGCGCCGTGGTGCGCCGGTGGGCGTCGGGGTTGGCCGGGTTGGCGAACTGCTGTGGCATGAACCAGCCGTACCGCTCGGCCAGTTCGGCGGCCCGGGCGACCGCGCCGCGCATGCCCTCGGCGGCCGGGGTGAGGACGAGGTCGGCGCCGTACGCGCGCAGCAGGGCACGCCGTTCCTGGCTCATGCTCTCCGGCATGGTGAACGTGACGTCGTAACCCTTGGCCGCCGCCACCATGGCGAGGCCGATACCGGTGTTGCCGCTGGTCGGCTCCACGATCCGCTGACCGGGCCGGAGTCTGCCGGTGGCCTCGGCGGCCTCGGTCATCGCCAGCGCGATGCGGTCCTTGACGCTGCCGCCGGGGTTGGCGGACTCCAGCTTGGCGACCAGGCGCACCGGGAGTCCGGCGCCGTAGCGGCGCAGTTCGACCAGGGGCGTACGGCCGATCAGCGCGGTGACGGAGGGGTGGATGGCGGTCATGTGCGTCGTCCTCGGGGGGTGGTGTCGGGGGTGCGCGGGGCGGGGGTTCGGTGCGGGTGGGGGTGCGCGATGCAGGGGTGTCGGCGTCGGTGCCGGTGGGGGACGCGGGTGCGTCGGCGCGGGGCGCGGAGGTTCTGGTGCGGGCCGTGGTGTGCGGCTGGGCGGCGCGTACGCAGGAGTGGGCCGGGACGTCGTGCAGGACCAGGGCGTGCGCGCCCACCGTGGTGTCGTGGCCGACGTGGACCGGGCCGAGCACGGTGGCGCCCACGCCGAGCACGACCCGGTCGCCGACGGTGGGGTGGCGGCGGGCGCCCTTCGTGTCGGTCCACCAGCCGGTGCCGCCCAGGGTCACCCGGTGGTACAGCATCACGTCGTCACCCACGACGGCCGTCTCGCCGATGACCACGCCCATGCCGTGGTCGATGAAGCAGCGGCGGCCGATGACCGCGCCCGGGTGGATCTCGATGCCGGTCAGTGCGCGGCAGAGCTGGGAGAGCAGCCGGGGCAGGAACGGCAGGCCGAGGCGGTGCAGCCGGTGAGCGATCCGGTGGGTCCAGATCGCCCACAGCCCCGGGTAGAGCAGGACCTCGACGGTGTGCACGCCGTGCAGCGCCGGGTCCTTGCGGCAGGCCGTGCGGAGGTCTTCGAGGATCATGGCGCGTCTTTCGTCAGGCGTGGCTGGCGGGGCGGACCGGAGCGGGGAGGGGCGGCTGTGCGTGCGCCACGGTTCGCGCCCCGAGCGGGCGTTCGCCGTACCGGAAGACGGAGGGAGGACGCGGCGTGGCTCACGCCTCGTGGCCCGTCAGCACGCCTGACATCGACGCACCGGCCGACCGGCGGGGGCCGGGCGGTTCTGCCGGGTGCGGATGTGCGCGTGGTCCGAGTGCGGGCCGTTGTCCATGAGGTCGGACGGTAGACGGGTACGGGGCCGTGCCGAGTGGGCCGACCTTCCTCTTTCGGCACGGCCGTTCGGCCCTGTTCGGGGCGCGGAAGAGCACCGGGCGGGCCCGATCAGTGGACCGTCCGGCCCAGGTGCCGGGGGCATCGGTGCGTGAATGCTGGACCGCGACCGGTCGGGAGCTCCACGGACCGTCGAGAACCCACGGCAGTGTCACGGCCTCGTGTGATCCACCGGCGCTGTGGTGGGCGCGACGCGCTCCCGGTCCGGTCGCCATCCGGTCGTCCCATGTCTTCCCGCCGGATGGTCGGCCGTCCGCCATGTCCCGGCGCCGGAGCCCCGCTTAAAAGCTGGCGGGCGGTGCGCCGACGCGTACGGGACGTGGCGGACGAGTCGGCTCCTGCCCGCTCCGGTCGGTCCGACCGGCCGTGAACCGCTGGAGGCACCCCGCATGAGCGCTGTCACTTCCGCGTCCGCCCCCGAAGACGCCGCCGCCCTCGAAGCCGCCGAGGCGCATCTGGTCCGGCTGGCCGGGGACCTGGCCCGGCACGTGGCGGCGCTGCTCGACGCGGCGGAGCGGGACCCCGGGGCCGCGGCGGGGATCCGCGCCGGGCTCGTCGCCTTCTGCGAGCGCGAGATCCTGCCGTACGCGGCGGCCGAGGAGGCCGTGATCTACCCCGCGGCGCGCCGGCTGCCCGACAGCCGTCTGCTGATCGAGAGCCTGGTCGCCGAGCACAGCTGTCTGACGGCGCTCGTCGACGCCCTGGGCTCCGCTCCCACTCTGCTCGGCGCGGTGGCCGACGCGCGGGCGCTGCAGGTGCTGTTCGAGGAGCACGTGGCCAAGGAGAACGGGCTGGTGCTGCCGTTGCTCGCGCTGGCGCCGGGAATTCGGCCGGCGGCGCTGCTGACGGAGGTGCGTGAGCGGGTCGACCGGCACCTGTCCTACGTCTGTGAGTGGTGACGGCGGTGGAGCCGGTGATCTGCGGGCGGCGATATAGTACGGGCATGTCCGTGGAAAATAGCGGCCCGCTCCCCGGCACCGGCTCGAACCGGCTGCCCCTGTCCCGGCAGCGGAGCGGCGTACTGCAACACCTGCGCGGCCAGGCCGCCCCCGTGAGCGCCTCGGTGCTCGCCCAGGTCTGCGCCCTGCACGTCAACACCGTCCGCGAGCATCTGGACGCCCTGGTCGTCGACGGGCTCGCCGCGCGGGAGCGGTCCGCGCCGTCGGGGCGCGGCCGTCCCGCCTGGCGGTACCGGGCGCGCTCGCCGCAGGAGTCCCCGGCGCGGGAGTACGCGGGGCTCGCCGCCGTACTCGCCGCACAGATCGCCCGCTCCAGCAGCGACCCGCGGGCGGACGCGCTGGCCGCGGGCGAGAGCTGGGGGCGCGTGCTGACGGCCGGGCAGGAGCGGGCCGCCGACCCGAGGACGGCGCGGACCCGGCTGCTGGACCTGCTCGCCGAGATCGGCTTCGCGCCGGAGGCGGACGACGACCGGGCACTGCGGGTACGGCTGACGCGGTGCCCCTTCGTGGAGACGGCCCGTGAGTACCCCGGCGTCATCTGCGGAGTGCACGAAGGCCTCGCCCGGGCCGCGCTCGGCGCCCTGAGCGAGGCGGAACAGGACGTGGAGCTGCTGCCGTTCGCGGAGCCCGGCGCCTGCCGGCTCCACCTGTCCGAGGCGGCCGAACCGTGACCGCCGCCGCCCGGCGGGCCGGTGCCCGAAGGGCTCCCCTGATGCTGGCCGCGGGCCTCTGTCTGCTCGCCGGCCTCGACGCCGCGCTCGTCCTCCTCGAACTCCCCGCCCCGGTCACCGCCGACCGGCTGCCCAAGGTCCACGGCGTACTGCTGGTCCTCGGCTTCGCGGGCACGCTGGTCGCCCTGGAACGGGCGGTCGCCCTGGGCGGCCGTCTGCCGTACGCCGCTCCCGCCTGCCTCGGCGCCGGGGGCCTGCTCCTGCTCGCACCCATCGACCTGGCCGTGCCGCGCCTGCTGCTCGTCGCCGGGTGCACCGCCCTCTGCCTTCTGTACGTCCGCTTCTGGCGGCGGCAGCCGAGCGCGGCGCTGCTCGCACAGGGCGCCGGTGCGGTGTGCGCCGTGGGCGCGGCACTGCTGTGGCTGGGCGGCCTGGACGTCCCGCGGCTGCTGCCGTGGCTGGCGGCGTTCCTCGTGCTGACGATCGCGGGGGAGCGGCTGGAGCTGGCGCGGGTGGGGGCGTTGGCGCCGTCGGCGGAGCAGAGTTTCCTGGCGTGCGTCGGCGCGGTCGTCACGGGGGTCGTCGGCACCCTGATGTGGCCGACGACGGGCACGCTGATTCTGGGCCTCGCGCTGCTCACCCTGGTGGCCTGGCTCGTGGCGTACGACGTCGCCCGGCGCCTGCTGCGCTCCACGGGCCTGCCCCGCTTCACCGCGGCCTGCCTGCTCGCCGGGTACGCGTGGCTGGGGCTGGCCGGCGCGCTGTGGCTGCTGGGCGGTCCGGTGACCGACGGCACGCGCTACGACGCGGTGGTCCACGCCGTCTTCCTGGGCTTCGTGATGTCGATGATCATGGCCCACGCGCCGGTGATCCTGCCCGCGGTACTGCGACGCCCGCTGCCGTACCACCCGTCCTTCGCGGTGGCGGCCTGGCTGCTGCATCTGTCCCTGGCCCTGCGGGTGCTGGTCGGTGACCTGAGGGAGGTCAGGGGGGCCTGGCAGGTGGGCGGGGTGCTCAATATCGCGGCGGTGCTGGTGTTCCTGCTGACAGCGGTGACGGCATCGGTGCGGGCGACCCGTAAGGCTTCCTCCCGTACAGCCTCCGCCCGGACAGCGTCCGTCCGTGAGGCCCCCGCCCCCGACGCCCCCGAGACGTCCTCCCCGACCCCCCTCGCCGAGCCCGACCGTTCGAGGACCCCCCGGTGACCACAGACCTGTCTCCCGCCACGGCCAGTGGCCCCGCGCCGAAGCCCCCGGGCCGGTCCCCCCGCGCCCTCTGGCACCTCGGCGTGAACGCGATCGTGTTCGCCTGGCTCGGCCTGTTCGCCGCGATCGCGACCGCCCATCACTTCCTGCCGCACGCCTCCTGGCTGCTCGTCCACACCCTGCTGCTCGGCGCGGTCACCAACGCCGTCGTCATCTGGTCGGGCCACTTCGCCGCCTCCGTGCTCCGCCTGCCCGAGGCCAACCGGGGCACCCCGGCGGCGCTGCGGCTGGTGTGCCTGAACCTCGGCGCCGTCGGCGTCATCGGAGGAATGTTCTTCGAGCGCTGGTACGCCGTCCTCCTCGGCGGATGCCTGGTCGCCGCCGCCGTCACCGCCCATGCCGTGTGGCTGGTACGGCTGTTGCGGCGGGCCCTGCCCGGGCGGTTCTCCATGACCGTGCGCTACTACGTCGCCGCCTCCGCCCTGCTCCCCGTGGGCGCGGCGCTCGGTGTGCTCATGGCCCGCGGCGATCTCCCCGGCGACCTCTCCGACCGGCTGCTCATCGCGCACGAGATGATCAATCTGCTGGGCTGGGTCGGCCTCACCGTGGCGGGCACCCTCATCACCCTGTGGCCGACGATGCTGCGCACCCGCGTCGCGGACGGCGCCGAACGGGCGGGGCGCGCCGCGCTGCCCGTCCTGCTGACCGGGCTCGCCGCCGCCGTGGCCGCCGCGCTGCTCGCCCCGCCGCCCCTGGCCGCCCCGGGGGTCGCCGGGTACGCGGCCGGGCTGGTCGTCGCGGGCCGCCCCTGGCTGCGCGAGGCCCGCGTGAAGGCGCCGCGTTCCTTCGCCGCCTGGTCGGTGGCGGCGGGCTGTGTCTGGCTCGCCGGTTCCCTCACCGCCCTGGCCGGCATCCTCCTCACCACCCCGTCCTGGCCGACGGTCTCGGAACGCGTCTCCCTGCTGACCGCGCCGCTCGCGGCCGGGTGGATCGCCCAAGTGCTGCTCGGCGCCCTCAGTTTCCTCGTACCCGTGGTCCTGGGCGGCGGCCCCGCCGCCGTGCGCGCCGCCACCGCGGGACTCGAACGGGCCTGGCCCGCCCGCCTGGCCGTCACCAACGCCGCGCTGCTGCTGTGCGTGCTCCCGGTGCCGTCCATGGTGCGGGTGGTGTGCTCGGTGCTGCTGCTCGGGATGCTGCTGTTCTTCCTCGCCCTGCTCGTGCTCACGGTCGTACGGGGCGTACGGCGCCGCCGCGGGACCGCACCGGCGCCTGCCGAGGAGGTCCCGGCCGCGCCCCGGCACCGGGTGCTCGGCGGCGTCGCCCTCGGGCTCGCGGTCGTCGTGCTGGCCGTCGCGGGCGGTGGCGCGGCGG
>NZ_FLSP01000119.1 GCF_900091315.1 Streptomyces sp. DI166
TACCCCTGGTTGTACGGGTACTGGTCGTTCTGGGGAGCCGTGCCGTAGGGCTGTTGCTGGGGGTACTGCTGGGCGTACGGCTGTTGCTGGCCGTAGTACTGCTGCTGGGGCGGCTGGTCCGTGGGGTCGATGCGGCGGAGCTGGGTGGTCGCGTCGTCCATGACCTGCGGGTGCTGCTGCTGGTGGTGCTGCTGCTCGGGGCGGGGAGCCGACGGCTCGGCGGCGGCGCGCTTCTTCTTGGAGCGCTCGCGCAGGTACTCGATGATGATCGGGACCACCGAGACGAAGACGATCAGGACGAGGATCGCCTCGACATTGGTCTTGATGAAGCTGATCTGGCCGAGCCAGTAGCCCGCGAGCGTGACGCCGGTGCCCCAGGCGATACCACCGATGACGTTGTACGTCAGGAAGGTGCGGTACTTCATCCGGCCGGCGCCGGCCACGATGGGCGCGAAGGTGCGCACGATCGGCACGAAGCGGGCCAGGACGATCGCCTTGGGGCCGTACTTCTCCATGAACTCGTGCGCCTTGTCCAGGTTCTCCTGTTTGAAGAGCTTGGAGTTGGGGCGGTTGAAGAGCCTCGGACCGAAGAACTTGCCGATCATGTAGCCGACCTGGTCGCCGATGACGGCGGCGAGCACGATCAGCGTGCACACCAGCCACAGGGGCTGGTCGATGTAGGTCCCCTCGGCCACGAACAGACCCGCCGTGAACAGCAGCGAGTCACCGGGCAGGAAGGCGAAGAGGCCGGACTCGGCGAAGACGATCAGCAGGATGCCGGGCAGGCTGAAGGTCTCGATCAGGTGTTCCGGGCTGAGCCACTCGGGGCCGAGCGCAAGCGTGGTCACGGGTTCGTGGCTCCTGCGGGGTGGGTCGGGCGGGGGCTGGTTGCTAAACGTACCAACGCGGCACCACTACCAACGCACCGCTGGAGCCGTAGGTTCCACGGGCGAACCCGGGATGCCCTTTGCTCCGGCTCGGGCAAAGCTGTGAACCATGGGTATCGATGAGTACGGCGGCGGGCAGGTCCCGCAGTCCGACGTCCTGGTGGTGACCACCAACGACCTGCCCGGCTTCCGGGTTCAGGAGGTCATCGGTGAGGTCTTCGGGTTGACGGTGCGCTCGCGGCATCTGGGCAGCCAGATCGGCGCGGGGCTGAAGTCGATGGTCGGCGGTGAGCTCAAGGGGCTCACCAAGACGCTGGTGCAGACCCGCAACCAGGCCATGGAGCGGCTGGTGGAGCAGGCCCGCTCGCGCGGCGCCAACGCGGTGCTGGCGTTCCGCTTCGATGTGACGGAGGCCGCCGACGTCGGCACCGAGGTCTGCGCGTACGGGACCGCCGTGGTCGTAGCCCGGGAGTAGGGCTCCCCCGGGCCACGTGTCACGCGGTGCGGCGGGCGGCGTTCGCCCTGATCGCGTCCCTGAGGTGTTCCGCCAGGCCGGGGTGCATGGCGTCGTAGAACTGCTTGAAGCGCTCGTCGGAGACGTACATGTCGCCGAAGCACAGGTGCATCTCGTAGGGCACCTCGAAGTAGGTCCTGCTGATGTGCTCCCGGTGCTCCTCGGCGAGGTCCATGGCGGCCTCCCCGGACGGCTCCTCGCCCGCCGCGACCAGGGCCGCGTACCTCCGGCCCCAGTCGTCGACCTCGGCCTGGATGCGCTTCCAGTCCTCCTTGGTGTACGTCGCCGCGCGGCGCTGGGACTCGGCGTACGCCTCGGTGTCGCCCCAGCGGGCCTCGGCCTCCTCGCGGTACTGCTCCGGGTCCTTGTCCCCGAAGACCTCGAAGCGCTCCTCGGGCGTGAGGTTGATTCCCATCGTGCGTGCCTCCATGGCCTGCTCCACGGCCGCCGCCATCTTCCGCAGCTTCTCGATCCGGGCGGTCAGCAGCTCGTGCTGGCGGCGCAGGTGCGCGCGCGGGTCGGTGTCCGGATCGTCGAGGAGGGCGGCGACCTCTTCGAGCGGGAAGCCCAGCTCCCGGTAGAACAGGATCTGCTGCAGCCGGTCGAGGTCGGCGTCGCTGTAGCGACGGTGACCCGCGCGGTTGCGCTCGCTCGGGGCGAGCAGGCCGATGTCGTCGTAGTGGTGCAGCGTGCGCACCGTCACGCCGGCGAAGCCCGCGACCTGTCCCACGGAGTAGCTCACTTCGTCCGCTCCCTTCTCGGTACGCACTCCACGGTGAATCCTCACGCCACGTGAGGTGCAAGCCCCTTTCCATTGCCCGGATTGCACTATTTGAGACCTTATGGTGTCCCCCGTGGCTCAGGACCCGGCGTCGCAGGCGCCCCCCGCCCCGGCGACCCCGGCACGCGCCCTGCTGCCGTTGATCCTCCCCGCCCTGCTGGTGGGCGTCGGCGCGAGCCTGCTGTTCCTGGGCGTGAGCGAGGCCGCCGAGGCGCTCCAGGACGTGCTGTGGGAGACGCTGCCGGACGCGCTCGGCATCGGCCGCTACTCCTCGCTGTGGATGATCAGCATGCTCACCGCGACCGGCATCGCCGTCGGTCTGGTGGTGTGGAAGGTGCCGGGGCACGCCGGGCCCGATCCGGCCACCACGGGTCTGGAGGCCCCCGCACTGCCGCCCGCGGTGCTCCCCGGTCTGCTGCTGGCCGCCGCCCTGATGCTGGCGGGCGGGCCGAGCCTGGGCCCGGAGAACCCGATCATCGCCGCCAATGTGGGCCTGGCCGTCTGGTTCGGGCGCCGGTTCGCGCCCAGGTCGCCGGGTGAGGTGTGGATGGCGCTCGCGGAGGCCGCGACCATCGGCGCGCTGTTCGGCACGCCGGTGGCGGCGGCGCTGGTGATCTCCGAGGCGCTGGCCGGGCGGCCGATCCGCGGAAAGCTGTGGGACAACGTCTTCGCCCCGCTGATGGCCGCCGCCGTCGGCTCGATGACCATGACCCTGATCGCCGAGCCCTCCTTCGACCTGGATCTGCCCGCCTTCACCGACCCCGGCTGGAGCGACCTGCTCGCGGCGCTGGTGATCGCCTCGGTGGCCGCGGTGCTCGGCATGGCGGCCGTGTACGTCTTCCCCTATGTCCACGCTGCCTTCCAGCGGCTGCGGCACCCGATGCTGATGCTTCCGGTGGGCGGGCTCGTGCTGGGCCTGCTGGGGGCCCTGGGCGGCCATCTGACGCTGTTCAAGGGCCTTGAGGAGATCGGGGAACTGGCCTCCGATCCCGACGGCTGGTCGGCCGGCGAGTTCGCGAAGATGGCGGTGGTGAAGCTGGCCGCGCTGGTGATCGCCGCCGCCTGCGGCTTCCGCGGCGGGCGGATCTTCCCGGCCGTCTTCGTGGGCGTGGCCCTCGGCCTGTGCGCCCATGCGCTGGTGCCGGAGGTGCATCCGGCGCTCGCCGTCTCGACCGGAGTGCTCGGGATCCTGCTCGCCGTCACCCGGCAGGGCTGGGTGAGCCTGTTCACCGCCGCCGTCCTGGTCGTCTCCCCCGCCATCCTCTCCCTGCTCTGTATCGCCTCGCTGCCCGCCTGGCTGCTGGTGACCGGCCGCCCCCAGATGCAACTGCGCGAGGACGGCACCTCCGTCCGCTGACCCCGGCCCACTCCCCCACCCGCAAGGAGACTCCTCATGCCGCTCCACAAAGGCCCCGACCGGCCCGACGACCGCCCCCTGTCCGTCAACCCCTTCTACGGGGAGGCCAATCCGGTCGGCGACATGGCCGAGGCACCGCCCCAGCACCGGCTGCCGAACCGGCCGATGTCGCCGTCGACCGCCTACCAGCTCGTCCACGACGAACTGATGCTGGACGGCAACTCGCGGCTGAACCTGGCCACCTTCGTCACCACCTGGATGGAGCCGCAGGCCCAGGTGCTGATGGCGGAGTGCCGGGACAAGAACATGATCGACAAGGACGAGTACCCGCGCACCGCCGAACTGGAGCGGCGCTGTGTGGCGATGCTCGCCGATCTGTGGCACGCCCCCGACCCCTCGGCGGCGGTGGGCTGTTCGACGACCGGGTCCAGCGAGGCCTGCATGCTCGCCGGGATGGCGCTCAAGCGCCGCTGGAGCAAGCGGAACACCGGGGGCCGCCCGAACCTCGTCATGGGCGTCAACGTCCAGGTCTGCTGGGAGAAGTTCTGCAACTTCTGGGAGGTGGAGGCCCGGCTGGTGCCCATGGAGGGCGAGCGCTACCACCTCGACCCGCAGGCGGCGGTCGAGCTGTGCGACGAGAACACCATCGGCGTCGTGGGCATCCTCGGCTCCACCTTCGACGGGTCCTACGAGCCCGTCGCCGACCTGTGCGCCGCGCTGGACGCCTTCCAGGAGCGCACCGGCCTGGACATCCCGGTCCATGTGGACGGCGCCTCCGGGGCGATGGTCGCGCCCTTTGTCGACGAGGACCTGGCCTGGGACTTCCGGCTGCCGAGGGTGGCGTCCATCAACACCTCCGGCCACAAGTACGGCCTGGTCTACCCCGGCGTCGGCTGGGCGCTGTGGCGGGACCGGGAGGCGCTGCCGGAGGAGCTGGTGTTCCGGGTGAACTACCTGGGCGGCGACATGCCGACCTTCGCGCTCAACTTCTCCCGGCCCGGCGCCCAGGTCGTCGCGCAGTACTACTCCTTCCTGCGGCTGGGCCGCGAGGGGTACCGGGCGGTGCAGCAGGCCTCCCGGGACGTCGCCACCCGGCTTGCCTCGGACATCGAGGCCCTCGGGGACTTCCGGCTGCTCACGCGGGGCGACCAGTTGCCGGTGTTCGCCTTCACCACGGCACCGGATGTGAAGGCGTACGACGTCTTCGACGTCTCCCGCAGGCTCCGCGAGCACGGCTGGCTGGTGCCCGCGTACACCTTCCCGCCGAACCGGGAGGACCTGTCCGTGCTCCGGGTGGTGTGCCGCAACGGCTTCTCGGAGGACCTTGCGACGCTGCTCCTGGAGGACCTGAAGCGCCTGCTGCCGGAACTGCGGCGCCAGTCGCACCCCTTGGGCCGCGACGCCGGCCAGGCCACGGCCTTCCATCACTAGCGGCTTTCATGGAATCCCCCGATCTGCGGTGGTCAGCAGCGTTTCCTGCTTCTGGTACACCGCAGACCGGGTCCGGGTTCCGCTCCTCGCCGGACTATTTGCTCAGCCGCCGGACTACTTGCTCAGCCGGCCGAACCGCCTTACCGCCAGCGGGAAGAACACCGCCAGCAGGATCAGCGGCCAGAGCACCGCCGCCGCCACGTGGTCCGTGCCGCCGCCCGCGCACAGGTCCCGCACCGCCGACGCCGTGTGGGACATCGGGTTCCACTCCACGACCGTGCCCAGCCAGTCGGGCATGGTGCCGGGGTGGGCGAGGGCGTTGGACAGGAAGGCGACCGGCCAGACCAGGATCTGCACCGCCTGGACCATCTCCGGCTTTCCGGCGACGAGGGCCAGGTGGATGCCGATCCACAGCATGGCGAAACGGAACAGCAGGAGCAGTCCCACGGCGGCCAGGACGGCGCCCGGGCCGCCGCCGGTGCGCCAGCCGAGGGCGTACCCGACGGCCATGAGGGCGACCAGGGTGAGCGCCGACTGGAGCATGTCGGCGGCCGAACGGCCCACCAGGACCGCCCCGTCGGCCATCGGCATGGACCGGAAGCGGTCGATCACGCCCTTGTTGAGGTCCTGGGTGACCGCGATCATCGTGGACTCCAGGCCGAAGGCCATGGTGAGCGCGAGCATGCCCGGGATCAGGTAGTCGATGTAGGAGCCCGCCACGCCCCGTCCGCCGCCGATCAGGTAGCCGAACATCAGCAGCAGCATCACGGGGAAGACGAGGCCGACCGCGATGCGCACCGGCTGGCGTGCCCAGTGGGCGAGTTCGCGGCGGGTCATGGTCCAGGAGTCGCTCAGCGCGTAGGCGGTTGGGGTCATGCGGGCTCCTTCGCTCGGCGGTCGTCTCCGGTCAGGTGCAGGAACACCTCGTCGAGGGTCGGGCGGCGCAGGGCGATGTCCTCCGCCTCGATCCCGGCCTCGTGCAGGGCGCGTACGACCCCGGTGAGGGCGGTCATCCGGTCGGTCACCGGGGCGCTCAGCAGCCGGCGGTCCGCGTCGACGCGGACGTCCGCCGGGTCGAGGGGCAACAGGGCCACCGCGGCGCCCAGTTGGCCCGCGTCGCGCAGGACGACGTCGATGCGGTCGCCGCCGAGTGCGGCCTTCAGTTCGTCGGCCGTGCCCTCGGCGATGACCCGGCCCGCGTCGACGACCGAGATGCGGTCGGCGAGCTGGTCGGCCTCCTCCAGGTACTGGGTGGTGAGCAGGACCGTGGTGCCGCCGCCGACGAGGGAGCGGACCGCGCTCCACACCTCGGCGCGTCCGCGCGGGTCGAGTCCGGTCGTGGGTTCGTCCAGGAACAGCACCTCCGGGTCGGTGATCAGGGACGCGGCAAGGTCCAGGCGGCGGCGCATACCGCCGCTGTAGCGGCCCACCGCCTTGCGGCCGGTGTCGGCGAGGCCGAAGCGCTCCAGGAGCTCGTCGGCCCGCACGCGCGCGCGGCGGGCGCCCAGGTGGTACAGGCGGCCGAACATCTCCAGGTTCTGCCGGCCGCCCAACTCCTCGTCGAGCGCCGCGTGCTGGCCGAGCAGGCCGATGCGGGTGCGTACCGCGCGCGCCTGGGTCACCACGTCGTGGCCCGCGACCTCGATGCGTCCCGCGTCGGGCCGCAGCAGGGTGGACAGCACGCGGACCAGCGTCGTCTTGCCCGCGCCGTTCGGCCCGAGGATGCCGTGCACGGTGCCCCGGGCGACGGTCAGGTCGAGTCCGTCCAGGGCCTTCTTCTCGCCGTACTTCTTCTCCGCGCCTTCTACGGTGATCGCGGTGTCGGCCACGCACCCTCCTTCGTTAGTCAAACTTGACTACCTGCGCGAGGCTAATACCCGGGAGTCGACTCGTCAAACTTGATTAGCGGAGATCCTCCGGATGCCGCTCTTCCGTCGCGTACGGGTTCTCCTCGTCGTCGGTGAGGACGGCGACGAACGGCTCGCCCTCCCCCGCGAAGGTGTACGCGCCGCCCTCGATCCGCCCGATCAGCCCCTGGGTCCACTCCGCCTCGGCGTCGGCGGTGTGGACCCACAGGTTCATGATCTCGCCGATATGACCCAGCTGACCTGGGCCTTCCTCGGGGATGTAGTGCTCGGTGACGGCCGCGCGCCATTCCTCGCTGCGCCGGATCCGCTCCTTGAGCAGCTCCACGGTCTCGGACCGCGGCAGGTCGACCATGAAGCCGATCGCCGCGGACTTCACATCCATCTTCTGGTCGTAGGAGACCAGCGCCTCGCGGACCAGCCGGAGGTACTCCTCGGTGCCCTTCTCCGTGATCTCGTACTCGGTGCGGGGCGGACCGCCCGCCGTGGAGGGCGCGATCTCGTGCGCGTGCAGCAGGCCCTGCTTCGCCATCTGCTTCAGGGCGTGGTAGATCGAGCCGGGCTTGGCGTTGGACCACTCGTGCGCGCCCCAGTACTCCAGGTCGTTGCGCACTTGGTACCCGTGGGCCCGCCCGTGCTGACGGACCGCACCGAGCACGAGAAGACGGATCGCTGACATGCGGTCCAGATTATGGCCTTGCCCCGGCGCCCCTCAGCCCTGGGCCATCGCCACGAGTTCGAAGGCCGTCCTGCCGTCCAGGGACTCGCGGATGATGTCGGCGTGGCCGGCGTGGCGGGCCGTCTCCCGGATGAGGTGCAGGAGCAGCCAGCGCAGCGAGACCCGGCCCTCCGGCGGGAACCAGGGCTGGTCGGGAAGCGCGAAGGTGTCGTCCAGGCTCGGGGCGGAGCGGATGAGGGACTCCGTCTCGGCCGCGACCTTCTCCCAGTACGCGAGCTGGGACTCGACCGTCTCGCCGTCGACCAGGACGAAGCACTCGTGCCAGTTCGACTGGTCCCGCGCCACGGCCGGCTGCTCGCCCTTGGCCCGCGCGACCCAGCCCTGCTCGACCTCGGCCACATGCTTGATCAGACCCGCCAGGGACAGCTCGCTCGCGCTCGGGCGCGACGACGCCTGCTCGTCCGTCAGACCGAGCACCGAGCGGCGGATTCCGCCGCGCTGCTCCTCCAGGAAGCTCAGCAGCGCTCCGCGCTCGTCGCCGTGCGCCTCTGCGGGAACGTGAGTGACCATGACCGGCCGCCTTTCATCGGGAGGGCTCCTTGCCTGACACCGATGAAGCTACGGGTCATTGAGGACAGGTTCCGTCCTCAATGACCCGCGCGGGCGAAAAAGGGAGCCCCTAGAACGGGAATCCGGAGCGGCCGTGCTGGACCGAGATCCACTTCAGGGTGGTGAACGCGTCCAGCATCGTGTCGCCGTTCAGGCGGCCGACCCCGGAGTGCTTCTCACCGCCGAAGGGGACGATCGGCTCGTCGTGGACGGTGCCGTCGTTCACGTGGAACATGCCGGTGTCGATCTGCTTGGCGAAGGCCACGCCCCGCTCGATGTCACCGGTGTGGACGGCGCCGCTCAGGCCGTACGGCGTGTCGTTGACGAGGCGCACGGCCTCCTCCTCGCCGTCGAACGGGACGAGGAAGCAGACCGGTCCGAAGACCTCCTGGCGCAGCAGCGCGGAGTCGGCCGGCACGCCGGTCAGCACGGACGGCTCGACCAGGTTGTCGGTGGTGGCGCCGCGCACCAGGGCGGTGCCGCCCTCGGCGAGGGCCTGCTCGACGACACCGGAAATGGCGTCCGCCTGCGAGGAGTTGATCACCGGGCCGATCACGGTCTCCGGGTCGCGCGGGTCACCGGCCTTGAGCGTCTTCACCTTGGCGACGAACTTCTCGGTGAACTCGTCGGCGATGCTGCGGTCGACCAGGACGCGGTTGGCGGCCATGCAGACCTGGCCCTGGTGGACGTACCGGCTGAAGACCGCGGCGTCGACGGCGTAGTCGATGTCGGCGTCGTCGAGGACCACCAGGGCGCTGTTGCCGCCGAGTTCGAGGACCGAGCGCTTGAAGTGCGAGGCGCAGACGGTGGCGACGTGGCGGCCGACCTTGTCGGAGCCGGTGAAGGAGATGACCTTCGGGATCGGGTGCTCCAGGAAGGCGTCGCCGATCTCGGCTATGTCGGTGACGACGACATTGAGCAGCCCGCCGGGCAGGCCCGCGTCCTCGAAGAGCTTCGCGACCAGGGTGCCGCCGACGATCGGGGTGTTCTGGTGCGGCTTGAGGACCACGCCGTTGCCGAGCGCGAGGGCCGGGGCGACCGACTTCAGCGACAGCAGGAAGGGGAAGTTGAAGGGGCTGATCACACCGACGACGCCGACCGGGACGCGGTAGACGCGGTTCTCCTTGCCGTCCGTCGGCGAGGGGATGATCCGGCCCTCGGGGCGCAGCGCGAGGTGGATCGACTCGCGCAGGAACTCCTTGGCCAGGTGGAGTTCGAAGGCCGCTTTGAGCCGGGTGCCGCCCAGCTCGGCGATGATCATCTCGCTGATCTCCGCCTCGCGTTCCCCGATCAGCGCGAGGGCCTTCTCGAAGACGGCGCGCCGCGCGTAGGGGTTGGTCGCGGCCCATTCCTTCTGGGCTCTGGCGGCCGCCCGGTACGCCTCGTCGACCTCGTCGACCGTGGCTATGGTGATCGAGGCGAGCTTCTCGTTGTCGTACGGGTTGAAGTCGATGATGTCCCAGGAGCCGGTACCCGGGCGCCACTCACCGTCGATGTACTGCTGGGCCAGGTCGGAGAAGTACGACGACATGTGATCCCTCAAATCCCCTAGCGGACATCCCTGTGGACTTCTGGTCAGTTCTGATCATCCACGGTCTGATCACACGTCATCGTACTTGTGTTTCAAGACAGTTGAAGGAGTCCTCGGAGAAGGTCCCGGCTCTCGTCCGGACCCGGACTGTCGTTCTGGAGTTCCTTCAGCGCCTTCTCGTACTGGGCCACGTCCTCGGGCTTGTCGAGGTACAGCGCGCTGGTCAGCTGCTCCAGGTAGACGACGTCCGACAGGTCGGGGTCGGGGAAGCTGAGGATGGTGAAGGCACCGGACTCCCCGGAGTGGCCGCCGAAGCTGAACGGCATGACCTGAAGGCGCACATTGGGGCGCTCGGAGATCTCGATCAGGTGCTGGAGCTGACCGCGCATCACGTCGCGGTCGCCGTACGGGCGGCGCAGGGCGGCCTCGTCGAGGACGATGTGGAACTCCGGGGCGTTCTCGTCGACGAGGTACTTCTGCCGCTCCAGGCGCAGCGCCACGCGCCGTTCCACGTCGGCCTCGCTCGCGCCCTTCATGCCGCGCCGCACCACCGCGCGGGCGTAGTCCTCGGTCTGCAGCAGGCCGTGCACGAACTGCACCTCGTAGACCCGGATCGAGGCGGCGGCGCCCTCCAGGCCGACGTAGGTGGGGAACCAGCTGGGCAGTACGTCGGAGTAACTGTGCCACCAGCCCGCGACGTTGGCCTCCTTGGCGAGGGAGAGCAGTGAGGCGCGCTCCGTCTCGTCGGTGATGCCGTACAGCGTCAACAGGTCTTCGACGTCCCTGGTCTTGAAGCTCACCCGGCCCAACTCCATCCGGCTGATCTTCGACTCGGACGCGCGGATCGAGTAACCCGCGGCCTCCCGCGTGATCCCGCGCGCCTCACGCAGTCGCCTGAGTTGCGAGCCGAGCAGCATGCGCCGCACCACCGATCCGGGCTCTCCCGCGCTCACGTTCGCCAGCCTCCCCAACCTCTTCAGGGCCCGAAGTCTGCCACTAAAACACTTCGAGCTGTACTCGCCCGATTACAGAGACGGAAAGAAGCCAAAGATTTCCTTCAGGAAGGAGCGAGCGGAACACAAGCGGGGCACGCGAAGATGGCGGAAAAAATGGCCAACAAGCGGTACGGGAGGGTCCAATTCGGTCACGTGCACGTGCATCTGCCCTTGCATCTGCTGTACGCATCCGAAACCATGGTCCCGCGCAACCGCTGCATCGCAACGACCGCGAATTCCCGGGAGTGCCTCGCATGGGGACGAATGGATCGACCATGCTCCAGCCGTTACGGCAGGGCCTTCCGCCGCTGGATCCCGCGGCCGTGTCCAGCGCCGCCTCCTGTGCACTGCCCGCCCGCTACGAAGCGGTGCGCGAGGCCCGCCAGTTCACCCGCAGAACCCTCGACCAGTGGGACACGGGCGAGCGCTTCGACGATGTCTGCCTGGTCGTGTCCGAGCTGGTCACCAACGCCCTGCGGCACGCCCTTCCGGCCGGCCACGCGCGCGTGCCCGAGCAGACGCCCCCGGTGCGGCTGCATCTGATGCGGTGGACCGAGCGGCTGGTGTGCGCGGTGCGCGACCCCAGCCACGACAGTCCCGTGGCGCAGGACTCGGACGACTTCTCGGCGGAGTCCGGGCGCGGGCTGTTCCTGGTGGACTCCTTCGCGGACAGCTGGGGCTGGCACCCGCTGGCGGGCACGCTGCACGGCAAGGTGGTCTGGGCGCTGTTCCGCCTGCCGCACCCGGCGCAGTCCGACCCCGCCGAATGAGGAACCACGGCGCGTCACGGCGCCGTGGCTCTACGCGCGTAACCGTGCTGTCACGGCCGGTAATCGCCAGAGACCGGCGGAAACGCTCCCATGAGCCGCCCGCGAGTGGGCCCGGCTCCGCCGCCGGGCGGTCTCAGCCCGCGATCAAGTGGTCGAACTCGCCGTCCTTGACGCCGAGCAGCATCGCCTCGATCTCGGCGCGGGTGTAGACGAGGGCCGGGCCGTCCGGGAAACGCGAGTTGCGTACGGCCACGTCACCCCCGGGGAGACGGGCGAACTCCACGCACGATCCCTGCGAGTTGCTGTGCCGGCTCTTCTGCCACCGGACCCCGCTGAGCCGGGTCGCGGCCATGCCGTTGTAGACGCTGGACGCGTCGTCAACGTCGTACACGTCGTGGTCCACAGGTAGCTCCCCGGTGGTGCACTGGCTGGTGAGGCCATTGATGCATTGGTCAACTGACCCGGATCATAACCCCGTTCATGTGCAGACGCATGGGAGGATGCACGGGCAGATGCACGTGCACGCGGGGTGTTCCCGTGGTTACAGCTGGGACGTCTCGCTCCGCCCATGTTCTCCGCGCCGTACAGGTGAGCCGGATCGTCCGGATCGAATCGCTCGTGCATGAAGAAGAGACGCTCAAGGAGCCGTTCGTGTTCCGTCCTCCGAGCGTTGTTCGATCGAGTGCACCCGGCCGGAAGGGTCTCGTCCCAGTGGACGCCCGTCATCCGCTCATTGGCGTGGGGCAAGTCGGCAGCCAGGACGGCATCGGGGAAGTGGGGCGTCCGCCTCCGATGACGGACGGGCCGTCATCCGCCGGGGGGAGCGGGTCGGCCGTCGACGGATATCCGGTGCCGGATACCGCCGGAACTGTACAGACACATACGCGAGGAACGCTCGTACGAATGACGGGGGCCGTCTCCCCCGGACGGCGCAGAACCGCCTCCCGACCGGTGTGCTGTCGGCCATGTGGCCGAACGTGCCGACAGCACCCGGCGTGGGGTTCTCAGCGGCTGGCGTAGGGCAGCAGGGCCATTTCCCGGGCGTTCTTGACGGCCCTGGCGAGCTGGCGCTGCTGCTGGGCGGAGATCCGGGCGACGCGGCGGCTGCGGATCTTGCCTCGGTCGGAGAGGAACTTCCGCAGCAGGTCGGTGTCCTTGTAGTCGATGTACTCGATGCCCGCCCGGTCCAGCGGATTGGGCCGGTTCCTGACGGCCCCGCGGGCGGTGCGGGCGGTCTTCGGGGGCATGGGGTCAGACCTCCAGGAAGGTGTCGAAGGAGTGCGGCAGCCGCGTCCAGGCGTCGCGGCCCGCGGTGTACTCGGCGTCGGTCAGCAGACAGGACTCCAGAAGTCGCTCCAGCCCGTCCCGGTCCAGGCCGGGCGAGGTGAAGACCAGGTGCTGACAGCGGTCGCCGTGCTCGGGGTGCCAGTCCAGGGCGGCGGCGGCCCGGCGCACCGGCGGGACCAGGTCCCAGGCCGCGTCCGGGAGCGAGGCCAGCCAGGGGCCCGCGCTCTCCACGCACAGGGCGCCGCCGGCCGCGTCCCAGTGCAGCAGGGAGTCCGGCTTGTCGGCCAGCCAGAACCGGCCCCGGCTGCGGGCGGCGGCGCAGGTCAGGTCCTCCAGCGCCGCGTACAGCCGCTCCGGGTGGAAGGGGCGGCGGCGGTGCCAGACGAGGGTGCTGACGCCGTGCGCGTCCGCCTCGGCGGGCAGCAGCGCGCACGCCGGGTGCTGGGCGGCGGCGGCCGCCTCGACGTCGAACCCGGCGCGGGCGGCGCCCGCCAGGTCGCCCTCGCCGATCACGACTTGGCGGGCCGTGGGGTGCAGTTGCGCGAGCAGTTCCCGGTCCTCGTCGTCGGCCTCCTCGGAGTCGGCGAGGGCGAGGACGGGCGCGTACTCCAGCTGGCGCGCGAAGGTGTCGGCGACCGTGCGCTGGTCGGTGGGGGCCGCCTGGAGGCCCCGTTCGGCGAGGTCGTCGCCGTTGCCGAGGTACGGCAGTACGAGCGCCGGGTCGACGGCGGTGAGCACGCCGGTGAGGTGCAGGCCGCCGGAGGCGATGACCTCCGCCATCGCCTTGGGCTCGACGGAGTCCCACAGCTCCACGACGGCCAGCGGGGTGCCGCCCGCCTGCTCGATCCGCTTCAGTTCCGGTACCAGGTCCTCGCGCAGGGCGCAGCAGGCGCAGTCGTTGACCAGCGGGGTCTCGGCGGCGGAGCGCAGGCCGGTGGCGTCGCGGACCGTCCGTACGACCGTGCCGGCGGCGGACGTGGCGAGGTCGTGGTGGAGCACGACGCTGCCGGGCACCTCGGTGAGCAGCCGGTCGACGGCGGCCCTGCGGGCGTCGGCGTGGAGTCCGCCGACGATGACGACGGGGAGCATCAGCCCCTCTTCCCGTGGGCTCCGTACCGGCGTTCGAAGCGCTCCACGCGGCCCGCGGTGTCCAGGACGCGCGCGGTGCCGGTGTAGAAGGGGTGGCTGACGTTCGAGATCTCGACGTCCACGACCGGGTAGGTGCGGCCGTCCTCCCACTCGACCGTCTTCTCACTGGTCATCGTCGAGCGGGTGAGGAAGGCGTGGCCCGCGGCCCGGTCGCGGAAGACGACGGGGCCGTAGGCGGGGTGGATTCCCTTGCGCACGGCGGTCAGCGCTCCTCTCGGAAGTCGACGTGGCGGCCGGCGACCGGGTCGTACTTGCGCAGGGTCAGCCGGTCCGGGTCGTTGCGGCGGTTCTTGCGGGTGACGTAGGTGAAGCCGGTCCCCGCCGTGGAGCGGAGCTTGATGACCGGGCGGAGTTCGTTGCGAGCCATGCTGCTATCTTACTGAAAATGAATTCCATTAACGACAACGTCTGAGGAGAGGTACGTCACCATGTCCGCGCACTGCATGCTGACCGGCGCCCGGCCCGGGTTCGGCAACCGGATCTCCCACTCCCACCGGCGCACCTCCCGGCGCTTCGACCCCAACATCCAGACCAAGCGCTACTGGCTGCCGGGCGAGGGGCGGTACGTACGGCTCCGGCTCAGCGCGAAGGGGATCAGGACCGTCGACGCGATCGGGATCGAGGCCGCCGTGGCGCGCATCCGCGCGCGTGGGGTGCGTGTCTGATGGCCAAGAAGAGCAAGATCGCCAAGAACGAGCAGCGGCGCGCGACCGTCGAGCGGTACGCCCGGCGGCGGGCTGAGCTGAAGGAGATCCTCCGGCGGCCGTCCTCCCCACCGGAGGAGAGGCTGGCGGCCCAGCGGGAGCTGCGGCGCCAGCCGCGGGACGCGAGCGCCACGCGCGTGCGCAACCGGGACCAGGTGGACGGGCGTCCGCGCGGATACTTCCGGGCGTTCGGGCTGTCCCGGGTGTCGCTGCGCGGGCAGGCGCACGCGGGCTACCTGCCGGGGGTGCGCAAGTCGTCGTGGTGAGCGGCCGCCCGC
Source organism: Streptomyces sp. DI166 (assembly GCF_900091315.1). GTDB lineage: Bacteria > Actinomycetota > Actinomycetes > Streptomycetales > Streptomycetaceae > Streptomyces > Streptomyces fuscus. The sequence continues at coordinate 14,838 of NZ_FLSP01000119.1, forward strand.
CGCGGGGCGTTCTGGTGGCGGTTACTTCCTGGTAGCTTGCTGCGGGTCGTACCGACCGACCGCTCATCCTGGGGGCTTGCAGTGACTTCGGCGACGTACGCGCGCGTGGCGCGCAGGCGGATGTGGTGCGCGGCGGCGGGACTGGCCGGTGCGCTCGTGCTGAGCGGATGCAGTGACGACGACTCCGACGGGGGCGAACCGAGCGCGAGTTCCGCGCCGTCGGTCACGGAGACCGCCGACACCGGTGGGGGCGACGGCGGGGCCGCCTCGCCCGCGGGCGAGCTGGAGGGCAGCTGGGTCGCCACCACCGACGGCAAGGTGGTGGCGCTGGTCGTCACCGGCGAGCAGGCCGGACTGTTCGCGACCGGGGGAACCGTGTGCAGCGGTACCGCGGGCGACACGATCGAGCTCAAGTGCTCCGACAAGAGCACGGACCGGGCGAGCGGGAAGGTCGACTCGGTCGGCAAGGACTCGCTCAAGGTCACCTGGGACAGCGAACTGGGCACCGAGACGTACCGGAAGGCCGAGGGTGGCAAGCTGCCCTCCGGGTTGCCGACGCCGGAGTGACCGCACGGCCGTGCGGCTCGGGTGATCCGCAACCACCGCCCCGCCGTACGCGTGATGATCCATGCACGCGATCCGTCACGCACGCCCCGAAGGACACCCCATGCGCGCCACCGCCCTCCTCTCCCCCCGTCGCCGCCCTCACCGCGGCGCTCCTGCTGACCTCCTGCGGCGACGGGGACGGCGACTCGGGCGGGGAGGGCACCCCGAAGAAGACCGCCGTGGGCGCCTGCGCGTTCGGTGACCTGGAGATGAAGGTCGGTCCGGCGAACGCCGCCCCGGCCCCCGGGGACAGCGGCAACGTGCCCGTCACGCTCACCAACAAGGGCGCCAAGTGCACCCTGGAGGGTCTGCCCTCGGTGACCCTGACGGCGGACGGCACGTCCGCGGAGGTCGCGCCCGACCCGGCGGCCACCGGGGAGAAGCGCACGCTCGCCGAGGGCGGCTCGATGACCGTGATCATCACGTACGTGCGCGGCGAGGAGGGCGGCGGACTGGCACCGAAGTCGGCCGAGTTCGGGCTGCCGGGGGCGGACGCCACTCAGGACTTCCCCTGGTCGTACGGCGTGGTCGCGCTCAAGGACGGCAAGCCGGACGCGACGGTGAGCGGCTTCCAGCAGGGCGACTGAGTCAGTTTTCTGCGATCGGGCGCCGGGCCCGTACCTGGGCCCGGTCGGCCGCGTCGGCCCCCTCGTGCCAGCCCGCCGCGTCGCTGACGCCGCGCAGCCGGGTGGTCGTGGTGTCCGGGAACATCCGGTCGAGGCGGGCGGTGACGGCGACCTCGCGGGAGGCCAGTACCGGCAGCAGGTCGTCGCTGACCTGTGTCTCGGCGGCCCGCGCGAGGCGGGTGCCGATGCGGTGGGCGTAGGCGGCGAGGAAGGACTGCCGGAAGGTCTTGGTCCGCTTGCGTCCGCCGGCCCGCTGGGCGGCCTCCGCCCTCGTCATCGCGGTCTGCGCCTGCACCAGCAGCGAGGTGAACAGCAGCTCGACCACCTCCAGGTCCGCCTCGAACCCGACGACGGTGGAGAAACCGAGGGGCTCGTTCCACACCGCGCGACAGTGGTTGGCCCCGGCCACCGCGTCCAGCAGTACGGCCTTGGCCTGCTCGTACGGCGGCTCGACCCCGATCCGGCAGGCGCCGGGGGCGTCGGGCGCGGGCGCCTGTGCCGCCAGGAGCGCCTCGTCCACGCTGTACCGGGCCATCAGCTCCTGCGCCTTGGCGGACAGCGCCTCCGCCTCCTCCGGGAACCCGGTCGCCTCCGCCTTGGCGAGCAGCGCGCGGATCCGGGTGAGCATCCGGGACTCCGGTCCGCGCGCCCGCTGCGGCTCGTCGAGCGGCTCCAGGGGCGGCAGGCGCAGCAGCAGCCGGTACAGCTCCAGGACGGCGGTGGCGTGCGTGAAGCGGTCCCCCGCGCGCGTGGGCGCCGCGTCCAGCTCGTCGAGCTGCGCCCGCCAGCGCGGGCCGCGCGGTAGGTCGTCCGGCGCCTGCGCGTGCACGAGCACCCCGAGCAGCCGCAGATGTACGTCGTCCAGGTCCCGTCGGACCATCCGGGCGACGTCGGCGGGCTGCCAGCCCCGCCGCCAGGCCGCCGCGACCAACTCCAGGCCCCGGCGCTCCAGCTCCGCGTCGGCCCCGGGGTCGGCGGCGAGCAGTGAGGCGCCGGTGTCCAGGGCGGTGTCGGAGTCGGTGTGCAGGGCGGCCTGAAAGGCCAGGTCGACGGTGCGCGGGGTGCTGGTCACGTAGGGATCGTGCCACGGGGTGCCCGGGAGCCGGTTCACTCGCTGCCGGTCGGCAAAGGTCCTGTGGGTGCTTCGGCTCCGTGGGTGGGGAGGTGCTGCGAGGCGCCGGTTCGGCATGGGCAATCATGGGGTGTCATGACAAGGAGCCAGCGCCACTCCACCCGGGCGTTCCGAAGGTCGCGGTCAGCATGGATCACAGTGCAGAAGTCGAGGAAAGCCACGGTCGGTCCTGGCGTGGCGTTCTCCGGCCGCGCTGGATCGTGAGCTTCGTCGCCGTGGCCGCCGTGATCTCCTCGGGCCTTCTCTTCGTGGACTCCCTCAGGGTCGAGTCCGGGCCGAAGGCGGGGGACCCGAAGTGCTCCGACGTCGTCGACCGGTCCCCCGACAAGGTCGGTTCCGAGGACCGCGACTGGGTGATCGGCAAGGGCGTCGCGTCCTGGGGTGACAGGTCGACCGTGCTTCGCTGCGGCGTCGAGGAGCTGCAGCCCACCGTCAATCTCTGTGTCTCGGCCGACGGCGTCGACTGGGTGCTGGACGAGAAGCGGCTGAAGGAGACGGGCGTCAGCGTGCTCACCACCTACGGCCGCTCTCCCGCCGTCGAGGTCACGTACTCCGGGAGCCGCGAAGAGGTGGGCGGGGTGCTCGTGGAACTGAACGAGTCCGTCGCCGGCATCCCCCAGAAGAGGAAGTGCCTCGGGTACGACGACGCCCTCTGAGCTGGGCGCGAGGGGCTGTTGTCAGACCCCCCTGTCACACTCACGACCATGACCGACCGGTGGGCGCTCGCGCCGGCCGAGGGTGGGGGCGTCGAGCTCGCCGCCCTCGGTCCGGACGGGCTGCCCGTGGGGCCGGTCGTGCGGGAACCGGACCTTGTCGCTGCGGTGCGCGGCAGGCCGGAGGTGAGGAGATGGGTCTGGCGTTCCACCGCCGAGGTCTATCCGCGACTGCTCGCCACGGGGGTGCGAGTGGAGCGGTGCTACGACATCGAGGACGCCGAGACCCTCCTGCTCGGTCATGAGGGGCGGTACGGGGAACCCCGTTCCGCGGCGGCCGCCCTGGCGCGGCTGCGCGGTGGGCCCGTACCGCCCGATCCGCCCCAGCGGGCGGCCGAGCCGGGTGCGCAGCCCTCGCTGTTCGAGCCGCAGGCCGTCCATGTGCCGCTCGCCGATCTGCTGGAGGTCTACGCCGAGCAGCAGCGGCGGCACGACAGGACCGCGCACCCGGAACGGATGCGGCTGCTGACGGCGGCCGAGTCGGCGGGGATGCTGGTGGCCGCCGAGATGAACCACGCCGGGCTGCCGTGGAGCGCCGAGGTGCACCGCCGGGTCCTGCGCGAACTGCTCGGTGAGCGGTATGCGGGAGGCGGCGAGCCGCGCCGGCTGGCCGAGCTGGCCGACGAGGTGTCCGCGGCCTTCGGGCACCGGGTGCGGCCGGATCTGCCCGCCGAGGTCGTCAAGGCCTTCGCGCGGGCCGGTATCAAGGTGCGGTCCACCCGGCGGTGGGAGATCGAGGCGCTCGATCATCCGGCGGTCGCGCCGCTCGTCGAGTACAAGAAGTTGTACCGGATCTGGGTCGCCCACGGCTGGTCCTGGCTTCAGGACTGGGTGCGCGACGGGCGGTTCCGGCCGGAGTTCCTCGCGGGCGGCACCGTCACCGGGCGGTGGGTGACCAACGGCGGGGGCGCGCTGCAGATCCCCAAGGTGATCCGGCGGGCCGTGGTCGCCGACCCCGGCTGGCGGCTCGTCGTCGCCGACGCCGACCAGATGGAGCCGCGGGTCCTCGCCGCGATCTCCCGGGACCCCGGTCTGATGGAGGTGGCGGGGCGGGAGAGCGACCTCTACCAGGCCGTCTCCGACCGCGCCTTCTCCGGCGACCGGGACCAGGCCAAGATCGCGGTCCTCGGCGCCGTCTACGGCCAGACCTCCGGGGACGGCCTGAAGAACCTCGCCGCGCTCAGACGCCGGTTCCCCCGGGCGGTCGCCTACGTCGACGAGGCGGCGCGGGCCGGGGAGGAAGGGCGGCTGGTGCGCACCTTCCTGGGGCGTACGTGTCCGCCCGCCGTGCGGGGCGGGGAGGACGCGGAGGAGGAGGCGGGCATCCCGATGGGCTCCCCCGACGACACCGACGAGGCGCAGGCGCAGCAGTGGGTGCCGGGCTACGCCTCGACCGACGCCCGCGCCCGCGGGCGCTTCGCGCGGAACTTCGTCGTGCAGGGCAGCGCCGCCGACTGGGCGCTGCTGCTGCTCGCCGCGCTGCGGCAGGCGTGCGCCGGAATGAAGGCCGAACTGGTGTTCTTCCAGCACGACGAGGTGATCGTGCACTGTCCCGAGGAGGAGGCGCAGGCGGTGGTCGCGGCGATCCAGGAGGCGGCGGAGCTGGCGGGGCGGCTGACGTTCGGGGAGACGCCGGTGCGGTTCCCGTTCACCACGGCGGTGGTGGAGTGCTATGCCGACGCGAAGTGATCGGCGGTCGGGGGTCCGCCGGTGTCGGCCAGCAGGGAGGTGATTTCGGCGACGACGGCCTTCTCGTCGGTGCCGGTCAGGGCGTCCAGGGCGGCCCGCCAGGCGGCGCGGGCCTCGTCGGTGCGGCCCGCCACGCTGAGCAGCAGCCCGTGCTGGTGGCGGGCGAGGCCGCCGGTGTAGCGGTCGGCGCGGGCGTCGGCGCGGCGCAGCAGCTCGGCGCACTCCCGCTCGGCCCGCTCGGTCCGGCCCAGCAGCCGCAGCGAGCGGACCAGGCCGAGCCGGGTCTGCGACTCGCCGTGCCAGTCGCCCTGCCCGACCAGGTCGCGCAGGCTCTCCTCGAAGTGCCGGGCGGCGGCGCGGGGTTCGCCGAGGGTGAGGTGGGCGTAACCGATGTTGCACCGCGCGTAGAGCTGGATGAGGACGTTGCCGATCATCTCGCCGATGGCCAGGGAGAGGCGGTGCTGTTCGATGGCGGCGCGCGGGTCGGTGTGCTCGTAGAGGTTGCCGAGGTGCTGGTGGGTGACGGCCTCGCCGTAGGGGTCGTTCAACTGCCGTGAGTAGGCGAGGCTCTGGCGCAGGGCGAGCCCCGACTCCTCGTAGCGGCCGAGTCCTTCGAGCAGCAGGCCCCGGTTGTTCAGGCAGCGGCGCATCCAGGACAGCACACCGAGCCGCTCCCAGATCTCCAGTGCCCGGTCGTTGAGGGCGAGGGCCTCGGTGTGCCGCCCGGACAGGAAGTGCACCCCGGCCAGGTCGCCCAGGGCGTACGCCTCCGCGGCCTCGTCGGCCAGGCGCCGGGTGTTGCGCAGCGCGGCGCGGCCGAGGACCTCCATCTCAGCGACCCGGCCGCTGCGGTGGACGTAGGGGAAGATCAGCCGCAGCAGGGTGCACAGCCGGGCGGCGATCCGGTAGTTGGGGGACTCGGCGTGCCGCTCGGCGAGCGCGACGATGTTCTCCAGCTCGGCGTCACCCCACGCGAAGGCCGCCTCCGGGCCCTCGAACGGGCGGCTGTCCTCGACCTGCTCCGCGTGCTCGGGCGGCTGGCTGGGGGTCGGGCGGCGCCGGTCGTCCTGGTCGAGGCCGGGTTCGACGAGCGCGGTGAGGGTGTGTTCGGCGAGGGCGGCGTACCAGCCCAGGGCGGACTCGGCGACCTTGTCGCCGTCGTCGGCGGCGGCCAGTTCGCGGGCGAAGTCGCGGACCAGGTCGTGCGGGACGTAGCGGCCGAGGGCGGTCTCCTCCAGCAGGGCCACGTCGACGAGCCGGTCCAGGGCGTCCTCGGCGCGCCGCAGTCCGGTGCCGCCGAGGTGGGCGAGCAGGGGTGCGCCGTACTCGGGCAGGTCGAGGGCGCCGATGCGGCGCAGGACGAGGGCGGCGTCCCGGTCGGCCTCGCGGTCGGAGGCGGCGAGCGCGTCGTGCGCGACGGCGAGGGAGCGGCGGACGCTGAGGTCGTCGTACTCCAGGTGGTGCAACCGCCGGTCGGTGGCGGACAGTTGTCCCGCCAGCAGGTCCGGGGTGAGGGCGCGGCGGGCGGCGAGCCGGGCGGCGACGACCCGCAGGGCGAGCGGGAGGCGGCCGGTCAGCTCCACGAGCGGGTGGGCGGCGTCGATGCCGTCGTCGCGTCCGGAGGCGGCCCGCAGCAGTGCGGCGCTGTCCTCGTCGGACAGCGGGGCGAGCGGGAAGCGGCGTGCGCCGTCGAGGGCGGCGAGGGAGGAGCGGCTGGTGACGATCACGGCGCAGCCCGGTCCGGCGGGGAGCAGGGGGCGTACCTGGGCGGCGTTCGCGGCATCGTCGAGGACCAGCAGGGTGCGGGTGGGCGCGAGCAGGGAGCGGAGCAACGCGGCTGCCGCGTCCGGGTGTTCGGGGATGGAGCGGGGGTCGGCGCCGACGTCCCGCAGCAGCGCGGCGAGGGCCTGGGCGGGGGTGAGCGGGAGCATGCCCGGGGTGGCGCCGTGCAGGTTGACGTGGAGCTGGCCGTCGGGGAAGCGGTCGGTCAGACCGTGGGCGACGTGCAGGGCGAGGGCGCTCTTGCCGATGCCCGCCATGCCGGTCAGCACCGTGA
>NZ_FLSP01000120.1 GCF_900091315.1 Streptomyces sp. DI166
CGTCTAGGGGGACCCCCAAGTGACTACTCCGCCGCCCCAGGGCAACCCGTTCGCTCAGGGCCAGCAGCAGCCCTACGGCCAGCCGCCCCAGGGCGGTTTCCCGCAGCAGCCCGGCCAGCCCGGCTTCCCGGCCCCGGGGGCTCCCGTTCCGCCGGAGCAGCCGTCCCGTAAGCTCACCTTCAAGACGATCAAGAACGTCGTCATCGTCGTGGTACTCGTCTGTGTCGCGGTGGCCGCTTACATCGCCAGCCGTGACGACGCCAACCAGGCCAAGGTGGGCGACTGCCTGAAGTCCGCTTCCTCGTCCTCGGACCGCATGGAGGTCGTGGACTGCTCTTCCCCCGAGGCCAAGGGCAAGGTCCTCAAGAAGGTGGAGGGTCACTTCACCTCGTTCACCGCCGAGACGGAGTGCCGCAAGGTCAAGGGGGCCACCGGCTTCTACGCCGAGACCGGCGACGGCGAAGAGTTCCTCCTCTGCTTCGGCGATGTCTGACCGCGACTGAGCATGCATCGACCATGAGCGGGGCCATGTTTCACGTGAAACTTGACCCCGCTTTGGATACCACGAGCCCTGTTACGCAGAAGTAGTCTCAGATCCACCTCAACTCACTTGCCCTGAACAGCCCCGCAGGAAAAGATCATTTGGCGGCCCGGCGTGACCACCCTGGCCGAACGACCACATGACTTCACAGAAATCGGGGACTTCTCATGACACGTCGCGCTGCCCAGGGCATGGTCGCAGCACTCGGTGCCTGTGCCGTTCTTGCTGGCGGCATATCGCAGGCGACCGCAGTCGAGACACCAGCGGCGTCGGTGGTCAGCAATGATCCTGCCGCCACTCCGGCCGCATACGCCGACTATTTGCAGCGGTCGAAGGAAGAGGGAGCGGACGACGCCCTCCGGGATTTCAAGCGCCTCACTCCCTCCGAGCAGCAGCAGTTCATCGACTATCTGCACGACCCTGAACTGCTCAAGACTTTCCTCGAAAAGGCCGGGGAGCAAGGTGGTGAGCCGCTGACCTCCTCCAAGGAGGAGAGTCACACAACATTCCTGCACAACGGGGATGTGAGCATTGAGCAGGAGCGCATGACCAGCTTCGCCGCCAAGGCGAAGAAGAAGCCGCTCCCCAAGGGCAACCACAAGGTGACGTACACCACCCACCTCAAGCTGCTCGGCGTGAAAATCATCAAGCTCAGCCTGTGGGTGAACTTCCACAGCAACGGCAAAGACATCACGAAGGTGAACTACGGCGATGCCGGTAAGAAGAACCTTTCGGGGGTCATCAGCCTCAGCAAGGGCATGGTGAAGACCTCACGGAGCAGTTGGGGATGGTGCCAGAAGGGCAAGCCCTGCAGCAAGGGTCACAATGCTGATGCCTCGGTCGTCTGGGAAGGAAACATTGTCTTCAAGGGCAGCACCTTCCAGATCGACAAGGAGCAGTGGATGAGGGCCAACGTCTACGGCAGCCTCGTCAGCTACCACCTTCGCAACGTGTAGCAGCAAGGCGCCTCGGGGGCATGTTTCACGTGAAACATGCCCCCTTTTCTCGTCTCAGCCCTGCTGCTCGCTCCACCACTGTTTGAGGGCCTCGACCGCGTCGTCGTGGCCCATCGGCCCGTGCTCCAGGCGGAGCTCCAGCATGTGCTTGTACGCCTTGCCCACGGCCGGGCCCGGCTTGATGCCCAGGATCTCCATGATCTGGTTGCCGTCGAGGTCCGGGCGGATGGCGTCCAGTTCCTCCTGCTCCTTCAGCTTGGCGATGCGCTCCTCCAGGCCGTCGTAGGCACGGGAGAGGGCGGCCGCCTTGCGGCGGTTGCGGGTGGTGCAGTCGGAGCGGGTCAGCTTGTGGAGGCGGTTCAGCAGCGGGCCGGCGTCGCGGACATAGCGGCGGACGGCGGAGTCGGTCCACTCTCCCGTGCCGTAGCCATGGAAGCGGAGATGGAGCTCCACCAGACGGGAGACGTCCCTCACCAGCTCGTTGGAGTACTTCAGCGCCGTCATCCGCTTCTTGACCATCTTCGCCCCGACCACCTCGTGGTGGTGGAACGAGACCCTGCCGTCCTTCTCGAAGCGGCGCGTGCGCGGCTTGCCGATGTCATGCAGCAGGGCCGCCAGGCGGAGGGTCAGATCGGGCCCCTCCTCCTCCAGCGCCATCGCCTGCTCCAGGACGATCAGCGTGTGCTCATAGACGTCCTTGTGCCGGTGGTGCTCATCGCTCTCCAGTCGCAGCGCCGGAAGCTCGGGCAGCACATGGTCCGCCAGCCCCGTGTCGACGAGCAGGGTCAGGCCCTTGCGCGGGTGGGAGGACAGGATCAGCTTGTTCAGCTCGTCCCGCACCCGCTCCGCCGAGACGATCTCAATGCGCTCGGCCATCGCCTTCATGGCGGCGACCACCTCGGGCGCCACCTCGAAGTCGAGCTGCGCCGCGAACCGCGCCGCACGCATCATCCGCAGTGGATCGTCGGAGAAGGACGCCTCGGGGGTGCCCGGCGTGCGCAGCACGCGCGCGGCGAGGTCTTCGAGCCCTCCGTGCGGGTCGACGAACTCCTTCTCGGGCAGCGCGACAGCCATCGCGTTCACCGTGAAGTCACGGCGGACGAGGTCCTCCTCGATGGAGTCGCCGTAGGACACCTCCGGCTTGCGCGAGGTGCGGTCGTACGCCTCCGACCGGTAGGTCGTGACCTCGATCTGGTAGCCGTCCTTCTGCGCCCCTACGGTGCCGAAGGCGATCCCGACCTCCCAGACCGCGTCCGCCCACGGGCGCACGATCTTCAGAACGTCCTCGGGTCGGGCGTCCGTCGTGAAGTCCAGGTCGTTGCCGAGCCGGCCGAGCAACGCGTCCCGGACCGACCCGCCGACCAGGGCGAGTGAGAACCCGGCCTCCTTGAAGCGGCGGGCGAGGTCGTCGGCGACAGGCGCGACCCGCAGCAGCTCACTCACCGCGCGGTGCTGCACCTGGCTCAGGACACTGAGGTTGTCTTCGTTGGCGTTCGGCACAACAAAACAGGGTACGTGCCGGGGACGCCCCTCAGCGCCTCCATTAAACGGGCACAGATCCGCTCCTTTTCATACGGGCACATACAGGACAGCCTGCCCCCGTGAGCGATCTTGTGGCGCAGACCGCGGCACTTCCCCTCAGCGCGCATCGTTACCATGCGTGGACGCACATTCCGACGACCACTGACGACGACGAGGGACGGGCGAGCGCGTGGCCGAGGCGGCAGACTTCCAGGGGACCAGTCCCTCACCTGCCCGCCGGTGGCTGCGGCGCACCGGGGCACTGCTCGCCGGCGCGCCCCTGCTGGCGGGGCTGCTCCAGCTGCCCGCTGCCTCCCCCGCTCAGGCCGCCGACATCGACGAGACGGTCGCCGTGTCCGTGGACCACCTCACACCGAGCGTGGCGACGGACGACGACACCCTGACCGTGACCGGCACGGTGACCAACAAGAGCAAGCAGGCCGTCACCGACGCCCAGGTGGACCTTCGCATCGGCCAGGAGCTGGTCACCCGCTCCGGGATCGACACCGCCGCAAAGGCCACCGGCTACCAGCCCGGCACCGACGGCCTGCCGCTCGGCGGGAAGTACGTCGAGAAGTTCGACAAGCTCACCCCGGGCGTCTCGCAGCCCTTCACCATCTCCGTCCCGGTGGACGAGCTGGATCTGGACGGGAACGGCATCTACCAGCTCGCGGTCTCCCTGACCGGCGAGACGGCCGCCCAGGGGTGGCCGCAGGTGCTCGGTGTCCAGCGCACCTTCCTGCCGTACCAGCCCGACGACGCGGACACCGAGACCCGGACGACCGTGCTGTGGCCGCTGATCTCCACCGCTCACATGACCGCGCAGACGGGTTCCAACGAGGCGCAGACCCCGGTCTTCCGCACCAACGACCTGATCCACGAGATCAGCCCCGGCGGGCGGCTGGAGCGGATGGTCGCGCTCGGTGAGGACCTCGATGTGACCTGGGTCGTCGACCCGGACCTGCTGGCCTCGGTCGACGCCATGACCGACAGCTACGAGATCCTCACCGAGGACGGCTCTGACACCGTCCCCAGTACAAAGGCCGACCAGGAGATCGCCAAGCGGTGGCTGGCCGACCTCCAGGACGCGGTGGCGGGCCACGAGGTCGTCGCGCTGCCCTTCGCCGACCCCGACCTGGCCTCCCTCGCCCACAACGGGACGGCCGTCACCGGCTCGCTCGGCCACCTCAAGGAGGCGACCGACGTCGCCGAGGACACGGTCGCGTCGATCCTGCACGTGGAGCCGACCACCGACTTCGCCTGGCCGGTCGAGGGCGCAGTGGACCCGTCGATCGTCAAGGTCGCCACCTCCGCCGGAGCGCACAACGTCATCGCACGCAGCGACAGCCTGCAGGAGACCGCGGGCCTGACCTACACCCCCTCCGCGGCCCGCCCCATCGGCGGCGGCACCACGGCCGTGGTCGCCGACGCGCGGCTCTCCACGGCCTTCCAGGGGGACATGGCGCGCGCCTCCTCCTCGACCCTCGCCGTCCAGCGGTTCCTGGCCCAGAACCTGGCCCTGAACCTCCAGACGGACGACCAGCGCACCATCCTCGTCGCCCCGCAGCGCATGCCCACGGCCAGCCAGGCCGGTGCCCTGGCGGCGGCCGTCACCGCCCTGGAGAACAGCGGCTGGACCCAGTTCCAGGACCTCACCACGACCACCGCCGCCAAGCCCGACCCCGGCGCCACCACCAAGGTCCCGGCGAAGTCGGCGTACCCCTCGAAGCTGCGCAAGCAGGAGCTCCAGCGCTCCGCCTTCGAGCAGATCGCCACCACCCAGCACAAGCTCGACAAGTTCAAGGTCATCCTCAGCGACGAGTCACGGGTCGTGACCCCGTTCGGCCGGGCCATGAACCGCGCGATGTCCACCTCGTGGCGCGGCCGGGCGACCGAGGCCGCCGCGTACCGCAACGACGTCGAGATCTACCTCGACTCCCTGGCCGACAGCGTCTCCCTGATCGAGAAGTCCGAGACCAAGCTCTCCGGGCGCAGCGCCACCATCCCGGTGACCGTCCAGAACAACCTGGTGCAGGGCGTCGACAACCTGGTGCTGCGGCTCACCTCGACCAGCCCGCGACGCCTGAAGATCGACGGCGCCGCCTACGACGAGCAGCCCGTCACGGTCAACGGCGGCCACAGCCAGACGGTGAAGTTCACCACGTCCGCCGAGGCCAACGGCCAGGCCGAGGTGATCGCGCAGCTCTACACGAAGGACGGGCAGAAGTACGGCCCTCCGGTACGGTTCGACGTCAAGGTGACCGAGTTCACCGCCACGGTCATGCTGGTCATCGGCGGCGGCTTCCTGCTGCTGGTCCTCGCGGGCTTCCGGATGTACACCCAGCGCAAGCGCGCCGCGCGGCAGGCCGAGGAGGCCGGTCCCGAGAACGGCTCCGGGACGGGCCCTGAGGCCGCCGAGGAGGCCGTGACCGGCCCGGGGAACCCCGAGGGGCCCGACGAGCGTCCCGAACAGGAGTCCGGCGCGGATGCCGGGGCAGGCGACCCGGAGCAGCCGAGTGACCCGACCCCGGACACCCCAGCGGAAAGCGCCGACCCGTCCGGGACGGGTGAGAGAGTGGACCGTTGAGGATGTCGTGGCCGGTGGGCCCGGGACGATGAGGGTGGGTAACCATGAACGCGCCGTACGACGGTGACCGCGGCCAGGCCGCCGCGGGCAGCTCGGGGTACCCCGAGGGCCCGCCGCCCGAGCACGGCCAGGTACCGCCGCAGCCTCCCGCGGACATGTACCTCCAGGACGCCTACGACCAGGACCCCTACCGGGCCCAGGACCTCTCCGCCCAGGACCCGGTCGCCGAGGCGCTCTACGACCGTGCCGCGCACCCCCCGCCGCCGCCCGGCACCTACCCCCCGCAGCAGCCGCTGTACGGCCGGCCCCAGCAGCCGCCGCACGCGCCCGACCCGAACGTGTGGGCCCGGACCCCGGCGCCCGAGCCGGACGGCGCGACCCAGTACCTGCCCTACGGCGACGACCCGCGCACCACTCAGTACGTGGGCGTCGACGACCTGGTCACCCACTCCGCCGAGGAGCACCACGAGCCGGACGCCTTCGCGCACCTGTTCAGGGACCAGCAGCAGGGCGGCGGCCGTCCGGTGCAGGAGACCGCGCCCGTCCCCGGCCCGGCCGGGGAGCCCGCCCGCTACCAGCAGCAGCCGCAGCAGTCCGCCGCCCCGCCCGCCGACGCGACCATGAACCTCGGCACCGCTCCCGTGCCGCCCCCGGCCGCGCCGGCGCCCGCCGCGAAGAAGGGCGGCAAGGCGGCGGGGCTGCTGAAGTCCAGCGCGGTGATGGCCGCGGGCACGATGGTGTCCCGCCTCACCGGCTTCATCCGGTCCGCGCTGATCGTGTCGGCCCTCGGTGTGGGCCTGCTCGGTGACACCTTCCAGGTCGCCTACCAGCTGCCGACGATGATCTACATCCTGACCGTCGGTGGCGGTCTGAACTCCGTCTTCGTGCCGCAGCTGGTGCGCGCGATGAAGGAGGACGAGGACGGCGGCGAAGCGTACGCCAACCGTCTGCTGACGCTGGTGATGGTCGCCCTCGGCGGACTCACCGTGGTCTCCATGTTCGCCGCGCCGCTGCTGGTCCGCATGCTGTCGGACTCGGTGGCGAGCAACCCGGCGGCCAACGAGGTCGGCGTCACCTTCGTCCAGTACTTCCTGCCCACGATCTTCTTCATGGGCATCCACGTGGTGATGGGTCAGATCCTCAACGCGCGGGGATCGTTCGGCCCGATGATGTGGACCCCGGTCCTCAACAACATCGTCATCATCGTCACCCTCGGCACGTTCATCTGGGTCTACGGCAGCGCTGCCGAGTCCGGTATGACAGTCACCAACATCCCGCCGGAGGGCGAGCGGCTGCTCGGCATCGGCGTCCTGCTCGGTCTGGTCGTCCAGGCCCTGGCGATGATCCCGTACCTGCGCGAGACGGGCTTCAGGCCGCGGCTGCGCTTCGACTGGAAGGGCCACGGCCTCGGCAAGGCGGTCACGCTCGCCAAGTGGACCGTGCTGTTCGTCCTCGCCAACCAGGCGGGCGCGATCGTCGTCTCCCAGCTCTCCACGGCGGCGGGCAAGGACTCGCCCGTCGACGGCACGGGCTTCGCGGCCTACGCCAACGCCCAGCTGATCTGGGGCCTGCCCCAGGCGATCATCACGGTCTCCCTGATGGCCGCCCTGCTGCCCCGGCTGTCCCGCTCGGCCGCCGAGGAGGACTCCGGCGCCGTACGCGACGACATCTCGCAGGGCCTGCGCACCACGGCCGTCGCGATCGTGCCGATCGCCTTCGGTTTTGTGGCCCTCGGCATCCCGATGTGCACCCTCATCTTCGGCTCCTCGGGCACCAGCGAGGCCACCAACATGGGCCTCATGCTGATGGCCTTCGGCCTCGGCCTGATCCCGTACTCCGTGCAGTACGTCGTCCTCCGCGCCTTCTATGCCTACGAGGACACCCGAACGCCCTTCTACAACACGGTCATCGTGGCCGCGGTCAACGCCGCCGCCTCCGCCGCCTGCTTCTTCGTGCTCCCCGCACGCTGGGCCGTGGTCGGCATGGCCGCCTCCTACGGCCTCGCCTACGCGATCGGTGTGGGCGTCGCCTGGAGCAGGCTGCGCAAGCGGCTGGGCGGCGACCTGGACGGCGCCCGGGTGATGCGGACGTACGCGAGGCTGTGCATCGCCTCGATCCCGGCGGCGCTGTTGAGCGGAGCCGTCTGCTACGGCGTCGCCAAGACGCTCGGCCAGGGTGCGGTCGGTTCGCTGTCCGCCCTCGTCGTCGGTGGTGCCGTGCTGCTCGGGATCTTCTTCGTGGCCGCCCGCAGAATGCGGATCGAGGAGCTGAACTCGCTGGTAGGCATGGTCCGTGGGCGCCTGGGCCGCTGAACCCGGGGTACCCGCACAACCATCGATCGCCACCGTGTGTCGTGCATAGCGGCGGACTGTGGGCACAATTGGTTTCGGCGTCTCGGAGCGCGCAACGGATGGGGAGGCAGGAGCGACGGTGGCGGAACGGAGCACGGCTGCCGTCGACGTGGCAGACAACAGCGGTGACGAGCCGCTGACCGCACAGGCGGACCAGTCCACGGCCGACGGGGTGGCCCAGAATCGGGAGCGGGACACGGACACCGACGAGGCACAGGGGAGTGGCGGGACCGAAGGTTCCGAAAAGACCTCACCACCCGAACTGCACAGTGGTCACAAGCTCGCCAGACGGTACCGCCTGGAGGAGTGCGTCACCCGTCTGGACGGCTTCAGCAGCTGGCGTGCGGTGGACGAGAAGCTGCGGCGTGCCGTCGGCGTCCACGTCCTGCCCGCGGACCACGCGCGGGCCCGCTCCGTCCTGGCCGCGGCCCGGTCCTCCGCCCTGCTCGGCGACCCCCGCTTCGTCCAGGTGCTCGACGCCGTCGAGGAGAACGACCTCGTCTACGTCGTGCACGAATGGCTTCCCGACGCCACCGAGCTGACCACCCTGCTCTCCTCCGGTCCGCTGGAGCCGTACGACGCCTACCAGATGGTCTCCCAGCTCGCCGCCGCCATGGCCGCCGCGCATCGGGAGGGTCTGGCGCATCTGCGGCTGAACCCCAACGCCGTGCTGCGCACCTCGTCCGGGCAGTGGCGCATTCGCGGACTCGCCGTCAACGCCGCGCTGCGCGGCATCAGTTCGGACACCCCGCAGCGCACCGACACGGAGTCCATCGGCGCACTGCTGTACGCGGCGCTCACTCAGCGCTGGCCGTACGAGAACGACGCCTACGGTCTGTCCGGGCTGCCCAAGGACATCGGTCTGATCGCGCCGGACCAGGTACGGGCGGGCGTCCACCGCGGTCTGTCCGAGCTGTCGATGCGCGCGCTCGCCAATGACGGCGCGACGGCCTCCCGCCACGAGTCCGCCTGCACCACTCCGGAGGAGCTGGTGAAGGCGATCAGCGAGATGCCCCGCATCCGCCCGCCGGAGCCGGCGTTCACCCCGCCCCCCGAGTACCAGCGGACAACGTACCAGCAGGGCACGTACGGCCGTCCGTCGCCGCACCCGGGCGCCACCCAGCCGGTCCCCACCCCGCCGCCCCCGCTGCAGAGCCGCACCGGCAAGGCCCTGAAGTGGGCCGTCTCCGCCCTCCTCATCGCCGCTCTGGGCCTGGGCAGCTGGCAGCTCGCGGACGCCCTCATGGACCGCGGCGGCAAGGACGACGGCACCGACCAGACGCAGACGACGGACGGCGGCGACAAGAGCCCGAAGAAGCCCGCGGCGGGCAAGCCGATCGCGATCCAGGACGCCCACGACTTCGACCCCTTCGGCGGAGACAAGTCGGAGTACCCGGCGAACGTGCCGAAGGCCTTCGACAACGACCCGCAGTCGTACTGGGAGACCAGCTACTACGAGGGCGCCAATTTCGGAAACCTGAAGTCGGGTGTCGGTCTCGTCCTCGACCTCGGCAAGGCCCAGAAGGTCGGCAAGGTCACGGTCAGCTTCATGGGCGAGACGTCCGTCGAACTGCTCACGGCGTCCGGTGACTCGGGCACGATGCCCACGTCGTTCGGGAGCTACAGCAAGGTCGCCGCGGGTTCGGGCACCACCGTGACGCTCAAGCCGAAGGAGAGCGTGAACTCCCGTTATCTGCTGGTGTGGCTGACGAAGCTGCCGATACAGGCCGATGACGGCAAGTGGCGCGGCAGGGTCATGGACATCAAGGTGACCAGCTGACCGGGTCGGGGGATGGTGTGGAGAGCGGATCGAGCCGAGCCGACCTGTCGGACGCCGATCTTCTGGCGCGCCATGTCTCGGGTGACAAGGACGCCTTCGGTGAGCTCGTACGCCGGCATCGGGACCGTCTGTGGGCCGTTGCCCTGCGCACCCTGGGGGACCGTGAGGAGGCCGCGGACGCCGTTCAGGACGCGCTGGTCTCCGCCTACCGTGCCGCCCACACCTTCCGCGGACAGTCGGCCGTCACGACCTGGCTGCACCGGATCACGGTGAACGCCTGCCTGGACCGCGCCCGGAAGGCGGCCTCCCGGAAGACCTCCCCCGTCGACGACACCGAGCGCCTGGAACAGCTCCTGGAGCCGCACGAGTCGGCCGCGGCCCCCGCCGAGCGCAACGATGTGCACCGGCAGCTCCTGGAAGCCCTGGGCACCCTTCCCGCCGATCAGCGCGCGGCCCTCGTCCTCGTCGACATGCAGGGCTACCCCGTCGCCGAGGCCGCCCGGATCCTCGATGTGCCCACCGGCACGGTCAAGAGCCGGTGCGCCCGGGGCCGGGCCAGACTTCTGCCGCTCCTCACCCATCTGCGGCCGGAAAACGCCGGTAGCGGCAAAGAGCCGGGCGCAGGACGGAACCGCGGGGAGGGTCCATCCGTCCCACCGGCAGCGGGACCGCGAGCCACGGGGTCGCAGACCGCGGGGCCGGGCGATACCGGGCCGAGTGATTCAGCTGCTGTGAAGGGCGGAGGTGGGCGAGCGTGACGTCGACGGACATGGCCGGGCATCCGGAAGTCACCGAGCTCTCCGACCTCGCCGAGGGCCTGCTGCCCTCCTCCCGCAGCGCGGACGTACGCCGGCACCTGGACTCGTGCGAGCTGTGCGCGGACGTCTACACCTCCCTGGGAGAGATCCGCGGCCTGCTCGGCACCCTGCCGGGCCCGGCGCGGATGCCCGACGATGTCGCGGGCCGGATCGACGCCGCGCTCGCCGCGGAGGCGCTGCTGAACTCCACGGCCCCGGAGGCAGAGGCGAGCGCGCCCACCCAAGACGACGCCCCCGAGGACGACGCGCGTGTTTCACGTGAAACATCGACAGCCGCCGACCGACCCGCGGGCCACGCCCGCACCTCCACCACCGGCCCCGGCCGCAAGAGCCGCCGCCCCGGTGGGCGCCGTCGTATCGCCGTCCTGGGCACCGTCTTCACCGTGGCAGCCCTGGGGCTCGGCACCGTCCTGGTCTCGTCTCTCGGGGACGGTTCGGGCGGCTCCGACGGCGACGACGAGGTGACGACCCAGGCCGCGGACACCTTCGCCGAGAGCACCCTGAAGCGGGATGTCTCCGATCTCCTCGCCCAGAAGGCCAAGGAAGGCGGGCGCGCGCCGCGCAGCAGCGTCGGCATGGAGTCCGCTCCGGACTCCCAGGAACCGAAGATCTTCAACAAGCCCACGGACGTGCCCGGGTGCGTGCAGGAAGGCATCGGTCGTAACGAGACCGCCCTCGCCACCAAGGAGGGCGTCTACCGGGGCACCCGGGCGATGCTCGTGGTGCTGACCGACCCGGCCGACACCAGCAGGGTCACCGCCTACATCGTCGACGCGACCTGCGTGACTGACCCGTCTGTGGGCAAGGCCGAGGTGCTGTTGACCCACACCTACCCGCGGGCCTCCTGAACACCTCTCTCACTGTGCGGACGCATCGTCTCCGTCCGCCGTGGAAAGCGCTACGGTGGCGCCCCTCCGTGTGCCCGGACACAGCGGGAATGCACGCCCCTTAGGATCCGTTGGGTGGGGTGAGAGCTCTGAGAGGGGCTCCCGCCGGACCTATGACGCAGTCCAGAGACGAGGAAACAAGCCGTGAGCGACGTCCGTAACGTGATCATCATCGGCTCCGGGCCCGCCGGCTACACGGCGGCGCTGTACACCGCACGCGCGTCGCTGAAGCCGCTGGTGTTCGAAGGGGCTGTCACCGCCGGTGGCGCGCTGATGAACACCACCGAGGTCGAGAACTTCCCCGGCTTCCAGGACGGCATCATGGGCCCCGAGCTCATGGACAACATGCGCGGCCAGGCCGAGCGCTTCGGCGCCGAGCTCGTCCCGGACGACATCGTCTCCGTCGACCTCACCGGTGAGATCAAGACCGTCACCGACACCGCGGGCACCGTCCACCGCGCGAAGGCCGTCATCGTCGCCACCGGCTCCCAGCACCGCAAGCTCGGGCTGCCCAACGAGGACGCCCTCTCCGGCCGCGGTGTCTCCTGGTGCGCCACCTGTGACGGCTTCTTCTTCAAGGACCAGGACATCGCCGTGATCGGCGGCGGCGACACCGCGATGGAGGAGGCCACCTTCCTCTCGCGCTTCGCCAAGTCTGTGACCGTCGTCCACCGCCGCGACTCCCTGCGCGCCTCCAAGGCCATGCAGGACCGCGCCTTCGCCGACCCGAAGATCAAGTTCGTGTGGGACAGCGAGGTCGCCGAGGTCCAGGGCGACCAGAAGCTCGCGGGCCTGAAGCTGCGCAACGTCAAGACCGGTGAGCTGTCCGACCTCGCGGTCACCGGCCTGTTCATCGCGATCGGGCACGACCCGCGCACCGAGCTCTTCAAGGGCCAGCTGGACCTGGACGAGGAGGGCTACCTCAAGGTCGCCGCCCCCTCCACACGTACGAACCTCCCCGGCGTCTTCGCCGCCGGTGACGTCGTCGACCACACCTACCGTCAGGCCATCACCGCGGCCGGCACCGGCTGCTCCGCCGCTCTCGACGCCGAGCGTTTCCTCGCCGCCCTCGCCGACGGTGAGCAGACGGCGGAGCCCGAGAAGACGACCGTCTGACACCCCACCCGCCCCACGCACCAACAGTTAAGGAGCCCGCAGTGGCCGGCACCCTGAAGAACGTGACCGACGACACCTTCGAGCAGGACGTCCTCAAGAGCGACAAGCCTGTCCTGGTGGACTTCTGGGCCGCCTGGTGCGGTCCGTGCCGCCAGATCGCCCCGTCGCTGGAGGCCATTGCCGCCGAGTACGGCGACAAGATCGAGATCGTCAAGCTGAACATCGACGAGAACCCGGGTACGGCCGCCAAGTACGGCGTCATGTCCATCCCGACGCTGAACGTCTACCAGAACGGCGAGGTCGCCAAGACCATCGTCGGCGCCAAGCCGAAGGCCGCGATCGTCCGCGACCTTGAGGACTTCATCGCCGAGTAGGCGTTGTTTCACGTGAAACACGAATGGGCCAGCCCCTGAGGGCTGGCCCATTCGTATGTCCGTCGGCCCGCTCTCACAGCGGCCGCAACGCCGGCTCCTTCTGCACGGCACCCAGCAGCCGGTCGAGCGCCATCTCCACGTCTTCCTTCCAGGAGAGAGTCGTGCGCAGCTCCAGCCTCAGCCGGGGGTGCGTGGGATGGGGCCGTACGGTCTTGAAGCCCACCGCCAGCAGATGATCGGCGGGGAGCAGACACGCAGGCTCCTTCCAACGCGCGTCCCCGAACGCCTCGATCGCCTTGAAGCCCCGTCGCAGCAGATCCTTGGCGACCGTCTGCACCATCACCCGCCCGAGGCCCTGCCCCTGATACCCGGGCAGGATGAACGCCGTCATCAACTGCACGGCGTCGGACGAGACAGGGCTCGTGGGAAAGGCGCCCGACCGGGGGACGTAGGCCGGAGGCGCATACAGCACAAAGCCCACGGGAACATCGTCGACGTAGACGACCCGGCCGCAGGAGCCCCAGTCCAGCAGGACGGCGGAGATCCAGGCCTCCTTCTCCACCGCCGCGGTGCCGGCGGCTACCGCTGCTTCACCGCTGACGGGATCCAGCTCCCAGAAGACACACGTGCGACAACGCTGGGGAAGGTCCTGAAGGTTGTCCAGCGTGAGCGGTACGAGCCGACGCCCCATGAAGGCTGATCCTCGCTTCCCTCGCCCGCTGCGCTGCGGGCGGCTGTCAGGGCGCTCCGTTCCTTGAGCAGGCTGCCGACGAATCCGCCGACCGCTCCGAGGCCCAGGCCCGCGCTCACCAGTCCGGTCCGGCTCACCGTTCGCATGGCCCCCGCCTCCCCTAAGAGGTGCCGCCAGGTGGATGCGCCTTACCCGATCGCATCGTATCCACGAAGTGAGGGCGTCGATACCGCCGGAAAGCAAAGGGCGGACCGCGTTCCGGTAACCACCGGACACGGCCCGCCCTGCGTCAGCGCTGGGGCTCAAGGCCCCACAGGTCAGTCCTCGGAGTCCTCCGCGCCATCCTCGGTCAGGCTCTTCTGGAGAGCCAGCCGCTCGCCCGGGGCGAGGGTGTTGAGGATGCGCTCCAGATCCTCCGGCGAGGCAAACTCGACGGTGATCTTGCCCTTCTTCTGGCCCAGCTCGACCTTCACACGCGTCTCGAAGCGGTCCGAGAGCCGGGTCGCGAGGTCGGACAGCGCCGGGGAGACCCGGCCACCGGCCCGCGGCCCCTTGGCCCGCGGAGCCTTCTGCGAGCGGGAGCCCATCAAGGTGACGATCTCCTCGACGGACCGGACGGACAGCCCCTCCGCCACCACGCGGTAGGCCAGCCGCTCCTGCTCCTCGGGGTCCTCCACGGAGAGCAGCGCCCGTGCGTGCCCGGCGGAGAGGACACCGGCAGCCACCCGGTTCTGCACCTTCGGCGACAGCTTCAGCAGCCGCAGCGTGTTGGAGACCTGCGGACGGGACCGGCCGATGCGGTCCGCCAGCTGGTCATGGGTGCAGTTGAAGTCCTTCAGCAACTGGTCGTAGGCGGCGGCCTCTTCCAGCGGGTTCAGCTGGGCACGGTGCAGGTTCTCCAGCAACGCGTCCAGAAGAAGCTTCTCGTCGTCCGTGGCCCGCACGATGGCCGGGATGGCCTCCAGGCCCGCCTCACGACAGGCCCGCCAGCGCCGCTCGCCCATGATGAGCTCGTAGCGCCCGGGAGCCAACTGCCGTACGACGACCGGCTGGAGGAGACCGACCTCCTTGATGGAGGTGATGAGCTCCTGCAGCGCGTCCTCGTCGAAGACCTCACGCGGCTGGCGCGGGTTCGGCGTGATGGAGTCCAGGGGGATCTCGGTGAAGTGAGCGCCCATGGGAGGCGGCGGCACATCCACCGACGGCTCCACCGTTTCATGTGAAACCGACGGCAGCGCCGTCACCTTCGCCGCGGCCACGCCACGGTCGGAGGTCAGCACAGGTGCCGGAGACGCGGGCCCGGCTCCCCCCACCGCGGCCGGAGCCGCCGTGCTGTCCGCCGGCCCAGGGATCAGCGCGCCCAGGCCGCGGCCCAGACCAATCCTCCGTCGCTCACTCACTGGATCCCCTCCACCATGCTCGGGTCGCTCTGGGCGCCGATGTGGGCGTGCGTCGCGTCATAGCCGACACCGACACCCCTCAGCGCGATTTCTCGTGCCGCCTCAAGATAGGACAGCGCGCCGCTGGATCCGGGATCGTAGGTCAGCACCGTCTGTCCATAGCTCGGCGCCTCGGAGATACGGACCGAGCGGGGAATGCTCGTCCGCAGCACCTCGTCACCGAAGTGACTGCGCACCTCTTCCGCGACCTGGGACGCCAGTCGCGTCCGGCCGTCGTACATGGTGAGCAGGATCGTCGATACATGCAGGGTGGGGTTGAGGTGCCCCCGCACCAGGTCGACATTGCGGAGCAGCTGTCCCAGACCCTCCAGCGCGTAGTACTCGCACTGAATGGGGATCAGGACCTCCTGACCGGCCACCAGCGCGTTCACGGTCAGGAGACCGAGCGAGGGCGGGCAGTCGATGAGGATGTAGTCCAGGGGCTGCTCATAGGCCTGAATGGCCCGCTGAAGTCGGCTCTCACGTGCCACCAGGGAGACCAGCTCGATCTCCGCACCGGCGAGATCGATCGTGGCGGGTGCGCAGAAGAGACCCTCGACATCGGGCACCGGCTGCACGACGTCCGAGAGCGGCTTGCTCTCCACCAGCACGTCGTAGATCGAGGGAACCTCGGCGTGGTGGTCGATACCCAGCGCCGTGGAGGCGTTGCCCTGGGGGTCGAGGTCGATCACCAGGACGCGGGCACCGTGCAGGGCCAGGGACGCGGCAAGGTTGACGGTCGTCGTCGTCTTGCCGACGCCGCCCTTCTGGTTGGCAACCACCATGACCCGGGTCTGTTCGGGTCGCGGGAGACCCTCCCCGGCGCGGCCGAGAGCCTCTACCGCCAGTTGGGCGGCACGACCGATGGGAGTGTCGTCCATCGGGGGCGGTGTTTCACGTGAAACATCCTCCCCCATCGACTCGGTACGGGGACCGGGGACCGGATCGGTCATCGGTCCCGCGATGTTGGCGTCGGACCGCAAGGATTCACTCTCCTCGACTTCAGGCTCGCAATGAACAGAGCCTCCCATGCCTTCGGGGTCGTGAACCAGTGAGCCCTGGCGTTCTGTGGAGAAATCCACCTCTGTGGACAACTCCGTTACCTCTCCGAGTGACCCGAGAGGCTTGCGGTCACGGGGTTCGGCCGCGGCGCGGCCCCGGCTGATAATGCCGTGCAGCAAAGAGCGACGTTTCACGTGAAACACGATGCACAGCAGCTGAGGCCGAACTGTCGCGACACTCCGGCATGCATAGGTTTGGCAGCTTGTGTGGAGTACGTCTCGTCTCCGAAATGCGGATCAAGCGACCACGCGAGGGCTGACTCAAGCCTCACCACGCGAGGGCTGACTCAAGCCTCACCACGCGAGGGCTGACTCAAGCCTCACCACGCGACGGACGACTCATGCGGCCCCACGGAAGGGACGACTCAGCGCCTCCGGCGCGTCCGCCCCGTCCGGGCCGCCTTCGCCCGCTTCGCCGCGAAGCGCACACCGCCGGGGCTCTCCCCGACCTCCACCCGGACCACCGTCGACTGCGGATCCACGATGCCCTCACCGACATGGAGGATGGAGGTCCCCACCGCGCCGAGCTTGCTCAGGGCGGTGGCCGCGCTCTTCAGCTCCTCCTCCGCGGTGTCCCCCTTGAGCGCGAGCATCTCGCCGTAGGGACGCAGCAGAGGGATGCCCCAGGTGGCGAGGCGGTCCAGCGGGGCCACGGCCCGTGCCGTCACCACATGGACCGGCTGGAGCTTGCCCATGACCTCCTCGGCACGGCCACGGACGACGGTCACATGGTCCAGGCCCAGCAGCTCCACGACCTCGGTCAGAAAGGTCGTCCGCCGCAGCAGCGGCTCCAGCAGCGTGATCTTCAGGTCCTCCCGGACCAGGGCCAGCGGAATGCCGGGCAGCCCCGCACCGGAGCCGACATCGCACACCGTCACCCCCTCGGGCACGACCTCGGAGAGCACGGCGCAGTTCAGCAGATGCCGCTCCCACAGCCGGGGCACCTCACGGGGCCCGATCAGACCGCGCTGCACGCCCGCCTCCGCGAGCAGCTCCGCGTAGCGGACCGCGTCCGCGAAGCGATCGCCGAAGACCTCGCGGGCCTGTTCGGGCGCGGGGGGAAGCTCAGCTGCCTCCGTCACGGGGGACCGTCCTTCCGTACCGTGTCGGCGCATCCAGGCGCCGGCACCAGAACCACCAGAACTATCAGGCTGACAAAGTTCGGCCCCGCCTGCCGGGCAGACGGGGCCGGAGGATCGTACGAACCGATCAGGCGGGCAGCACGACGACGAAGCGCTGCGGCTCCTCGCCCTCGGACTCGCTGCGCAGTCCCGCGGCCTTGACCGCGTCGTGCACGACCTTGCGCTCGAACGGGGTCATCGGCTTGAGCTTCACCGGCTCGCCCGTGTTCTTCACATCCGCCGCGGCCTTGGCGCCCAGCTCGGAGAGCTCGGCACGCTTCTTGGCGCGGTAACCGGCGATGTCCAGCATCAGCCGGCTGCGGTCGCCGGTCTCCCGGTGCACGGCCAGGCGCGTGAGCTCCTGGAGCGCCTCCAGCACCTCACCGTCCCGGCCGACCAGCTTCTGCAGATCGCGGCTGCCCGTGTCGCTGATGATCGAGACAGCGGCACGGTCGGCCTCGACATCCATGTCGATGTCGCCGTCGAGGTCGGCGATGTCCAGCAGACCTTCGAGGTAGTCCGCCGCAATCTCGCCCTCCTGCTCCAGGCGGGTCAGGGTGTCTGCACCCTCGGCAGCGGCGGAGGTGGTGCCTTCCGTCACGGGATGGACTCCTTCTTACTTCTTGGAGGGGGACTTGGGCCGCTGCGGACCCTTGCGCTGCCCGGACTGGGCCTTGCTGCGGGTACCGGAGCCGGGCTTCTTGGCGGCGGTGGGCTTGGCGTCCTGCGGGGTGTCGGACTTGGTCAGCGAGGTCTTGGCTTCGGAGTCGCCCGCCGCCTTCGCACCGCCCTGCCGCTGGGACTTGCTCTGCCGCTTGGGCTGCTGGCGCTTGGGAGCCGCCGTGGGCGCGCCGTCCTCGGTGGCCACGGCTACGGACGTCTCGCTCTTCACCACAGTGCCGTCCGCCTGCGCGGCGAGACCCGCCTTGTTCAGGCCGTTGATGAACTTGCGCTCGTACTCGTTGCGGTCCCGGCCCTTGGCGACGATCGCCTCGACGATGTTGCGCTCACCGCGCCGGCTGACCTTGCCGTGGTGGGTGACGCGCTTGGTCAGGCGCTCCAGGTAGGCGGCCTGGGCCTTGGAACCCGGGGTCGGGTTGTTGTGGATGACGTACATCTGCTGGCCCATGGTCCACACGTTGGTGGTCAGCCAGTAGACGAGGACACCGACCGGGAAGTTGATGCCGAAGACGGCGAACATGATCGGGAAGACGTACATCAGCATCTTCTGCTGCTGCATGAACGGCGTCTTCACCGTGGTGTCGACGTTCTTCGTCATCAGCTGGCGCTGGGTGAAGAACTGCGACGCCGACATCAGGACGATCATGACCGCGGTCACGACACGCACATCGGTGATGGTGGAGCCGAGGGACTCGACCTTGGCCGCGCTGTCCGTGAACTTGGCCGCGAGCGGCGCGCCGAAGATGTGCGCGTTCTGGGCGCTCTCCAGCAGCCGGTCGTTGATGACGCCGACCTTCTCGTTGTTCGCGATGCTGTTGAGCACGTGATACAGGGCGAAGAAGAACGGCGACTGCGCCAGGATGGGAAGGCACGAGGAGAGCGGGTTGGTACCCGTCTCCTTGTACAGCTTCATCATCTCTTCGGACTGGCGCTGCTTGTCGTTCTTGTAGCGCTCCTGGATCTTCTTCATCTCGGGCTGCAGCGTCTGCATGGCCCGGGTCGCCTTGATCTGCTTCACGAAGAGCGGGATCAGGCAGATACGGATCAGAATCACCAGGGACACGATGGACAGGCCCCAGGCCCACCCGGAGTCATCGCCGAAGAGGGCGCCGTACACCTTGTGGAACTGGACGATGACCCAGGAGACGGGTGTCGTGATGAAGCTGAAGAGGCTGGCAATCGTGTCCACTAATCATGCTCCTTGGGCATGGGACGGGGTCTCTGCGGCCGGGCTCGAAGAGCTGTCACTCGTAGGCACATTCTCTTCGGTGGCCGTTTCGGCGGCGGAGGGCCCGCCCCTGCGTGTGCGCCATGCGTCACGCAGCATCTCGTGCCATCTCGGACGCTTGCGCGGCGGGACATGGTCCACACCACCCAGCGACCACGGGTTGCAGCGCAGGATGCGCCAGGCCGTGAGCGCCGTGCCCTTGATGGCACCGTGCCGGTCGATGGCTGTGTAGCCGTAGTGGGAGCACGACGGGTAGTACTTGCAGACCGGCCCCAGCAGAGGACTGATCGTCCACTGGTAGATCTTGATCAGAGCCAGCAGCGGGTACTTCATCGCGCGCCCCCTCCCAGCAGCCGCTGCAGAGCGGCATCCAGGTCTCGGGCCAGCTGTGCATGGTCGGCGTCGCCCGCACCGGGCAGCGCTCGTACGACTACCAGGCTACCGGGGGGAAAGACATCGACTCGATCGCGCACCAGATGGCGAAGTCTGCGCTTCACCTTGTTGCGGACCACCGCACCACCGACAGCCTTGCTCACGACGAAACCCGCACGCGTCGGGGGAGCGCTCTCCCCAGGCGCGTGCGGGTCCGTGGCACCGCTACGAAGGTGGACGACGAGAGTCGGGCGTCCGGCCCGGCGTCCTCGTCGTACCGCGGTCGCGAAGTCCTCGCGCCGCCTCAGCCGGTTCTCGGTGGGCAGCACGACGTCATGACCTGACCGGGATCAGGCGGACAGACGGGCGCGACCCTTGCTACGGCGGGACGCGAGAATCGCGCGGCCGGCACGGGTGCGCATACGCAGCCGGAAGCCGTGGGTCTTCGCGCGACGACGGTTGTTCGGCTGGAAGGTGCGCTTGCTCACTCGGGGGCTCCAGAAATCAAATCGGTGGTGGCGGGTGCCGTCCTGGCTGTCACCGTGCGCCCACGAGAAGCTCGCGTTACGCCCGAGTGCACCGCTTCCCGATCACCGGTTCACCCCCGCGGAGGCGGGGACGTGATCTTCGCCCATCGGAGGCAGGCGGCAGCAGCCATCGACAACTCGACCTGGTTACGGTACGCGGGGCTACGCCATCCGGTCAAACCAGCGGTCACCGGGAGACACTATCCACAGCCTGGGGACAACAACTTGAACCGCACCGCTCGCCCTGACTACCGTGGCTGAACTCCGATTCGCCCGTCCCGACCGATTTGAATCCCGACCCGTCCCACCATCACACGTTCGTGGGACCCGTGAGAGAGCGTGCCCTGTGGCTGACGTACCTGCCGATCTTGCCGCAGTGTGGCCACGAGTACTGGAGCAGCTCCTCGGCGAAGGACGTGGCCAGGGAGTCGAGGCGAAGGACGAGCACTGGATCCGCCGCTGCCAGCCCCTGGCGCTGGTCGCGGACACCGCCCTGCTCGCGGTACCGAACGAGTTCGCGAAGGGCGTCCTGGAGGGCCGGCTCGCCCCGATCGTCAGCGAGACCCTGAGCCGTGAGTGCGGCCGCCCGATCCGGATCGCGATCACCGTCGACGACTCCGCCGGCGAGCCCCCGGCCCCGCCGGCCCCCGGGCCCCGCCCGCAGCCGCGCTACGAGGAGCCCGAGCTCCCCACCGGTCAGTACGAGGGCTACGGCCGCCACCGCGGCGCCGACGGCGACGCCTACCCCTCCCGCCCGGAGCGTCCGGAACGCCCGGAGCAGAACGACCCGCTGCCCACTGCCCGCCCGGCCTACCCCTCGGAGTACCAGCGCCCCGAGCCCGGCGCCTGGCCGCGCCCGCAGCAGGACGAGTACAGCTGGCAGCAGCAGCGCCTCGGCTTCCCCGAGCGCGACCCGTACGCGAGCCCGTCGCAGGACAGCTACGGCCAGGACGCCTACGGCCAGTCGTCCGAGGACTACCGCCCGCAGCCGGGTGACCGCGCCGGCACCGACCGACCCTCTTACGAGGGCCAGCGCTCCGATTACG
>NZ_FLSP01000121.1 GCF_900091315.1 Streptomyces sp. DI166
GCCAGGCCTTGGGCGCCTCGGCCAGGTCGGTCAGGGGGCGCAGCCGATAGGTGTAGGAGTAGTCGCGGCCGGCCGGGAGCTTGTACGCGTCGTGGGTGTGGGCGCCCCAGCTGTTGTCGCCGCCGACGCCCATCTGACGGTGGTTGACCCGCAGCACGATCTCCTCGCGCGGGGTGAGTTGGTAGTCGTGCCGCACCCCGAGCGAGAGGTCCTCCGGGGTGAAGCGGGAGGCGTTGATCTCCAGCAGGGGTTCACCGGTGATCAGGAGCCCGGCCCCGTCGGCGTCGGTGAGCGCGGCCCAGCGCACGTCGGTCTTGTTGCCGTTCTCCTGCGGGCGGACGTACGGGGTCCACTGCTCGTCGACGGTGCCCGAGTACCGGCCCACGTCGGTGCCGTTGTTGCGGTCCCAGTGGTTCTCCTCGGGGCCCCTGCCGTAGTAGTGCAGCCGGTCCAGGCGGCCGGGGAGGAAGAGGACCGTGCCGACCTCCGGGATGTACGGCAGGGAGGCGGCGCCCGGGTGCAGGGTGTGGGCGACCTTGATCTCGCCGTTGCCGAAGACGGTGTACACGGTGGTGTACGTGGACCGCACGGTGGTCGGCAGGGTGCCGGTCACCGTGATCTCGACCGCCCGGTCGTCGAGGGCGCGCACCCGGACTCCGGTGACCTGGCGCCGGGCGCCCGCGTCGCGCCAGGTCTCGTTGCGGATGTGCTGGCGGTTGCCCTTGTCGTTGTCGGTGGGCGCCCGCCAGAAGTTGGGCACGGGCCCGGAGTCGAGGAGCCGCGCGCCGCCGGCCTCGTAGGAGCTGAGCACCCCGAGCGCCTTGTCGACGGAGACGGAGAAGTCCCGCCCGGTGACGGTGACGGCCCGCTCGCCGTCGACATGGGCCAGGGCGGGGACACTCCCCAGGCGGATCGGGACCGGTGCGGGAACGCTTGCGCTCAGCGGCAGTTGACACCGTGCCACTTCGAAGCCCGCCGCAGCCCACTTCGTCGACTGCCGTGTGGTGAAGGAGAGTTGGAGGAAGTACTCGCGCGTCGGGTCGTCGGCGGGCCGGTCGGCCGGGAGGGGGATCTTCCGGCTCGACAGCGGCGGTACGTCCAGCTCGGCGCGGCCGATCGCACCCTGCCGCACCGGTTCCCCGTCCGCGAGCAGCGTCCAACTACCGTCGAATTCCAGGAGGTTGGTGAACAGGTACTCATTGGCCAGCGTGACCCTGCGGTCCTCGCCGAGCCGTGCGTCGACGGCCTGGTAGACGCGCTTGACCTCGGCAGCCTTGCCGGTGTGCCCCCGGTCGGCGGTGACGATGCCGTTCGCGACGAAGTTCCCGTCGTTGGGGTTGTCGCCCCAGTCACCGCCGTAGGCGAGGAAGGTCTTCCGTGAAGGCTGCTTCTCGGTGACGGCGACGGTGGCCGCGTCGAACCAGAACCGCACGCCCGTGTCGTCCGGGGTGCGCCGGTCGGAGGCGAGTTCGGCGGCGCTCAACGCGCGGGCGTAGACGCGGGCGCGCCGGATCGTGCCCGCGAACTCCCTGTTGGCGTGGTCGGCATCGGTGCCCAGGGCGAGGGGCGCGCAATTGACGCCGGGCCTACGGGTGGTGGCCCGGGTCGCCCGGACCACACCGTCGACGTAGAGCGTCAGCGAGCCCGCCGCCGCGTCGAAGACCCCGGCGACGTGATGCTCACGACCCCGCCAACCATCCACCAGAAGCACCCAGTTGACGCTGATCCACTCTCCGCCGGAGTGGATGAAGAACTCCAGGCGCTTGCCGGACTGTTTCAGCGCGTACTGCGTGTCCCCCTTGGTGATGATCGGCTGCTGGTAGCCCGGGTAACCGGGGGTGATCCAGGCTTCCAAGGTCAGCGACCCGGTGAGGTCCAGGCGCGCGTCCCGCCCGAACACCGTCCCGCCGTGCAGCCCTTTGGCCCGGTCGAACGTGCCGTACGCCGCCTGGGTCTCACCGCGCAGGCCGAGCGGCCCGGTCTCGGTGAACAGTCGCCGCACGGGCGTGGGCCAGGTCAGGGACTGGTCGGCGAAGTCCCAGATCCAGCCGCCCTGGAGCACGTCATGGCGGCGCACGACGTCCCAGTACTCCTTGAGGTTGCCGTTGGAGTTCCCCATGGCGTGCGCGTACTCGATCATCACGTACGGGCGGTTGTCACCGGTGTCCCTCGCGCGCTCCTCGACCTTGGCGGGGGTGTCGTACATCTCGGAGCGGATGTCGCTGACGCCGGGCCGGTCGTCGCCCTCGTACTGGATGACGCGGGTGGGGTCGTTGGCGGCGATCCAGTCGTGCATCGCGCGGAAGGTGCTGCCGCCGCCCGCCTCGTTGCCGAGGGACCAGATGACGACCGAGGCGTGGTTCTTGTCGCGGTGGACCATGTTCTGCGCGCGGGCCACGCAGGCCTTGGTCCACTCGGGGTGGTCGCCGGGGTAGTTCTTGTGGATGCCGTGGGTCTCCAGGTTGGTCTCGTCGACGAGGTAGAGGCCGTACTCATCGGCGAGTTCGTACCAGAGCGGGTTGTTGGGGTAGTGCGAGGTGCGGACCGAGTTGATGTTCAGGCGTTTGATCAGCTCGATGTCGCGGACCAGGTCGGCGCGGGTGAGGGCGGTGCCTCGGTCGGGGTGCATCTCGTGGCGGTTGACACCGCGCAGGGAGACGGGCTGCCCGTTGATGCGCATCAGCCCGTCCCGCAGGGCGAATTCACGCAGGCCGACCCGGTGGGACAGGGTCTCGGTCACCTGTCCGGCCGGGTCGCGCAGGCTGAGGACGGCGGTGTAGAGGTACGGCCGTTCCGCCGACCACAACTGGGGCGCGGGTACGGCCTTCGCCGACCGTACGGTGGTGTCGGCGCCGGGCGCGCCGACCCGAGCGGTCTGTTGCAGCGGCCGGGACCAGACGGGGTGACCGTCGGCGTCGTACAACTGGGTCTCGACGGTGTAGGTGCCGGGGGTGGCGCCCTCGTAGGCGCGCACGCTCGCGGTGACCGCGAGTTCGGCGGTGGTGAAGTCGTCGCCGAGCGGGGTGTCGAGTGTGAAGTCGCGCAGGTGGACGGTGGGGGTGGAGTACAGGTACACCGAGCGGAAGATGCCGCTCAGCCGGATCATGTCCTGGTCCTCCAGCCAGTCCCCGTCGGAGTAGCGGTAGACCTCGACGGCGATCAGGTTGGTGCCGGGCTTCAGATGCTCGGTGATGTCGTACTCGGACGGGGTGTAGGAGTCCTCGTCGTAGCCGACGAGTTGGCCGTTGATCCACACGTAGTGCGCCGATTTCACGCCCTCGAAGTGCAGGAAGACCCGGCGTCCGGTCCAGTCGCGGGGGACGGTGAAGGTGCGGCGGTACTGGCCGACCGGGTTGTAGCGGGTCGGCACGGCCGGTGGCTGGGGTTCCTCGCCGTGGCCGTTGGCGCCCCAGTAGGGGTAGGTGATGTTGAGGTAGATCGGGCGGTCGTAGCCGTGCAGTTGCCACACCGAGGGCACGGGCAGGGTGTCCCAGCCGCTGTCGTCGAGGCCGGTGCGGTGGAAGTCGGGGTCGCGGTCGGCGGGGCGCTCCGCGTACGCGAACCTCCAGGTGCCGTCGAGGCTCAGCCGGTACGGGGAGGCGGTGCGGTCGGCGGTCAGGGCCTGGGCGGTGTCGGCGTACGGCATGAGCGTGCAGTGCGGGGGCTCGGTGCCGACGCGGAAGACGTCGACGGAGCCGTTCCACTCCGTCTCGCCCGCCGCCCGTGCGAGTGCGGCGGGGAGGGCGAGGGCGCCGAGGAGGGCTGCGCCGCCCTCCAGCAGACGGCGGCGGCTGACGGTCGCGTACGGCATGGACGTGGCCTTCCTCAACCGCTGGTGACAGCGGGTGACTGCCGGGAACGAGGGTCACCCTAGGTCGCGGACGGCTACCCCACGGCGATCTCCGCGACGTCGGCGGGTCGCTCCCCCACCGGAGAGTCCGAGAACTGCGTCCGGTACAGCTCGGCGTAGCGGCCGTCGGCGGCGAGGAGTTCGTCGTGGGTGCCGCGTTCCACGATCCGGCCGTCCTCGACGACGAGGATCAGGTCGGCCGCCCGTACGGTCGACAGCCGGTGCGCGATGACGACGGCGGTCCTGCCGTCCAGGGCCTCGGCGAGGGCCTCCTGGACGGCGGCCTCGGACGTGTTGTCGAGGTGGGCGGTGGCCTCGTCGAGGATGACCACCCGCTGGCGGGCCAGCAGCAGCCGGGCGATGGTCATGCGCTGGCGCTCACCGCCGGAGAGCCGGTAGCCGCGCTCGCCGACCACCGTGTCCAGGCCGTCCGGCAGGGAACGTACGAGGTCGTCGAGGCGGGAGCGGCGCAGCGCGTCCCACAGGTCCTCCTCGTCCGCCTCGGGCCGGGCCAGGAGGAGGTTGGCGCGGACCGTGTCGTGGAAGAGGTGGCCGTCCTGGGTGACCATGCCGAGGGTCCCGCGCAGGGACCGGGCGCTCACCTCGCGGACGTCGAGGCCGCCGATCCGTACGGCGCCGGAGTCCACGTCGTACAGCCGGGGCAGCAGGCTCGCGATGGTGGACTTGCCGGCGCCGGAGGAGCCGACGAGGGCGACCGTCTGCCCGGGTTCGGCGCGGAAGGACACGCCGTGCAGGACCGCGGAGCCGCCGCGGGTGTCGAGGGCGGCGACCTCCTCCAGGGAGGCGAGGGAGACCTTGTCGGCGGACGGGTAGGCGAAGTGGACGTCGTCGAACTCCACGGCGACCGGGCCGTCTGGGATGTCCTTGGCGTCGGGCCGGTCCTGGATGAGGGGTTCGAGGTCGAGGACCTCGAAGACGCGCTCGAAGCTGACGAGGGCGCTCATCACCTCCACGCGCGCCCCGGCGAGCGAGGTCAGCGGCGCGTACAGGCGGGTGAGCAGCAGGGCGAGGGCGACGACGGCGCCCGGTTCGAGGCTGCCGTTCAGGGCGAACCAGCCACCGAGTCCGTAGACCAGGGCGAGCGCGAGGGCGGAGACCAGGGTGAGGGCGGTGATGAACGCCGACTGGGCGGTGGCGGTGCGTACGCCGATCTCGGCGACGCGGCGGGCGCGGGCGGCGAACTCCTCGGACTCCTGCTCGGGCCGTCCGAAGAGCTTGACCAGGGTGGCGCCGGGGGCGGAGAAGCGCTCGGTCATCCGGGTGCCCATCGCGGCGTTGAGGGTGGCGGCCTCCCGGGTCATCCTGGCCATCCGGCGGCCCATGCGGCGGGCCGGGACGACGAACACCGGGAGCAGCGCCAGTGCAAGTAGGGTGATCTGCCAGGAAAGTGTGAGCATCACGACAAGGGTGAGCAGCAGAGTGACCAGGTTGCTGACGACTCCGGACAGGGTGTTGCTGAAAGCCCGTTGGGCTCCGATCACGTCGTTGTTGAGACGGGAGACCAGCGCTCCCGTACGTGTGCGTGTGAAGAACGCGACCGGCATGCGCTGCACATGATCGAACACGGCAGTCCGCAGATCCAGGATGAGGCCCTCCCCGAGCGACGCCGAAAGCCGCCGGGCGAGGATGCCGAGCGCCGCCTCAAGTACCGCGATCAGCGCGATGAGCAGGGCCAGCCGTACGACCCTGCCGTCGTCGTCCCCCGACACGATCGCGTCGACCACCTTGCCCGCCAGCACGGGTGTGGCCACGGCGAGCAGCGCGGTGATCACCCCGAGCCCCACGAACTGCGCGATCCGCGCCCGGTGCGGGCGGGCGAACGCCGCGATCCGGCGCAGCGTCTCACGCGCGAAGGGACGGCGCTCCTGCTCGGCGTTCATGACGGAATGCAGCTGTGTCCAGGCTGTGGTCTCCATGCTCATGCGAGAGAACCTAGGACCTCAAGTTCCCTTGAGGTCAATGCTCCGCAGGGAATCACTCGCGGGAAGTCGCAGGCGTCGCGTCTCCCGGTCCGTCAGTTCCTGTGCCTGCTGCCGCTGCTGCTGGTCGCGGTGGTGGCGGTGCGGCACCGTGCCGTGCTGGCCGAGGGGTTCGCGCATCTGGCCACCGCGCGGTGGCCGTGGCTGCTGGCCGCGGCTGCCGCGACCTGCGGGACCTGGGTGGCGGCCGCCGTCAGCCGGCAGGGTGCCGTGCCGGAGCGGCTGCCCTTCGGCCGGCTGCTGGCCACGCAGTTCGCGGCGAGCGCCGCCAACCATCTGCTGCCGACGGGAGTCGGCGCGAGCGCGGTGAACCTGCGGTTCATGACGGTGCGCGGGCTGCCGCTGTCCCGTTCCTCGGCGGCCCTGGCGCTCTACATGCTGGCCGGGGCGGTGGCCCGGGGCGTGCTGCTGGGCGGGCTGCTGCTGGCCTTCCCCGACGCGCTGCGCCTGGGCAGCCTGCTGCCCGCGGGGGTGGCGGCCCCGCTCGTCCTGGCCGCGGCGGTGGCGCTGCCGCTGGCGGCGGGCGGCCTGGCCCTGATCCGCAGGGTCCGCACCACGGTGGCCTCCTTCCTGCGTACCGCGCTCGGCGAGGCCCGCGCGGTGCACGGCCGTCCGTCCCGGGTGCTCGCCCTGTGGGGCGGCTCGTTCGGCTTCGCGGCCCTCCAGGTGGCCGGGCTGGTCGCGGTGGGGCAGGCGCTGGGCCTGGACGTACCGCCCCTGCATGTGGCGGTCGCCTACTTCGCCGCCACGGCCGCGGCCGCCCCGATCCCCGCCCCCGGCGGACTCGGCTCGGTCGAGGCGGCGCTGATCGTGGCGCTGGTGGCGGCGGGCGGTGCGGCGCCGGTGGCGACGGCGGTGGTGCTGGCGTACCGGCTCATCACGATCTGGCTCCCGCTGCTGCCGGGGGCGGTCACGCTGGGGGTGCTGGTGCGGAGGAAGGTGATCTGAGGAACACTCCCCTGGTCGCCGTCGCCAACAAGAGGGGTCTCACCATGCCGGTGCGCGTCGAACGTCAGGGAGCCGTCACCACGGTGATCCTGTCCCGCCCCGAGTCCCGCAACGCCGTGGACGGGCCGACCGCCGCCGAACTGGCCGACGCCTTCCGGGACTTCGAGGCCGACGAGGAGGCGCGGGTGGCGGTGCTGTGGGGCGAGGGCGGCACGTTCTGCTCGGGTGCGGACCTGAAGGCGCTGGGCACCGACCGCGGCAACCGGGTCACCGAGGACGGCGACGGCCCGATGGGCCCGACCCGGATGCGGCTGTCGAAACCGGTGATCGCGGCGGTCGCCGGGCACGCCGTGGCGGGCGGCCTGGAACTGGCCCTGTGGTGCGACCTCCGGGTGGTGGAGGAGGACGCCGTGTTCGGCGTCTTCTGCCGCCGCTGGGGCGTCCCGCTGATCGACGGCGGCACGGTACGCCTGCCCCGCCTCATCGGCACCAGCCGCGCGATGGACCTGATCCTCACCGGCCGCCCGGTCCCGGCCCGGGAGGCCTACGAGATCGGCCTCGCGAACCGGGTGGTCCCCACGGGCCGGGCCCGCGCGGAGGCGGAGTCCCTGGCCACCACGATCGCCGCCTTCCCCCAGCCCTGCCTACGCGCCGACCGCGCCTCCGTACTGGCCCAGGAGGGCCTGACCGAGCAGGAAGCCCTGCGCTCCGAACTCCGGCACGGTTCGGCGGTGTTGACGGAGAGCCTGGAGGGGGCGGCCCGGTTCGCGGCGGGGGCGGGGCGGCACGGATCGTTCGAGGGGTGACGGGCGCACGGCGGCCGGGGCCGTGCGCCCCCTTCCGCTCCCGCACGGCCACCCTCGCGGCACGAACTACTGTGCGGAGTACGGCAGGATGAACCGTCGTGCCCGTCCGCGCGCGACGGTACAGTCGGGAATTCGAGCAGGGGAAAACGTGACGAATCTTCACATCCGGTCGACAGCGGGGTACTTCACCGCCGCTTCCGCTCTCGGAGGTGACCGGTGAATCGGGATCTCACCATGGACGACTGGGTCGTCGCCGGGATCGCGGTGGCCGCGGGTCTGCTGGCCGCGTTTCTGCTCCGGTTGCTGCTGCGCTGGCTCGGCAAGCACGCCGAGAGCACCCGCTGGAGCGGCGACGATCTGATCGTGGACGTGCTGCGCAGTGTGCTGCCGTGGGCGGCCGTGCTGGGCGGCGCCGCCGCCGCGGGGGCCGCGCTGCCGCTGACGAGGACGGTTCAGCGCCATGTGAACCAGTCGCTGACGGTGCTGCTGATCTTCCTGGTGACGCTGGCCTCCGCCCGGGGCATCGCCGGGGTGATGCGGACGGTGACCCAGTCCCGGCCCGGGGTCGCGGGGTCGGCCACGATCTTCGTCAACATCACCCGGATCCTGGTCCTCGCGATCGGGTTCCTGGTGATGCTGCAGACCCTCGGCATCTCCATCGCGCCGCTGCTCACCGCACTCGGTGTCGGTGGTCTGGCGGTCGCGCTGGCCCTCCAGGACACGCTCGCCAACCTCTTCGCCGGCATCCACATCCTCGCCTCCAAGACCGTCCAGCCCGGTGACTACATCCGGCTGAGCAGTGGCGAGGAGGGCTACGTCGAGGACATCAACTGGCGCCAGACGACGGTGCGGAACCTCTCCAACAACCTGGTCGTGATCCCCAACGGGCAGCTCGCGAAGACAAACATGACCAACTTCATGCGCCCCGAGCAGGAGTTGACGATCCTGCTCCAGGTCGGCGTCGCCTACGACAGCGACCTGGACCAGGTCGAGCGGGTGACCAACGAGGTCATCCGGGAGGTCATGGATGAGGTCGAGGGCGCGCTGCCGGACCACGAGCCGATCATCCGCTTCCACACTTTCGGCGACTCCCGGATCGGCTTCACGGTGATCCTCGGCGTCGGCGAGTTCAGCGACCAGTACCGGATCAAGCACGAGTTCATCAAGCGGCTGCACCGCCGCTACCGCCAGGAAGGCATCCGTATCCCGGCGCCCACCCGGACGGTGGCCATCCAGCAGGGCTCGCTCTCCATTCCGCAGCAGCGCGTCGCCGAGGACGAGCCGGGCGAGGTCGTCTCCCCCGCCCGGCTCGACTGACACCGACGTCTCAGAGCGTCGCCGAGTTGTCGTGGTGGCCGCTCCGCCGGTTGCGCGGGGCGGCCGACGCCGACGGGCTCACCGGGGTGACCGTCCAGTCCGGGTGGCCGGGCATCCGGGGCGTCTTCGTCCCGTACAGCCAGTCCCGCAGGAAGCCGGAGAGGTCCTGGCCGGACACCTCGGAGGCGACGTTTATGTAGTCCTCCGTCGACGCGGAGGAGTCGCGGTACCGCTCCAGGAAGGCCCGCTCCAGGGCGTTGAACGCCTCCTCGCCGACCTGCTGCCGGAGCGCGTACAGGACGAGGACGCCACCGAGGTAGCGCTGGCTGTCGAAGAGGTTCACCGCGTTCGGCGCCGCCACCGGACCGGAGGACTTGCGCCACTGGTCGCCGAGTGCGTACGTGTGCTTCATCCGCGCTTCGAGCGTGGTCATGCCGAGCGAGTCGGGCCAGCCGCGCTCGTAGCGGTACAGCAGCCCGTAGAAGTCGGCGTGGCCCTCGTTCAGCCACAGGTCGGCCCAGCTCGCCGGGGAGACGCTGTTGCCGAAGTAGGAGTGGACCAGCTCGTGCATCATGTGCGAGCCGATCCTCGCCTCCTCCTGGAGGAGGTAGTTCGGCCGGTAGATGGTGAGCGTCTGGGTCTCCAGGCCGGTGAAGTCGAACGGCTCCGGGTCGTCGGAGTTGCACGGCAGCAGACCGTACGTCTCGAAGGGGTACGCCCCGAGGCGCTGCTCGACCCACTCCACCAGAGCCGGGGTGAGCGCCAGCGCCGGTTCCAGCGCGGCGGCCCGCGCGGTCGGCACCACGTCCCGCAGCGGCAGCCCGTGCGGGCCCTGCCGGTCCCTGACGACGTAGTCGCCTACGGTAATCTGCACCAGCTCGGTGGCGAGCGGCGAGCGGGAACGGTAGGTGTACGCGGTGCGGCCACCGGCGAGCTGCTCGGTGCGCACGAGCTGCCCGGTCGCCACGCCGCGCAGACCGGAGGGCACGGTGAGCCGGAAGGTGAAGTCGGCCTTGTCCACCGGGTGGTCGTTGCAGGGGAAGACCGTGTGCGCGGAGTCGGGCTGGCAGGCCACCGCGAACCCGTCCGGGGTGGCGACCCAGCCGGTGTGCGCGAGGCTGCGGCGCGGGTCGGCGGCGTACTCCACGCAGACCGTGACCCCGGCCTTCGCCGGCAGGGTCGCGGCCGGGGTGATCCGCAGCTTCTCCGCCACCTGCTCGAAGGCGGCGCGCCGCCCGCCGACCCGGACGGAGCGCACGTCCAGGCCGAGGGCGTCCAGGGAGAACCGGCTGAGCGCCTGGGCGGTGCGGATGCGCAGGGTCGCGGTGGCGTCGACCAGCTTCGTCGTCCCGTCGTAGGCGAAGTCGAGGTGGTACGACGAGACGCGGTAGCCGTCGTTGCCGAGGGCGGGGTAGACGGGGTCGCCGAGGGTCTCGGGGCCGGGGGTGCCGCCGCCCTTCGCCTTCGCGGCGTGGGCGGTGGGGGCCACCGCCAGGACGGCGGCGGTGCCGATCAGGGCGGCCGGGGCTGTCACTCTGGTGCGGTTTCTCATGGTCTGCTTTCGCTCGGACGGCCGGGTGGTCAGGTCCGGCCTCACCTCGGATGAGTGATCCACCTGCATGACCACCGAATCACCACCGGAGGTTGCACTTCCGACCGGAACCCGTCTCCCGCGGATCCGGAACCCGCCGCCCGTCCGCCCCGCGCGTCCGGATCTCGCCCTTCGCGCCCGCCGCCCGCCCTCCGCGGTACGGACCCCTGTCGAGTCGGGGGCGATCACGAGATATCTTGATGTCGAGCAATGTTGCAGACGTGGAGCGGAGCACCCGGTGACTGACTCGACCATCATCTATACGCACACTGACGAGGCCCCGGCCCTGGCGACGTATTCCTTCCTGCCGGTGGTCCAGGCGTACGCCTCGCAGGCGGGTGTCGCCGTGGAGACGCGGGACATCTCGCTGGCCGGCCGCATCATCGCGGTGTTCCCGGAGTACCTGACTGAGGACCAGCGCATCCCGGACGCCCTCGCCGAGCTGGGTGAGCTGGCCAAGACGCCCGCCGCCAACATCGTCAAGCTGCCGAACATCTCGGCGTCCATCCCGCAGCTCAAGGCCGCCATCGCCGAGCTGCAGGCCCAGGGCTACGCGCTGCCGAACTACCCGGACGACCCGAAGACCGACGAGGAGCGGGAGATCCAGGCCCGCTACGACAAGGTCAAGGGCTCCGCCGTGAACCCGGTCCTGCGCGAGGGCAACTCCGACCGCCGCGCCCCCGCCTCGGTCAAGAACTACGCCAAGACCCACCCGCACCGCATGGGCGCCTGGACCGCCGAGTCCAAGACGAACGTGGCGACGATGGGCGCCGACGACTTCTGCACCACCGAGAAGTCCGCCGTGATCTCCGAGGCCGGTTCGCTCCGTATCGAGCTGAAGGCCGAGGACGGCTCCACCACCGTGCTGCGCGAGTCGGTCCCGGTCCTCGCCGGTGAGGTCGTCGACGCCTCCGTGATGCGCGTCGCCGCGCTGCGCGAGTTCCTGACCGCGCAGATCGCCGAGGCCAAGGCCCAGGGCGTGCTGTTCTCGGTGCACCTGAAGGCCACCATGATGAAGGTCTCCGACCCGATCATCTTCGGCCATGTCGTACGCGCCTTCTTCCCGAAGACCTTCGCCAAGTACGGCGAGGTCCTGGCCGGCGCCGGCCTGTCCCCGAACGACGGTCTGGGCGTCATCTTCAAGGGCCTGGACGCGCTGCCCGAGGGCGCCGAGATCAAGGCGTCCTTCGACGCCGAGCTGGCCGAGGGCCCCGCCCTGGCGATGGTCGACTCCGACAAGGGCATCACCAACCTGCACGTGCCGTCCGACGTGATCGTCGACGCCTCGATGCCGGCCATGATCCGCACCTCCGGCCACATGTGGGGCCCGGACGGCCAGGAGGCCGACACCCTCGCGGTGCTGCCGGACTCCTCCTACGCCGGTGTCTACCAGGCCGTCATCGACGACTGCCGGGCCAACGGCGCCTACGACCCGTCCACCATGGGCTCGGTCCCGAACGTCGGCCTCATGGCGCAGAAGGCCGAGGAGTACGGCTCCCACGACAAGACCTTCGAGATCCCGGCCGCCGGCACGGTCCGCCTGGTCGACGGCAACGGCGAGGTCGTCCTGGAGCAGCCCGTCGCCGCCGGTGACATCTTCCGCGCCTGCCAGACCAAGGACGCGCCGATCAAGGACTGGGTGAAGCTGGCCGTCACCCGCGCCCGCGCCACCGGCGACCCGGCCGTGTTCTGGCTGGACGAGAACCGCGCGCACGACGCCAACCTGATCGCCAAGGTCAAGCAGTACCTGCCGGAGCACGACACCGAGGGCCTGGACATCCGCATCCTGTCCCCCGTCGAGGCGACCAAGCTGTCGGTGGAGCGCATCCGCCGCGGTGAGAACACCATCTCCGTCACCGGCAACGTGCTGCGCGACTACCTGACCGACCTCTTCCCGATCCTGGAGCTGGGCACCAGCGCCAAGATGCTGTCGGTCGTCCCGCTGATGGCGGGCGGCGGCCTGTTCGAGACGGGCGCGGGCGGCTCCGCGCCGAAGCACGTCCAGCAGCTCGTCAAGGAGAACTACCTGCGCTGGGACTCCCTCGGTGAGTTCTTCGCGCTGGTGCCGTCGCTGGAGCAGTACGCGAAGACCACGGGCAACGCCCGCGCCCAGGTCCTCGCCGACACCCTCGACCGCGCCACGGCGACCTTCCTCAACGAGGACAAGTCCCCGACCCGTCGCCTCGGCGGCATCGACAACCGCGGCAGCCACTTCTACCTGTCCCTGTACTGGGCGCAGGAGCTGGCGGCGCAGACCGACGACGCGGACCTGGCGAAGGCGTTCGCGCCGCTCGCCGAGACCCTCGCGGCCAACGAGCAGAAGATCGTCGAGGAGCTCCTCGCGGTCCAGGGCTCCCCGGCCGACATCGGCGGCTACTACCAGCCGGACCCGGCGAAGGCCTCGGCCGTCATGCGCCCGTCCGCGACCTGGAACGAGGCCCTGGCGTCCCTGAGCTGACGTCTTGACCCGAACCGGAAGGCCGGCCCCGAAAGGGACCGGCCTTCCGGCGTTTTCCCAGGTAAAACGGATGATCCGGTTCAGCCCTGCACGGCCTTCGATCATGCTTACGATCACTGCCGCGGCCACGGGAGACACCCGCGCGGCACGCACAGGAGGGGAACCATGTCCAGCATTTCGCGACGCTCCCTGCTCGGTTACTCCGGTACGACGGCGGCGGGCGCGGTGCTCGGCAGCACGGCGGGGGCGACGCCCGCGCAGGCGGCGGAGGCGGAGGACGCGGGGGCACAGGCGACCGAGTTCGACCCCCAGACATTCTTCAAGGGCCGGACCTGGAGGCCCGGCGCGGACCCCACCGGCACGACCATGGAGGTCGAGATCGAGTTCCGGGTCCAGAACACCGAGGCCCCGGCGGCCTACGAAGTCAGCCCCGCCGAGGTGGCCGAGGCCCTCAACGAGCTGGCAGCGTCCAAGGGCTGGCCGCCGATCACCTTCTACGGCACCCCCAAGCCGGCCCCGCTGAACTGACTTCACCCCGTTGTCAGTGCCCTGCCGTACATTCGGCCCATGTCGATCAACGCACACCTGCGCGACTCGGTCCGGCTGCCGGGAGGGCGCGCTCTGGTCAACGGGTTCGCGCTGGACAGCCGTGGGGGCATGACGCCCCGCGCGATCCTGCGCAACGGGCACGAGCTGGAGGCCTACGACCTGTACGAGGTCTTCGCCGGGGACTCCGCGCCGCTCGCCGTGTTCCCTCTGCCCTGGCCCGGGTGGGAGCACGGCGTGCACTCCGTGAGCCCGGACGGCCGGTTCGCGGTGTTCTCCGGGCAGCGCGCGGTACGGGCCGTGGGCGTCGGCGGCGAGACGCTGTGGGAGTACCGGCACGGCTGCTGGGGGCCGGAGATCGGCCACCCCCACTCGGGCGACGAGCAGCAGGTGTGCCGTGGGTTCGAGAGCGGCTCGTGCCGGATCTCCGATGACGGCCGGCAAGTCTGGGCGCATGTCGTGCTGGAGCCCGAAGCGGGTCAGTGGCAGGAGTGCTGGGTCGTCCTGGACGCCCGGGACGGCCGGGAGCTGGCACGGCTGCCGCTGGAGAGCGCCGCGTCCGGTTCGCACCAGCTCTCCCACCCGGACGGCACGCACATGGGCCTGTGTATCGGCATGGGGCAGGACGGCATCCTGATCCACTGGGGTCGCTGGGA
The DNA here is from genome assembly GCF_900091315.1 of Streptomyces sp. DI166. Taxonomy (GTDB): domain Bacteria; phylum Actinomycetota; class Actinomycetes; order Streptomycetales; family Streptomycetaceae; genus Streptomyces; species Streptomyces fuscus. The sequence goes on from NZ_FLSP01000121.1 coordinate 14,173, forward strand.
CGGCGTACGGCTGACCAGTTGGGATCATGAAGAGTCCACGGACCGCATCCTCTCCGACGTCCACCCCAAGCACCCGGGGTTCCTGACTGTCGAGCACTACGGCGCCGACCTGCGCCTGCACGCCCTGGACGGCACCGTCCTCGCCGAGCGGGAACCCGACACGGGTGAGGACGACGAGGACACCCCCTGCTGGGACCACCTCTGCGGATTCGTCGACGCCGACACCGTGATCGCCTCCACCCTCGACTCCGACGAGGACACCGACCGCGCCCGCCACTGGCTGCTGGACGCCCGCACCCTGGAGATACGCGGGTGCGTCACGTACCCCGGGGGTCGCGTGGACAGCTACGTGACGGCGCTGGGTGACGGCACCTGGCTCACGTACGACGACCGCACCGAGACGCTCCACCGCTGGGCGGTGCGCGATTAATCGCTTGCACCCCGCGCCCGCGCTCACCATCGTGAGGCCCGTGACTGACACACCCGAGCGATGGACCCGGGCGACCGTGTACCCGGACATGTGGACGGACCCCGACCAGGACCCCCGCGACAACGACGGGCCGGGCCCGGAGGGCGAGTTGGAGACCCTGCGCCAAGTGCTGCGGGACTACCGGCTCACCCTGGAGATGAAGTGTCAGGGCCTGACGCCGGAGCAGTTGGCGCGCCGGTCGGTGCCGCCGTCCACGATGTCCCTGCTGGGCCTCGTCCGCCATCTCGCCGAGGTGGAGCGGGACTGGCGCAACTGGATCACGCCCAGGGAACCGGAGCCCAAGCTGTACGGCGCCCGGGACGCCGACTTCGACGGGGCGGCCGGGGAACAGGCGCTGGTCGACGGCGCGTTCGCCGACCTGGCCCGTGAACAGGCGGAGACCGACGCGGCGTTCGCGCGGTACCCGGACCCGGCGGCCCGCGTGGGCGAGGACAACAACTCCGTCCGCGAACTGTGGGTGCACCGCGTCGAGGAGTACGCCCGTCACTGCGGCCACGCCGACCTGCTGCGCGAGTGCGTCGACGGCCGGGTCGGACAGTAGGAGACAAGGAGCCCATGAACTTCGAGCTGTCCCCCGGGGACGAGCACTCCCCCGTGATCCTCCATGTCCCGCACTCCTCCCGGGAGATCCCCGCCGACGTACGGCCCGGCATCGTGCTGGACGACGCGGCGCTCGCCCGGGAGCTGGACCACATCACCGACTCCCACACCGCGCTGCTCGCCGCGGAGGCCGCCGAGCGGTGCGGGCTGCGGCCGTGGGTGTTCACCAACCGGCTGTCCCGGCTGGTCGTCGACCCCGAGCGGTTCCCCGACGAGCGGGAGGAGATGCTCGCCGTCGGCATGGGCGCCGTCTACACCCGCACCACGCACAAGGACGTGCTGCGGGCCGCGGACACCGACCCGGAACCGCTGCTGGCGCGCTACTTCCGGCCGTACGCCGAGGCGATGACGGACGCCGTCGCCGGGCGGCTGGCGGCGACCGGGCGGGCCGTGGTCGTGGATGTGCACTCGTACCCGAGCGAGCCGCTGCCCTACGAACTGCACGGTGACGGGCCCCGGCCCGCCGTCTGTCTCGGCACCGACTCCTTCCACACCCCGCCGGGCCTGCTCACGGCGGCCCGGGAGGCGTTCGGGGAGTGCGGGGAGGTCGGTCTGGACAGCCCGTTCAGCGGAACGTACGTACCACTGGAGTTCTACGGCGCCGACCCGCGGGTGAGCGCCCTGATGGTGGAGATCCGGCGCGACACCTACATGACCGAACCGGGCGGCCCGGCCGGACCCGGACTGCTGCGGCTCGCGACCGCTCTCGCCCGGCTGGTGGACGCGCTGCCCGGGTGACCTCCGCCTGGAGCACTCCCGGGCGACAGCGGGCCGGGCCGCGGTGAGGGTGGTGGGCATGACTGAGGAAACCACCACGCTCAGCGACCCGGCCGCGCCGGAGATCCGGGAGTGGCCGACGAAGGACCTCACCGGGACACAGTTCGACCCGGTCCTCGCCGAACTCATGCGCGAGGGGCCGCTGACCCGCATCCGGCTGCCGTTCGGCGAGGGCTGGGCGTGGCTGGCCACCCGGTACGAGGACGTGAAGGCGATCACCAACGACCCGCGCTTCGGCCGGGCCGAGGTCACCCGGCGTCAGGTGACCCGGATGGCACCGCACTTCAAGCCGCGCCCCGGCTCGCTCGCCTTCGCCGACCAGCCCGACCACAACCGGCTGCGGCGGCCGGTCGCCGGCGCGTTCACCGTGGGCGCGATGAAGCGGCTGCGCCCGCGCGCCCAGCGCATCCTGGACCACCTCATGGAGGGCGTCGTGCGCGACGGCCCGCCCGCCGATCTCGTCGAGCGGGTGCTGGAGCCGTTCCCGCTGGCCGTGGTCAGCGAGGTGATGGGCGTACCGGCGGCGGAGCAGGCCCAGGTGCACTCCTGGACCCGGACGATCATCTCCACCACGGGTGCCGAGGACGCCGAACGGGCCAAGAACGGCCTGTACGGCTGGATCACCGAGACGGTACGGTCCCGCGCCCACAGCACGGGCGACGACGTGTACTCGCTGCTGGGCGCCGCCGTGTACCGGGGCGAGATCAGCGAGACCGAGGCGGTGGGCCTCGCCGGACCGCTCCAGATCGGCGGCGAGGCCGTCACCCACAACTGCGGCCAGATGCTGTACCTGCTGCTGACCCGCCCCGAGCTGATGGCGCGATGGCGGGAGCGCCCCGAGGACCGGGGTGCCGTCATCGACGAACTGCTGCGCTGGATCCCGCACCGCAGCAGCGTGGGCCTGGCCCGGATCGCCCTGGAGGACGTCGAACTGCACGGCGTGCGCATCCGCGCCGGTGACCCGGTGTACGTCTCCTACCTGGCCGCCAACCGCGACCCGGAGGTCTACGCCGATCCCGACCGCATCGACCCGGACCGCGACGCCCCGCCCCACCTGGCCTTCGGCAACGGGCCGCACTACTGCACCGGCTCGGTCCTGGCCCGCCACCAGACGGAACTCCTTCTGAACACCCTGCTCGACCGCCTGCCGGGACTGCGGCTCGCGGTGGCCCCGGAGGAGGTCCCCTGGCGCCGGAAGACCATGATCCGCGGCCCGCGGTCCCTGCCCTGCGCCTGGTGACTCAGGCCCGCGTCCACTCCGTGACGACCACCTCGCCGCCGGTCCGCAGCCGTAGCGCGAACGGGCCGGTGACCGGGGTGTCGGTGGTGAAGCGGCCCATCGTGTCCGCCGTCAGGGAGCGGGTCTGCTGCGGGCCGCCGAGGACCTCGATGCCGGCCGGCTGGGGCGGCAGGACCTGGCCCAGCAGACCCTCCCCGGTGACCTCGACGTCCACCGTGACCTCACCCGCGGTGAAGGTGAGCATGCGGGGGACGTCCGTGGCGCCGCGTACCGGGATGGCGTCCGTCACCGAGTCGAAGGTCAGCTCGGCGATCCTGGCGTCGAGGTCGTGCAGGGCGTAGGCGTCGACGGCGATACGGGTCAGCTCCGCCGGGACCGGGTCCAGGATGGCGGCGGCCCGGCGCAGTTCCTCCTCCAGGAGGGTGTCCCGGTAGTCCTCGTGCGTGGTGTCGTCGTTCACAGCGCTCCCCGTGCGTCGAGTCGGGCCCTGAGACGGCGCAGGCAGCGCTGGCGCAGGGGTCCGATGCTGCCCACGGCGATCCCCAGGGCCGCGGACACCTCCTGATAGCTCGGCGGCGGCGAGGACATCAGTACCCGCAGCAACTGGCGGCAGCGATCGCCGAGTTCCTCGAACTCCTGCCACACCCGGCGGACGCGTTCGCTCTGCGCGGCGGCGTCCTCGGAGTCCAGCAGGGACTCCTCCGGGGTGCGGTCCTCGCTGACCCGGTCCAGCAGTTGCGGGTCGTCCGTCGGCGTCAGCCGCCGTAAATTCTTCAGCACCTTCAGGCACTCGTGCCGCGCTGTGCTCGCAAGCCACGACCCGGCCTTGTCCGGTTCCCGGATTCGCCCGAGGTGCTGGGCGAACCGGAACCAGGCCGTCTGGTACACCTCGTGGGCGTCCGCGTCGGAGAGCCGGTGTGCGCGCACCACCGACCACACCAGCGGGCTCAGTCCTTCCACGAGCGCTTTCCAGGCCGCCGCGTCCCCGTCGACGGCGGACTGGACAAGCGCGCCGACTTCAGCACGATCCACGGCCCCACCCCTCGTGTACGGCAAGTCATCGTACGCCGCGGAGGGGACGGTTCCGAGCCTCATGCCGGAGGACTGAGCGGCACCACGGGAACCGGGCTCCACGTGGGCGGGCGCAGTGCCGGCACATGCGCCCCGCGCACTTCGGCGTACTCGGTGCTGGAGGCGAGGAGTTGGGTGCGGGCGACGCGCGGGTCGGTCTCCTTGTGCGCGGTCATGTGCGAGGCGATCATCCCGGCGACCACGGGGGTGGCGAAGGAGGTGCCGCTCCAGTGCGCGAACCCCTCGAACATCACCTGGTCCGGCTTGCCGGTGGGGGCCGCGGCCCGCTCCTCGCTGAGCACGCCGGTGTGGCGCGGGGACTGGCAGGTGCAGACGTAGGCGAAGCCGAACCGGCAGGCGTCGTAGGTGGAGTGCTGGTAGACGTACGGGACGGGCACGTCGAAGCCGGTGAGCGAGCTGGTGAGCCGCTCGCCGGGGGCGTACGCCTTCACCCAGGGGCCGTGGTTGGAGAAGCAGGCGCCGAACTCGCCGTCCGCGCGCAGCGCGCCGACCGAGAGCACGGAGTCGGCGTACTCGGGCAGGTCGGCGTACGCGGCGGGCCAGAACGGCGTGGCGCTGGCGTTGTTGCCGGCGGCGGCGACCAACAGGGTGCGCCGGGTGCGCAGTTCCTCCATGAAGGCGGCGAGGCCGAGGAGTCCGTCGGTGCGGCCGTTGGAGGTTCCCGCGGACAGGCTGAGGATGTCCGGCCAACCGCCGCGTTCGACGGCCTCGAAGAGCTTGTCGCCGAACTCGTACTCCAGGATGGCGCCCGCGTCGTTGAGGGTGTTGCGGACGGTGATCCCGGTGTTGGGGGCGACGGCGGCGACGAGTCCGGCGATGAACGTGCCGTGTCCGACGTACTGCTGGAGGATCCCGTCGTCGTCGCACTCCTTGACCTGGAGGTCGCCGTCGGTGTGTGCGAGCAGGGGGTAGGAGCTGTAGTCGCGCATCAGTCCGGTGTCGACGACGAGGACTCCGACGGCGGTGTCGGGGTCGTAAGTGCCCTCCGCTGCGGCCGGGTTGGGCTGCTGGGTGAGCGGGGCCGGTACGGGTTCGTCGCCGGGGCAGGCGTTGACCGCGATGGACACCACGTGGTTGCGGCTGACCAGGCGCCGTCCGGCCCGGCCCTCGGTGGCGCGCAGTGCGTGCAGGGCGCCCGCGACGGCCGGGTCCCCGCTCCGGTCGCCCTGGCCGGGGTCGCCGACCTGGATGCGGGTGATGCCGGAGCGGTTGGTCTCCGGGCTCGCCCGGCGTACATGGTCGGCGGTGAGCCCGGCGAAGGTGGTGAAGTGCTGACGGACCGTGTCCTCGACGACGCGGGCCTCCTCGCCGTCCCGGGCGAGGACGACACCCTTCTCGTAGAGGAACTCGGCGGAGTCGTCCGGGCCCATCGCCAACGGGACGTCGGGCATGGAGCGTTGGATCTGCTCGAACTGCTCGTGGAATCGCTGTGGTGCCATGGCGTGTCCTCCCCCTGAGGCGACAGTCGTCAGACAGAGTCGCCGGGCCGCGGATTGATACAGCGCCAAACCTGTGTGGTCGGCAACGTGCACCACTACCATCCGTGGAGTGACAGCGGGAAGCGACTCGGTTCTCGAATTGCTGCCGAAGGTGTTCGCCGCTCCCGGGGAGGCGCTGGCCGGGGCCGAGCGGGTGCTGGGTGCCGATCCCCCACCGCTGCACGCCTCGGTGGCGCACCAGGTGATCGGTATCTGGCAGCGGGACTTCGGCGACATGCGCCTCGCGCTGGACCATCTGCGCCGGGCCCGCGATCTCGCCGCGCGCGCCGATTCCGCGGAGCGGGAGGCGGACGTGCTGGGCACGCTGGGCGTGGCGCTGGTGCACGCGGGGCGTACCCGGCAGGGGCTGGCGGCGTTCGAGCGGGGGATCGCGCGCGGTGCCGGGCACACGCGGGCGCGGGTGCTGTACCGGCGGGCGTACGTGTGGTGGGTGCTGGGGCACCACCGGGAGGCGCTGGAGGACGTGCGGCGGGCGATCCCGGTGCTGCGGCAGGCGGACGACGTGATCTGGACGGCGCGGGCGCTGACGCTGCGGGCGACGGTGCATCTGGCGCTGGGCGCGGTGGAGCGGGCGGACGCGGACTTCACGGCGGCCGAGGCGCTGTGGGAGACCACCGGCCAGGAGCACGACAAGGCGGACGCGGTGGAGAGCCGGGGGCTGGCGGCGTTCCGGTCGGGGGACATCCCGGCGGCGCTGCGGCTGCTGGACGAGGCGGAGGAGCGGTACGCGAAGCTGGGCACGCCGACGTTCATGCTGGACATCCGGCGCTGCGAGGTGCTGATGGCGGCGGGGCTCGCCCCGGAGGCGCTGGCGGAGGCGGACGCGGCGATCGGGGTGCTGGACGAGATCGGCGGGCAGTCCACGCGCAAGGCGGAGCTGCTGCTGGTGGCGGCGCGGGC
>NZ_FLSP01000122.1 GCF_900091315.1 Streptomyces sp. DI166
GGCCGTACCGCCGCCCGCGAGGGTCTCGCGGGCCTTGCGCAGGAGCGCGCCGAGCCGCTGCGCGCCCCGCGCGTACACGGGGTCGTGCGCGACCAGGCGTTCGGGCTCGGCGAGCGCCCGCGCGAGGAGCTCGTCCGACGGCGGCGGCAGGGCGACCCCGGCGGCCCGCTCCTCGTCGCGCAGGGCGCGGCCGAGGCGCCGCAGATCGGCGGCGTCCATGCCGGCGAGGGGGGAGGTGAGCAGGGTGAGGGCGGTCTCGGTGTCGAGCCAGCAGGGAGAGGTGTCGGGGGCGTCGTCCTCCTCGGCGGGCGTCCGCTCGCTCCGCCCCGCCTCGGCCTCCGCCACCGCGCGCAGGGCCGTCAGCAAGGGCGCCACCGCCGGTTCGTGGCGCAGGGCCAGGTCGTCGCCGTCGATGTCCAGCGGGACGCCCGCCGCGGTGAGGGCGCGGCGCACCGCCGGGATGGTGCGGGACCCGGCGCGTACCAGGACGGCCATCTCGCTCCAGGGGACGCCGTCCTCCAGATGTGCCCTGCGCAGGATGTCGGCGATGTTGTCCAGCTCCGTGCCGGGCGTCGGGTACGTGTACACCTCGACGCGGCCGCCGTCCCTTATGGGGGCGAGTTCGCGGTGGGCGCGGACCTTGTCGGCGGGCAGGCGGGTGAGCGGCATCCGCTGGGTCAGCAGCCGGGTCGCCGCCAGCAGGGCGGCGCCGGAGCGGCGGGAGGTGCGCAGCACCGCGACCGGCGCCGGGCGGCCGTCCACGCGCGGGAAGGCGCGCGGGAAGTCGAGGATGCCGTTCACATCGGCGCCCCGGAAGGCGTAGATCGACTGGTCGGGGTCGCCGAAGGCGACCAGGGTGCGCCCGCCGCCGGCGAGCGCGTGCAGCAGGCGGACCTGGGCCGGGTCGGTGTCCTGGTACTCGTCGACGAACACGGCGTCGTACTGCCCGGCGAGCCGGTGGCCGACCTCGGGGCGCCGGGCGAGCAGCACCGCGCGGTGGACGAGTTCGGCGTAGTCGAGGACGCCCTGGAGGTCGAGGACATCGAGGTACTCGGCGAGGAAGGCGGCGGCGGCGCGCCAGTCGGGGCGGCCGATGCGGCGGGCGAAGGCGTCCAGGGCGTCGGGTCCGAGGCCCAGCTCGCGGCTGCGGGCGAGGACCGCGCGGACCTCGTCGGCGAAGCCCCGGGTGGTCAGGCAGGCGCGCAGTTCGTCGGGCCAGCGCACATGGGCGAGGCCGAGCCGCTCCAGGTCGGGCTGGCCCGCGAGCAGTTCGCGTACGGCCACGTCCTGCTCGGGGCCGGACAGCAGCCGCAGCGGCTCCACGAACAGGTCGGAGTCCTGGTGGGCGCGGACCAGGGCGTAGCAGAACGAGTGGAAGGTGGTCGCCTGCGGGGCGCGCGCCGCGCCGGTGCGCAGCGCCATGCGGTCGCGCAGTTCGACGGCCGCCTTGCGGCTGAAAGTGAGCACCAGGATGCGCGCCGGGTCGGTGCCCCCGGCGATCCGGCGGGCCACGGACTCCACCAGCGTGGTGGTCTTGCCGGTGCCCGGACCTGCGAGAACGAGCAACGGTCCGGTCTCGTGCTCAACCACGGAGCGCTGTGCCGCGTCCAGAAGAGGGGGGTCCACTCTGGCCGGCGGGGTACGCACCAGTCGGTAAGCGCCACGGCTCCCCTGTCGCACCTGGGGGTGCGACAGGCGTCCGGTGGAGGAAGAGGAGCTCACGTGGTTCGCCGGTCCTGGTGGGTGTGCTGGTCGGCCGGGCACCGCGCGGTAAGAGCGGTGGCGGCGGGATGAGGGGGACGCGTGCAGCCGACGCTACGCCGCCGGACCGACCGGAAGCAGGGCTTCCGATTCATCCCTCGGTGCGCTCGCGCCACATGAGTCCCTCGACTCACGAACGTACGTCATGCCACGCATGTGCCCCTGTTCCCCCGTACGGATCACAGGTCACACCGCGGCCCGTCGAATGGCGGAAGCTTTCAGGTGTGACCTTCCGTCCGTCCGCCGCCGTCCCAGCGCGCCCGTTTCATGTCCAGGCGCGGCAGGTGGCCCTCGGCGGTCCGGCCCGCCTCCCGCAGGGGCGTGCCCTCGGCGCGGTAGTGACCGAGCGCCCGCAGCTCGTGCCCGGGCAGAAGCACCCCGTCCGAGCGGACGACCCGCCACCAGGGCACGGCGCCGCCGTACAGGGCCATCACCCGGCCGACCTGTCTCGGGCCGCCCCCCTGAAGCCACTCCGCGACATCCCCGTAGGTCATGACGCGCCCGGGCGGGATCAGTTCGGCGACCTCAAGGACCCGCTCGGCGTACTCGGGCAGCGCGTCCGCGTACTCCGCGCGGGCGTCCTCGTACTCCGGGCGGGCGTCCTCCGGAAGGATCTCCTCGCTCATCCGTCCCATCCTGCACCACCCCACCGACAATGTGACGGGCCGCTCACGGTGCGTGCCCCTCGCCCCGAGGCAGCGCATCCGGCAGACTGTGCGGCCCGTATCTGCACCCTGACGCCCCCGCGTGTCGGTGGGGCATGCCACCATCATGCGGGCGGTGACCGTTGATACGAGATCAAGAAGAGACGATGAAGCAGCAGGGTGTGCACCCCGAGGACGCGGAGAGCACCTCTGAGGCTTCGTCGCGCCCCGACGGCCCCGACGACAGGAAGGGCGCGGCCACGGACGACGACCGGCCCCCCATGTACGGCGAGCCGCCCGCCGACGCGGTGGAGGGCGACGAGCCGCTGCTCCCCGCGCGCGTGCACCGTCCCTCCGACCTCATGCGGCTGCTGGTGGGCGTGCTCGCCGTGGCCGTCCTTATCGCGGTCGCCGCGTTCGCGCACGGCACCACCTCCGGCCTCGAACAGGACATCAACAAGGGCACCGGACAGGCGCCGGACCTGCTCATCAAGATCGCGGGGCTGGCCTCCAGCATCGCGATCCTGCTGGTCCCCGTCGCCTTCGCGATCGAACGGCTGATCAAGCGCGACGGGCTGCGCATCGCCGACGGTGTGCTCGCCGCCGTACTGGCGCACGGTGTGACACTCGCCACCGACCTCTGGGTCGCCGAGGCCGCTCCCGACTCCATCCAGGAGGCGCTGACCCAGCCCTCCCCCGGTGATCTCAACGCCCTCACCGACCCGGTGCACGGCTATCTGGCCCCGGTCATCGCGTACATGACGGCGGTCGGCATGTCCCGCAGACCGCGCTGGCGCGCGGTGCTGTGGATCGTGCTGATGCTCGACGCCTTCTCGATGCTGGTCACCGGGTACACCACACCGTTCTCGATCATCCTCACGGTGCTGATCGGCTGGTCCGTGGCGTACGGCACGCTGTACGCGGTCGGCTCCCCCAATGTCCGCCCGACCGGCCGGACGCTGATGGCGGGCCTGCGGACCGTCGGGTTCCGCCCGGTGAGCGCGGCCCGCGACGAGACCCCTGAGCAGGCCGACAGCGGTGACCGCGGCCGGAGATACTTCGTCACCCTGGAGGACGGCCCGCCGCTGGACGTCACGGTCGTCGACCGGGAACAGCAGGCCCAGGGCTTCTTCTACCGCGTCTGGCGCAACCTCACCCTGCGCGGCTTCGCCACCCGCCGCAGCCTCCAGTCGCTGCGCCAGGCCCTGGAGCAGGAGGCGCTGCTCGCCTACGCGGCCATCGCGGCCGGCGCCAACGCGCCCAAGCTGATCGCCACCTCCGAGCTGGGCCCCGACGCGGTGATGCTGGTCTACGAGCACACCGGCGGGCGCACCCTGGACTCCCTGCCGGACGAGGAGATCACCGACGAACTGCTGCGCAACACCTGGCACCAGGTACGGGCGCTGCAGTCCCGGCGTATCGCGCACCGCAGGCTCGCGGGCGACGCGATTCTGGTGGATCGTTCCGGCAAGGTGATCCTCACCGATCTGCGCGGCGGCGAGATCGCGGCCGGTGACCTCCTGCTGCGCATGGACATCGCCCAGCTCGTCACGACGCTCGGCCTCCGCGTGGGCGCCGAGCGCGCCGTCGCCTCAGCGGTCCGCGTCCTCGGCCCGGACACCGTGGCCGACTGCCTGCCGATGCTCCAGCCCATCGCTCTGACCCGCGGCACGCGCGCGACCTTGCGCAGACTGGGCCGGGAGCGCGCGGAACGCGAGCGCGAGGCGGTCCTGGAGGCGTCCCGGCTGGCCAAGCAGGCCCGCGCGGAGGCTTCCGGGGACGACGTGCCCGTGCTGGAGAAGGCCGACAAGAAGACCGTACGGGCGCAGGCACGGGCCGAGAAGCGGGCCATCGACGAGGCCATCGAGGAGGCCCGCGAGGAGGACCTGCTCACCCAGATCCGGCACGAGGTACTGCGGATCAGGCCGCAGGCGCCGGTCGAACCGGCCCGCCTCGAACGTGTCCGGCCGCGCACGCTGATCAGCTTCATCGCCGGCGCCTTCGGCGCGTACTACCTGCTGACCCAGCTCACCCACATCGAGTTCGGCCCCCTGGTGTCCAACGCCGAGTGGGGCTGGGTCGCCGCGGCCGTGCTCTTCTCCGCGGCCAGCTACTTCGCGGCGGCACTGTCGCTGCTCGGGTTCGTGCCGGAGCGGGTGCCGTTCCTGCGGACGGTGGCGGCACAGGTCGCCGGGTCCTTCGTGAAGATCGTCGCCCCGGCCGCGGTCGGCGGCGTGGCGCTCAACACGCGCTTCCTGCAGCGCTCGGGAGTGCGCCCGGGCCTCGCGGTGGCCAGTGTGGGCGCCTCGCAGTTGTTCGGGCTCGGCTGCCACATCCTGATGCTGCTGGCCTTCGGCTATCTGACGGGTACGGAGAAGACGCCGTCGCTGTCGCCGTCCCGGACCGTCATCGCGGGTCTGCTGACGGTGGCGGTGCTGGTGCTCGTGGTGACGTCGGTGCCGTTCCTGCGCAAATTCGTCGTCACGCGCGTGCGGTCGCTCTTCGCGGGTGTCGTCCCGCGGATGCTCGACGTGCTCCAGCGGCCGCAGAAGCTGATCACCGGCATCGGCGGCATGCTGCTGCTGACGGCCTGCTTCGTGATGTGCCTGGACGCCTCCATCCGCGCGTTCGGCAACGAGCAGACCTCGATCAGCATCGCCAGCGTCGCCGTCGTCTTCCTCGCGGGCAACGCGCTCGGCTCCGCCGCCCCGACCCCCGGCGGTGTGGGCGCGGTCGAGGCGACCCTGACCGTCGGTCTGATCGCCGTCGGCCTGCCCAGCGAGGTCGCCGCCCCGGCGGTGCTGCTGTTCCGGCTGCTGACCCTGTGGCTGCCGGTCCTGCCGGGATACCTGGCGTTCAGCCACCTCACACGCAAGGGCGCGCTGTAGCGCGACCGCCTCGGGTCCGTACCTCGTACGGACCGCGCCCCGAGCGCCCGGTGCTGCCCCACCGCAGGATGGGATCATGCCGAACCCCGCCCGCCTGCGCGCTGCCGTCCTGACCGCCACCGTGCTGCTGTCCTCCCTGCTGGCGGGGTGCGGCGGCGACGATTCCGAGGACGAGGACCTGACGGCCCAGAAGCTCGACTGGGAGGACTGCCCGGCCCCCTCCCAGGCCGAGGGCGGCGGCAATCCCCCCTCGCCGCTGCCCGACGGGGACCAGTGGCAGTGCGCCACCATGAAGGCGCCGCTCGACTGGGACGACCCCGAGGGCGACACGATCGACCTGGCGCTGATCCGCGCCGAGTCCAGCGGCAGAGCGAGCGAGCGGATCGGCTCGCTGGTGTTCAACTTCGGCGGCCCCGGCGGCTCGGGCGTCACCACGCTGCCCGCGTTCGGCGAGGACTACGCGGCCCTGCGCACCCGGTACGACCTGGTCAGCTTCGACCCGCGCGGGGTGGGCCGCAGCGCCCCCGTGGAGTGCGAGAACGACCAGCAGCTCGACGCCTACTTCCAGCAGGACGCGACCCCCGACGACGCCGAGGAGCGCACCGAACTGCTGGACAACACCAAGGAGTTCAACGCGGCCTGCGAGGAGAACTCCGGGAAGGTCCTGCCGCAGGTGCGCACCACCGACGCGGCCCGCGACATGGACCTGATGCGCCAGGTCCTCGGCGACGACAAGCTGTACTACTTCGGCATCTCCTACGGCACCGAACTGGGCGGCGTGTACGCCCATCTGTTCCCCAAGCGGGTCGGGAGGGCCGTCTTCGACGCGGTCGTCGACCCGACGCAGACCCCCGAGCAGGGGTCGCTCGGCCAGGCCCGCGGGTTCCAGCGGGCGCTCGACAACTTCGCCGAGGACTGCACCTCCAAGGTCGAGGACTGCCCGATCGGCGACACCGCGCAGGACGTGAAGGACCGTATCGCCAAGCTGTTGGCGGACCTCGACCGCAAGCCGCTGCCCGGCATCTTCCCGCGCGACCTGACCCAGACCGCGGCGACCAACGGCATCGCGCAGGCCCTCTACTCGCAGGACTTCTGGGAGTACCTGACCCAGGGCCTTGAGCAGGCGTACGACGGCGACGGCAGGATCCTGATGCTGCTGTCCGACTCCATGAACGGCCGCAACGAGAACGGCGAGTACAGCAACATCACCGCCGCCAACGTGGCGATCAACTGCGCCGACGACAAGCCGCGGTACACCACCGAGTTCGTCGAGTCGAAGCTCCCGGAGTTCCGGGCGGCCTCCCCGCTGTTCGGCGACTACCTGGCCTGGGGCATGCTCAGCTGCACCGACTGGGCCGTGCCCGGCGCCGCCGACCACCCGGACGTGAGCGCGCCCGGGGCGGCGCCGATCCTCGTCGTCGGCAACACCGGCGACCCGGCCACCCCGTACGAGGGGGCCCGGAAGATGGTGCGGGCGCTGGGTGAGGGGGTGGGGGTCGAGCTTACGTACAAGGGGCAGGGGCACGGCGCCTACGACAGCGGGAACCGGTGCGTGCAGAGCGCGGTGAACGGCTACCTGCTGGAGGGCAAGGTGCCCCCGGCCGGGACGGTCTGCACCTGAACGAATCGGAAGCCTGAGCAAAACCGCAGGTCAGAAGGTTATCCACAGGCCGGAACGGGATGCGTGGACTATGCCTACTATGGCCTGACCGCCATCCGCAGCACGGCGCGGAAGGCCCACGACGGGGGGAGTACACATGGCACGTTTCGCACGGTGGGCGGCACTGACCGCCGCCACCGCACTACTGGTCACCGGGTGCAGCTCGGGAGGCGACGAGGACGGCAAGAGCGGCGAGAAGAGCGAGGGCAAGAGCCCCACGGCCGCCGCCGATCCTCGGCTGCCCGCCTCCCTGACCTCCCAGAAGCTGGACTGGAAGGAGTGCGAGGCCACCGACGACTCCGAAGCGCCGGGGGACGACTGGCGGTGCGCGACGCTGAAGGCGCCGCTGGACTGGTCGGAGCCGGCGGGCGAGACGATCGACATCGCGCTGATCCGCTCCGAGGCGACCGGTGACGACCGCATCGGCTCGCTGCTGTTCAACTTCGGCGGGCCCGGCGGCTCGGGTGTGTCGTTCATGCCGTACTACGCCTCCCTCGCCTCCGACCTGCACAAGCGCTACGACCTGGTGAGCTTCGACCCGCGCGGGGTCGCCGCCAGCGAGGGCGTGCGGTGCCGCAGCGACCAGGAGATCGCTGCCGCCGAGAGCGTGGACTCCACCCCGGACACCCCGGCCGAGGAGACGGCCTACTTCGAGGACGCCGCCGACTTCGGCAAGGGCTGCGCGAAGTCGGCCGGGAAGCTGATGTCCCATGTGTCGACCACTGACACCGCCCGCGACATGGACCTGATGCGCCAGGTCCTCGGCGACGAGAAGATGCACTACTTCGGCATCTCCTACGGCACCGAACTGGGCGGCGTGTACGCCCACTTGTTCCCCAAGAAGGTGGGGCGGCTGGTCCTGGACGCGGTCGTCGACCCGAGCGCGGACTCGGTGGACCACGCCAAGAACCAGGCCAGGGGCTTCCAGCGGGCGCTCAACAACTACCTGAAGTCCACCGGGCAGGACCCGCAGCAGGGCACGCAGAAGATCGCCGACCTGCTGAAGCGCATCGACGCGAACCCCCTTCCGACCTCCTCCGACCGCAAGCTGACCCAGACACTGGCCATCACCGGCATCGTGCTGCCCCTGTACAGCGAGTCCGGCTGGCCGACGCTGACCAGCGCCCTGAAGGCGGCCGAGGCGGGGGACGGCTCACAGTTGCTGAGCCTCGCCGACGACTACAACGAGCGTGACGCGTCGGGCCGCTACGGCACAGGCACCCACTCGCAGCGGGTCATATCGTGCCTGGACGCCAAGCAGCGCCCGACCGTCGAGGAGACCAAGGCACTGCTGCCCGAGTTCGAGAAGATCTCACCGGTGTTCGGCCCGTTCCTGGGCTGGGACACGGCCGGCTGGTGCCACGACTGGCCGGTCCCCGGCCAGCACGACACCCCCGAGGTGAGCGCACCCGGCGCCTCCCCCATCCTGGTCGTCGGCAACACCGGCGACCCGGCCACCCCCTACGAGGGCGCCCGCGAGATGGCGAACGAACTGGGCAAGGGCGTGGGCATACTCCTCACCTGGCAGGGCGAGGGCCACGGCGCCTACGGCAGCGGCAGCTCCTGCATCGACACCACGATCGAGGACTACCTGCTCTCGGGCACGACCCCGAAGTACGGCAAGGTCTGCGACTGACGCCAACGGGGGTCCCGGCCACCCGAGGTGCCTGGGACCCCCGCCCGTCGGGCCCAACTCCACCGACCTGACGTGGGAGCGGATGAAAACCTCAGATTGCGCTGGGTGTGTACCTCGGTGCGACAAGCTCGGCCAGGACCCGCAGGCGTGCGTAGTAGTCCCTGCAGTACTCGTCATCGATCAGGGGCAAGACTTTGTCGAGGTCCGTGATGCAGGCCCAGAGGATCGCGACGTCGTCATCCCCCAGCCCGCCTCTCAGCTCCTGCATGACCAGACCCGCAACACTTGAGTCAAGCAGGATCAGCTCCACCCCTGCGACGTCCACACCACGGAAGCCGCCGGGGAACGGCGCCCGCCGGTGCGCCTCCCACAGCGAACAGAGCCGGTCGTTCAAGTCTGGCTTGCCCATGCCCTGATTCTCCCCAGACGGTGACTCGTTCGGAGCCGGGGTGCTGTGTGTGCACGTGTAGTGCTCGCCGTCGTCACCGGCCGGATTCGCCGACAGTCCGGCTGCAAGGTCGGCCAGGCTGCCCGGTCAGCGCCTGGGCATGCCATGCCAGGGATCGTTCACCAGGGATCTGACAGTGAAGGCCATCCGGGCCCCTGTCCATTGCCCCAGGTGAACGTCACTGAACCCAGCCCAGGAGCCAGCCGACACCGACCCGCAACGGCAGAAAGCCCACGGCGTCCGAGCAGTTCGGAGCCGTGGGCTTTCTCAGTCCCACCGGTCGGCGGGGCCGGTGGTCAGTAGACCGGCTTCTCCGGTTCGATCTGGTTGACCCAGCCGATGACGCCGCCGCCGACGTGGACCGCGTCGGCGAAGCCCGCGGACTTCAGGACCGCGAGGACCTCGGCGCTGCGGACGCCCGTCTTGCAGTGCAGGACGATCTTCTTGTCCTGCGGGAGGCTCTCCAGGGCGGTGCCCATGAGGAACTCGTTCTTCGGGATCAGCTTGGCGCCCGGGATGGAGACGATCTCGTACTCGTTGACCTCGCGGACATCGATGATCTCGATGTTCTCGCCGTCGTCGATCCACTCCTTGAGCTGCTTGGGAGTGATCGTCGAACCGGCGGCTGCCTCCTGGGCCTCCTCGGAGACGACGCCGCAGAACGCCTCGTAGTCGATGAGCTCGGTGACCGTCGGGTTCTCGCCGCAGACGGCGCAGTTGGGGTCCTTGCGGACCTTCACCTGGCGGTACTGCATCTCCAGGGCGTCGTAGATCATCAGGCGGCCGACCAGCGGCTCACCGGTGCCGGTGAGGACCTTGATGGCCTCGGTGACCTGGATGGAGCCGATGGACGCGCAGAGCACGCCCAGGACGCCGCCCTCGGCGCAGGAGGGGACCATGCCCGGCGGCGGGGGCTCCGGGTAGAGGCAGCGGTAGCAGGGGCCGTGCTCGGACCAGAAGACCGACGCCTGGCCGTCGAAGCGGTAGATCGAGCCCCACACGTACGGCTTGTTCAGCAGCACGCAGGCGTCGTTCACCAGGTAGCGCGTGGCGAAGTTGTCCGTGCCGTCGACGATCAGGTCGTACTGGCTGAAGATGTCCATCACGTTGTCGGCTTCGAGCCGCTCCTCGTGAAGGATCACGTCCACGTACGGGTTGATGCCCTTGACGGAGTCACGGGCGGACTCGGCCTTGGAGCGGCCGATGTCCGACTGGCTGTGGATGATCTGGCGCTGCAGGTTCGACTCGTCGACCTCGTCGAACTCCACGATGCCGAGGGTGCCGACGCCCGCGGCGGCCAGGTACATCAGCGCCGGCGAGCCCAGGCCGCCGGCGCCGACACACAGCACCTTGGCGTTCTTGAGCCGCTTCTGCCCGTCCATCCCCACGTCGGGAATGATCAGGTGGCGGGAGTACCTGCGGACCTCGTCTACGGTGAGCTCAGGAGCTGGCTCGACCAGGGGTGGCAGCGACACGGGGGCTCCGTTGGTCGGTTCATCACTACGGTTGTTCTCTCCGTAACAGTGCCATGGCCTTTTTCATTCCGAGACACCTGTTCCGATCCGCGAGACGATTTCGTCCCAGTAGCCGGGCATGGCCTCCCACGGGTCGCCGCGCCCGCCGCGGTCCGTCCGGTCGGTGAACCAGATGGTGGCGGCGCCCTGCCAGCGGGCCACGCGCAGCGCCTCCTCCAGGTGGCCGCGCGGCACTCCGTGGACGAAGTGGCAGAAGCGGTCCGGGGGATAGTCCGCCGTCCACTCCGCCACCTGCGACCAGCGGTACTCGCTCCACGGCCCGGAGAAGGTGACCAGTTGGTCGGCGCACTCGGCGTAGCCGGGGTAGGGGTGCGTGCCGTGGCCGAGGACGATGTGGGCGTTGTCACGCAGCGCCCGGAGGGTGGTGAGGGCGCGCCGGATCTCCGGGAGCGCCGTCCGCTCCGTGGGACAGCGGTCCAGAAGGAAGCCGTCGACCCGGTACCAGTCGACGTACCGGTGCGCCTCGGAGATCACCTCCTCGAAGGAGCGGGCGCCGTGCGCGGTGTCCAGGCGGCCGAGGATCCGCACCCCGGCGGTGTGCAGCCGGGCGGCGGCCTGGAGGCAGTGCGGGTCGGGGCGGCTGCCGGGTCCGTCGGAGACGTCGAGCACCGCCCAGTGGACGGGGGTGCCGGGGCGGGCCAGCTCGGCCCATTCGGCGGGCGCGACGAGGGGGTGGGCGAGGCCGGGGACACCGAGGCCGATGTGCAGGTCGGTGACCCAGGTACTGGGTTTGGTGCTGGTCAGATGCGGCATGCCGCCTCCATCCAGATGTCTGCCAGGGATTCTTCGAGATTGATCCGCGGCCGCCAGCCGAGCCGGTCGCGCGCGGTGCGCACATCGGCCTGCTGCCAGCTGCCGCAGCCGTCCGGGTACGGGAACGCGACGGGCGTGGCGTGGTCGGACTCGGAGCGCGGGTGGCCGATGGTCGCCCGCAGCGGCCCGGGCGGGCCGTCGAGTTCGTGGAGGGCGCCGCCGTACCCGGCCACGCGCGCGAGGACGGCCGCGGCGTCACGGAGCCGTACGGCGCGTCCGGAGCCGATGTTGATGACGCCCTGCGCGGCGGACAGGGAGGCGGCGTGCACCGCGCGGGCGACGTCGCGGACGTCGACGAAGTCGCGCTGGGCGCCGAGTCCGCCGAGCTTGAGCTCGCCGTCGCCGGACTGCATCGCGCGCCGCATGGCCTCGGCGAGCCGGCCGAGCGGGGAGCCCGCGGGCGTACCCGGACCGGCCGGGGAGAAGACCCGCAGCACCACCGCGT
The DNA here is from genome assembly GCF_900091315.1 of Streptomyces sp. DI166. Classification (GTDB taxonomy): domain Bacteria; phylum Actinomycetota; class Actinomycetes; order Streptomycetales; family Streptomycetaceae; genus Streptomyces; species Streptomyces fuscus. Next base: position 11,831 of record NZ_FLSP01000122.1, read on the forward strand.
CCAGGCCGGAGCCGAGGACGAGTTCGGTGGCGGCGAGCTTGCTCACGCCGTACGGGCCGCCGGGCCGCGGCACGGCGTCCTCGGCCGTGGAGGAGCCGGGCTGGCTGGGCCCGTACTCGGCGCCGCAGCCGATCTGCACCAGCCGGGCCCCGCAGCCGCTGCGCCGCAGCGCCTCGCAGACCGTGGCGACGGCGACGGTGTTGTGCCGGGTGAGTTCGCGGGCGCCGCCGCGGGTGGCGCCCGCGCAGTTGATGACGACGCCCGGGTGCACCGCGTCGAGGAAGCGGGTGAGGGCGCCGGGGCTGCCGGACGCGAGGTCGAAACGGACGTCGGCGTCGTCGCCGCGGCCGAGGGCGGTGAGCTGGACGGCCGGGTCGGCGAGCAACCGGTCGGCGACGTAGCGGCCGAGGTAGCCGTTGGCTCCGATCAGCAGGACTCTCATCGCGCCGCTCCCGGGGCCGAGGGTTCGGGTCGGGAGGTGATCATGTGGGGTTCTCCTTCGGAGGGATGGTGCGGGGTGCCTGCGGCGGACGGGGCGCGCGGTGGGGGCACGCGCTCGTACGCGCGGGACGCGTCAGCACGACGCGTCCGGCGTGGCGTGGGCCGAGGCTCGGGTCAGGGTTCGGCTGGAGTGGATGAGCAGGGTCAGGGCGCCCGTGCCGCAGGCGAGCGCCGGGACGGCGCCCGTGCCCCACGCGGTGACGAGCGTTTCCACGGGCACGGCCAGGACGTCGCAGCCGGGCAGACGGGCAGCGAAGACCGCGGCGAGCGCCAGTGCCTCGGCGCCCGCCGTGACGGCGAGGACCCGCGCGGGGGCGTGGGTGAAGCCGTGCGCGGCGAGCAGCCGGGCGAGCAGCAGCAGGGCGCCCAACGTGAGCGACTGGGCGTACGCGACGGGTTCGCCGAGGCCGGCGCCGCAGAGCGCGAGCAGGCCGGTGAGGGCCGCGAGGTACAGGGCGAATGTGCCGAGCAGCAGGGGCTGTACGGAGGTCGCGTACTCCTCCAGGCCCCGGCTGGCGGCGAGCCTGCGGCGGGCGCGGGCGGTGAAGAGGTGGGCGCACCAGAGGGCGGGGGCGCAGGAGAGGGCGAGGGCCAGGACTCCGGCCGGGGCCGCCGTGGGCGGGGCGTCCGGGCCGCCGGTCAGGGCCGCGCGGAGCAGGGCGTCGCCGAGGGCGGCGTAGGCGATCAGCCAGCACGTCCAGCCGCCGGTGGGGCGCGCGGTGCGGTCGGCCAGGCGCAGCGGGCCGCGGGACAGGGCCGCGCGTACGGCGAGGGCGACGGCCAGGGTGCCCACGGCGGCGACGATCAGCCGGAGCTGTCCTTCGGTGAACCGCGCTCCCGCCACGGTCGCCGCGCCGAGCGCTCCGGGGAGCAGGGCGAGCAGCGCCCAGTCGGCCCGCGCCCGGGGGGCGCTCGGCACGGTGGTGCGCGACGGCGCGTCCTCGTCGCGGGGCACGCGCGCGTACAGCTCCTCGGCGAGTGAGAACACGTCCCGGTGCCGGAAGCGGGCCGCCGTGCGGTCGGTGACGCCGTGCGCCTCCAGGCCCGCGGCGATCTCCAGGGGGTCCACGGCCCGTTCGCACAGCTCGCGGTGACGGTGCATCAGCGCCTTCACGGGGTCCACGGCGGTGCGGCGCGGGCGCGCGGGCGGCACGACCGACCGGTCCGGCCCTGGTACGTCTGACCCCGGTACGTCCGGCCCCGGTACCTCCGGCCCCAGTACGTCCGTGACCGGCCCGGAGGCGGGCTGTTCCGGTACGTCGTCCTGCCCCGCCGCCCACTCCCGGGACCGCTCGTCCCAGCCGCCGGGGCTGTCGGGTGTCCCGGGGCGGTCCAGTTCGCCGAGCCCGCTCATCGCGCGCCCTCCACGGCCACCCGGGAGGTCGCCCGTACCGGCGGCCCCGCCGCCCAGCCGGGGCGGCCGCGGGCCATCAGACGCACCGCCGGACCGGTCCAGCGGCCGGGGACATGGGCCTCGGCGGGTACGGCGAACGGCAGGGGTTCGCCGGTCTCGTCCAGGACCACCCGGCGTACCGGGCAGCGCGCGACGATCTCCAGGTAAATGCCGTGAAATGCCGCGACGTTCTGCTCGACGGTGAACAGTTCGAGGGCACGCGCGCGTGCGGCCGCGCCCAGGCGCTCACGGCGCTCGGGGTCGCGCAGCAGCGCCACGCACGCCTCCGCGAGCGCCCGCGGATTGCGCGGGGGCACCACGAGCCCGGTCCCGCCGATGACCTCCACCACCGCGCCCACGTCCGTGGAGACCGTGGCCCGGCCGCAGAGCATCGACTCGACCAGGCTGATCGGGAAGCCCTCGACCACGCTGGACAGCACGGTCACGGCGCCCGCGGCGTACGCGTCGGCGGACGTCGGCAGTTCCGGGCCGCCGATCTCCTCGAAGGAGACGGGGTTGTCGCCGACGGCGTGCAGACCGTCCGCCTCGTCGGGGAAGAGCTGCGCGGCCAGCGCCTTGCAGTGGCCGAGGTACGCCTCGCCCTCACCCGCGGAGGGCGCCCCGACGATGCGCAGCCGGGTCTTGGGCTCCTCCTTGCGGATCTCGGCGAAGGCGTGCAGCAGGGAGACGAGGTCCTTGGTGGGCTCCACCCGGCCGACCCACACCAGAGTCTCGGGGTCCGCGCTGTCGGGGCCTTCGCCGACCTCGGAGAAGCGGGAGGCGTCCATGCCGGGGTAGACGGTGCGCAGCTTGGCGCGGTCGGCGCCGCAGTGCTCCTGCCAGCGGCGGGCGTGGGCGTTGCCCGGGGTGATGACCTCCGCGCGCGCGTAGATCTCGGCGGCGAGGCGGCCGTGGAAGGCGGCGAGCAGCGCGCGCACCGCGGGCGGGGCGTCCCCGGCGGCGAGGTAGTGCGTGCGCAGCCGCACGCCGTACTCCGTCACCAGGAGCGGTACGCCGAAGAAGTGCCGGGCGAGGAGCCCGGGGAGGGCCGCGGGGCCGCCGGAGGCCGCGTGGCAGAGGTCGACCGCGCCCAGGCTGTCGCCCTCGTACCAGTCGAGCGAGAGGGGGCGCAGGGCGCGTTCCAGATGCGCCGCGACGGTGAGCAGTTCGGGGACGCGCGCCGTGCGCGCCGTGCGGAGGGCGCCCGGTGCACGGCAGGCGCGCTCCAGGGCGCGTACGGCGGTTTCGGAGCGCAGCGCGCCCGCCAGGCCTCCCTCGTCGCGTGCCAGCTCCGCGAGCCCGTACAGCGCACTGCCGAAACGGTCCGCCTCAGCAGCCGACACGCCCCCGGAGCGCGCGTCCCCGGCCCGCGGGCCCTCTCCCCCGGCGCACAGCACATCCGCCAGCGCGCCGTAATGCTCGACGAAGCGCCGGCGCGCACGCCTGCCGTACACCACCCCGTCTTCCTCCGCGCTCCACAACGGCGCGGTGCGCACCCGGCATACCTGCGGCGGCAGCGGGACCCAGCCCTCCTCCTCCTGGCGCTCGCTGCGGCTGAGCGCGTAGACGTCGAACTCGTGCTGCCCGAGCCCGCGCACGAGCCGGTCGCACCAGAGCCTGGCGTCACCGCTCACATACGGATAGCCACCCTCCGTAAGCAGTCCGATGCGCACGAGTGCACCCCCGATCTCCCTTAAGGGGAGCCGCCGTTGACCCGGCGGCTCGCAGCGGGACGAACGTATGCGGACAAGGCGGTGGCGCGACGGACGGTTGTCCATCGCGCCACCAAAAGGGGTGAACGGTCGTAACTTTCCCGTGCGGGTAGCGTTCCGTCGCGCTAAGAGATCATGCAGTTACGTTTCGTTCGGTCACGGCCGACCTCCCGGCACGCGGGCCGTCAACTTCCCGGATAAGCCCAAGGATTGGGGCGGCAGCTGATCCCGTCGTGCTTGAGGAACTTGGTCTGCTGCTGCATGACCGGGGCGAGGTCGCCGTCCTTGTCGCAGGTCACATGGGAGAACCCGAGCCGGTGGCCGATCTCGTGGTTGATCAGCATCTGGCGGTAGGCGTGGATCTTGTCGCCGTAGGTCTCCGAACCCTGCGCCCACCGATAGGCGTTGATCATCACGCGCTCGGTGGCGGCGGAGTCGCACGACACGTTGTCCACGGTCGTGTCCAGGCCCGACTTGGCGCACCACTTTGCCGTCGTGCCCGGGCTGGCCAAAGTGATCACGAAATCCGGCTTGCCGGTGTGGATGCGCTCGAAGGTGCGGGCACCGTCGTGCGCCCAACTCCGGTCGTCGTTCAGCGTCTTGTGCACAGCCTGCGCGAACAGCTCGCCGTCGAGGCCGAGCCCCTGCTCGATGTCGACCCGGTACGTGTACTTCCGCCCCTTGCCGGGCGCCTTGTCGACGCCCTTCACCGCGTCGAACTTCCCCGACCCGGAGAGTTCAGCGCTGAGCGGGAACGTGCTGCCCATCTGCTGCTCGTACGTCAGCGGCGCCTGGTTCGGCTCGGAGGGCGTCGGCCGCCCGTCCCCGCGCGAGGCGGCGTCCCGGGAGTCGCGCGCCTGGTCGGTGGCCGCCTGCGGACGCCCCTCGGCGTCCTGGCGCTGGTCCGCGACCTGACCGGCCACCACGACCGCGAGGACGGTGGTGACGGCGGCGGCCGCGATACCGGTGAAGGCACGCCCCTTGGAGCCCTTGGCGGACACCGGTGCGCCGGTCGGCGCGAGGTGGTCGGAGTCGGTCTCGCTGGGTACGCCGACCGCGGCGGAGGACCAGTCGGTGACGGAGCTGTACGGGTCGGCGGAGGCACGGGGAGTGAAGACGTCGGCGTCCTCGAAGGCGTCGACGTACTCCGGCCGCGGCCCGCCCCGGAACTCCGGGGGCCGCTGTCGCGGTATGACGGGACCGGTCGCCGTACCGGTCCTCAACTCGCCCCAGCCGCCACCGGGTTCACGCTGCTCCGGGTGCCCGCCCCGCACCTGCGGAAAGCCGTGCGCGGGCGTGCCGTCGGGGAAACGCGGGGTGCCGTGGGCCGGAGTCCCGTCGGGAAGCCGCGGAAAACCGTGCGCGGGGGTGCCGTCGGGGTATCTCGGTACGCCCTGAGCCGGGGTCCCGTCGGGGTAGCGGGGCACGCCCCGAGCCGGGGTCCCGTCAGGATGGCGCGGCACCCCCCGAGCCGGAGACCCGTCAGGATGGCGCGGGACCCCACGCGCCGGAGTCCCGTCCGCGAACCGAGGCGCCGCCTGCGCCGGATGCCCGTTCGGATACCGAGGCACTCCCTGAGCCGGAGTCCCATCCGGATACCGCGGAAAACCGTGTGCGGGCGTGCCGTCGGGAAGCCTCGGGACCCCGCGAGCCGGAGTCCCGTCCGCGTACCGAGGCGCTCCCTGAGGCGGTGGTGCCCCATAAACCGGTCCCTGAGCCCCCTGGGCCGGACCCCCGTACCCCGAGGTCCCCTCCGCGTACCGGGGAGCGTCCCGGGCCGACGCCCCGTCGGCCCCTCCTGGCCCCCCGGGCCCTCCCGGAGCCGGCCGGGAGCCGGAGCCCTGCTGTGCGCCCCTCCGCCTCCCGGCGGATTCCGCGGTCACCGCGCGTTTCGGCGCGGGTCCACGGCGACTGTGGCGTCCCACTCGGGCCTCAGCTCCCCGTGGTCTCGGTCATGGCGCCCTCATCATGCACGGCATTGCCGCCCTTCAAGGTCACGCCCCCGTCGACAGCCCCGCCCTGACGCGAGGTCGCCCCATCATGCCCCTCCGCGAGCAGTTCCCGGAACGCCCGCGCCACCACATCCGGGTACTCCATCATCGCCACGTGCCCCGCCTCGGGCAGGGTCAGCAGCCGGGAGTCACGGAAGGCACGGGCCGCCCGCCGGGCCATGCGGTAGCCGACCAGTTGGTCACGCCCGCCGTAGACCAGGAGCGTCGGGGCCAGGACGCGCTCGGCCTGGCGCCACAGCGCGTGCTGGCCGCCGAGGGTGTACGCGTTCACGATCCCCCGCGCGGAGCGCGCCATCGCGTCCCAGAAGTACGGCAGTTGCAGCCGCCGCTCCATTTCCTCCACGGCGTGTCGGAACCCCTCGGGCGTCACCCGCGCGGGGTCGCCGTAGCAGAGCCCCAGGACCCCGCGGACGCGCTGCTCCGCCGTCCACTCCTTGGTGAGCCGGGTGAAGAGCGCGGCCACGCCGGGCACCGCGAGCAGCGCCGTCGGTACGGCGGTGCGCTGGACGCGGATCTCCGGGAGCGCGGGGGACACGAGCGTGAGCGTACGGACCAGGTCGGGACGTACGGCGGCGACGCGCGTGGTGACCGCGCCACCGAGGGAGTTCCCGAAAAGGTGCACGGGTCCGCGCCCGGAGGCGTCGAGGTAGCGGATGACGGCGCGCGCGTGCGCGGTGACGGAGTAGTCGCCGTCGTCCGGCGGCGGGGAGTCGCCGAAGCCGGGCAGGTCAACGGCCTCGCCGTCGACGTCCTCGGCCAACTGCCGCATCAGTTCGGACCAGTTCTGCGAGGAGCCGCCGAGTCCGTGCACGAAGAGCGCGGGCGGCACGCCCTCACGGGCCGGCGGTCTGGACCGTACCGTCAGCGTGATCCCCGGCAGCCCGACCGACCTGAGCCGCTCTCCTTCCGCGACCCTGACGGTCGCCACCTTCGGCAGGACGTTGGCCGCCGGATTGGCGGACGGCAGCTCGGTCGAAGACATGCGGCAATGTTACGAGACGATCACGCAGTGGTTCATGTGTTCGCGGTCACAGGCTTCTCGCCCTTCATGCCGGTCCGCGCGTAGGCGCCTTGTGTTCGCCTGCGCGAAGGCGCTTTTTTTCACCCCTCGCGCCCCCTCTTTCACATCCCGCGCGTAGGTGCGCACGGAGTGACCTCTCGGACGCGGATCGCATAGCGTCGGAATCGGGTGTCTCCTAGGCTCGTACAGAGGGCACCCGCGTGTGGCCCCTGTTTTCCCAGGGACGTTCGTAGGAAGGGAGCCCACCATGGCCGTAGACCCCACCGATCCCGAGACGTTCGAGGACGAGGAGAGCCAGGAAGCGCCGGAGTTCGACGTGGAGGCCCCGGACGCCGACGCGGCGGAGCAGCAGGCCGCCATCGCGCCGGAGCGCGACGATCCGCTCAAGGACGCCGACCAGACCCACGCGAACGTCGCCGACCTCGTAGAACAGGCCCGGATCGTCTCCCAGGACGAGGACGACTATCGGTGAGCGGGCTGTCGGTGAGCCGTCTGTGGGTGGTGTGCGATGCTTCGGGGCACCGCTGAGCAGGAGGGAGACGGACTTTTGCCCTGCTCTCCCCGCTTTGAAACCTTCCGCGCGGCTTTCGCCGGTGTCCGGTCCGTGAAATTCTGCGCTCGCACCGCGCACACCGGGGTTACCGAAAAGTACGATGGCGGCGCGGCGCACACCGCATGTGGACGACTTTGGGAGGCGGCGTGACAGCCATCGAGCAGACAGAGGCGGCACGCCCGCGAGGGACGCGCCTGCCGCGCCGTGCCCGACGGAACCAGCTGCTGGGCGCCGCGCAGGAGGTCTTCGTGGCGCAGGGCTACCACGCGGCCGCGATGGACGACATCGCCGAGCGCGCAGGGGTCAGCAAGCCCGTGCTCTACCAGCACTTCCCGGGCAAGCTCGACCTCTACCTGGCCCTGCTGGACCAGCACTGCGAATCGCTGATCCAGGCCGTGCGCAACGCGCTGGCCTCGACGACCGACAACAAGCAGCGCGTCCGCGCGACCATGGACGCCTACTTCGCGTACGTCGAGGACGACGGCGGCGCCTTCCGGCTGGTGTTCGAGTCCGACCTGACCAACGAGCCCGCGGTGCGCGAGCGCGTGGACAAGGTGACCAACGACTGCGCCGAGGCGATCTGCGACGTCATCGCCGAGGACACCGGCCTGTCCCGCGCGGAGTCGATGCTGCTCGCCTCCGGTCTCGGCGGACTCGCCCAGGTGGTGGCCCGCTCCTGGCTGCACAGCGACCGCAGCGTCCCGCGCGACCAGGCGGTGCAGCTGCTGACCTCGCTCGCGTGGCGGGGTATCGCGGGCTTCCCGCTGCACGGCACGGACCAGCACCACTGACGGGCGTTTGTTCCCGCGCGCTGTTCGCTCCTGGCGTTCTTGCGCGGAGCGTGTACGTCCCCTCACCGGGCTAATGTGTGCTGGGTACGGCGCGGTAGGTCGCGCACTTTCACTGACCGTCGGAGGGACATAGCCGTGGAGGTCAAGATCGGCGTGCAGCACGCGCCCCGCGAGATCGTTCTGGAGAGCGGTCAGAGCGCCGAGGAAGTCGAGCGGGTGGTGTCCGAGGCGCTCGCCGGCAAGACGGCGCTGCTGAGCCTCGTGGACGAGCACGGCCGCAAGGTCCTCGTCCCGGCCGACCGTCTCGCCTACGTCGAGCTCGGCGAGCCGGCCCCGCGCAAGGTGGGCTTCGGCGCGCTGTAAACAGCAGGCAGGCACGAGGCTGCGACGGCAGCCGCGAACGGAGGGCCCGGCGGTTCCAGGAACCGCCGGGCCCTCCGTCGTTCCTCCACTGCCCGCCGACCGGCCGGCCTTCACAAATGGAGCACAGTTCGACCACAGGGGAGGATTGGATTCCGCAGGTCAGGGGTAAGACGGGCTACGACCGTTTCGACCGGGCCGGCCATGTGGGAGGGACCCCCGACATGCTCTTGGAAGCGCTCAGTTCCGCGATCCTCGGCCTGGTTCTGTCCTGGGCGGTGACGGCCCGTCTGCCGCACCGGCTCCCGGCCCGCTCCCTCGTCTTCGCGACCGGCGTCGCGGGGGCCCTGTTCGGCGCCTTCGTCACGCACACGGCGCTGGATCCGGGCAACCTGTTCCTGATCCTCATCGGAGCGGCGGCCGTCTCCGCAGCCTCCCTGTCGCTCCTGCTGCGCCCCTCAGGAAGAAGACTGGGCCGCCGGGCGACGGCGTGACGTAAGAAAATCCGGAGCCCGGAGCCGAAACCGAAGCCGGAAAGCGAGA
>NZ_FLSP01000123.1 GCF_900091315.1 Streptomyces sp. DI166
CCCCCGGCTCGCGGACCTCAGTCGGTGGCGATGGCCCGCAGTACGTTCAGGCGGGCTGCCCGGGCCGCCGGGCGGAGGCCCGCGAGGGCTCCCGCCGTGAGGCCGACCAGGGCCACCAGCAGCAGGCGGAACGGGGGCACCGCGAAGGCGAAGGCGGTGTCGCTCGCCCCGTCCGAGGCCGCCACCAGGACCCAGCCCAGGAAGGCACCCAGGGCCAGTCCGCCCGCCGTACCGAAGGCGGCCACCAGGACCGACTCCCAGCGGACCATCGCCCGCAACTGGGCGCGGGTCTGGCCCACGGCCCGCAGCAGGCCGAGTTCCCGGGTGCGCTCGTGGATCGCCAGGGTCAGTGTGTTGGCGATGCCCAGCAACGCGATGAGGACCGCCAGCGCGAGCAGCGCGTAGACCAGGGTCAGCATCATGTCGATGGCGCCCGCCGAGGACTCGGCGTATTCGTCGCGGGTCTGCACCTCCGGGTTGCCGTAGGCGGCGGTGACCTTCTCGACGGCCGCCTTGCCCTCCTGCGCGCCCACTCCGTCCGCGAACGACACCGCGACCAGCGTGTCCGCGTCCTGTGTGCGGTGCGGAGCCCAGGCGGCGCGGGTGATGACGTAGTCACCGGCGAGTTCGGACTGCCCGTACACCGCGCGGACGGTGAACGCCTCGGTGCTGCCGTCGGTGAAAGTGAGGCGCGCCCGGTCGCCGGTCGCCAGGTTCTGCCGGTCCGCCTCCTTCTCGGTGACGGCGATGCCGTCGGTGCCCAGGCCGCGCAGCGAGCCGCGGATCTCACCGAGGTCGAAGGTCCGTTCCAGGGCCACGGGGTCGGTGACGGTCAGGGCCCGTCCCTCGCCGTTCACCTCGGCCACTCCCCTGCCCAGGCCGACCGCCGTGTCCACCTCGGGAAGGTCCTGCAGCGCGTCGGCGACGCGGGGGCTCAGGCCGCTGCCGCCCGCGCCGAACGAGGGCGCGCTGACGGCGACATCGCCGGCGAAGGAGCGGGAGACGGTCCGGTCCATGGTCGCCTTCAGCGAGGCGCCGAACACCGTGAACAGGGACACCACGGCCACGCCGATCATCAGGGCACCGGCCGTGGCCGCCGTCCGCTTCGGGCTGCGCAGGGCGTTGCGGCGGGCGAGACCGCCGGTGACGCCGCGCAGCCGGTGCAGCGGGCCGCCCAGGACGCGGATCGCCGTGGTGGAGGCGACCGGGCCCAGCACGACGAACGCGGCGAGGGCCAGGACCGCTCCGGTGCCCGCCAGCAGGACGTCCGGGGTGACCAGGACCCCGGACAGGGTGGTGCCGAGCGCGAGGGCGGCGAGGCCGAGTCCGGTGACCGCGCGGGTGCGCGAGGCGCCGGAGGTGTCGACGGCCGTCTCGCGCAGCGCGGCCAGGGGCGCGGTGCGTCCGGCGCGTACGGCGGGCAGGACCGCGGAGGCGAGGCAGACCACGACGCCCACCGCGAGCGGCAGCGCCATCGAGACGGCGCCGATCACCAGCTCGCCCTCGGGGAAGGGGAAGCCGATCGCCGGGAAGAGTGCCTGGAGTCCGGCCGCGATGCCGATGCCGCCGGCCAGGCCCGCCAGGGAGGCGGTGAGCGCCACCGCGGTCGCCTCGACGAGGGTCGCGGCCGTCACCTGGCGGCGGGCGGCGCCGAGCGCGCGCAACAGGGCGTTCTCGCGGGTGCGTTGGGCGACGACGATGGCGAAGGTGTTGTGGATGGAGAAGGTCGCCACGAGGAGGGCCACGCCGGAGAAGACCAGCAGGAAGGTGGTGAACAGGGTCAGGAACTGGCTGGAGATCATCTCGGTGTTCTCCTCGGCCGCCTCCTGGCCGGTGATGGCCTCGACGCCCTTGGGCAGGGCGGGAGTCAGGCGGTCCACGAGTTCCTCCTGGCTGACGCCGGGAGCTGCCCGTACGAGGACGGTCGCCGCCTCGCCGGGGCGGGCGGTGAGGTACTTCTCGGCGTCGGCGCGGGTCATGCCGGTGTAGGTCACCTGGGCCATGCCGTCCTCGCCGCCGAAGGTCGCGAGGCCGACGACGGTCACCTCGACCGGGTCCGGGGTGCGCAGGACGGTCCGGTCGCCGATGCTCAGCCCGCCGCGCTCGGCGGTCCCCCGGTTGACGACGACCTCGCCGGACTTCCGCGGGGCGCGGCCGTCGGCCAGCCGGTAGGCGTTGAGCTGCTCGTCGGTAATCCAGTTGCCCGCCAGGGTGGGCGGGCCCTGGCCGCCGATGGGGTCGCCGTCGCTGCCGACGAGCTGGCCCGCGCCCTCGATGTTGGGCTCGGCCGCGGCCACACCGGGGACCTTCTCGATGGTGTCGGCGAGATCGGTGGCGACGGGTTCGCGGACGCCCTGGCTCTCGCCGGGGGTGGTGATGGCGTCGGCGCTGCGGACGACGGCGTCGGTGCCGCTGGTCGCGTTGCCGAACATGGTGTCGAAGCCGGCGCGCAGGGTGTCGCCCATGACGAGGGTTCCGGCGAGGAAGGCCACGCCGAGGAACACGGCCAGGAAGGTGCCGGCGAAGCGGCGTTTGTGGGCGCGCAGGGAGGAGGCGCTGAGGCGGACGGTGGCGTTCATGACGGCACCTCGACCGGGGCGGGCGCCTCCCGGGAGGAGGGCCCCTCGAAGGCTTTCATGCGGTCCAGGACCTTCTCCGCGGTCGGTGCGGTCATCCGGTCGACCAGGCGGCCGTCGGCGAGGAAGACGACCTCGTCGGCGTGGGCGGCGGCGCCCGGGTCGTGGGTGACCATGACGACCGTGCGCCGTGTCTCGCGGGCCGCTCCGCCGAGCAGGCCGAGGACCTCCTCGCCGGAGCGGGAGTCGAGGTTGCCGGTCGGCTCGTCGGCGAAGACGACGTCGGGGCGGCCCGCGAACGCCCGCGCCACGGCGACGCGTTGCTGCTGGCCGCCGGAGAGCTGGGCGGGCCGGTGGTGGAGCCGGTCGCGCAGACCGACGACGTCGATGAGCGCGTCGATCCACTCCGGGTCGCCGCGATCGCCCGCGAGGTCCAGGGGCAGGCGGATGTTCTCCGCCACGGTGAGCGTCGGCACCAGGTTGAACGCCTGGAAGACGAATCCGACGCGTTCGCGGCGGAGCAGGGTCAGGCGCCGGTCGTCGAGGGAGCCCAGCTCGGTGTCGCCGATGTGGGCGGTGCCCGAGGTGAGGGTGTCGAGACCGGCGGCGCAGTGCATCAGGGTGGACTTGCCGGAGCCGGACGGGCCCATGATCGCGGTGAAGCGTCCGGCCGGGAAGGCGACGCTCACCCCGTCCAGGGCCCGGACGGCGGTGTCACCGCTGCCGTACACCTTCACGGCGTCGACGACACGGGCGGCCGTCCGGGCGGGGGTCGTGGTGGTCATGCCGCACCGCCCTTGCCGGTGCGGCCGAACTGCTCGTCCAGGACGGACAGCCGGCGCCAGTACTCGTCCTCGTCGATCTCGCCGGAGGCGAAGCGGTGGCCGAGCACGGTGATCGGCGAGTGGTCGTCCGCGGCGGGCCTGCGCGGGCCGCCGCGACCGCGCCACACGGTGCGCCGCAGCAGGGTGATCCCGCCGATGACCACAGCCGCCCAGATGAGCGGCAGGAACAGGATCCAGGGGCCGGGACCGCCGTCGGCGAAGTGCGCCAGGGTCTGCATCGTGAGTCATCTCCCGAGTCGGTTCACCGGGATTTCCGGTGCTGCCTCGACGGTCCCTCGCCAAGGGGGTCCCGGTCGTCGTACGGGCAGCGGCAGTGCGCGTACCTCCCGGGGAGTAGGGCGGGGTGGGCGTGCCTGCTCCCGAGGCGTGTCCCACCTGCGGTGGAGCTGGTCGCGAGGCCGAAGGCGGGTGGCGGCCGTAAACGGATGATCCTCTGGGCGCTCGTCCCCGTAGGGTGGTGATCCATGTCCACTGACCACCAATCCACAACAACCACTGTCCAGTTCAACCACACCGCCGTCCTCGCCTCCGACCGCAGTCTGTCCGCCGAGTTCCTCGCTACGGTCCTCGGTCTTGAGGTCGGTGCCCCGTTCGGGCCGTTCCTGCCGGTCGACCTCGGCAACGGGGTCACGCTCGACTACTACGAGATGCGGGACGAGTCGATCCAGTCGCAGCACTACGCCTTCCTCGTGCCCGACGATCAGTTCGACACCATGATCGCCCGGCTGGAGGCGCTCGGCGTGACCTACTACGCCGACCCGAGCCACACCGAGCCCGGGAAGATCAACCGGCTGTTCGGCGGCCGGGGCGCCTACTTCGACGACCCGGACGGCCACAACATGGAGATCATGACGCGGCCGTACGCCCGGCCGTAGCGGGCTCCACGGCGATGTCGACGGCGGGCCTGAGCTTCGCCGCCGCGGCCAGGGCCGGGTGCGCGGGATGCGTGTCGAAGGCAGCCAACAGCGCGGTGTCGGCGAGGACTTGGGCCGCCGGGCAGGCGATCTGCTGACTCGTTGACGATCCCCGACCGGGGGTGACCGTGTTCGCGAGCCGAACGCCACCGACCAGCCGAACGCGAGGTCGGCGGCCCGGCCGACGGATTCGGCGTGGCGGCGCTGTGGAGCCTCACCTCGTCGGCGGCGGCCTACCAGGGCAGCGGTCCCTCGGCCGAGAAGTAGCCCCCGGTCGGCCCGTCCACCCCCACGCGGGCCATACGGACGATGATCTCGGCGCCCTCCTCGACGGTCTGGGTGCCGGTGCGGCCGTTGAGGTCGGTCGCGGTGAAGCCCGGTTCCACGGCGTTGACGCGGATGCGCGGGAACGCCTTCGCGTACTGCACGGTGAGCATGTTCACCGCGGTCTTGGAGGCCGGGTACGCCAGGCCCGGGTAGAAGTGCGCCGGGGAGGCCGGGTCGGACAGGGCGGTCAGGGAGGCCAGGCCGCTGCTGACGTTGACGATCACGGGTGCCGCGGACTTCTGGAGCAGCGGAAGGAAGGCGTGGGTGACGCGTACGACGCCGAAGACGTTCGTCTCGAACACCGCCCGCACCGAGTCCGCGGTGGTGTCGGCGGCGCCCGGCACGCGGTTGTCGGCGTCCCGCTCCTCGATGCCCGCGTTGTTGATCAGGACGTCGAGGCCGCCGTCGGCCTCGATCGTCCGCGCCGCCGCCGTGACGGACGCGTCGTCGGTGACGTCGAGGAGGACGAACCGTGCGCCCAGGCGCTCGGCGGCGCGGCGGCCGCGCTCCTCGTCGCGGCTGCCGGCGTAGACGGTGTGACCTGCTTCGAGGAGACGGCGGGCGGTTTCAAAACCCAGGCCCTTGTTGGCTCCGGTGATGAGTGTGGTGGTCATGCGCCCCAGGCTCCGGCGCGGCGGCCCGGCCGGCCAGGAGTCCCCGCTTCCTGGGACCGCCGGTACCAGGAAGACGGGCCGCGGACGGTGTTCACTGGGGAGCATGACGGCTACCGAGTTCGGGCGGGCGCTGCGCCGGTGGCGGGACCGTGTCCCGCCCGGTGCGGCCGGGCTGCCGTCCGGTGGGCAGCGGCGGGCCGCCGGGTTGCGCCGGGAGGAGCTGGCGCTGCTCGCGGGGATCTCCGTGGACTATGTGACCCGGCTGGAGCAGGGCCGGGCCGTGAACCCGTCGGCGCAGGTCGTGGAGGCGCTCGCGCGTGCGCTGCGGCTGTCCGCCGAGGAGCGGGCGTATCTGTTCCGGCTGGCCGGGCTGGTGCCGCCGGGGCCGGAGACCGTGCCGGGGTATCTCACCCCCAGTGTGCAGCGGCTGCTGGACCGGCTGGTGGGGGTTCCGGTCGGGGTCTACGACGCCATGTGGACGCTGCTGCTGGCCAATCCGCTGTACGCGGCGCTGATGGGTGATCCGTCGGGGCGGCGGGGCCTCGAACGCAACGGCGTGTGGCGCAACTTCCTCGGTCCGGGCAGCCGGGTGCGGCAGACTCCCGAGGAGCGGCGGGAGTTCCAGGCCGCGCTGGTCGCCGATCTGCGCACGACGGCGGCCCGCTATCCGAAGGACCGGCAACTGCAGCTTCTCATCGAGGAGTTGCGGGCGAAGAGCGAGCGGTTCGCGGAGCTGTGGGACTCGGGCGCGGTGGGCACACAGCCGGGCGGTCGCAAGACCGTCGACCATCCGCAGGTGGGCCCGCTGACCCTGGACTGCGACATTCTCTCCGTCGCCGGAAGCGATCTGCGGATCATGGTCTACACGGCCGAGCCCGGCACCGAGGACGCCGAACGGCTCGCGCTGCTCGGCGTCCTCGGCACCCAGTCACTGGTGGGTTAGCGCCCGCAGGGGGTCGTCCAGCACGGGCTGCCAGGCCAGTTCGGCGGCGCCCACCAGGCTGTTGTGGTCCAGGGTGCAGGCCAGGATCGGCACGCCCCCGCTCTGCCCCCACAGGCTGCGGTCCGCGACCACCGCGCGCAGCCGCTCCGGGTCGGCGTCCAGGAGGGTGCGGTGCAGTCCGCCGAGGATGATCCGGTCCGGGTTGAGGATGTTCACCAGACCGGCCAGGCCGAGGCCGAGCCGGTCGATGAGGGCCTCGACGGCGCCGCGGACGCCCGGGGCGTCGTAGTGGTGCCGGATGAGTTCGTTGGCCTGCTGGAGCAGGGACACCTCCGGGCCCGGCTCGCGGCCCGCCGCGGTGAGCAGGGCCAGCGGGTCGGCCTCGACGTCCAGGCAGCCGCGTCCGCCGCAGTGGCAGGGGCGGCCCTCGGGGTTGACGGTGAGGTGGCCGACCTCCAGGGCGAGCCCCGAACTGCCGGTGTGCAGCCGCCCGTCCAGCACCAGCGCGCCGCCCACGCCCCGGTGCCCGGTGGCCACGCACAGCAGGTCCCGGGCGCCGCGGCCCGCGCCGTGCCGGTGCTCGGCGAGCGCGGCGAGGTTGACGTCGTTGGCGGCGAACGCGGGACCGGTGATCCCGGCGTCCCGTACGCACTCGGCGAAGATACGGCGCACCGGGGCGCCCACCGGCCACGCCAGGTGCAGCGGGTTGAGCGCGAGCCCGTCCGGCTCGGCGACCGCGGACGGCACCGCGAGCCCGGCGCCCACACAGCGCCTGCCGGTGGTGCGCAGCAGTTCGGCGCCCGCCTCCACGACCGAGCCGAGGACCTTCGCCGGATCGGCGTCGATGGTCTCGCTGCCCGGCGCGGTGGCGACGATCCGCCCGCCGAGCCCCACCAGCGCCGCCCGGAAGCCGTCGGCGTGCACCTGCGCGGCGAGTACGACGGGCCCGTCCTCGGCGACTTCGAGGCGGTGCGAGGGGCGGCCCTGCGATCCGGCAGCGGCGGCGGGCCGGGCGTCGACCCGGATCAGCCCCAGCGCCTCCAGTTCGGCGGCGACCGCGCCCGCCGTGGCACGGGTCACGCCCAGCTCCGCGGTGAGCACGGCACGGGTCGGGGCCCGACCGGTGTGCACGAGCTCCAGCGCGGGCCCGAGCGCACCGCGTCCCCGGTCCAACCGCGTCCTTGAGGTGGTCCCTTCCCCCGTCGGCCGGGGGTCCGCCTTGCCGCTCATGAGGGGGAGTCTCCCATGATCCGATGTGGTGACCACCTACCGGCCACTGACTCTGAGCGTGACGTTCAGCCGCCCGGCCAGCCCCAACTCGGGCGGCGCCGTGCCCGGGTGCACCTTGGGCACCCCGTGGTAGGCGAGCCGGGAGGGCCCGCCGAACACGAACAGGTCACCGCTGCGCAGCTCCACGTCCGTGTAGGGCCGGGCCCGGGACTCGGTGTTGCCGAACCGGAAGACACAGCTGTCGCCGAGGCTGAGCGACACCACGGGCGCGTCCGACTCCTCGTCGCTGTCGCGGTGCATGCCCATGCGGGCGTCACCGTCGTAGAAGTTGATCAGCGCGATGTCGTACAGCGGTTTCCCGGTCGCCGGCGCCTCGTCGTACGGCACAGTCCCCGGCGCCCCCTCCTCCAGCGCGTCGCGGACCGCGCGCCGCCCCAGCTCGCCCAGCCAGTCCGGGAACGGTTTGACGGGGGTGCCGTCGCCGTCGACGACGGTGCGGGCGTAGCCGTACGGGTACCAGTGCCAGCCGAGGCAGACCTGCCGGGCGGTCATCGTGCCGCCGCCGGGGGTGCGGACCGTGCGCAGCCCGGCCGGGGGTACGGCCCACTCCCGGCAGGCCGCCAGCAGCTCGCGCTGGGCCCGTGCGTCCAGCCAGTCCGGTACGTGCACCGCGCCGGGCGCGATCGTGGTGCGGGGCCTGGGGAACAGCTCGGCGTCCATGGCTCCATCCTGCCTGAGCTGCGGCTCGGCTAGCCTTGACGGACGATGAACGACCCTTTGACGACGCCGTGGGGCGAGCTCGCCCTCACCCGCTTCCCCGTGGACCCGCGTGACCGGCTGCGGGCCTGGGACGCCTCCGACGCCTATCTGCTGAGGCATCTGGCGCAGCGGGACGCCCCGCTGTCCGGCTCGGTCGTGGTGGTCGGTGACCGCTGGGGCGCGCTGGTCACGGCGCTCGCGGAGCACCGGCCGACGCAGATCACCGACTCCCACCTCGCCCAGGAGGCGACCCGGGCGAACCTGGCGCGGGCGGGGGTCGAGCCCGGTGCCGTACGCCTGCTGACCACGCAGGATCCGCCGCCGGAGCGGATTGACGTGCTGCTGGTGCGGGTCCCGAAGAGCCTGGCGCTGCTGGAGGACCAGCTGCACCGGCTGGCGCCCGCCGTGCACGCGGACACGGTGGTGGTCGGCACCGGCATGGTGAAGGAGATCCACACCTCGACGCTGAACCTGTTCGAGCGGATCATCGGGCCCACCCGCACCTCGCTGGCCGAGCAGAAGGCCCGGCTGATCTTCTGCACCCCGGACCCCGGCCCGGAGCGCCCGGAGAACCCGTGGCCGTACTCCTACGCCCTGCCCGGTGACGTCGGCGTCGTCTCCGGTCGTACGGTCGTCAATCACGCGGGCGTGTTCTGCGCCGACCGGCTCGACATCGGCACCCGGTTCTTCCTCGGGCATCTGCCGGACGCGCGGGGCGGCCGGGTGGTGGACCTCGGCTGCGGGAACGGTGTGCTCGGTACGGCGGTGGCGCTCGCCGATCCCACGGCCGAGGTGCTGTTCGTCGACGAGTCCTTCCAGGCGGTGGCGTCGGCCGAGGCGACGTTCAAGGCGAACGGGGTGCCAGGGCACGCGGAGTTCCGGGTGGGCGACGGGCTGGCCGGGGTACCGGCCGGGAGTGTCGACCTGGTGCTGAACAACCCGCCGTTCCACTCCCACCAGGCCACGACCGACGCCACCGCCTGGCGGATGTTCACCGGGGCGCGGCGTGCGCTGCGGCCGGGCGGTGAGCTGTGGGTCGTCGGCAACCGTCATCTCGGCTACCACGTCAAGCTGCGCCACCTGTTCGGTAACTGCCAACTGGTCGCCGGTGACCGGAAGTTCGTGATCCTGAAGGCGGTCAGGCGCGCGGACTGACCACCCGTACGAGCGCCTCCACCGCCCGCACCATCGCCTCCCTCCCGACGCTCAGATAGCGGCGGGAGTCCACCGCTTCGGGGTTTTCCGCGAGGTAGGTGCGGATGGCGCCGGTCATCGCGATGTTGAGGGCGGTACCGATGTTGACCTTGGCGATTCCGCCGGTGACGGCGGCGGTCAGTTCGGCGTCGGGCACGCCCGAGGAACCGTGCAGGACGAGCGGTACGTCCAGGGTGGCGGCGAGCCGTTTGAGGCGGTCGTGGTCGAGGGCGGCGGTGCGGGTGGTCATGGCGTGGCTGCTGCCGATGGCAACGGCCAGGGCGTCGACCCCGGACTCGGCGACGAAGGCCCGCGCCTCGGTGGGGTCGGTGCGGGCGCCGGGGGCGTGGGCGTCCAGGGCCGGTTGTCCGGCCTTGCCGCCGATCTGACCCAACTCGGCCTCGATCCACAGCCCTTGGGCGTGCGCCCAGTCGGCGGCGGCGCGGGTCGCGGCGAGGTTGTCGGCGTAGGGCAGCCGGGCCGCGTCGTACATCACGGAGCTGAATCCGGCGCCGGGGGCCTGGCGCAGCAGGTCGTCGCTCTGGACGTGGTCGAGGTGCAGCGCGACGGGGACGTCGGCGCGTTCGGCGGCGGCGACGGCGGCGCGGGCGAGCGGCAGGAGGCGGCCGTAGCGGAACTTGACGGCGTTCTCGCTGACTTGGAGCACCACGGGCGTCCGCGCCGACTCGGCGCCCGCGACGACGGCCTCGATGTGTTCGAGCGTGATGATGTTGAAGGCGGCGACGGCGGTGCGCCGTGCCGTTGCGGCGGTGACCAGTTCGCCGGTGGTGACCAGGGGCATGGGTGGGCCTTCCGGAACTTTTCGGGGGCGGTCAGGGCGCGAGGATCACTGAGCGGGTCAGGTGCCGCGGCAGGTCCGGGTCCAGCCCGCGGGCCTGCGCCACGGCCACCGCCAGGCGCTGGGCGCGGAGGAGGCCGGCCAGCGGGTCGAGGGCGTCCGCGATCCAGGTGCCGCCCGTGGCGCGGACCTGGTCGGCCAGGCCCTCCGGCGGCTCGCCCAGCATCCAGGTGGCGGTGCCCGTGGTGGTGATGCTGATGGGGCCGTGCCGGTACTCCATCGCCGGGTAGGACTCGGTCCACGCCTGTGCGGCCTCGCGCATCTTCAGCGCGGCCTCGTGGGCGAGCCCGACGGTCCAGCCGCGTCCCAGGAAGGTGAACTGGGCGCAGTCGACGAGCCCTTCGGGCAGCGGGGCGTCGAGCGCGGCGCGGGCGTCGGCGACGACGGCGTCGGTGTGCAGGCCCAGGTGTGCGCGGAGCAGGGTGAGCGCGGTGGTGGCGAACCGGGTCTGCACGACGGACCGTTCGTCGGCGTAGTCGAGGACGATCACGTCGTCCGCCGCCTCCATGACAGGCGTCTCCGGGTCGGCGGTGAGCGCGGTCGTGCGCGTGACGCCCTTCAACTCCCCGAGGAGTTCGAGCACTTCGGTCGTCGTGCCGGAACGGGTCAGGGCGACCACCCGGTCGTAGTGGCGTCCGCGCGGGAACTCCGAGGCGGCGAAGGCGTCCGTCTCGCCCTGGCCCGCGCCCTCGCGGAGCGCGGCGGCGGACTGCGCCATGAAGTACGAGGTGCCGCAGCCGACGATGGCGACCCGCTCCCCCCGAGCGGGCAGCGCCGCGCCGTGCTCCGGGGCCTGGAGCGCGGCTCGGGTCCAGCACTCGGGCTGGCTCGCCAGCTCCTCCTCCACGTGGGTCATGCCCACCCCTCCCTGGGTTTGCTTTTTCTTGCAAGATACAGCGCATTTTCAAGCAGAATCAAGCATCCGGGCGGAGAACGGGTGCGCTAGGGTCGCCGGAGAGATCGAGAAACGGAGGCGCGGATGTCACGCGACGCCCGCTGGAAGGCGCTGCTGGAACTGCTCGTGGAGCGCGGCCGGCTGGATGTCGAGGAGGCGGCGACCGAGCTGTCGGTCTCGGCGGCCACGATCCGCCGGGACTTCGACCAGCTGGCCGAGCAGCAGATGCTGGTGCGCACCCGTGGCGGCGCGGTCGTCCACGGCGTCTCCTACGAGCTGCCGCTGCGCTACAAGACCGCCCGGCACGCCTCGGAGAAGGAGCGCATCGCCAAGGCGGTGGCCGCCCTGGTCTCCCCCGGCGAGGCGGTCGGCCTCACCGGCGGCACCACGACCACCGAGGTCGCCCGCGCCCTCGCCGTACGCGGGGACCTGGCCACCGGCTCGCCCGCACTGACGATCGTCACCAACGCCCTCAACATCGCCAACGAACTGGCCGTGCGCCCCCAGTTCAAGATCGTGGTGACCGGCGGGGTCGCCCGCCCCCAGTCGTACGAGCTGATCGGGCCGCTCGCCGACGGGGTGCTCGGCCAGATCACCCTCGACGTGGCGGTGCTCGGGGTCGTCGCCTTCGACGCCACGCACGGGGCGGCGGCCAACGACGAGGCGGAGGCGGCCATCAACCGGCTGCTGTGCGAGCGGGCCGGGCGGGTGATCGTGGCCGCCGACTCCAGCAAGCTGGGCGGCAGGGCGTTCGCCCGGATCTGTGACGCGAGCACGGTGGACACGCTGGTCACCGACGCGGCGGCCGGAGCGGACACCGTCCGGCGCTTCCAAGAGGCAGGCGTCGAGGTCGTCACGGTCTGATGCCGTTACGCCCTCGCGGGCGACCCCTTTCCGCCTACGCTGGTGACGTGGCGGTGTCGGGGGCCCCAGGGAGGCTGCGATGAGCGGAACTGCACCGAACGACCAGGACGGCCCGGCCGCCGCACGCTATCTGCCGATCGCCGAGCACGGCCTGATCGGCGATCTGCGCAGCGTGGCCCTGGTCGGGACCGACGGCACGATCGACTGGTACTGCTGCCCCTCCTTCGACTCGCCGAGCGTCTTCGCGGCGATCCTGGACGCCGAGCGGGGCGGCGCCTTCGAGCTGGCGGCGGCCGTGCCCGCGCGGACGAAGCAGTTCTACTTCCCGGACACCAACGTTCTGATCACCCGCTTCTTCACCGAGGACGGCGTCGGTGAGGTGCAGGACTTCATGCCCGTCGACGGCGACTCGGTGGAGATCGAGCGGCACCGGCTGATCCGGCGCGTGCTGTGCGTACGCGGCTCCATCCCGTTCCGCGCCCGCGTGGCCCCGCGCTTCGCGTACGGCTCCCAGCCGCACACCGTGCGGATGGTCGGCGACGTCGCCGTGTTCGATTCCAGCAAGCTCTCCCTCGGCCTGACCGCGACGGTGCCGCTGGAGCCCGACGGGGCGGACGTACGGGCCGAGTTCAAGCTCGCCGAGGGCGAGACGGCGGTGTTCGCGCTCGACCAGGTCGGTGGCGAGGTGAGCCCGCGCCGGTGCGCGATGACGGAGGCGGAGGAGCAGTTCAACACCACGGTCGCCTACTGGCGGCACTGGCTGTCGTCGTCCAAGTACCGGGGCCGCTGGCGGGAGATGGTGCACCGCTCGGCGCTCACCCTCAAGCTCCTCACCTACGCGCCCACCGGCGCCATCGTCGCCGCGCCCACCACCAGCCTGCCCGAGCAGATCGGCGGCGAGCGCAACTGGGACTACCGGTACGTGTGGGTGCGCGACGCGGCGTTCTGCGTGTACGCGCTGCTGCGGCTCGGCTTCACCGGTGAGGCCGAGGCGTTCATGAACTTCGTGATGCGGCACATCAGTCCGGGCGACGGCAAGCCCTCGGGGCCGCTGCAGATCATGTACGGCATCGACGGCCGCACCGACCTCACCGAGCGCGACCTGGACCACCTGGAGGGCCATCAGGGCTCGGCGCCGGTGCGGATCGGCAACGCCGCAGCCGAGCAGCTCCAACTGGACATCTACGGCGCGCTGATCGACTCCATCTACCTCTACGACAAGTGGGCCAAGCCCATCTCCAGCGACCAGTGGGACGACGTGTGCGCGCTGGTGGACTGGGTGTGCGAGCACTGGGACCAGCCCGACGAGGGCATCTGGGAGACCCGGGGCGGGCGCAAGAAGTTCCTGTACTCGCGGCTGATGTGCTGGGTGGCGATCGAGCGGGCGATCCGGATGGCCACCCGCCGGGGGCTGCCCGCCGACATCGTCCGCTGGCGCGACAGCCGGGACACCATCTACCGGCGCATCATGAGCCACGGCTGGTCCGACGCCCGGCAGGCGTTCGTCCAGCACGAGGAGGACGACGTGCTGGACGCGGCCGTCCTGATGATGCCGCTGACGAAGTTCATCGCGCCGACCGATCCGAAGTGGCTGTCCACGCTGGACGCCCTCACCCAGGAGCTGGTGTCGGACTCCCTCGTCTACCGCTACGACCCGCTCGCCAGCCCCGACGGACTGCGCGGCGACGAGGGTACCTTCTCGATCTGCTCCTTCTGGTACGTCGAGGCCATGGTGCACGCCGGCCGGGTGGACGAGGCCCGGCTGGCGTTCGAGAAGATGCTCACCTACGCCAACCATCTGGGCCTGTACGCCGAGGAGATCAGCCACACCGGTGAGCAACAGGGCAACTTCCCGCAGGCGTTCACCCATCTCGCGCTGATCAGCGCGGCCTTCAACCTGGACAAGGCGCTCGGCTGACTCAGTGCCCGTGGCCGGGGGTCTCCTCGTGGCCGGCCTCCGGCTGCTCCTCCGGGGCGGCCGGTGCGCCCTCGGTGCGGACCGTGAAGGCGGCGGTGCGGACCTTCCCGTCGTGCTTGAAGTCGAGGAAGAGCCGGTAGGAACCGCTGCTCGGCGCGGTCGCGGTGAAGGAGACGGCGGGGCCGGGTTCGGTGCTGCCGTCGCCGGGTTCGCCGTTCGGGTGGACGTGCAGGTAGGCGAGGTCACCGGAGCGCAGGGCGACCAGGTGGCCGTAGGCGCCGAGGTAGGGCTGGAGGTCGGTGACCGGCTTGCCGTCGCGTGAGACGTGCAGCTTCAGCTCGCTCGCCCTGCCGGGGCGCAGGGTGCCGTTCAGGCGGACCTGGTAGCCGGCGACCTCTGCGGTGGCCTTCGGGGCCGGCAGGTGCTCGGGCCGGTAGGAGCCGGAGGCGGCGAGGTCGGCGCCGAGGGTGAGGTTCTCGGCACCCTTCTTCGCCGGGGTGAAGTCGGCGAAGACGCGGTAGCCGCCCGCGCGGGGCAGGTCGACGGGGGTGCTCCAGGTGCCGTCGGCGGCGCGGGTGGGGTGCAGATGGCGGTAGGTGACCAGGTCACGGGAGGCCACGATGAGGTGGAGCTCCTTCTCGTGCTCGCGCTGGAACGCCTTGACCGCGCGGCCACTGCTGTCCCGTATGACGAAGCGCAGGTCGGAGCGGTCGCGGGCGGGGACGGTCGGGGTCTTCAGATCGAGGGTGTAGCCGCCCTCGGAGATCTGGAGTCCCCCGGCCGCGGCCTGCACCGCTCCCCCGTCCCCGCCATGCCCCTCCGACGCCCCGCTGTGGCTCTCGTGCCGCGCGACGGGCTTGGGATCCTCGTCGACCGGTCCCACTCCCTTGCCGACGCCGTAGGCCGTACCGAAGGTGGCGGCCAGGCCCGCGGCGAACGCGGTGATCTTCAGTCCGGCATGCATGTCGATCTCCTCGGTCTCAGCTTCCGATGCCGCTCACGATACCCCTAGGGGGTATGAAGTCAACCTCTGGACAGACTTGCGTCTGCTACCCCCCAGGGGTATACATGGACCCACCGGCAGGAATACCCCCACCGGGTATACAGAAGCCAGAGCAACAGTCGATCCAGGAGGCACTCCATGTCCACCCAGACGATCACCACGTACGCCGTCTCCGGCATGTCCTGCGGCCACTGCAAGGCCACGCTCACCAAGGTCATCGGCGAGCTGGACGGAGTGACCGGCGTCGAGGTCGACCTCCGGGCCGGTCAGGTCTCCGTCAGCAGCAGCACCGAGCCGGACGACGCGCTGATCGCCGAGGTCGTCGACGAGGCCGGATACGAAGTCACCGGCCGCGCCTGACACCGCCCGCCCGCACGAGGAGCAGAGATGACCACCATGATCGACACCGAACTCACCATCGGCGGCATGACCTGCGCCTCGTGCGCGGCGCGCATCGAAAAGAAGCTCAACCGCATGGACGGCGTGACCGCCACCGTCAACTACGCCACCGAGAAGGCGAAGGTCTCCTACGGCGCCGGCGTGTCCGTCGACGACCTGATCGCGACCGTGGAGGCGACCGGGTACACCGCCCAACTGCCCTCACCGGAACCGGAGAAGGCACCGGAGAGCGACGAACTCCGGCCGTTGCGGGAGCGGTTGATCACGGCAATCGTGCTTTCCGTCCCGGTGGTCGCCATGGCGATGGTCCCGGCGCTCCAGTTCGAGTACTGGCAGTGGCTCTCGCTGACCCTGGCGGCGCCGGTCGTGACGTATGCCGCCTGGCCGTTCCACCGGGCCGCGTTCACCAATGCCCGGCACGGCGCGGCCACCATGGACACCCTGATCTCGGTCGGTACGTCGGCCGCGTTCCTGTGGTCGCTGTGGGCGCTGTTCTTCGGCACCGCGGGCGAACCGGGGATGACGCACCCCTTCGAGCTGACCATCTCCCGCAGTGACGGGTCGGCCAACATCTATCTGGAGGCCGCCGCCGGGGTCACCGCCTTCATCCTCGCCGGGCGGTACTTCGAGGCACGCTCCAAGCGGAAGGCGGGCGCGGCACTGACGGCGCTGCTGGAGCTGGGCGCCAAGGACGTCACGCTGATCGGTGCCGACGGTTCCGAACGGACCGTGCCGGTGGACGGGTTGAAGGTCGGCG
Organism: Streptomyces sp. DI166; assembly: GCF_900091315.1. Taxonomy (GTDB): domain Bacteria; phylum Actinomycetota; class Actinomycetes; order Streptomycetales; family Streptomycetaceae; genus Streptomyces; species Streptomyces fuscus. The sequence continues at coordinate 16,098 of NZ_FLSP01000123.1, forward strand.
ACCGCTTCCTCGTACGCCCCGGCGAGAAGATCGCCACCGACGGCACCGTCGTCGAGGGCTCGTCCGCGGTGGACGCCTCCATGCTGACCGGCGAGTCCGTACCGGTCGAGGTGGGCGTCGGTGACGCCGTCACCGGTGCCACCGTCAACGCGGGCGGACGTCTGGTCGTCGAGGCGACCAGGGTCGGCGCCGACACCCAGCTGGCGCGGATGGCCCGGCTGGTCGAGGACGCGCAGAACGGCAAGGCCGCGGCGCAGCGGCTCGCCGACCGGATCTCGGCGGTGTTCGTACCGATCGTGATCGCTCTGTCGCTGGGCACCCTCGGCTTCTGGCTGGGCAGCGGCGCGGGCACGGCCGCCGCGTTCACGGCCGCGGTGGCGGTCCTGATCATCGCCTGCCCCTGCGCCCTGGGCCTCGCCACGCCCACCGCGCTCATGGTCGGCACGGGGCGCGGCGCCCAGCTCGGCATCCTGATCAAGGGCCCGGAGGTACTGGAGTCCACCCGCAAGGTCGACACCGTCGTCCTCGACAAGACCGGCACCGTCACCACCGGCCGGATGACCCTGCTGGCCGTGCACACCGCCGACGGCACCGACGAGGCCGAGGTACTGCGGCTGGCGGGCGCCCTGGAGCACGCCTCCGAGCACCCGGTCGCCCGGGCCGTCGCGGACGGCGCGATCCAGAAGTTCGGCTCGCTCCCGGCGCCCGAGGACTTCGCCAATGTGCCGGGGCTCGGCGTGCAGGGCGTCGTGGACGGACACGCCGTGCTGGTGGGCCGGGAACGGCTGCTTGAGGAGTGGGCCATGGAGCTGCCGCCGAGGCTGGCGGCGGCCAGGTCCGAGGCCGAGGCGGGCGGCCGTACCGCCATCGCCGTGGCCTGGGACGGGGAGCCGCGGGCGGTCCTGGAGGTCGCCGACGCCGTGAAGGAGACCAGCGCGGAGGCGATCACCCGGCTGCGGGCGCTGGGCCTGACGCCGATGCTGCTCACCGGGGACAACCGGGCCGTCGCCGAGTCCGTGGCCCGGCAGGTCGGCATCGCTCCCGAGCACGTCATCGCCGAGGTGATGCCGCAGGACAAGGTCGACGTAGTCAAGCGGCTCCAGGCGGAGGGGCGTTCGGTGGCCATGGTCGGCGACGGCGTCAACGACGCGGCGGCGCTGGCCCAGGCCGACCTCGGTCTGGCGATGGGCACCGGTACGGACGCGGCGATCGAGGCCGGCGACCTGACCCTGGTCCGCGGCGACCTGCGCGCCGCGCCGGACGCCATCCGCCTGGCCCGCCGGACGCTGGGCACCATCCGCTCCAACCTGTTCTGGGCCTTCGCGTACAACGTGGCGGCGCTGCCGCTGGCCGCGGCGGGGCTCCTGTACCCGATGCTGGCGGGGGCGGCGATGGCCTTCTCGTCGGTGTTCGTGGTCGGCAACTCCCTCCGCCTGCGCTCGTTCCGGGCAGCCGACTGAGGGCAACGGCCTTGCGCCCGGCCACTCTTGCCGAGTGGCCGGGCACAGGGCTGTACGGGCGCGGGACGCGGTGCGCGGGACGCCGCCCGCATCACGCGTCTGCTGCGCGCGGCCGACTGACTACAGGGGCGTGGGGCATGCCGCCCCGGCGAGCGAGCATCGCTCAAAGCGGCGCCCCGGGCCGAGCCAGCCCCAACGGCCACGGCTGGTCCCACTCAGGCACCGACCCCCGGCAGCACCCGCACCCCCTCAGCCACCAATCGCGCCGGCTCATCCGCCAACTCGGGCAGTCCTCCATACGGCGCCCCGGCCGAGCCGACCCTCCGACGGACGCACCCGCCCCCTCAGCCCCCCACCCGTCGCAGCACCCGCACCCCGTCCGCCGCCAACCGCTCCGGCACGTCTGCCAGATCGGGCAGTTGTTCGATGTGGTGGACCCCGGGCGGAAGCTGCCCCCGCAGCAGTTCGCCCGCGATCTCGGCCGCCACCAGCCCTGTCACCCGGCTCTGCTCTCGTCCGGTGAGGGCGAACGCGGCGTGGTCGTCGTCGCGCCAGGCATCCGCACGGAGGGCGAACGCGTCCGCGCCGACGTGGACGCGGCTGAAGGCGCCGGTGAGAGTGCGCCGCAGCGGGGCGCGGTGCTCGCCGCGCAGGAGACCCGTGCCGCGCAGGGCGAAGAGGGCGGCGGTCAGGGGGCGGGAGTCCAGGCAGAGGCGGGTCGTCGCCTCCGGGACGCCCAGGGTGCGGCGCAGGGTGTGCTGGTCGGAGAAGGGGAACGGGTAGGCCAGGTGGGTGCCGTGGCCGGGCAGGAAGACGGAGCGGGGCGCTGCCGTCACCGGTTCCGTCAGGCCCTCGACGGTCCAGCGCACGGCGTCCGTGCCGTGGCGTTCCCCGGAGCCGAGCAGCACCGTGACATCGAGCCGCTGGGCGCCGCCGACGGCCTCGTGGGCCCGGTGGGCGAGCAGGTTCGTCAGGCCGGGCGCGACGCCCACGCTCAGCACCCCCGTGGCACCGGCGGCGGCCGCGACGCCGTCCAGGTCGGCGACCGCGTCGAGGAGGTCCCGGGTGGCGTTGACGTCGACCAGGTCGATCCCCCGCTCCAGACAGACACGGGCGAGCAGGGCGTCCTCGGGCTCGACGCAGAGCACCACCACGCGCACGTCGCCCAGCTTGTCCAGCGTGCGCCGCAGTCCGTCCAGGTCGCTTACGTCGACGCGGACTCCGCCGAGGCGCCGGGCCCGGACCTCGTTGCGGCCCGCCGGGATCACCCGCCCGGGAAGCCGTTCCTCCAGCCGGCTCCCTACCGCGCTGCCCACGGCGCCGTAGCCGCCGATGACGAGAATCCGGCCACTCGTATCTCCAGTAGTCATACGCGTCAACGTAGGGCACTCGGCTCGCTCTTGTGGTCGCGGAGCCCCCTGCCGCCGCGTCCGAAGGCGTCAGTCCTCGCCGTACGGCAGTGTCGTCCCCGGTACCCCGTACTCGTCCCGTCTGCCGCACATGCCGAAGCCGCCGTGGCGGGTCGGGGTCGCGGAGTGGGCGGTGGAGTCGTCGAGGTAGGCGGGGTCACCCTCCACGAGGGCGTCCAGGTGGGCGCCGGTGCGCCGGGCCGCGGCCAGGGCGCCCTCCTGCCACAGTGCGCGCCACGCCGGCACCTTGTCGCGGACGAGGCGGGCCGCGGCGCTCTGGAAGGCGCGGTACGGGCCGGTGTCGCCCGCGGCAAGAGCCTCGCGCAGGACGAGGTAGCCCTCGACGGCGAGGTCCCTGCGGCGCCGGGCGGCCTCGGCGGTGTCGGGTCCCGTGCCGGGCGGGAGCGTGGCCGCGGCGCGGTACCGGTCGGGGTCGGCGAGCACCTCGGGCGGGAAGGTGAACACCGCGTCCCCGGCCTCGGGCAGCCCGCTGTTCTGCATCAGCACGGTGACGCGCAGGTCGCCGCCCTGGACCATGCGGTGCACGGTGCCGGGGGTGAACCAGGCGAGCGAGCCGGGCTCCAGCGGGATCTCCCGGTAGCCGTCGGCGCCGAGGGTCTGCACGGCGCCCCGGCCGCCGGTGACGACGTACGCCTCGGTGCACACCAGGTGCAGATGCGGGCTGCCGCCGCAGACGCCGTCGGCGGCCTCCCAGTCGTAGGCGCTGAGGTGGGACAGGCCGACCGCGCCGGGCAGCGGGTTCGGCAGGGCGGGGTTCACCACGGCAGGCCGGCCAGGTGCTCGGCCACGCGCTCGGTGTCCCAGGCGCCGTCGGCGATCACCACCCGGTAGCGGTAGCCGAAGGACTCGCCCGGCGCCAGCGCGAACTCGTCGAAGAACGCCCAGGAGAACGCGACGGTCGGGAAGGGCTCGGAGCGGACGAACCAGTGGGATTCGTGGACGGCCTCCTCGTTCTCCGGCGCGTGCGCGAAGACGACGGTGGAGTGCGCGTCGATGTCGTCGTGCTCGGTGGTGAAGGCGAGCCAGGGGCCCTGCGAGCCCATCAGCTTCTCGGCGCCGGTGCCGGGCGCGAAGACCGTGCCGCCGGTGAAGTCCCGCGGCCCGCGCCACTGGAGTCCGGTGTATCCGGCCATCTCGCGTCCCGCGGTGGTCGGGGAGCCGAAGACCAGCGGCGCGGAGCGGGTGTTGGTGAGCCGGATCGACCAGTCCAGGGCCCAGGATCCGGTCTCCTCGTCGACGGAGTGCACGGTCAGGCCCCGCTCCTCGCGCGCCCACTCCTCGCCGCCGTTCTCCACCCAGGTCAGCTCCTCGGTGACGGCGAGCCGGACGTCGCTCACCGCGAACGCGGAGAAGCCGTCGTGCCGCATCGAGCCGACCCGCTCCGGCAGCCGCCGGTAACCCTCGCCGTGGACATAGGAGTTGCCGCCCCAGAAGTTCTGCCCGGACAGATGGCTCGCGGTCATCTGCAGGCCCTTGTGCCAGCGGTGGTCGCTCGGCCGGTAGCCGGTGACCGTGTGCCCGGCGAGGGTGCGCA
>NZ_FLSP01000124.1 GCF_900091315.1 Streptomyces sp. DI166
CGCCGCCCAGGGGCGCGGGGCTGTATCGATGTGCGGCTCCGCCGCGCGGGCGCGAGCAACCACAACGGACAGTCAGCCGCCCGCGAAGTCGAACCCCCGCCTCCTGTGGCGCCAAGCGGACGCGGATCCGCTCTAGAACCCCCGCGTCCGCTTGGCGGCCCGCCGCCCCGCCGCCGCCCCGCCGGGCAGCCGCAGGAACAGCCGCGAGATCTCCGACCCCAGGTTCACCCCGATGGCGATGGCCATGGCCAACGACGCCGCCGTCGCCAGCGACGCCAGCCCCCGGTCCAACTCGTTCTGCGCGATGTGCAGCAGCCCGAAGTACGTGGCGGAACCCGGCAGCAGCGGCCCGATCGCCGCGGTCGTGTACGGCAGCGCGGAGGCGAACCGGTACCGCGACAGTAGTTGCCCGAACAGCCCCACCAGCCCCGCTGCCGCGGCCGTGGACGCGACCGGCGACAGGCCACCGGCGTAGTGCATCGCGCCGTACACCGACCAGGCGACCCCGCCGTTGAGCGTCACCGCCAGCACGGTGGACCGTTCCTGCTGCAACAGCACCGCGAAGGTCAGCGACAGCAGCATGGACGCGCCGATCTGCCAGTACGGCCGCTCGGAGACGCTCAGCGCCGTGTCCGGGTTCAGCTCGGCCCCCAGGTTCACGCCGAAGTACAGGATGATCAGCACCCCGACGACGATCCCCACGAAGAAGTACATGACCTCCAGCAGCCGCGCCGCAGCGGTGATGTAGAAGCCGGTCAGCCCGTCCTGCACGCCCGCCACCAGCGCCCGCCCCGGCAGCAGCGCGAACAGCCCACCGGTGATCACCGCGGACGCCTTCGCGTCCACGTGCGCCAGGTTCAGCGCGACGCCTATCGCGGCGGGCGGCATCGCGGCCACCGTGAACTGGTAGAACTCCGGCAGCCCCCGCCCCGCGCACAGCCACGCCAGCCGGTCCCCGAGCATCGCGCCCACCGCCGCCGCGACGAACACGATCACGCCACCGCCGACCAGCACCGAGGCGGCACCGGCCAGCAGCCCGCTCGCCGAGGTCAGCACCCAGGTCGGATACGGGTGCCGGTTGCGGCGGATCTCCGCCAGCCGCCGGTAGGCCTCCTCCAGGGAGATATGCGTCTCCGGGTCGCTGAGGTCGTTCACCAGCCGGAACACCGCCGCGAGCCGCGTGTAGTCGGTCCCGCGCCGCCGTACCGTACGCGCCGCCGACACCGGATGGTCCACCAGCGACGGCTGGTAGGAGATCGACAGCAGGGTGAAGGTGACGCTCGGCTCGCAGCGGTCCAGGCCGTAGGAGCGGCAGACCGCGAACATCGCCGCCTCGACGTCCTCCGCGCCCTCCCCGCCCGCCAGCAGCAGTTCGCCGATACGCAGGGTCAGGTCCAGCACGCGCGGAACGGCCGGGCCCTCGTCCTCCGACTTCGGCACCCGCTCCGGCGCGGGCCGCTCGGCCACCGGCATCCGCAGCATGGTGCGCATCCGGTCCTGCCACGGCACGTTCTTGGTCAGGCTGACCGCCGGCACCCCGGTCGCCGGGGTGAACGCGGGCGGCGCGTCCTGCACGTGGTAGGTGCTCGGGGTGCTGAACGCCGACCCCTCCGGCTCCGCCACCGCCCCCGGCGGCGCGCCCAGCCCCGCCGGGACGGCGAACTCGGACGTCGTCTCCGACTCACCGCCCGCCTTCGGCACGGCGAGCCCGTCGGGAATGGCGAACTCGGATGTGATCTCGGGGTCGAACGTGCCGCTCGCCTCGTCCGACGGCGGCTTGCGGTCCTCCGCATCCGTCACTTGCGCAGCGCTCCCTGTACGACGCCTCAAGGCCAAGCCCAGTATGCGCACACACAGCGGAACGGGCCGCACGCGTGCGCGTACGGCCCGTTCCGGTGGACGTGGGGGTCAGTGACCGCCCTGGTCCTTGAAGCGCTTGTAGGAACGCTCGATCTCGGCCTCGGCCTCGGTGCGGCCCACCCAGTCGGCGCCCTCGACGGACTTGCCCGGCTCCAGGTCCTTGTAGACCTCGAAGAAGTGCTGGATCTCCAGGCGGTCGAACTCCGACACGTGGTGGATGTCGCGCAGGTGCTCCACGCGCGGGTCGGTCGCCGGGACGCACAGCAGCTTGTCGTCGCCGCCCGCCTCGTCGGTCATCCGGAACATGCCGATCGCGCGGCACTTGATGAGGCAGCCCGGGAAGGTCGGCTCGTCCAGGATGACCAGCGCGTCCAGCGGGTCGCCGTCCTCGCCGAGGGTGTTCTCGACGAAGCCGTAGTCGGTCGGGTAGGCGGTCGAGGTGAAGAGTCGACGGTCCAGGCGGATCCGACCGGTCTCGTGGTCCACCTCGTACTTGTTCCGCGAACCCTTCGGGATCTCGATCGTGACGTCGAACTCCACCGGTGGCTCCTCCATGATCAGCACATAGTTCTGGTGATTAAGTGTCCCTCACGCAGGTGTGTGATCGCGAAAGGGGCTGGTGGTCGTGCCAGAGCTGAGGCCATGGCGGGCCGCGGGACCGCGACTGGCGCGGATCGCGGACGCCGTACGACCGCGTCTCGCCAGGACGGCCACGGCTGTACGGCCCCGCCTGGTGAGGCTGGGCCGGACCGTGTCGTCGCAGGTCACAAGGCCGAAGACCTGGCAGTACACCGCCGGTGCCGCCACCGCGGGCCTGGCTCTGGCCGTCGGGGTGGTGACCGCCGCCGGTCCCTGGGACTCCTCGGGTCAGCGTACGGCCGAGCGGGACCGGGCAGCCGCCGAGCGGCCCACGGGTGGCGCAGATCACGGACGTAATTCCGCTACGACCGACCGGGCGCCCCGCCCCGCGCCCAGCGCCGCGACCGTCCTCACCGGCCTCGGCGGCGCCACCGGCGGGGCGAAGCCGGCGCCGCGCACCAAGGCGCTGGCCAAGCTCCTCGACCCGCTCCTGGACGCCCCCGCGCTCGGCGACCGGCAGTCCGCCGCCGTCGTGGACATCACCACCGGCAAGCGCCTGTACGGCGACGGCGCCGGGACCGCGCTCACTCCCGCGTCCACCACCAAGATCGCCACCGCCGCGGCGGTCCTGTCCGCCCTCGGCCCCGACCACCGCCTCACCACCCGCGCCGCGCTGGAACCGGACACCGGGGAACTCGTCCTCGTCGGCGGCGGCGACCCCACCCTCACCGCGCGCGAGGACGCCAAGGGCTTCGCCAGCCTGCGCGCCCTCGCCGAGGACACCGCGGCCGCACTGAAGAAGGACGGCGTGCGCGAGGTGACCCTCTCGTACGACACCACCCTCTACGCGGGCGACGAGCTCCACCCGATCGGGGTCGACGACAACATCGCCCGGATCACCGCCCTCATGGCCGACGAGGCCCGCGCCGACGACTCCACCAGCGGCCACGCCCCGCGCGTGCCCGAACCGGCCGTGGAGGCCGCCCGCACCTTCGCCGACCTGTTGAAGGACCACGGCATCAAGACCACGCCCCCCGGCCCGTCCAAGGCGACGAACCGCGCCAGGACCCTCGCCGAGGTCACCTCCCCGCCGCTCTCCGTGCTGGTCGAACGCATGCTGACCAACAGCGACAACGACATCGCGGAGGCCCTGGCCCGCCACACGGCCCTCGCGACGGGCGAACGCCCCGACCTGGAGGGCGCGGGCAAGGCGATCAAGGCCGAACTCGGCAAGCTCGGCCTGCCCATGAAGGGCACGGAATTCCAGGACGGCAGCGGTCTGGACCGCGACAACCTCCTCACCGCCGACCTCCTGACGAGCCTCCTGACCAAGTCCGCCGACCCGGCCCACCCCGAACTCCGCCCCATCCTCACCGGCCTCCCCGTGGCGGGCTTCACGGGCACCCTCACCACCCGTTACGAGTCCGGCGCGGCGGGACTCGTCCGGGCCAAGACCGGCACCCTGACCGGCGTCAACGCCCTGGCGGGCACGGTCGTGGACGAGGACGGCCACCTCCTGGCGTTCGCCTTCCTGGCGACGGGCACCCCCAACACGCCCGAGGCCCGCTCGGCGCTGGACGAGGCCGCGACTGCCCTGGCGGCGTGCGGCTGCACCTGACGGCATCCCGACCGGGCCTCCCGGCCGTACCCGACTCGGTCCCGGGTGCGGCCCGCGTTCCCGCCCGGCCCCGTCGGCGGACACTCGCGGCCTGCCTTACGCGGCACCGCTCACGTACGGTTGACGCATGACGAGCATCGGTGGTGCCGCAAGTCCTGGGATGGTCGACTGGAACCTCGCGGTGGCGACCGCGACCCGGCTCGTGCGGCCGGGACCCGAGGTCAGCCGCGACGAGGCACGGGCCGTCGTCGCCGAACTGCGCCGCCACGCCAAGGCCTCGGAGGAACACGTCCGGGGCTTCACTCGTCTGGGTACCGAGGAGACCCACGACACCCCCGTCCTCGTCGTCGACCGCCCCGGCTGGGTGAAGGCCAACGTCGCGGGCTTCCGCGAACTGCTCAAGCCGCTCCTCGACAAGATGCAGGAACGCCGCGGCGCCACCCCGGGCGGCGCGGTCCTCGGCGCCGTCGGCGGCAAGGTCACCGGCGTCGAACTCGGCATGCTGCTGTCGTTCCTGTCCTCCCGGGTCCTCGGCCAGTACGAGACCTTCGCGCCCGCCAGCCGCGAACTGCCCGCGGCGACCGGCGGCGGCCGACTGCTCCTGGTCGCGCCGAACATCGTCCACGTGGAGCGCGAACTCGACGTCCAGCCCCACGACTTCCGCCTGTGGGTCTGTCTGCACGAGGAGACCCACCGCACCCAGTTCACCGCCGTGCCCTGGCTCCGGGACCACCTGGAGGGCGAAATCCAGTCGTTCTTGGCGGAGACCGACGTCGACCCCATGACCGTGCTGGAACGTATCCGCGAAGCCGCCCAGTCCCTCGCCGGGGGCCGCCCCGAGGGCGAGGAGGACGACGGCGGGCGCTCCTTCGTGGAGATCGTCCAGACCCCCGCCCAGCGCGAGGTCCTCGGCCGCCTCACCGCCGTGATGTCACTGCTGGAGGGCCACGCCGACTTCGTGATGGACGGCGTCGGTCCCGCCGTGGTGCCGTCCGTCGCCGAGATCCGCGAGAAGTTCCAGCAGCGCCGCGCCAAGGGCGCCTCCCGACTGGACCTCGCCCTGCGCAAACTCCTCGGCCTGGACGCCAAGCTCCGCCAGTACCGCGACGGCGAACGGTTCGTACGCGCCGTCGTCGACCAGGTCGGCATGGACGGCTTCAACCGCGTGTGGACCTCCCCCAACACCCTCCCGACCAAGGCCGAGATCGCCAAACCCGCGGACTGGGTCGCGCGCGTGCACCGCAAGGCCGAGTCGTGAACCCCGGCTCACTCCGTGAGACGAATCCGGCCTACGGCAGACCGGCGCCCCTCCAATCACCCGTCCGAGGGACCGTGAGTCATGGGTGGGCGTGCAATGCTCGGGGAACCGCCCGTTTCTGTCACCATCTACACACTCTGCGTGACCGATCTCGGGCTCACCCCCCGAAAACTTCATGAAGGGAACCGGACATGGGTCCCCATCCTGCGGTCGCGGCGATACGCCTGGCGGTCCGCCGCGTCCTCCACGACATCCTCAACGAACAGCACAGCCGCACCACCACCCCTGACCTCCAGCGCGAGCGCCCGCCGTCGCCGCTCGTGCTCGTGGCGTGCTCCGGCGGCGCCGACTCCATGGCCCTCGCCTCCGCCCTCGCCTTCGAGGCCCCCAAACTCGGCATCCGCGCGGGCGGCATCACCGTCGACCACGGCCTCCAGCCGGGCTCCGACCTGCGCGCCGCCGAAGTGGTCCTGCGCCTGCGCGAACTCGGCCTGGACCCCGTCGAGTCCACCGCCGTGACCGTCGGCCGCGAGGGCGGACCCGAGGCCGCCGCCCGAGACGCCCGCTACGCCGCCCTGGACGCCGCCGCCCAACGCCACGGCGCCACCGCCGTCCTGCTCGGCCACACCCGCGACGACCAGGCCGAGACGGTCCTGCTCGGCCTCGCCCGCGGCTCCGGCACCCGCTCCCTGTCCGGTATGGCCGCGGTCTCGGGGGCCGGCGGCCGCTACCGGCGCCCCTTCCTGGAGATCGACCGGCAGACCGCCCGCCGCGCCTGCATGGTCCAGTCCCTGCCCGTCTGGGACGACCCGCACAACGCCGACCCCGCCTACACCCGCTCCCGCCTGCGCCATGAGGGCCTGCCCGCCCTGGAGAAGGCCCTCGGCAAGGGTGTCGTCGAGGCCCTCGCCCGTACGGCTCAACTCTCCCGCGACGACGCCGACGCGCTCGACGCCTGGGCCTCCCAGGCCGAGTCCTCCGTACGCGACGCGACCGGCAGGCTGGAGTGCGCCAAGCTCTACGCCCTGCCGCCCGCCGTACGCCGCAGAATCCTGCGCCGCGCCGCCATCGAGGCCGGTGCGCCCGCCGGCTCGCTGTTCGCCCGGCACATCGAGGAAGTCGACCGTCTGATCACCGGCTGGCGCGGCCAGGGGGTCATCAACCTGCCCGGCAAAGTCGTGGCCCAGCGGCAGGGTGGCAGACTGGTGATCCGGCAAGGCTGAATCCTTACCCCTGTGACCGGGGGTCGGGTGGGCCGGTGGGACGACCGAAAGTGATGCGGGTGGACGCGAAAGACATGGGTGCCGACCTTCAGCAGGTGCTCATCACCAAGGAACAGATCGACGCGAAGCTGGCCGAGCTGGCCGCGAAGATCGATGCGGAGTACGCGGGCAAGGACCTGCTCCTGGTCGGTGTGCTCAAGGGCGCCGTCATGGTCATGGCCGACCTGGCCCGGGCCCTGTCCACCCCCGTCACCATGGACTGGATGGCGGTGTCCTCCTACGGCGCGGGCACCCAGTCCTCCGGCGTGGTGCGGATCCTCAAGGACCTCGACACCGACATCAAGGGCAAGCACGTCCTGATCGTCGAGGACATCATCGACTCCGGGCTGACCCTGTCCTGGCTGCTGTCGAACCTCGGCTCGCGCGAGCCCGAGTCACTGAAGGTCTGCACCCTGCTGCGCAAGCCGGACGCCGCCAAGGTCGCCATCGACGTGGAGTGGGTCGGCTTCGACATTCCCAACGAGTTCGTCGTCGGCTACGGCCTCGACTACGCCGAGAAGTACCGCAACCTCCCGTTCGTCGGTACGCTCGCGCCCCACGTCTACGGCGGCTGACCCCCGGCGGCCCGGCCGGTGACCCACCGGTGACTGAGCCACAAGGGCGACGCTTGTAGGACGATCGGGAACCCCGGCGCGGTTCGCGCCGTTGGAGCATGCAGAGACGGGATTGCCAGCCGTCCGTGCGGCTTCGGGCCGATGCTGGGGTACCGTCAGAAGAACTGTCTTATCAAACTCACTATGGCAGGAGGGACGGGGCGGCACCGCTCCGTATGGATGGACGTGAAGCGATACTTCCGTGGGCCGGTCATGTGGATCGTGCTGGCCGTCCTTGCCGTGGTCGTGTTGATGCAAGTCGTCGGCTCGTCCGGCGGCTACAAGACGGTGGACACCGGCCAGGTCGTCCAGGCGATCAATGACAACAAGGTCCAGTCGGCCAAGCTGACCACCGGCGACGAGCAGACCATCAAGGTCCAGCTCAAGGACGGCGTAAAGATCGAGGACAGCTCGAAGATCCAGGCGAGCTACATCGGTGACCAGGGTGTGAACCTCGCGAACACCCTGCAGACCAAGTTCCAGGACAAGCAGATCCCGGACGGCTACACGGTCTCGCCGACGAAGCAGAACGCCTTCGTGAGCATCCTGCTCTCGCTGCTGCCCTTCGTCCTCATCGTCGTCGTCTTCCTGTTCCTGATGAACCAGATGCAGGGCGGCGGCTCCCGAGTGATGAACTTCGGGAAGTCCAAGGCCAAGCTCATCACCAAGGACACGCCGAAGACGACCTTCGCCGACGTCGCCGGTTCGGACGAGGCGGTCGAGGAACTCCACGAGATCAAGGAATTCCTCCAGGAGCCCGCCAAGTTCCAGGCCGTCGGCGCCAAGATCCCCAAGGGCGTACTGCTGTACGGTCCGCCCGGAACCGGCAAGACCCTCCTCGCGCGCGCCGTCGCGGGCGAGGCCGGCGTGCCGTTCTACTCGATCTCCGGTTCCGACTTCGTCGAGATGTTCGTCGGTGTCGGTGCCTCCCGGGTCCGCGACCTGTTCGAGCAGGCCAAGGCCAACGCCCCCGCCATCGTCTTCGTCGACGAGATCGACGCGGTCGGCCGCCACCGCGGCGCCGGCCTCGGCGGCGGTCACGACGAGCGCGAGCAGACCCTCAACCAGCTGCTCGTCGAGATGGACGGCTTCGACGTCAAGGGCGGCGTGATCCTGATCGCCGCGACCAACCGGCCCGACATCCTCGACCCGGCCCTTCTGCGCCCCGGCCGCTTCGACCGCCAGATCGCCGTCGACCGCCCGGACATGCAGGGCCGTCTGGAGATCCTCAAGGTCCACCAGAAGGGCAAGCCGGTCGCCCCGGACGTCGACCTGGCCGCGGTCGCCCGCCGCACCCCGGGCTTCACCGGTGCCGATCTGTCCAACGTCCTGAACGAGGCCGCGCTGCTGACGGCCCGCTCGGACAAGAAGCTGATCGACAACCAGATGCTCGACGAGGCCATCGACCGCGTCGTGGCGGGCCCGCAGAAGCGGACCCGGATCATGTCGGACAAGGAAAAGAAGATCACCGCGTACCACGAGGGCGGCCACGCCCTGGTCGCGGCGGCCTCCCCGAACTCCGACCCGGTCCACAAGATCACGATCCTCAGCCGCGGCCGCGCCCTCGGCTACACGATGGTCCTGCCGGACGAGGACAAGTACTCGACCACGCGCAACGAGATGCTGGACCAGCTCGCCTACATGCTGGGCGGCCGCGCGGCCGAGGAACTGGTCTTCCACGACCCGACCACGGGCGCCGCGAACGACATCGAGAAGGCCACCGCCACGGCCCGCGCGATGGTCACGCAGTACGGCATGACCGAGCGCCTCGGCGCCATCAAGTTCGGCGGCGACAACACCGAGCCCTTCCTCGGCCGTGAGATGGCTCACCAGCGCGACTACTCCGAAGAGGTCGCCGCGCTGGTCGACGAGGAGGTCAAGAAGCTCATCGAGACGGCGCACAACGAGGCGTGGGAGATCCTCGTCGAGAACCGCGATGTCCTCGACAACCTCGTCCTCGCGCTGCTGGAGAAGGAGACCCTGGGCAAGGAGGAGATCGCCGAGATCTTCGCCCCCATCGTCAAGCGCCCGCCGCGCCCGGCCTGGACCGGCTCCTCCCGCCGTACGCCGTCCACCCGTCCGCCGGTGCTCTCCCCCAAGGAGCTGGCCCTGACGAACGGCGCCAACGGCGCGACCCCGGCGATCAGCACCGCCAAGTCGACGGTCTCGGAGCAGACCCCCGAGCCCGCTCCCGAGGAGCGCCCGGAGAGCTGACCCGAGCCCCGGTGACCTCACCGGGCCCGGAATGGATGCCGCGTCCCCCTGGTTCTAGCCTGGGGGACGCGGCATTTTTCCGTATGCCCGCACTTCAGACGCGTGCCCCACACGCGCCACCCGCACAGGAACGAGGCACCACACATGACCGACCCCGTGACGCTGGACGGCGAGGGCCGCATCGGCGAGTTCGACGAGAAGCGCGCCGAGAACGCCGTACGCGAACTGCTGATCGCGGTCGGCGAGGACCCGGACCGGGAGGGGCTCAGGGAGACGCCGGGGCGGGTCGCCAGGGCCTACAAGGAGATATTCGCCGGCCTGTGGCAGAAGCCGGAGGACGTGCTGACGACCACGTTCGACCTCGGGCACGACGAGATGGTGCTCGTGAAGGACATCGAGGTCTACTCGACCTGCGAACACCACCTGGTCCCCTTCCGGGGCGTGGCGCACGTCGGCTACATCCCGGCCACCACTGGCAAGATCACGGGGCTGTCCAAGCTGGCCCGGCTCGTCGACGTCTACGCCCGCCGTCCGCAGGTGCAAGAACGACTCACCACGCAGATCGCGGACTCCCTGATGGAGATCCTGGAGCCGCGCGGGGTGATCGTCGTCGTGGAGTGCGAGCACATGTGCATGTCGATGCGCGGCATCCGCAAGCCGGGTGCCAAGACCCTCACCTCGGCGGTGCGCGGTCAGTTGCGGGACGCGGCGACCCGGGCCGAGGCGATGAGCCTGATCATGGCCCGCTGAGCCGTCCTATGCGGCCGGTGCCGCCCCCGTGCCGTCGTGGTTGTCGTCCTCCGGGAGGCGGCAGACGCGCTGGAGGAAGAGGGCGGCCGCTATGACGGCGATACCGGCGAGGACCGAGAAGCCGGCGTAGATGGCCTGGTCCCGGCGGGCGGGGATGTCCAGGGACTCCAGCAGGAAGATGCCGGTGCCGCCGTACATGCCGGCGACGAGGGCGGCGACCAGGGCGCTGGACTGGCCGAAGACGACCGCGCGGGCGGCCATCAGCGGGTCGACGCCCTTGGCGCCGGGGCGGCGCTCGCGCTGAGCCTTGAGGCGGGAGCGGATCGACAGGGCCGTGGCCAGCAGGACCGCGGCGATCAGGGCCAGCACGATGGGGGCGGCCAGGGGGACGCTGGGCAGGGTCCCGATCGAGTTCCAGAGGCGGGCGCCCGCCCAGGACAGGACGAGGGCGACGACGAACACGCCGGCCAGCACCCTGATGCGCAGCTCTCTCACGGTGTCCCTTCAGCTCCCCCGGATCCCCTCGGACCGCGGTCGGTCGTCTTGACCTTAACGACTACTCGGGCAGCCGGAGTTCCAGGTCCCCGCGCGGGACGACGCCTTCCCGGGGCACGGCGTCCAGCAGGTCGGCGACGGCGCCGCGGCCGGGGAGCCGGGCGCCTGGGTCCACGTCGTGCCAGGGGGCGAGGACGAAGGCGCGCTCGTGGGCGCGGGGGTGGGGCAGGGTGAGCGTCGGGTCGTCGGAGACGACGTCCGCGTAGGCGACGATGTCGACGTCCAGGGTGCGCGGGCCCCAGCGCTCGTCGCGGACGCGGTGGAAGGCCTCCTCGACCGCGTGTGCCCGTTCCAGCAGGGAGGACGGGGGCAGGGTGGTCTTGAGGATGACGACGGCGTTGAAGTAGGAGGGCTGGCTGCCCGGCTCGACGCCCCACGGCTCGGTCTCGTAGACGGGCGAGACGGCCTTGATGCGCAGGCCCGGGGTGTCCTCCAGCGCGTCCACGGCGCCCTGGAGGGTCTCCAGGCGGTTGCCGAGGTTGGAGCCCAGGGAGATCACGGCGCGCTGCGGGTTGTGCAGGGTGGTGTCGGCGGCGTCGACCTTCTCGACGACGGAGGCGGGTACCGGCTGTACGGTCGGGTCGCTGTGACCCTCGGTGAAGGACGCGGTCATGAGCGGCTCCGGGTGATGGTGACGGTCACGTCGTCGAAGGGGACCGTGATGGGCGCGTCGGGTTTGTGGACCCGGACCTCGACCTCCTGGACCGCTTCGTGCTTCAGACAGACCTGGGCGATGCGTTCGGCGAGGGTTTCGATGAGGTTGACGGGCTCGCCCTCGACGACGGCCACGACCTCCTCGGCCACGATGCCGTAGTGCACGGTCTTCGTCAGGTCGTCGTCGGCGGCGGCCGGGCGGGTGTCCAGGCCAAGGACGAGGTCCACGACGAAGGGCTGGCCCTCCTCGCGCTCCTTGGGGAACACACCGTGGTGCCCGCGGGCCCTGAGGCCGCTCAGCGCGACACGATCCACGCGAATCACTCCTGCAATCGTCGGATGGCGGCCGGTCCGTACCGCGTGCGGGCGGCACACCGGCCTCGAACGAATCTACCTGCGGGCACTGACAGGGCCGTGCCACGGGGCGCGGCCCGGGCCGGGGCCAGGGGGGATCTCCTGGTGTGTTTCCCGTGGGGAACCCGGCGGCTCACGGGTTGGTAGCCGCCCCTACCCAGGGTGGCGTGATTCCAACCACCTGTTCATCCCTGCGGGCGGTCCCCGCCGGGCCGCTGGTGAGCCGTGCGGGGTGCCGGTCCGCTCACGCGGGTGTGTCGTCCTCGTCCTCGTCGGCCTCGGCGAGGACCGGTGAGGCGTGGTGGGACCAGAGCTTCCAGCCGTCGGGGGTGCGCCGGAAGACGTTGGTGGCGACCACGAGCTGTCCGACGAGGGGGCCGAGTTCCTCGCTGCCCTCGGGGGAGGGGCCGCCGCTGAGGATGTTCTCGGTGCAGGTGACGAGGGCGGTGTCGCCGGTGACGGAGACATGCACATCGGTGAGGAAGAACTGGATGTACTCGGTGTTGGCCATGATCAGCGCGTACGACCTGAGGACCTCGCCGCGGCCGGTCAGGACCGGCCAGCCGGGGTGCACGCAGGAGATCACGCCGGCTTCCGCGGGGTCGTGGTAGGTCTCGTCGACGCCCAGGTCGGCAGGGGTGAGCCAGAGGGAGGACAGCTCCTCGAAGTCGCCGCGCTCCAGTGCCTCGTAGAAGGTGGTGTTGGCGGCTTCCACCTGCTCGACGTCGGTGTGGGGGGCGCTCACCGGGCTCCTTCGGGGGAGCGCGCACCCCGGTCGGGGGCGTGTATGGCGTTGTGCGCGCCGGGCGCGTGTCCTGTGGCACGCGCCCCCTCGACGGCGCGTGCGACGCGTACCGCGTCCGCCGTGGCGCGCACCTCGTGCACGCGCACCGCCCACGCTCCGGCGTGCGCGGCGAGCGCGGAGACGGCGGCCGTGGCGGCGTCGCGTTCGCGCGCGGGCGGGGGCGTGTGGTCGGGGCCGCCCGCCAGGACGCGGCCGAGGAAGCGCTTGCGGGAAGCGGCGACCAGCAGGGGATGGCCGAGGGCGAGCAGCCGGTCGAGGTGGGCGAGCAGTGTGAGGTCGTGCTCGGCGTCCTTGGAGAAGCCGAGGCCCGGGTCGACGACGATCCGGTCGGCGGCGATGCCGCCCGCGAGAACGGCCTCCACGCGCGCGTGGAGTTCGTCGGCGACCTCGGTGACGACATCGGCGTAGTCGCCCTTGACGTTGCCGCCTTCGAGGAAGCCGCGCCAGTGCATGACGACGAAGGGGGCGCCGGCGTCCGCGACGACGGGGACCATCGCGGGGTCGGCGAGGCCGCCGCTGACGTCGTTGACCAGGGCGGCACCGGCCGCGAGGGCCTGTTCGGCGACGGTTGCCCGCATGGTGTCGACGGAGATCGTGACGCCTTCGGAGGCGAGGCCGCGGACGACGGGGATGACGCGCTTGAGTTCCTCGGCCTCGTCGACGCGGGTGGCGCCGGGGCGGGTGGACTCGCCGCCGACGTCGACCAGGTCGGCGCCCTCGGCGACCAGGGCGAGGCCGTGCTTGACGGCGGCGGTGGTGTCGAACCAGCGGCCGCCGTCGGAGAAGGAGTCGGGGGTCACGTTCACGACCCCCATGACCGCGCAGCGGTCCCATTCGGGAAGCCCTGTCACGCGCCCGCGTCCGCTCTGCTTGCTCATACGTTCAGCGTAGGCCCCCGGAGGGGCCGTGCCGGTCGTGCGGTGGGGTCGCGGGCGCCGGTGGCGTGTGCGGCCCGGGCGGCGGGCCCCAGGGGGAGGGGGCCCGCCGCCCGGACCTGTCCGGGGTCACGCCGCGCGGGCGGTGGTGTCCGTCGCCGTGTGGGCGCAGGGGCGTGCGGGGGTGGTGCGGCGGCGCAGCGGGCGCGGGACGGGGCGCGGGAGGCTGAGGAAGCCCTCCGCCTGGAGGGCGGCCAGGCTGATGCGGGGCAGGTCGCCGGAGCCGCGGTAGACGACGAAGCGGGGCTCCCAGCGGGGGCGGAACTTGGCGTTGAACCTGTACAGCGACTCGATCTGGAACCAGCGCGAGAGGAACACCAGCAGCCCTCGCCACGCGCGCAGTACCGGGCCCGCGCCGATCCGCTCGCCGCGCGCCAGCGCCGAGCGGAACACGGCGAAGTTGAGGGACACGCGCGCGATGCCGAACTTCGGGGCCGCCTGGAGGGCGGCGACGATGAGGAGTTCGTTCAGGCCCGGGTCGGCGGTGCGGTCGCGGCGCATCAGGTCCAGGGAGACGCCGTCGGGGCCCCACGGCACGAAGTGCAGGACGGCCCTGAGGTCGCCGTACGGCCCGGGGGCGGCGTCGGGCAGGTGGGCGGTGGCGATGAGGCAGCCGCCGTCGGCGGGGTCGCCGACGCGGCCGAGCGCCATGGAGAAGCCGCGTTCGGTGTCGGTGCCGCGCCAGTCCTCGGCGGCGCGGCGGACGCGGTCCAGTTCGGCCTCGCCGAGGTCACGGACTCGTCGTACCCGGGTGGTGTAACCGGCTCGCTCGATGCGCCTGACCATCTGGCGTACGTTGCGCATCGCGCGGCCGGCGAGGGAGAAATCCGCGACGTCCACCACCGCCTCGTCGCCCAGTTCGAGGGCGTCCAGGCCGGTCTCACGGGTCCAGACCTCGCCGCCGGTCTCGGAGCAGCCCATGACGGCGGGGGTCCAGGAGTGGGCCCTGGCGACGTCCATGAACCGTTCGATGGCGCCGGGCCAGGCCTCCACGTCGCCGATCGGGTCGCCGCTGGCGAGCATCACGCCGGAGACGACGCGGTAGGTCACGGCGGCCTTGCCGCTGGGCGAGAACACCACGGCCTTGTCCCGGCGGAGCGCGAAGTGCCCCAGGGAGTCGCGGCCGCCGTGCTTTTCGAGCAGGGCCCGCAGCCGGGCCTCGTCCTCCTCGGTCAGGCGCGCGGCGGGGTGTTCGGGGCGCAGCGCGAGGTAGAGCGTGGTGACGGCGGTGAGCAGGCCGAGGGCGCCCAGCAGGCAGGCGACGGTCCGGGAGGTGCTGCCCTGGTACTGGACCGGGCCGTTGAGGCCGAATAGGCCGTACAGGACGTGCGCGATGCGCTCGGCCATGCTCGGGTTGCCGACCAGGGTGCTCGGGTGGGCGCTGACGACGACCAGGCCGAGGGCGAGGGAACCGGCACCCATCAGGACGAAGTTGGCGAGCGCCTTCCAGCGGCTGCGCGGGTCGGGCAGGGCCGCGAACCGGTCCCGGTGGCGCAGCAGGACGGCCAGCAGGGCGAGTGAGATGACGGCGCCGAGCAGGGAGTGGCGGTCGGCGAACTGGGCCAGCGCGCCGAGGGGGAGCAGGGCCACGGCGGCCCGCCAGGCCCGGCGCTTGCCGCGCTTGAGCGCGTGCGCGAGCAACAGCAACAGCATGCCCGCGCTGAGCGAGAGGGCGGCCGCGAACGGGCCGAGCGCCCCGGGGAGCACTTCGGCGAGGGTGTGCACCCGGCTGTGCCGGAAGCGCGGGAAGACGCCGGCCGCGATGTCCAGGAGCCCGACCAGGGTGCAGGCCCGGCCGACGAGAAGCGGGACCGCCTCGGGGCGCGGGCCGCGCGGGAACCGGCCCCTGCGGCCCGGTTGTCGCGGGGCTCCGCCCGGCATGTGCTCATCTGTCCTGACAGGCATCGCATCCCGTGGTTCTGCGAGAGCTGGGTTCCGGTCCCGATTCGGGCATCCGGCGACATTGCGCCCTCTAGGACGGTGAGGCGCGGGGAGAGGTTCACTCGTCCCGGCAAAGCCGGTACCAGGGCGTCAGGAGGGGCGGAACACCGGTTCCGGGGCGCCGAAGTGCCCGGCTGGGAGCCGGTGATTCGGTGAAGTCCTTGGGAAGGCTGTGTTTTTACGGGGCGGGGCTCACAGAATTGCCTACGCGCGGTAAGTTTCTGGCCATGCCACGTGGACGTCACCGCCATTCCCCGCCCTTGCACAGGCTGCTGCCTCCGTCGGCCATCGCGGGCGTCTCCGTCGTCTGCGCGCTCGGCCCCTGGGTGTTCTCGGAGCCACTGGTGCTCCGGGGCCTGGCCGCGGCCGCCGCGGCGACGGCGGTCGTCGGCGCGGTCGTGATGCGCCGCTGGGACAGCCAGGCCGGTAAACGCGTCGCCGATCTGACACGCGCGCGTGCCAGCGACGAGTGGCGCTTCGAGGAGCGGGTCGCCGAACTGGAGGCCGACCTCGACGAGTCGCGCGAGCTGCGCGGCAAGCTGGAGCAGCGGCTGCGCGCCAAGCGCGCGGAGCTGGCCGGGCTGCGCAACGAGCACGCGGCGCTGCTGCGGCGGTACGCCACCGCCGAGACCGAGCGGGCGAGCGCCCTGGAGGGGCGCCGGCTGCTGGAGATAGAGGCGGCCGAGCCCGCGCGCGCGTTGCCGCCGGGAGCGGCAGGCGACGCGGCGGACGCGGCGGAGTCCGAGGCCGGGGCCGTGGCAGCCCCGGACATCGAGACGGACGGCACGACCGAGTCCGACGCCGAGCATTCGGCCGAGGCCGCGGCCGAGGTCGCGGAGACCACGACGCCGGTCTTCTCACCCGAGGGTTCGAAGCTGTTCCTGCGCGCGCGTGCGGCGCTGGCCAAGCTCGACCGCGAGGAGTCCCCGAACCCGGAGGGGGACGACGGCCCCGAGGGCGACGGCGGTCCGAAGGGCGACGGCACGCCGAAGGACAGCGGTGAGGCGGAGGCCCCCGCGCGGGGCGACGCCGACGCGCGGACCTCCGGTGACGCGCAGCCGTCCGACGGCACGCGGGCCGAGGTGCCCGCGCAGCACGACGGTTCCTCGAACGACCGGGCCGCGCAGGCCGGTTCGGCCGCGCAGGAGGACGAGGCCCAGGGGAAGCCCGGGGCGGCCGACGCGCAGGAGCACGTGCACGCGGCCGCCGGCTCCCAGGGCAAGCCCCCTCTGCCCGCCCAGCAGCCCGCCGGGCACTTCGTCGCGCCGACCGCGGTGGCCGTGGTGCCGTCGACGCCCGTACGGCGGCCGGTGGTCGAGGGCGGCTTCGACTTCTTCGGTACGAGCAAGGGCACCTCGCCCGCCCTGGAGGACGTGCAGAACGAGGACCTCGCCGATGTCGTCGGCCAAGAGGCGCTCGCGCTGCACAAGGCCGAGGCGGAGGCGGAGTTCAAGCCCGCGGACGAGGAGTCCCGCGGCGTCGGCCAGGTCATCGACCTGACCGCGCACGACGAGACCGAGCAGATCGACGTCCAGGGGCTGCGCAGCGCGGTGTCCTGACACCGGGCGAGCAGGAACGTTCACATGGGGTCGGCCCGAGGGGCCGGCCCCATCTGCCTTTCCGCCGTCCGGAGGGCCCGTTACGCCATCCAGCGGTCCGGCCGCGCGTCCCGCCGTCCCGTGCGCGAGCGTTCGGCCTGGGCCCGCAGCAGCACCACCGCCTCCCCGGCGTCCCGCAGACGGGCCGTGACGGTCTTTCCGGCCCCCGTGTCCACGTGCACGTCCGCGAGGCCCAGAGCGCGCTGCCAGGGGCCCTGGACGAGCCGTACGCTCTGCACCTTCGCGTGCGGAACCAGCGCCAGGCTGCGGCGCAGCAGCCCGACGTGCGCGGCGAACACGGCGTCCGTGACGACCAGCCCGTAGCCCCGCCACCACACCGGCACGCACCAGCGCGCACGCCGGGGCGGCCGGGACAGCGCCGGCTCCGGCGGCACGCTCACGCCGGGCAGCACGCGCGCGATGACGGCCTCGGCGACCTCACGCGGGGCGACCGGAACCAGCACGGAGTTCGACGATCCCGCCACGTCCAGCTCCACCCGCACCCAGCCGCGCCGCCGCCACAGCAGTGGCCGCACGATCCGTACGGTCTGCACCCGGCCCGGCGGCACCGTCTCGTGGACACGGTCCAGCAGACCGCGGTCGATGCGCAGTCCGTCGGGGGAGTCGGCGACCGTCCAGTCGTACTCGGCGACGAAACGGCCCACACTGCTCGCGCCCGCCGCGCCGAGCAGGGGCAGGCCGGTGGCGAGGACTGTCCACAGGCTGTGGGTGGCGAACCACAGGAGCGGCGGGACGACGAGGGCGGCGATCAGGGTGCCCCAGGTGGCGCCCGTCAGCACGAGGGAGAGCGCGAGCTCGCGCGGGGGCGTGCGCATCAGCTCGCGCGCCGGAGCCTCGCCGACTTCGTGCGCCGTCTCGGGCGCGAATCCGGCGGCGCGCGCGAGCAGTTCCGCGCGGAGCGCGCGCGCCTCCTCCGCGTCCAGGAAGGCGAGCTCGTCCTTCTTGTCGGTGCCGACGACATCGAGTTTCAGCTTGGCGACGCCCGCCACGCGCGCGAGGAGCGGCTGCGTGACGTCGATGGCCTGGATGCGTTCCAGCCGGATGTGCGCGGTGCGCCGGAACACCAGGCCGGTACGGATGCGCAGTTCGGTGTCCGTCACCGCGAAGTGGGTGAACCACCAGGTGAGGAAGCCGTACAGGGCGGCGGCCAGGACGGCGACGGCTGTCGCCAGCAGCAGGGTGGTCGTGGTCAGCCGGGTCAGGTGCCGCTGCGTCTGGTCCGGGTCGTGCACCGCCCACCCGATCACCACCGCGACCGGCGCCCACGCCCGCCGCAGGGGCGTGACGGGGTGCAGCCGCCGCTCGACGACCGGCGGCCTGTCCCGTACGGCGCCGTCGACGCCCTGCAGACTCACAGCCCCGCCGATCGGGCCTCACCGAGTTCGGTGAGCCGGTCACGCAGCCGTTCGGCCTCCGCGGGGTCGAGGCCGGGGATGGTCGCGTCGGTCGCCGCGGCGGCCGTGTGCAGCTGCACGCTGGCCAGCCCGAAGTGCCGCTCGACGGGCCCCGAGGTGACCTCCACCAGCTGCATCCGCCCGTACGGCACCACCGTCTCCTCGCGCCACAGCACGCCCCGGCTGATCAGCAGGTCGTCGGCGCGCTCCGCGTAGCGCCAGGAGCGCCAGTTGCGGCCGAGCATCACCCAGCCCCAGACCCCCACCGCGACGGGAAGCAGGGCGAACGCGCTCCAGGCCGGGCCGGCGAGCAGACCCAGGAGCACCCCGAGGCCCACGGCCAGCAGTCCCAGCCACACCACGAGCAGCAGTCTCCGCATCCGCAGCAGCCCCGGTGGCAGCCCGGTCCAGTCCGGCTCGTGCCCGACAGCAGGCGCGGCGCCGGATTGCCCGGTATGCACCGTGTTTTCCTGGCTCCCCGTCTCCATACGGCCAGCCTACGTAGGGGAGACTGTGTCCATGCCTACGACGGAGACCATGGTCGGTATCGGCGGCGCCGCGGAGAGCACCGACATGGTGCTCAACATCGGTCCGCAGCACCCGTCCACGCACGGCGTGCTGCGCCTGCGGCTCGTCCTGGACGGCGAGCGCATCACCAGCGCCGAGCCGGTGATCGGCTACATGCACCGCGGCGCGGAGAAACTCTTCGAGGCGCGCGACTACCGCCAGATCATCATGCTCGCCAACCGCCACGACTGGCTGTCGGCGTTCTCCAACGAGCTGGGCGTCGTCCTCGCCGTGGAACGCATGCTCGGCATGGAGGTGCCCGAGCGGGCGGTGTGGACGCGGACCCTGCTCGCCGAGCTGAACCGGGTCCTCAACCACCTGATGTTCCTCGGCTCCTATCCGCTGGAGCTGGGCGGGATCACGCCGATCTTCTACGCCTTCTCGGAGCGCGAGGAGCTCCAGCACGTGATGGAGGAGGTCTCCGGCGGGCGCATGCACTACATGTTCAACCGCGTGGGCGGCCTGAAGGAGGACCTGCCCGCCGGCTGGACGACACGCGCGCGTGCCGCCGTCGCGGACGTGCGCTCCCGGATGGACCGCTTCGACGACCTGGTCCTCGGCAACGAGATCTTCCGCGGCCGCACGCGCGGCGTGGGCGTCCTGTCGCCGCAGGCCGTGCACGCGTACGGCGTCAGCGGGCCGATCGGGCGCGCCTCCGGCGTGGACTTCGACCTGCGCCGCGACGAGCCGTACCTCGCCTACGGGGAGCTCCAGGACGTCCTGAAGGTGGTGACCCGGCAGGAGGGCGACTGCCTCGCCCGGTTCGAGTGCCTGCTGGAGCAGACCCACAACTCCCTCGACCTCGCCGACGCCTGCCTCGACCGGCTCGCCGGACTGGAGCCCGGCCCCATCAACCAGCGGCTCCCCAAGGTCCTCAAGGCACCCGAGGGCCACACCTACGCCTGGACCGAGAACCCGCTCGGCATCAACGGCTACTACCTCGTCAGCAAGGGCGAGAAGACCCCGTACCGGCTCAAACTCCGCTCGGCGTCGTACAACAACATCCAGGCCCTGGTGGAGCTGCTGCCCGGCACGCTCGTGGCGGACATGGTGGCGATCCTGGGCTCAATGTTCTTCGTGGTCGGGGACATCGACAAGTAGCTCCCGCAGCGGGCCGTGGAGGGCTTCCTCCGGCATGCCCACGCGCTGCAGCAGCCAGCCGAAGTCGCCGAGACCGCCAGGCGCGGTCAGCTCGGCGGCTTCACCGGCGCTCGCGAGGGCGCGCACGTAGGCGGCGGGTTGCGTACTCGCGAGCGAGAGCGGGGGGCGCGCGCCTGCGACGCCCAAGACGCGCAGGGCGTCGCGCTGCGCGAGCACCCGCGCACGCGGGAGTTCACGCGCCGGGGTGCTTTGCTCTGCGCCCGCGCGTGGACCGCTGCCTGCGCCCGCGCTGACGTCCGCTCGCGCGCCGGGCTCGTTTGCCTTCGCGCCCGCGCGTGGATCACCGCCGGCGCCCGCGCCAAGGTCCGCTCCCGCGCCCGGCTCGTTCGCTTTCGCGCCCGCGCCCGAATGCGCTTGCCCGCCCGCGTGCGGCTC
>NZ_FLSP01000125.1 GCF_900091315.1 Streptomyces sp. DI166
CCCGCGAAGAAGCCGAGGATCACCACCCGCAAGGGCTTCGAGGTCGACAACCACGTCGAGGACGGACTCCCGCCGGTCTTCACCACCGTCCCGACCGACGACAAGGTCGTCTTCCTCACCGTCGACGACGGCGCCGAGAAGGACCCGGCGTTCCTGCGCATGATGACCGAGCTGAAGATCCCGTACACCGCCTTCCTCAGCGACTTCCTGGTCAAGGAGGACTACGGCTACTTCGAGCGGATGCGCCGCGCGGGCGTCGGCCTGAACAACCACACCCTGCACCACCCCTACCTGCCCGCCCTGTCCTACGCCGCCCAGAAGCGCGAGATCTGCGGCATGCAGGACGTCATCACCCGGCGCTACGGCAATCGGCCCACCCTCTTCCGGCCGCCCTTCGGCAACTACAACCGCGCCACCCTGCGCATCGCGAAGAGCTGCGGCATCACCCACGTACCGCTGTGGAACGCGGAGGTCTTCGTCGACCGCTGGGAGTACCGCGAGGTGGACCAGGACATCCACCCCGGCGACATCGTGCTCACCCACTTCCGCGGCAAGGAGCAGTGGAAGGGCACGATGCCCGACATGATCCGCCGGTTCCTGAACCGCGTCACCGCCGAGGGGTACGCGGTGGCCCGGCTGGAGGACTACCTGTGAGGCCCGGCCGCCCGCTCGCCGCCCTGCTGACGGCCGTACTCCTCACCGGCTGCGGCGCCTCCGCCGACGGCTCCGACCGCCCCGGCGAGCCCTCGGCCCGCGCCCTCGCCGCCCAGCCCTACCGGCACCGGCTGCCCCCGGTGGTGGACCGCGTCCCGACCGGCGACCGGGTCGTCTTCCTCACCGTCGACGACGGCGCCGAACAGGACCCACGCTTCATCGACCTGGTCCGCGAACTGCGGCTCCCCGTCGCCCTGTTCCTCACCGACAGCGTCGTCGGCCCCGGCTACGCCCACTTCGCGCGCCTGCGCGAGGTCGGCGCCTCGCTCCAGAACCACACCCTCGACCACACCACCCTGCGCGGAC
Organism: Streptomyces sp. DI166; assembly: GCF_900091315.1. GTDB lineage: Bacteria > Actinomycetota > Actinomycetes > Streptomycetales > Streptomycetaceae > Streptomyces > Streptomyces fuscus. Next base: position 1,021 of record NZ_FLSP01000125.1, read on the forward strand.
TGCCCTACGCCGCCCAGCGCGCCGAGATCTGCGGCCAGCAGCACAAGCTCCGCTCCCGCTTCGGGGTCCGCCCCCGCCTCTTCCGCCCTCCGCACGGCCGGTACGACTCCACCACCCTGCGCGCGGCGGCGAACTGCGGAATCGCGGCGGTGGTCCGCTGGCGGGCCGTCATGAACACCGACGGCACCCTGACCTACACCAAGGGCCCGCACCGCCTCGCCCCCGGCGACATCGTCTCCCTGCCCTCGGACGACCCGACGGGCCTGCCCCTGGTGGAACGGACGAGGCGCCTGCTGAAGGAAATCCGGGAACAGAACCTGCGGCCGGCAAACCTGGAAAGCTACCTGTAGCCCCCCAGCCCGTCCGGCGCTTGAGGACGAGGCCGTTCAGGCCGAAAGGGGGGTCCGGGGGCACAGCCCCGGGACGGCAACCCGAACCCGGGGTGCGGCACCCCCGAGCCACGCCAGCGCCGCGAATTGGCACTCCGCTTGACCGAGTGCTAATCGCGGTCATAGTCTCGGGTCTGGCACTCCCCCCTGGAGAGTGCCAAATACGCGACGGGCAGGTCCGGCACCCGCGACGACGGATCCACCTGGTCGCCACCTCAGACAGTTAACCCCGTGAGATCTCCGAAGGGGGAGGTCGGATCGTGACGACCGCCAGCTCCAAGGTTGCCATCAAGCCGCTTGAGGACCGCATTGTGGTCCAGCCGCTGGACGCCGAGCAGACCACGGCCTCTGGCCTGGTCATTCCGGACACCGCGAAGGAGAAGCCCCAGGAGGGCGTCATCCTCGCCGTGGGCCCGGGCCGCTTCGAGAACGGCGAGCGCCTGCCGCTCGACGTGAAGGTCGGCGACATCGTGCTGTACAGCAAGTACGGCGGCACCGAGGTGAAGTACAACGGCGAGGAGTACCTCGTCCTCTCGTCCCGCGACGTTCTCGCGATCATCGAGAAGTAAGACCACCTCAAGCCTTTGATGCTTGACGCTGCGCCCCTGGCCCCCGCGACCGTTTGAGAAGCCGGGCGCCGGGGCGCAGTGCCGTTTACACCCACAGATTTCCGAGAGGGCTCCCGCTGTCATGGCGAAGATCCTGAAGTTCGACGAGGACGCCCGTCGCGCCCTTGAGCGCGGCGTCAACAAGCTGGCCGACACGGTCAAGGTGACGATCGGCCCCAAGGGTCGCAACGTCGTCATCGACAAGAAGTTCGGCGCGCCGACCATCACCAACGACGGTGTCACCATCGCCCGCGAGGTCGAGATCGAGGACCCGTACGAGAACCTGGGCGCCCAGCTGGTGAAGGAGGTGGCGACCAAGACCAACGACATCGCTGGTGACGGCACCACCACCGCCACCGTGCTGGCCCAGGCGCTGGTCCGCGAGGGCCTGAAGAACGTCGCGGCGGGCGCCTCCCCGGCGCTGCTGAAGAAGGGCATCGACGCGGCCGTCGCCGCCGTCTCCGAGGATCTGCTCGCCTCCGCCCGCCCGATCGACGAGAAGTCCGACATCGCCGCCGTGGCCGCGCTGTCCGCCCAGGACCAGCAGGTCGGCGAGCTCATCGCCGAGGCCATGGACAAGGTCGGCAAGGACGGTGTCATCACCGTCGAGGAGTCCAACACCTTCGGTCTGGAGCTGGACTTCACCGAGGGCATGGCCTTCGACAAGGGTTACCTGTCGCCGTACTTCGTGACGGACCAGGAGCGCATGGAGGCCGTCCTGGAGGACCCCTACATCCTCATCAACCAGGGCAAGATCTCCTCCATCCAGGACCTGCTGCCGCTGCTGGAGAAGGTCATCCAGGCCGGCTCCTCCAAGCCGCTGCTGATCATCGCCGAGGACGTCGAGGGCGAGGCCCTGTCGACCCTGGTCGTCAACAAGATCCGCGGCACCTTCAACGCGGTCGCGGTCAAGGCCCCCGGCTTCGGCGACCGCCGCAAGGCGATGCTGCAGGACATGGCGGTCCTCACCGGCGCCACGGTCATCTCCGAGGAGGTCGGCCTCAAGCTCGACCAGGCCGGTCTGGACGTGCTGGGCTCCGCCCGCCGCGTGACCGTCACCAAGGACGACACCACCATCGTGGACGGCGCCGGCAAGTCCGAGGACGTGCAGGGCCGCGTCGCCCAGATCAAGGCCGAGATCGAGAACACCGACTCCGACTGGGACCGCGAGAAGCTCCAGGAGCGCCTCGCGAAGCTGGCCGGCGGCGTGTGCGTGATCAAGGTCGGCGCCGCCACCGAGGTGGAGCTGAAGGAGAAGAAGCACCGTCTGGAGGACGCCATCTCCGCGACCCGCGCCGCGGTCGAGGAGGGCATCGTCTCCGGTGGTGGCTCCGCGCTGGTCCACGCCGCGAAGGTGCTGGAGGGCGGCCTCGGCAAGTCCGGCGACGAGGCCACCGGTGTCGCCGTCGTCCGCCGCGCCGTCGTCGAGCCGCTGCGCTGGATCGCCGAGAACGCCGGCCTTGAGGGCTACGTCATCGTCTCCAAGGTCGCCGACCTGGAGAAGGGCAGCGGTTACAACGCCGCCTCCGGCGAGTACGGCGACCTGATCAAGGCCGGCGTCATCGACCCGGTGAAGGTCACCCGCTCCGCCCTGGAGAACGCCGCCTCCATCGCCTCCCTGCTGCTCACGACCGAGACCCTGGTCGTCGAGAAGAAGGAAGAGGAGGAGCCCGCCGCCGCCGGTCACGGCCACGGCCACGCTCACTGACGTACGTCGTCACCGAAGGCCCGGCACCCACGCGAGGTGCCGGGCCTTCGGCCTGTCCTGCCCGCGCTACCGGAGACCATTCGCAGTGCTCCGGCCTTCAGGCCGGGGGTGAAGCGAATCTTGTGGCTGCGACGCGGAACGTCGCGGTCTCGTTCCGGCGGAGCCGGACCCCGCTCGTGATGGTGACGGATCGTCCGCATGGTCCCGGTGACGACGTGGGTTCGACTTGCCCAGTGTGATCGTCATGCAGCTCCGGTACGCCGTCAGGTTGTACCCCGGCGCCGCTCAGCAGGCCGCGCTGGCCAGGGCGTTCGGGTGCGCACGCGTCGTGTTCAACGACGCCGTGCGTGCCCGCGAGGCCGCCCGTAGGCCCAAACCCCTGAACGTCCGGGAATGGACCTGTACCGCCTGCGGCGCAGTCCACGACCGGGACCGCAACGCCGCGATCAACATCAAGACGGCCGCCGGACTGGCGGTATCGGCCTGCGGAGCGCCGGTAAGACCAGGAGCAATCCCGGCACAGCGCGAAGAAACAGGAAGCCACGGATTCCCGACCGCAAACCGTGCCGCGTAGCGGCACAGCAACCGGTGGAGAAGGCCAGAATCCTCGTCCTTCAGGACGAGGAGCATGTCAACTCTCCAGGTCCTCCAGCGCGCCCAACTGCTCCATCAGCCCGAGCCGGTCGTACTGCCACCAGCCCTCGGCGATCTTCCCGTCCGGGGTGCAGCGGTGGATGGTGCACCCGGTCATGGACACTTCCTTGCCGGTCGCCGGGATGCCCATGAAGTCGCCGGTGTGCCGGCCGTTCCAGGTCCAGCGGGTGCACACCCGGTCGCCCTGGGCCATCTGGTCCTCGACCGTGAACGAGAAGTCGAAGGCGGCCCGCCACATCCCCACTTCCCGGCGGATCGCGTCCATCCCGATGGCATCCTGCGGACGGGCGGGATCGTGGTCGTGGTAGTCCTCGATGAGCACGTCGTTGAAGGTGGGGTCCTGCGGCCCGGCCACCTCCTCGAAGAACCGCTGCGCGGTCATCCGGTACAGCTGCTCGTCACGGACGACGTCCAGATCGGTGAAGGTCGGCATCTCGTCGCAGAGCGCGACCATCTCCTGGAAGATCTTCCCGGTCTCCGGCAGGTTCGAGTTCCGCATCGCCTCCTCGTACGACGGGAACTCCACGATCTCGATGAGATGGGTGGCGTCGGAGCGGTCCTTGCCGATCACGCTGTGCGTCGCGGTCCGCTTCCCCTTGGTCTGTTCGACCCATGTGTCCAGCAGCCGGTTCATCTCGTCGAGCCGACTGGTCCTGCAGTCGATGAGCTGTACGAATGTCATGGCGCCTCCGTCCCCCGGGGGTCCGGTCGAACAGCTCCATTCTCCTACTGCGGGCCGTATTTGCGACCGGTCCGGGAGGTGACCGCCCCGAGCATCCCGCGCGGTACGACCTTGGTGACGCCCATCAGCACCTTGTACCGGGCGTCCGGGATGGAGACGGTCTTGCCGCGCGCCAGATCGGCCAGCCCCGACGCCACCAGCTTGTCGGCGTCCAGCCACATCCAGCCCGGGATGTTGTCGGTGCCCATCCCGGCCCGCTCGTGGAACTCGGTGCGCACGAAGCCCGGGCACAGGGCCATCAGCCGCACCCCGCTGCCCGCGAGATCCCGGGCCGCGCCCTGGGTGAACTGCACGACCCACGCCTTGGAGGCGCCGTAGGTGCCGCGCGGCACGAAGGCGGCGACCGAGGCGACGTTGACGATCCCGCCCCGCCCGCGCTCGCGCATCGCCCCGGCGGCGGCCGAGGTCAGCCGGAGCACCGCCTCGCAGTGCACCTTGATCATCTTCAGCTCGTCGTCCATGGAGACGTCGAGATAGCGGCCCTTGTTGCCGAAACCGGCGTTGTTGATCAGCAGGTCGATGGGGTCGCGGCGGTCGGCGAGCCGGGCGGCGGCCGTCTCGATGCCCTGGTCCGTCGCCAGGTCCGCGGTCAGGACCTCCGCCTCGATGCCGTGCCGGTCGTGCAGTTCGGTGGCCTGCTCGCGCAGCCGCTTGGTGTCCCGCGCGACCAGGACGAGGTTGTGCCCGTCGGCGGCCAGCCGCCGCGCGAACGCGGCGCCGATGCCCGCGGTCGATCCCGTGATGAGAGCCGTTGTCATGGCGCAAGATTAGTGACCCGGACCGGACGAATCCGCTCCCTGTCCGGCTCTCCTCGGGCACGTCACCGGACGGTTTCTCAACTCCCGTTCTGCTCCGTGTACTTGCGCGCCGCCGCCAGTGCCTCCGGGTGCAGCGCCCCGCCCGCCGCCAGCAGCCGAGGCAGCAGATCCCGCCGGGTGGTCGTCGCCCGGAACTGCAGCGCCACCGTCACGTCGTGGTCGGGCCGGTGCAGGATCTCGACCGCGTCACCCACCCGTACCTCACCGGGCTCGATCACCCGCAGATACGCGCCCGGCGCGCCCTTCTCCGTGAACCGCTTCACCCACCGCTGCTCACCCAGGTGCCCCTGGAAGGTGCGGCACGGAATCCGCCCGCTGGTCACCTCCAGCACCACCGAGGAGCCGATCCGCCAGCGCTCCCCGATCAGCGCGCCGGAGACGTCCACGCCGCTCGTGGTGAGGTTCTCCCCGAAGACGCCGTTGCGCAGCGTCCGGCCCAGCTCCCGCTCCCAGTCGTCGAGGTCCTCGCGCGCCACCGCGTACACGGCCTGGTCGTCGCCGCCGTGATGGCGCAGGTCGCACACCTCGTCCCCGGCGAGACCGCTCGCCCCGGACCCCTTCGGCCCCGGCGCCGAGATCCGCACCGCCGCGTCGGTCGGCTGCTTGTCGATCCCGGTCACACCCTCGGGGTGGTCGGTGTGGGGGACGGGGGTGCGGCGGCCGAGGTTCACAGACAGAAGCTTCATGGCAGCACGGTAGGCGAAGGGCGGTCAAAGGTCTCCCGCATTATTCGCCGCGGAATCAAAGCCTCACTTATCCTTGAGGAATGATCGAGGCCAGACATCTGCGCGTGCTGCGCGCCGTCGCCGCCACCGGCTCCTTCTCGGCGGCGGGGCGCGAGCTGGGCTGCACCCAGCCCGCCGTCAGCCAGCAGATGAAGGCGCTGGAGGCGTCCGTCGGTACCCCGCTGCTGGTGCGCAGCGGCCGTGAGATGCGGCTGACCCAGGCGGGCGAGGCCCTGGTCCGGCACGCGGCCGGGATCCTCGCCGGACTCACCGCCGCCGAGGAGGAGGTCGCCGCGATCGCGGGCCTGCGCGCGGGCCGGGTCCGCCTGGTCTCCTTCCCCAGCGGCAGCTCCACCCTCGTCCCCACGGCGCTCGCCGCCCTGCGCGCCGCGCACCCCGGCACCCGGGTCTCCCTGGAGGAGGCCGAGCCGCCGAAGTCGGTCGAACTGCTCCGCGAGGGCGACTGCGACCTCGCCCTCGCGTTCCGCTACGAGGGCGCGGCACAGGAGGGCGAGTGGGACGACCTCGTCGTACGGCCCCTGCTCACCGACCGGTTGGTGGCGCTGGTGCCGGAGCGGCACCGGCTCGCGCGGGCGGAGTCGGTGGCCATCGGTGACCTGGCCGCCGAGCCCTGGATCGCCGGATGCCCGCGCTGCCGGGGGCAGTTGGTGCAGGTCTGCGAGAGCGCCGGGTTCGCCCCGCGCATCGACTTCGCCACCGACGACTACCCGGCGGTGGTCGGTCTGGTCGGCGCGGGCCTGGGTGTGGCCGTACTGCCGCAGCTGGCGGTGGAGTCGGTGCGCCCGCGCGGAGCACGCACGGTGACGCTGGAACCGGCGGTGCGCCGGGAGATCGTCGCGCTCACCCTGCCCGACCTCGCCCAGGTGCCGGCGGTGACGGCGACCCTGGAGCAGCTGGCACGGGCGGCGGAGCGTCAAGCAGACGGCGCCCAGGGGGAGTCGGGCGCGCAGAAGTAAGGGCACGCCTTCCCGTGCCCTGAGTTGAAGAAACGTTACTTCAGCTGTTCGAGGCGGTCTCGCCGCCGCCGGCCGACGCCGACACCAGCCGGTGTCGCGCCCGGCCCATGAGCTCCTCGCGCTCGTCCTCGGTCAAGCCGCCCCACACGCCGTACGGTTCGCGCACCGCGAGCGCGTGCGCCGCGCACTGCGCGCGAACCGGGCACCTCATGCAGACCTCCTTGGCCGAGTTCTCACGAGCGCTTCGAGCCGCACCGCGCTCGCCCTCCGGATGGAAGAAAAGCGAGCTGTCCACCCCGCGGCAGGCAGCCAGCAGCTGCCAGTCCCACAGGTCCGCGTTCGGTCCGGGAAGGCGGGAGAAATCTGCCATTGCGTGACCCCTTGTAGCCGTTTCTGGGCGGATACGGTGTCCACGACCGTACATCTACGATCTAAGGAGATGAAAATATGACTCATTGCGAATCTAGCCCTCAACACCAGCAAAAGGGAAGAAAAAGGGCCGAATGGGGCATGGTTGTGATGAAAGCTTGAGGGTCTGCCCTGCATGTCTGCACCGTGTCCGCCCCCTCACGTACAGTGCCGAAGACGGCGCACGGCCCCGTAACTCTTTCGAGTGACCGTCGTTGAGAGGGCGGAGGCGGTTGAAACAACAAGGGCTCGGGCAGGCGTCCGAGACGGTCGACCGCACAGGTGACGATTTCGTACCAGCCTGGAGGCTCAAGGTGACGTGCATCAGCTGCGGAGGGCGGCCATGACATCCGTCCTCGTCTGCGACGACTCCCCGCTTGCCCGAGAGGCGCTCCGCCGTGCGGTGGCGACCGTGCCGGGCGTCGAGCGTGTGACGACGGCGGCCAACGGCGAGGAAGTCCTCCGCCGCTGGGGCGCCGACCGCTCCGACCTGATCCTGATGGACGTGCGCATGCCCGGACTGGGCGGCGTCGAGACCGTCCGGCGGCTGCTGTCCGCCGACCCCGGCGCGCGCATCATCATGCTGACCGTCGCCGAGGACCTGGACGGCGTGGCCCTCGCGGTCGCCGCGGGCGCCCGGGGCTACCTGCACAAGGACGCCTCCCGCGCGGAGCTGCGCGCCACGGTGACACAGGCCCTCGCCGACCCGACCTGGCGGCTCGCCCCGCGCCGGCTGCGCTCGGCCGAGATGGGCGCCGCGCCCACGCTCACCGCGCGCGAGATCCAGGTGCTGGAGGGCATGAGCCACGGCCGCTCCAACGCGGAGATCGGCCGGGAGCTGTTCCTGTCCGAGGACACGGTCAAGACTCACGCACGCCGGCTGTTCAAGAAGCTCGGCGCCTCGGACCGGGCGCACGCCGTCGCGCTCGGCTTCCGGTGGGGCCTGGTCCGCTAGTCCGCCGCCCGTTCTTTCGGCCGGAGCCGCCCGGTGGCGAGGGGGATCACCCCGCGCTCCGGCACCGCGGCCGGGATGCTCCGGACCAGGAGTACACACCGGCCCCCCGGGGCAGGCGGGACCTGCGACACCCGCCCCGCCCCGTCCTGTGGATCAGATCGGCGGCAGCCGTACTACGAGACCGGACCGCGCCCCTTTGGGGCGCGGGTGCTCGTTTCGCCGCGGATGCCGCATCCTTGAGATGTGGAGTCTCTCGGGGACGAGTCGGTCGAGCGGAAGGGGAGGGCGCAGGAGATGAGTTCCGGCGCACCTGCTCATAACGCTTCGGTGCACAACAACGGACGCGGTGCCGCGGACCGCGAAGCCACAGGGCACCATGGACCGATGCGCGACGACGAGGCGGCGAATGCCGCAGGGGCGATCGGTGCACTCGTCCACCGCGCCGTGGACGGGGACGAGCAGGCCACGCACGATCTGCTCGCCCATGTCCACCCCCTCGCACTGCGCTACTGCCGCACCCGTCTGTCCCGGCTTCCCGGTGACGCCCGGCACTTCGTGGAGGACCTCGCGCAGGAGGTCTGCGTCGCCGTCCTGCTCGCCCTGCCCCGCTACCGGGACACCGGCCGCCCCTTCGAGGCGTTCGTCTTCGCCATCGCCGCGCACAAGGTCGCCGACCTGCAGCGCGCCGCCATGCGCCACCCCGGGTCCACCGCCGTGCCCTCCGACGAGATGCCGGAGCGGCCCGACGACTCGCTCGGCCCCGAGGAGCGCGCCCTGCTCAGCAGCGATGCCGAGTGGGCCAAGAAACTGCTGGCCAACCTGCCGGAGAACCAGCGCGAACTGCTGCTGCTGCGGATCGCGGTCGGCCTGACCGCCGAGGAGACCGGCCAGATGTTGGGAATGTCACCCGGAGCCGTCCGGGTCGCCCAGCACCGAGCCCTGAGCAGGCTGCGGGCGCTCGCCGAGCAGTAGTCCCACCGGGTGAACGGGCGTTGCCTGCTTTCCGTACGAAAATACGAAGCCGTCGGGCGTCCGGAACCGTGGAATTTGCCACCCCTGCTTCCCGTTAGCATGGACATCCGCACCGATCAAGGCCATTTGGGGAAGGTGTCATGACTGCCAACGTCGACGGAGTGCCCGCCAAATTCGCGACACTCGGGCTGACCTACGACGATGTGCTGCTGCTGCCGGGCGCCTCCGAAGTGCTGCCCAACGCGGTCGACACCTCGTCCCGCATCTCCCGCAATGTGCGGGTCAACATTCCCCTGCTCTCCGCCGCCATGGACAAGGTCACCGAGTCCCGGATGGCGATCGCGATGGCCCGTCTGGGCGGCGTCGGTGTGCTGCACCGCAACCTCTCCGTCGAGGACCAGGTCAACCAGGTCGACCTGGTGAAGCGGTCCGAGTCCGGCATGGTCACCGACCCCATCACGGTGCACCCGGAGGCGACCCTCGCCGAGGCCGACGCCCTGTGCGCGAAGTTCCGCATCAGCGGTGTCCCGGTCACCGACCCGGCCGGCAAGCTGCTCGGCATCGTCACCAACCGCGACATGGCCTTCGAGTCGGACCGCTCCCGCCAGGTGCGCGAGGTCATGACCCCGATGCCGCTGGTCACCGGCAAGGTGGGCATCTCCGGCGTGGACGCCATGGAGCTGCTGCGCAAGCACAAGATCGAGAAGCTTCCGCTGGTCGACGACGAGGGCATCCTCAAGGGCCTGATCACCGTCAAGGACTTCGTCAAGGCCGAGAAGTACCCGAACGCCGCGAAGGACGCCGAGGGCCGGCTGCTCGTCGGTGCCGCGGTCGGCGCCAGCCCCGAGGCGCTGGAGCGGGCCCAGGCGCTCGCCGAGGCCGGGGTGGACTTCCTGGTCGTGGACACCTCGCACGGCCACAACAGCAACGCCCTGAGCTGGATGGCGAAGATCAAGTCGAGCGTGTCGGTCGACGTGATCGGCGGCAACGTCGCCACCCGTGACGGCGCGCAGGCCCTGATCGACGCCGGTGTCGACGGCATCAAGGTCGGTGTGGGCCCCGGTTCCATCTGTACGACCCGTGTCGTCGCCGGTATCGGTGTCCCGCAGGTCACCGCGATCTACGAGGCCGCGCAGGCCGCCCGCCCGGCCGGTATCCCGGTGATCGGCGACGGCGGTCTGCAGTACTCCGGCGACATCGGCAAGGCGCTCGCCGCCGGTGCCGACACCGTGATGCTGGGCTCGCTGCTCGCGGGCTGCGAGGAGTCGCCGGGCGAGCTGCTGTTCATCAACGGCAAGCAGTTCAAGTCCTACCGCGGCATGGGCTCGCTGGGCGCCATGCAGTCCCGCGGCCAGGGCAGGTCGTACTCCAAGGACCGCTACTTCCAGGCGGAGGTCTCCTCCGACGACAAGCTGGTGCCCGAGGGCGTCGAGGGCCAGGTGCCCTACCGCGGCCCGCTGGCCAACGTCCTTCACCAGCTCGTCGGCGGACTGCGCCAGACCATGGGCTACGTCGGCGCGGCCACCATCGAGGAGATGGAGTCCAAGGGCCGCTTCGTCCGCATCACCTCGGCGGGTCTGAAGGAGAGCCACCCGCACGACATCCAGATGACGGTCGAGGCGCCGAACTACAGCGCCAAGTAGTCACCCGCCGTTCGCGTCAGGGCGGCCCCGGGGTGCTCCGGGGCCGCCCTTGCCGTGCCCGTCGGCGATACTGGAAGACGCTGAAACGCATCAGGGAAAGGCCACAGACGTGACTGAGATCGAGATCGGGCGCGGCAAGCGCGGCCGCCGGGCGTACGCCTTCGACGACATCGCCGTCGTCCCGAGCCGCCGTACGCGGGACCCGAAGGAGGTCTCGATCGCCTGGCAGATCGACGCCTACCGCTTCGAGCTGCCGTTCCTGGCCGCCCCCATGGACTCGGTCGTCTCCCCGGCCACCGCGATCCGCATCGGCGAGCTGGGCGGCCTGGGCGTGCTGAACCTCGAAGGCCTGTGGACCCGCTACGAGGACCCGCAGCCGCTGCTCGACGAGATCGCGGAGCTGCCCACGGAGGCCGCCACCCGCCGTCTGCAGGAGATCTACGCGGCGCCCATCAAGGAGGAGCTGATCGGCGCGCGCATCAAGGAGGTGCGCGACTCCGGCGTGGTCACGGCCGCCGCGCTCTCCCCGCAGCGCACGGCGCAGTTCTCCAAGGCGGTCGTGGACGCGGGCGTGGACATCTTCGTCATCCGCGGCACCACGGTCTCCGCGGAGCACGTCTCCGGCTCGCACGAGCCGCTGAACCTGAAGCAGTTCATCTACGAGCTCGACGTCCCGGTGATCGTCGGGGGCTGCGCCACCTACACGGCGGCCCTGCACCTGATGCGCACCGGCGCGGCGGGCGTGCTGGTCGGCTTCGGCGGCGGCGCGGCCCACACCACCCGCAACGTCCTCGGCATCCGCGTCCCGATGGCGACCGCGGTCGCGGACGTGGCGGCGGCCCGCCGGGACTACATGGACGAGTCCGGCGGCCGGTACGTGCACGTCATCGCGGACGGCGGCGTCGGCTTCTCCGGTGACCTGCCCAAGGCCATCGCCTGCGGCGCGGACGCGGTGATGATGGGCTCCCCGCTGGCTCGCGCCACCGACGCGCCGGGCCGCGGCCACCACTGGGGCATGGAGGCGGTGAACGAGGAACTGCCGCGCGGCAAGAAGGTCGACCTCGGCACCGTCGGCACCATCGAGGAGGTCCTCACCGGCCCCTCCCACACCCCCGACGGCACCATGAACTTCTTCGGCGCCCTGCGCCGCGCCATGTCCACGACCGGCTACAGCGAGCTGAAGGAATTCCAGCGCGTCGAGGTGACGGTGGCGGACTCGCAGCATCAGCGGTAGGTCCTGCGACCGCGTGTGAAGGGCCGGCCGCCCGGTGGGGCGGCTGGCCTTTTCGCATGCCTGGGGCAGTGTGCGGGGCGCGTGAGGTGGGGCAGGGGCGCGCGGTTGCGTTCCGGACCGACCCGCCCGGTCGGGCGAGGTGCAGGCGACAACGCCCGTGTCGGCGCCCCAGGTTGCTCTGGAGCGCCCCCTTCCAAGGACTTGGTTCCGGACCCCGCGCCTCGGGGCCCGGCCCGATTTTCCGACGGACCGTCCACCGGGCACTGGGCGGCATCGTAGAAGGGGGCGCCCCATGGGACGTCACCGCAAGCCCACTCGATGGGATCGGATCCGGCTTCGGCTGGTGAGGTGCCGGAGGAGGTGGATCTTGCGGATGTTCGGATGGTGAGCGGCCGCCCCCACAGCAACTAGGGGCGGACACTCCGTGAACCATCCAGGAGCCTGTCGCAGAAAGCCCCTGCGGCGGGCTCCACCTGTGTCCGTAAGGTACCCGCGCCCGGTCCCGACAGCCACTGGATCAGGCACGTGGGCCACCTGTGCGCCCCCCTTCACAACCGATGCGCCGCCCCCGTGGGCGTCGCCCCCCTCGTGTCCAGCAACAGCTGGGCCTTTACCGACAGGCCCTGCATGTCGTAGGTGCGGTGGTGCTGGAGGAGGATGGTCAGGTCGGCGTCGGCTGCTGCCTCGTAGAGGGAGTCCGCTCGGGGGAGGGGGCGGTCCAGGACCGTCCAGGACGGGATGTGGGGGTCGTGGTAGCTGACCGAGGCGCCGAGGCTCATCAGGCGGACGGCGATTTCCTCGGCGGGGGTGGATTGCTGGTCCGCCAGGTCCGGTTTGTAGGTGACGCCGAGGAGGAGGACTCGGGCTCCTCGCGCCGACTTTCCGTGCTCGTTCAGGAGGGTGGCCGCGCGCTGGACGACGTAACGGGGCATCTGGCTGTTGACCTGCTGGGCGAGTTCGACCATGCGCAGGGTGCGGCCCGCGTGGGCGGTGAGGTCCTGGGGGACCGTGTGGCCGCCCACCCCGGGGCCGGGGCGGAAGGACTCGAAGCCGAAGGGCTTGGTCTCGGCGCAGCGGATGACGTCCCACAGGTCGACGCCCAAGTCGTGGCAGAGGACGGCCATTTCGTTGACGAGGGCGATGTTGACGTGGCGGAAGTTCGTCTCCAGGAGCTGGACCGTCTCCGCCTCTCGCGGGCCACGCGCGCGTACCACCTTGTCCGTGAGGCGGGAGTAGAAGGCCGCCGCCGACTCCGTGCAGGCCGGGGTCAGGCCGCCGATGACCTTCGGGGTGTTGGCGGGGGTGTGCTCGCGGTTGCCGGGGTCGACGCGGCTGGGGGCGTAGGCGAGGTGGAAGTCGCGGCCCGCGCGGAGCCCCGAACCCTCTTCGAGGAGCGGGCGCAGCAGGGCCTCGGTGGTGCCCGGCGGGACCGGTGACTCCAGGATCACGGTGGTGTGCGGGCGCATCCGGCCGGCCAGGGCGCGGGCGGCGGACTCCACCTGGGTGAGGTCGAGCCCTCCGTCCGCCCCGCGCGGGGTGGGTGCGCAGATGACGGCGGTGCGGACGCGGCCCAGTTCGGCCGGGTCGGCGTCGTGCCGGAAGCCCGCCGCGACCATGCGGCGCAGTTCGGCCGGGCTGAGGGAGCCTGGTTCGGGTCCGGTGGGGTATCCGAGGGTCGGGATGCCGGCGGCCACGGCGGCCTGGGCCAGCGGAAGGCCGTACGGGCCGAGTCCGATGACGGCGAGATCTGCGGGCATGGCGTGGGCCGTCCTTCCCAGTAACCGAAGCGGGACAGGTGCGCAAGCCCTGTGGACAGAATGAGCGAGCGCAATGTCAGACTAGGAGTAAATATGACCGAAATACGGGATTGATCCTTTGTGTCGTTCCGGCAGGTGGGCGTGAAGGTTGTCCACAGCCTGGGGGCGAGTGGTGGCTGAAGTCGGGCAAGACGGTCAGAATTTGGGCATGGGGGATACCACCGGCCGCGCCTCGCGGAGGCGGCCGGGAGGACCTACAGCGGGAGGCAGCGGTGAGGACAGCGACACTGGGCCCGGCGCAGCGCGCCGAGTCACTCGCATCAATGGCCGAGCGCGAACTGGACCTGCTGGTCGTGGGCGCCGGGGTGGTCGGCGCCGGCACCGCCCTGGACGCGGCGACCCGGGGTCTGTCCACCGGCCTGGTCGAGGCGCGTGACTGGGCGTCGGGTACGTCGAGCCGGTCCAGCAAGCTGATCCACGGCGGACTGCGCTATCTGGAGATGCTCGACTTCGCCCTCGTCCGCGAGGCGCTCAAGGAGCGCGGCCTGCTGCTGGAGCGGCTCGCCCCGCACCTGGTGAAGCCGGTGCCGTTCCTGTATCCCCTTCAGCACCAGGGCTGGGAGCGGCTGTACGCGGGTTCCGGCGTCGCCCTCTACGACGCCATGTCGATGGCCCGCGGCCACGGCCGGGGCCTGCCCGTGCACCGTCATCTGAGCCGCCGTCAGGCCCTGCGCATCGCCCCCGCCTTGAAGAAGGACGCCCTGGTCGGCGCCCTGCAGTACTACGACGCCCAGATGGACGACGCCCGCTATGTCGCCACCCTGGTGCGCACCGCCGCCGCCTACGGCGCCAAGGTCGCCAACCGCGCCCGCGTCACCGGCTTCCTGCGCGAGGGCGAACGTGTCGTCGGCGCCCGCGTCCAGGACGTCGAGGCGGGCGGCGAGTACGAGATCCGCGCCAAGCAGATCGTCAACGCCACCGGTGTGTGGACCGACGACACCCAGGCCATGGTCGGCGAGCGCGGTCAGTTCCACGTCCGCGCCTCCAAGGGCATCCACCTCGTCGTGCCCAAGGACCGCATCCACTCCACCACGGGGCTCATCCTGCGCACCGAGAAGTCCGTGCTGTTCGTCATCCCCTGGGGACGGCACTGGATCATCGGCACCACCGACACCGACTGGGACCTCGACAAGGCGCACCCCGCCGCCTCCAGCGCCGACATCGACTACCTCCTCGAACACGTCAACTCCGTGCTCGCGGTGCCGCTGACCCGCGACGACGTCCAGGGCGTGTACGCGGGCCTGAGGCCCCTGCTGGCCGGTGAGTCCGACGCCACCAGCAAACTCTCCCGCGAGCACACCGTCGCCCACCCCGTCCCCGGGCTCGTCGTGGTCGCGGGCGGCAAGTACACGACGTACCGGGTGATGGCCAAGGACGCGGTGGACGAGGCCGTGCACGGACTCGACATGCGGGTCGCCGAGTGCGTCACCGAGGACGTCCCGCTGCTCGGCGCCGAGGGCTACCGCGCGCTGTGGAACGCGCGGGCGCGCATCGCCGCCCGCACCGGGCTCCATGTGGTGCGCGTGGAGCACCTGCTGAACCGGTACGGCGCCCTGACCGAGGAGATCCTCGACCTCGTCGCCGACGACCCCTCCCTCGGCGAACCGCTCGGCGCCGCCGACGACTACCTGCGCGCCGAGATCGTCTACGCCGCCTCGCACGAGGGCGCGCGGCACCTGGACGACGTACTGACCCGGCGCACCCGCATCTCCATCGAGACCTTCGACCGCGGCACCCTCAGCGCCCGCGAGGCCGCCGAGTTGATGGCGCCGGTGCTCGGCTGGGACAAGGACCAGATCGAACGCGAGGTGCAGCACTACGAGAAGCGTGTGGAGGCCGAGCGCGAGTCGCAGCGCCAGCCGGACGACCTCACGGCGGACGCGGCACGGCTCGGAGCGCCGGACATCGTGCCGCTGTAAGGCGGTTGCCGGCCCGTCGCGGGCCGCGCGTCGGCCGCTGTGAAGAGGCCGAACGTCCTCCGCCCCCGGGGCCGACGGTCCCGGGGGCGGAGCCATGACGTCCGCCTTGTCGGGGCCGTCGCGCGGCGCGCCGAATGTGCCCTTCCGACCGGCGTGTTCCGGGGTGCCGAATGTCTCGCGCACCAGTGGTACCCGGGGCATCGAGCACTTGTCGGGTGAGGGACAATGGAGGCTCTGTCAGGGCGGGTTGCATGAGGGGACGCATGTCGGAGGCGGAGCGGGCGGGGACACCCCGTCAGGACAACAGCGGTCGTCTCCTCGCCGGGCGGTACCGGCTGGGAGATGTGCTGGGCCGCGGCGGCATGGGCACGGTGTGGCGGGCGGAGGACGAAACCCTCGGCCGCACGGTGGCGGTGAAGGAGCTGCGCTTCCCGTCGAACATCGACGAGGACGAGAAGCGCCGGCTCATCACCCGGACGCTGCGCGAGGCCAAGGCCATCGCCCGGATCCGCAACAACAGCGCGGTGACCGTCTTCGACGTGGTCGACGAGGACGACCGGCCCTGGATCGTGATGGAGCTGGTCGAGGGCAAGTCGCTGGCCGAGGTCATCCGCGAGGACGGCCTGCTGGAGCCGAAGCGCGCCGCCGAGGTCGGGCTCGCGGTGCTCGACGTTCTGCGCTCGGCCCACCGCCAGGGCATCCTGCACCGGGACGTGAAGCCCTCCAACGTCCTCATCGCCGACGACGGCCGGGTCGTGCTCACCGACTTCGGCATCGCCCAGGTCGAGGGCGACCCGTCCATCACCTCCACCGGCATGCTCGTCGGCGCCCCCTCCTACATCTCCCCGGAGCGCGCCCGCGGCCACAAGCCTGGCCCCGCGGCCGACCTGTGGTCGCTGGGCGGCCTGCTGTACGCGGCAGTCGAGGGTGTGCCCCCGTACGACAAGGGCTCCGCCATCGCCACCCTCACCGCGGTGATGACCGAGCCGCTGGAGGAGCCGAAGAACGCCGGTCCGCTGAAGGACGTCATCTACGGCCTGCTCACCAAGGACCCGGCCCAGCGGCTCGACGACGACGGCGCGCGGACGCTGCTCAACGCCGTCATCCACGCGCCCGCGCCGAAGGAGGCGGAGCCGCAGGACGCGACGAAGGTCGTGCCGCTGCCCGCCCAGCCGGACTCGCCCGCGGACAAGGGCGGTTCGGGGGAGGCCGCGGAGCGGCTGAAGGGCGCCCTGCGCTCGGTGCGCAAGGCCGCGGTGGCGGCCGGTGCCGGGGCGGCGGCGACCGCGCGGGCCAAGTCGGCCGGTGCGAAGACGGCTGCCCCGAAGACGGCCGCTCCGAAGACGGCTGCCGCGAAGACGACCGCTTCGCAGGCTCCCAAGACCCCTCCGCAGGCTCCGAAGACCACCGCCACGTCGGCCGAGACCGCGCCCGGCACACCCACCGGTGCCGGTCAGTCGGGCGGCGGCGCCAGTTCGGGCTGGCCGGTGATGACGCCGCCGGACCTGCCGCCCCGGCCGGTGCCCCGGGCGCCGCTGACGGACGTGGTGCCGCGGCGGACGCTGGTCATCATCGCGGTGGTCGTGGCGCTGGCCGTGCTCGGCGTGGTGCTGGCCATCGCGTTCAGCGGCGACGACGACCCCGACGACTCGGCGGGCGGCGGCGTCAAGGCGTCCACCAAGGCGAGCGCGAGCGCCGGGACCGAGAAGGACGAGAAGGGCGGCACGCGTCCGGACGGCAAGGCGACGGAGTCGGCCGGTGCCGGTGCCGGACAGCCGTCCGGGGACGGACAGGACGGCGAGGAGGACGCGTCCAACGGCGGCGACGGCGAGTCCGGGTCCGGCAAGGGCTCCTCCGGCGACGACGAGGGCGCGGCGAAGACCCACAAGAGCAGCCAGGGCTACTCGATCGGACTGCCCAAGGGCTGGAAGTACCAGTCCTCCGACCTCGCCGGCGACCGGTTCACCGGCCCCGACGGGCAGAAGCTGCTGATCGGCTGGACCACCACGCCCAAGGACGACCCGGTCGCCGACTGGAAGAACCAGGAAGGCTCCATGGTCCGCCCGCAGTACCAGCGGATCCGCATAGAGAAGGTGGACTACCGCGGCTGGAACACGGCCGACTGGGAGTTCACCTACGTCGACGGCGGCACCAAGTACCGGAGCGTCGACCGCGGCTTCGTCGTCCGCGGCGATCTCGGGTACGGGATGATGTACACGGCGAAAGCGGCCAATTGGCGCAGCGAGCTGCGTAAGGACACATGGCGGACGCTGACGGAGTCCTTCGAGCCGAAGGCATGATCGGTCACATTCGGTGAGTCATCACGGTTTGGTGGAAGAGATGTGGCATCCCCTCTTGGAGGGTTGCCTCCGGCACGTATCGTGAGTGCTTGCGGACCGTACGCATCCAGGTATGCGGCCACAACCGCACGTGAGGCGAACGGAATTGACCAGCCGGGCGGCCGGGGGAGGCATCGTGGACGACTATGCGGGTCGGGTGCTCGCCGACCGTTACCGTCTGCCGCTGCCTCCGTCCGACGAGTACGAACTCACCGAGACGCGCGCCTTTGACACCTACAGCGGACAGGAAGTCCTGGTCAGGCAGGTGCCGTTGCCGGAGGTCGTCGAGGCCGAGGTGCTCGACGACCAGGGGCTGCCGGAGGGGTTCACCGCGCGTGAGCGGGGCGGCGCCCGTCGGCCCCCGGCCCGCGGCGGCACCCGGCGGCCGACCGACCCGGCCGTGCGGCACGCGGTGCAGGCCGCGCAGGCGGCGGCCCGGATCCCCGACCATCCCCCGTCTCGACCAGGTCTTCGACGTGTTCGCCGAGGGCGGTTCGCTGTGGATCGTCAGCGAGTGGGTGGCGGCCCGGCCGCTCGCCGCGCTGCTCGCCGAGAAGCCGCTGACGCCCTACCGGGCGGCGGAGGTCGCCTCCGACGTACTGATGGCACTCAGGGTTCTGCACGCCCACGGCTGGGTGCACCGCAACATCACCGCGCGCACCGTGCTCGTCTGCGACGACGGCCGGGTGATGCTGACGGGGCTCGCCGTGGGCGCGGCAGAAGAGGCGTTGTGCGGGTACGACCCGGTACCGGCCGAGGAGGGCGACGACTTCGGCACTCCGGGAGGCGGCGGCGCGGCCGTCCCCGTCGAGGTGGACCCGGAGGCCGCCCGCCGGGCCGCGATCGAGGCACGGGCGGCCGGGGCCTCGCC
>NZ_FLSP01000126.1 GCF_900091315.1 Streptomyces sp. DI166
GGTGCGGGGCCGGGCGGCGTGCCCGGCCCCTGGGCGAACCGGCTGCGTTCGCGGCGGACCGCTCACGCGCCATGCGACCGCCGACGGAGCCGGAACCACACCACACCGGTCACCGCGGCGAGGCCCACCGCGGCGGCACCGGCGACGGGGCCGAAGGCGTCGTCGCGCGCGATCCCGCCACCGCCGGCCGGCGGACCGCCGTTCGGGCCGGGGGGCGCCGTGGGCTTGGAGATCGGGCAGTCGACCTTGAAGACCTTGTGCTTGCCCGCGCCGTGGCCGAGGTTGGTCGTCCAGGTCAGCTTGTACTGCCCGTCGGGCAGGGCGAGCGGGATGGTCTGCGCGGTGCCGTCCTGCTCGATGGTGACGGTGTTGTCGGGGTGGGTCGCGTTGGGCAGTTGGGCGCCGCCCGAGACCTCCGGCTGAGTCCGGATGGTCCAGGTGACCCGTTCTTCGGGGTCGAAGTTGAACGCGGCGAGGTAGAAGTCGCAGACCTTCGGCTCGTTGCGCTGGTCGTCGAAGGGGGTGCCCACCTCGTGGATCTTGACGTCCCCGTTGTCACCACCCGGCTGGGCGAGAGCGGCGGGTGCCCCGGCGAGGGCCGTCCCGGCAAGGGTCAGAGCCGCCAGAGCGGCCGTGCGTGCCGCCGCGCGGCGGGGAAGGGAGCTGGTGGGCATGCAGATCCTCCGAGTCAGGATGATTGTCGTACAAATCGAGCTTCATCTGACTCTTTGTCACATACAGGCCGGGGAGGCGCCGCGCCGCGCCCTGCGGGGCGTCAACGATCGCTCTTACGGCTCACAGCCCTCCCCGTCAGCCACCGCCCCTACGACTCACGGCCGCCCGCGCCCCGCGCGGCGCCGCACCCTCCGCTCCCCCACGGCCCGGCCCCGCCGGAGTCCGCAGGGCCACCCCCGCGGAGGCCAGCAGCAGCGCGCCCAGCATCACGAACGGTGCCGCCACCCCCGCGACGCCCGCCACCAGGCCCGCCGTCGCCGGAGCGGCCACCTGGCCCAGACGGTTGCCCGTCAGACGCAGGGCCAGCGCCGTGGAGCGGGCGCCGTCGGGGGCCGCCTGCACCACCGTCGTCATGGAGAGCGGCTGGCCCACGCCCAGGCAGAAGCCCAGGACCGTGAGCATCGAGGCCAGCGCCCACACCGGGACCGGGAGGGCGACGCCCGCGCACAGTACGGCCGCCAGCAGACACGTCACCGTCAGCAGCGCCGTGCGGCCCATCAGACGCAGCAGCGGGGTCAGCACCAGTCGACAGGCGATCGTGGCCGCCGCCCGGAGGCTCAGGAGTACCCCGATCACCGCCGGTGAGATGCCCCGGTGTTCGCCGACCACCGGCAGGTAAGCGGTCAGCACGTCGGTCGCGGACAGGACCGAGAGGCTGATCAGCATCCCCGCCGGTACACCCCGGGCGCGCAGGATGCGGTGGACGGGGACCCGGCCGCCCTTCGCGGCACGGGACCCGGGTGCCGTACGGCGGTCCTCGATGCGCCACAGCGAGCCGCACGCGACAGCCGCCCCCGCGCCCGCCACCAGCAGCGCCAGCGCACTCGTGCCCGCCATGTCGTGGCCGCCGATCAGCGCGCCCGCCGCGACGGGGCCGACGAGCTGGCCCAGCGAGGCACCGATGGTGAAGTGGCCGAAGTTGCGGTCCTGTTCGTGCGGCGCCGACTGGCGGGCGACCAGCGACTGCGCGCCGATGACGAAGCAGAGGTGGCCGAGGCCCATCACCCCGCTCCACAGGGCCATGGCCCACAGGGAGTCCGCGAGGCCGCTCAGCGCGCAGCCGCCGGAGATCAGCAGCACTCCGACCGGCAGCAGGGGTGCGCAGCGGCCGTGGTCGGTACGGCGGCCCAGGGGCACCGCCGCGAACAGGGGCAGCAGCGCGTACACGCCCGCGATGACACCGACCGCCCGCTCGTCCGCGCCCAGCGCGAGCGCCCGGTAGGAGACGGCGGGCCGGGCCATCGACACCGCCCCCTGCGCGAAGCTGAAGGCGATGACGAGGCGGAGCAGCCAGCCGCGGTTCCCACCGGGCGCCATGAGCGGATTCCTCCGTAGGACGGGTCAGATGGTGCCGAACAGGATGCCCGCGCCGAGGATCACCAGGCAGGTGGCCGCGGCCCACTTCACCACGAACCGGGTGTGGTCGCCGAACTCCACCCTGGCCATGCCGACCAGGACGTAGACGGCCGGGACGAGCGGGCTCGACATGTGCAGCGGCTGGCCGACCAGCGAGGCGCGGGCCATCTCCAGCGGCGAGATGCCGTGCGCGGCGCCGGCCTCGGCGAGGACCGGCAGGACGCCGAAGTAGAAGCCGTCGTTGGACATGAAGTAGGTGAGCGGCAGGCTCAGCAGACCGGTGACCAGGGTCATGTGCGGGCCCATGCCCTCGGGGATGACGTCCACCATCCACGTGGCCATGCTGTCGACCATGCCGGTGCCCTGGAGGACGCCGGTGAAGACGGCGGCGGCGAAGACCATGCCGGAGACGTTCAGGACGTTGTCGGCGTGGGCGGCGAGCCGGGCCTTCTGGTCGGGGATGCGCGGGAAGTTGACGCTGAGGGCGAGCGCGGCGCCGAGCAGGAACAGCACCGGGATCGGCAGCCACTCCATGATCATGGCGGTGAGGAGGGAGACCGTGAGCAGCGCGTTGAACCAGTACAGCTTGGGCCGCAGGGTGTCGCGCTCGGGGTCCAGGCCGCGGAAGTCGTCCTCCACGTCCTCGGCGCCGGTGCCGGCGCTCACGGTGCTCTTCTCGGAGCCGGAGCCGGAGCCGGAGCCACCCGCCCCGACCAGCACTGTCTCCGCCTCCTGCGGCTCCAGCGCCTCCTTGAGCGTGAGCACCCCGAGCCGCCGCCGCTCGCGCAGGCCGAGCACGTAGGACAGGACGAGGACGAACAGCAGGCCGACCAGGAGCGCCGGGATCATCGGGACGAAGATGTCGCTGGCGTCGACCTTCAGGGCGGTCGCGGCACGCGCGGTGGGGCCGCCCCAGGGCAGCGTGTTCATCACGCCGTTGGCCATGGCGGCGACGCCGGTCATCACGACCAGGCTCATCTTCAGGCGCTTGTACAGCGGGTACATCGCCGAGACGGTGATCATGAAGGTGGTGGAGCCGTCGCCGTCGAGGGAGACGATCGCCGCGAGGACGGCCGTACCGACGACGATCCGCATCGGGTCGGCCTTGGCGAACCTCAGGATCCCGCGCACGATCGGGTCGAAGAGGCCGACGTCGATCATCACACCGAAGTAGACGATCGCGAACATGAGCATCGCCGCGGTGGGGGCGAGGCCGGTGACGCCGTCGATGACGTAGTCACCGAGGTGGGCGCCCTTTCCGACGAAGACGCAGAACAATGCCGGGATCAGCACGAGCGCCGCGATCGGTGACATCTTCTTCATCATGATCAGGACCAGGAAGGTCGCGATCATGGCGAAGCCGAGGATGGTCAGCATGAGTGGATACCTAACGTTCGCCCTTGAACATCCCACCAGGGCCGGCGGTGCGATGACGTTAGGTCTCCACAGAGGGCGTCAGCAAGACGTTGACGTCCGAGCAATATGGGCAAAACCCCAGGTCAGAGCTTTGCTCAGGTCAGCGCGGTGAGCTGGACGGGCACACCGTTGAGCACCGCGTTGCCGGACAGCGGGTCGAGCAGGCTGCCGTCGAGGAGCTGGTTGACGTTGGCGCCGGGGTCCTTGCGGGCGTGGTTCATCCGGGTCCCCGGCCGGTCGTGGCCCCAGCCGTGCGGCAGGCTGACCACGCCGGGGCGCACGGCGTCGGTGACCTCGGCGGGCGCGGTGATCTCGCCTCCGGCCCCCTTGAGCCGTACGGCCGCCCCGTCCCGGACGCCGAGCCGTGCCGCGTCCTCGGGGTGGATGTGCACGGTGCAGCGGTTCGAACCGCCGGTGAGGGCGGGCACGTTGTGCATCCAGCTGTTGTTGGAGCGCAGATGGCGGCGGCCGACGAGGACCAGCCCGTCGGGGCGCCGGCGCAGGGCCTCGCGCAGGCGTGGCAGGTCGTCGGCGATCGGCCCGGGCAGCAGCTCGACCTTTCCGCTGCGGGTCTTCAGCGGCTGCGGCAGCCGGGGCCTGAGCGGCCCGAGGTCGATGCCGTGCGGGTGCGCGCGCAGCTTCTCCAGGGTCAGCCCGTCGGGGCGTACGCCGAAGCCGTCGCCGTAGGGGCCGAGGCGGAGCATCATGTCGAGCCGTCGCTCGGGGCCGGTGGCGCCGGTGAGCTGCCCGGCGAGTTCGCGCGGGTCGCGGCCGTGGACCGGGGAGTGGGGTTCCTTGACGGCCTTGCCGAGGGTCTGGTCGATGACCATCCCGTCGACGGCGTCCGGTTCGGCGCCGTGCATACCGCTCACCGCGAGGACGAGCCGGGCCATGATCTCCGTCTCGGCCATGCGGCCGGGCTCCAGGGGGACGGCGGCGGGGCTGTAGCGGACCTGGTTGCGGATGGCGAGGGTGTTGAAGGCGAAGTCGTGGTGCGGGCTCCGGGAGGGCGGCGGCGGGGGCAGCACCACGTGGGCGTGGCGGGAGGTCTCGTTGAGGTACGGGTCGACGCTGACCATGAAGTCCAGTCCGGCCAGCGCCTTGTCGAGCCGGTCGCCGTCGGGGGCGGAGAGGACGGGGTTGGCGGCGACAGTGATGACCGCCCGCACCGGCTCGCCCTCCTCGGTGACGGTGTCGATCTCCTCGGCGAGCGCGGAGAGCGGCAACTCCCCCTTGGCCTCGGGGTGATGGCTCACCCGTGAGGTCCAGCGGCCGAGCTGGAAGCCGCGCCCGGGGCCGGCGGGCCGGGGCGTCCTGTCGGTGGCGGCCTGGGGGAAGAGGGCGCCGCCGGGCCGGTCGAGGTTGCCGGTGAGGATGTTGAGCACGTCCACCAGCCAGCTGGCCAGGGTGCCGTGGGCGACGGTGCAGGTGCCGATACGGCCGTAGACGACGCCGGTCGGGGCGGCGGCGAGTTCCCGGGCGAGGGTACGGACGAGTCCGGCGTCGACGTCGCAGGCCCCGGAGACGGACTCGGGCGTGAAGTCCGCCAGTGCGCCCCGGAGTTCCTCGACGCCCAGCAGATGGGGGGCCAGCTCCCCCGTGTCGACCAGCCCTTCCTCGAACAGCACGGTGACCATGGCGGCCAGCAGCAGCGCGTCGGTGTCGGGGCGGACGGCGACGTGCCGGTCGGCGAGCTTGGCGGTGCGGGTGCGGCGGGGGTCGATGACGGTGAGGGTGCCGCCGCGGGCCTTGAGCGCCTTGAGGCGGCCGGGGAAGTCGGGGGCGGTGCACAGACTGCCGTTGGACTCAAGGGGGTTGGCGCCGATGAGCAGCAGATGGTCCGTACGGTCCAGATCGGGCACCGGGATGGCGTTGGCGTCGCCGTACAGCAGGCCGCTCGACACATGCTTGGGCATCTGGTCGACGGTGGAGGCGCTGAACAGGCTGCGCGTGCCGAGCGCGCCGATCAGGACGGGCGGGTAGAGGGCACCGGCCACGGTGTGGACGTTGGGGTTGCCGAGGACGATGCCCACGGTGTTCGGACCGTACCGCTCGACGAGGGGCCGGATTCCGGCGGCGACGGCGTCGAAGGCCTCCTCCCAGGTGGCCTCGCGCAGTTCGTCGTCCCTGCGCACGAGCGGCCCGGTGAGGCGGTCCGGATCCCCGTCGACGGCCCCGAAGGAGGCCCCCTTGGGGCAGATGAACCCGGCGCTGAACACATCGTCGCGGTCACCCCGGGCACCGGTGACCCGGGATCCCTCGATGGTGAGGGTCAGCCCGCAGGTGGCCTCGCACAGGGGGCAGATACGCAGGGCGGTGCGGGACACGGGTCCTCCCGGGGCAGCGGTGCCTGTCACACGGGCGAGCATACCGACCGGTAGGGATGGAGGGGAGGGGTCGTCGGCGACCGGTCCCGGCGAACCGTTCAGTCCAGTACCCGCGCCAGATAGGCCCGCAGCAGCACGCGGGCCTCCTCGATGATCGCCTCGTCGCCCTCCGGGGAGACCCGGAAGGCCAGGTGGACGAGGGTGTCGGCGGTCTCCACGGCGACCAGGAAGACCCGCCGCATGTCCTCGTCGGGGGTGCGGTCGAGATAGCCGGAGAGCAGGTCGGTGAGACGGTCGGCGACGCGGTGGTTGGGTTCCGACCGGCGGCTGCCGATGGGTATCTGGTTGCCGAAGTCGACCAGGGAGAAGCCGGGCGCGGTCCGCTTCATCAGGATGTACTCGTCCAGCACGGCGTCCATGGCGGTCCGCCAGTCCCGGCCGCCGCCGTCACGCAGGCGTTCGGCGACCCGCTCGGCGTACCGGTCGAGGTTGCGCTGGGCCAGGGCGTCGGCCATCTGGCGCTTGTTGCCGAAGAAGCGGTAGACCGACCCGATCGGCACACCGGCCCGCTCGGCGACGGCGCGGGTGCTCAGGGCGTCGTAGCCGACCTCGTCGAGGAGGTCGGCGCAGGCGTCGAGGATGCGGGTCAGCCGTTCGGCACTGCGCCGCTGGACGGGCGCACGTCGGAGCGAGGTCGCGTGGGGCACGGGCATCATGATGCCTTTCCGGCGCGGTCCGGTGAACCTTGCCCTCCACTACGTACTCGGGTGGCCCCTGCACTCATCGAAGGGTCGGTCTCGGACGCCGTGAGGTCGGCCGTGCTCTCGATCGGCTCGCCGTCCGTGGCCCACACCGTGCCGTCGTCGGCGTAGAGCCGGGCGGTGAGCTGGTGCGTGCCGCGCGGGACCAGCTCGGCGGGGAGCCGGTAGGCGGGGCCGCGCAGCTTGGCGACCAGCTTGCCGTCGAGGTAGAGGTGGGCCAGGCCCTGCCCGGCGACCGGTGACTCCTTGGTACCGGCGGGCGAGAAGCGGAAGCCGCGGACGGTCAGCCGGACGTCCCAGCTGTCGTCGTCGTTCGGCTCGACCTCGACGCCGACCTCGGGCGCCTGGTCCGCGTCCACCTCGCGATAGAGCCTGCCCTGCTCGTCGGAGTCGTCGAGCAGCTCGCCGACCGTCGAGGCCGAACGGCCCTTTCTCTCACCCTCTGTGCCACTGGTGCCGCAGCCCGCGGATCCGGTCACCAGCAGGACACAGACCGCGAGCGCGGCAAGTGGTCCCCGCGTCCACGACATGTCTTGGAGCGTAGAACAAGGGTCCGACACTCGAATCCCCCTGGAGTCGGGTTCGAGTCGTCCCCAGTGATGACAACGGCCTCCCTCTTGCGCCTGATCATCCGCAATCCTACGGTGATGCATAGGATTCCGACGCCAAGGGAGCGAAGATGACTGGGGACGCGCGGAAGACCGCGGAGGGGCTGTCGTACCTCCTCGGGTTCGGCAACGAGCACACCTCCGAGGCGGTGCCCGGCGCCCTTCCGGTGGGCCGCAACTCCCCGCAGCGCGCGCCCCTCGGGCTGTACGCGGAGCAGTTGAGCGGTGCGGCGTTCACCGAGCCGCGCGCGAACAACCGCCGTTCGTGGCTGTACCGGATCCGCCCCTCGGCGGCGCACCCGGCGTTCACCCGCGTCGACAACGGCGCGATCCGTACGGCGCCCTTCACCGAGACCGTGCCCGACCCGAACCGGCTGCGCTGGAACCCGCTGCCCGACCCCGCCCCCGGCACCGACTTCCTGGCCGGCCTGTGGACGCTCGGCGGCAACGGCGACGCCACCCAGCGCAGCGGCATCGCCGTGCACCTGTACCACGCCAATACCTCCATGGACCGGGTCTTCAGCGACGCCGACGGGGAGCTGCTGATCGTGCCGGAGCGCGGCGGGCTGCTGCTGCGCACCGAGTTCGGACTGCTGCACGCCGAGCCGGGGCATGTGGCGCTGATCCCGCGCGGGGTGCGGTTCCGGGTGGAGCTGCTGGACGCGACGGCCCGCGGCTACGTCTGCGAGAACTACGGCACCCCCTTCCAGCTCCCCGACCTCGGCCCGATCGGCGCCAACGGCCTTGCCAACGCGCGGGACTTCAAGGCGCCCGTCGCCGCGTACGAGGACGTCGAGGGGCCGGTGGAGGTGGTCAACAAGTTCTGCGGCAACCTCTGGCGGGCTCAGTACGGCCACTCCCCGCTCGACGTGGTCGCCTGGCACGGCAACCATGTGCCGTACGTGTACGACCTGCGCCGTTTCAACGTCATGGGGACCATCTCCTACGACCACCCGGACCCGTCGATCTTCACGGTGCTCACCTCCCCCTCCGACACCCCGGGCCTGGCCGGGGTCGACTTCGTGGTGTTCGCGCCGCGCTGGCTGGTCGGCGAGGACACCTTCCGGCCGCCGTACTTCCACCGGAACGTGATGAGCGAGTACATGGGCCTGATCGAGGGCGCCTACGACGCCAAGGCGGAAGGGTTCGTGCCGGGTGGGGGGTCGCTGCACAACATGATGTCGGCGCACGGCCCGGACCGGGAGACCTTCGACCGGGCGAGCGCCGCCGAGCTGAAGCCGCAGAAGCTCGACGACGGGCTGGCGTTCATGTTCGAGACGCGCTGGCCGGTGGCGCTGACCGCGCAGGCGGCGGGGGCGGACCACCTGCAGCAGCGCTACGACGACGTGTGGCGGGGCCTCGAACGGCACTTCCGCCCCTTGCACTGATCAACTCCTGCCGGTACGGATGGCCCCGTGACCTCCTTCGCCCCGGACTCCATCGTCCTCAACCGCAAGCTGCCGCTGTGGTACCAGGTCTCGCAGTCGCTGCGGGCCTCGATACTCGGCCGCCGGCCCCAGGACCCGCTGCGCCTGCCCACCGAGGAGCAGCTGGCCGGGCACTACGGCGTGAGCGTGCTGACCATGCGGCAGGCGCTGAAGGAACTGGAGGACGAGGGGCTGATCACCCGCCACCGGCGCCGGGGCACGTTCATCGAACCGCATGTGCAGCGCGGGGCGCCGGTACGGCTGCTGGGGTCGGTGGACGCGATCGTGGCACAGCAGTCGGGCATGGCGGCCCGGCTGCTGGAGCACGGCAGGGGCCCGGTGCCGGGGGAGCTGTCGGAGTACTTCCCGGACCTGGAGGAGGTGGCCACCTACCACCGTCTGCGCGGTGACGAGAAGACCGGCGAGCCGACGAACCACGCCCGCAACTACGTCCGCCCCGAGCTGGCCGAGCGCGTCGACCCGGCCGACCTCGCACGCTGGCCGATGACGAAGGTGCTGCGCGATGTGGTGGGCGCGGACATCAGCCGCATCACGGACACGGTGGAGGCGCGCCTGGCCGACCCGGAGACGGCCCGGCTGCTGGAAGTGCCGCTGCTGAGCCCGATCCTGCACTACACGGGCGTGACCTACGACTCGCAGGGCCGCGTGCTGGACGTGGCCGTCATCCACTACCGGGGCGACCGCTTCTCCTTCACGGTGACCTTGGAGGCTACCTAGCCGATGGGTCCGGCGCAGGACGTACCATGCCCCCCGTGACGCGCGACGACGCCCCGCCGCTGGCGGATCTCATGCCGTGGTCCGTCGCACCGCTTCGGCTGGGCCGGGGGTGGCCGACGGGCCCCGACTCGGGCTGCCTGAAGGCCCGCTGGGACGCCTTCGTCAAGGCGGAGGGCCCGGACCGGGAGGCCCTGCTGGAGCCGAGCCGCTCGCGCACGCTGCACTCGGCGGTGGGTCAACTCCCGGGCGGCAGCGGCGGCACCGAGAAGCTGGCGCGCGCCTCGGGGCCGTGCCCGGAGCCGGTGCGGGTGCTGCACGC
Source organism: Streptomyces sp. DI166 (assembly GCF_900091315.1). Lineage (GTDB taxonomy): Bacteria > Actinomycetota > Actinomycetes > Streptomycetales > Streptomycetaceae > Streptomyces > Streptomyces fuscus. Next base: position 9,688 of record NZ_FLSP01000126.1, read on the forward strand.
CCCCTTCGACGAGCAGTGGCTGATCCCCGACAACCGGCTGATCGACGCGGCCCGCCCCGAGCTGTGGCGGGTGGCGGACGAACACCAGACGTTCCTGGTCGAGACACCGGGCGGAGTGCTCGCCACCGGGCTGCTTCCGCTGCTGCGTCCGGGGCGGGTACGGCCGCTGTTCCGGCGCCCCGGCGGGGCGGAACCCAATGTGGCGCCCGGGCTGTTGGAGCATCTCGGGGAGCGGCTCGGCACGGCGCCGACGGCCGGTGACTTCCTCGCCTGGACGCTCGCGACGGCCCGTCCCGAGCTGACCGTGCCGCTCACCGCGGACCCCGGACTCTGGTCCCGGGGCGTGGAGTTGGGCCGCCGGCTGCTGTGGCTGATGCGCCGGGACGGGGAGCGGCCCAAACTGCCCGGCGGACGCCGCCCGTACGTCCGGGCCCCGCTCCCCCGCCGTCCGCTCACCCTCGTCTACGACGCCGAGGAGGAGACCCTGCACCTGGACGAGGGCCGTATCTCCCCGGTGCCGCCGGAGGCCTGGGGGTACGAGGTGAACGGCGTCCGGGTCCTGGAGCAGTGGTTCGCCGCGCGCACCGAGGAGACGGCACCGCCGGGGACCCTCGCGGCCGTCCGTCCGCAGAGCTGGCCGCAGACCTGGACCTCCGAACTCCTGGAACTGATCACGGTGTTGGCGCTGCTGGCCGAAGTCCGCCCGCAGCAGGAGGAGTTGACGCTCACGGACCCTGTCACGGCGGCGGAGCTGCGCGCGGCGGGCGTGCTTCCGGTGCCGGAGTCGGCGCGCCGTCCGGCGTCGGTGCTGGACTTCCCCGAAGAGGGGCCCGAGGGGCAGTTCACCCTCATCTGACCCCCGCCGTTCACTTGGGTGCGAAGCTGTCGAGCAGGCGCCGCAGCATCCGGTCGAAGGTCGCATCCGCGTCCCCCTCGGGCGCCACCCCCTCAGCGAACAGCGCGGCCAGATGCGGGTAGGCACCCGTCGCCACCTGCCCCGCCAGGTACGCCCCGCGCACGGCCTGCTCCCGCTCCGCCGACCACGGCGCCGAACGGCCCCGCTCGGCCACCGCCTGCTCATTGGCGACGAACGTCATCACCGAGCCGTTGACCATGCCGAACAGCTCCAGCTTGGTGCCCGGCGGTACGTCGAGGCCCTCCAGCGCGGCCAGGCACCAGTCCAGACAGCGCAGGGCGTTCGGGCTGATGCCGTGGACGCTGGACATGATCCGCACCACCCACGGGTGCCGCCGCATGATGGCGCGCGCCTGGTGGGCCAGGTACGTCATGTCGGCGCGCCAGTCGCCGCTCGGCGGGCGGGACAGGTCGTACTCCCCGCTGACGTGGTCGACCATCAGCTCGTACAGGTCGACCTTGCGCGGCACGTAGTTGTACAGCGACATCGTGCCGCAGCCGATCTCGGCCGCGACCCGCCGCATGGACACCGCGTCCATGCCGTCCGCGTCGGCGATGCGGACCGCCGCCGCAGCGATGTCGGCACGGCTGTAGGCGGGCCTGGGGCCACGCCCGGTCCGCTCGGGGCGTGCCCAGATCACCTGGGGTTCGTCGGACCGGCCCGCCATGGATCATCACCTCGCCCCCCATCCTAGTTACGTACAGCGTACGTAGTGCGCTATGGTCGCCGCATGACTACTACGTACGCTGTACTTAGTGAAGGTCTGGAGAAGCGCTTCGGCGAGGTGCGTGCCGTGCGCGGACTGGACTTGGCCGTGGCCGAGGGCACGGTCTGCGGGCTCCTCGGTCCCAACGGCGCCGGGAAGACCACGGCGGTGCGGCTGCTGACCACGCTGTTGCGGCCGGACGGCGGTTCGGCCCGGGTCGCCGGGTACGACCTGGTGCGGGAACCGGCCCGGATACGGCGCCGGATCGGCGTCACCGGGCAGGACTCCTCGGTCGACGGCGATCTCACCGGGCGCCAGAACCTGTCGCTGTTCGCCCGGCTGCACCGGCTGCGCGACCCGGGCGGACGCGGCGCCGAGCTGCTGGAGCGGTTCGGGCTGACCGAGGCCGCGGACCGGCCGGTGTCGACGTACTCGGGCGGGATGCGGCGGCGGCTCGATCTGGCGGCGAGCCTGGTGCGGCGGCCGGAGATCCTGTTCCTCGACGAGCCGACGACGGGTCTCGACCCCGCGAGCCGCAATCAGATCTGGGACGCCGTGCGCGAGCTGACGGCCCAGGGCACGACCGTGCTGCTGACCACGCAGTATCTGGAGGAGGCCGATCAACTCGCCGACGACATCGCCCTGGTGGACCGGGGGCGGGTCGCGCACACCGGCGCCCCGCGCGAGCTGAAGGCGCTGATCGGCTCCGAGGCCGAGGTGGTGGTGGCCCACGCCGACGCCCTGCCCGGCGCGGCGGCCGTACTGGACCGGCTGACCGGGTCCGCGCCGGCCTTCGACCACGACCGGGCGGCGGTCCGCGCGGTCACCCGCGACACCACGCTCACCCTCCCCCGGCTGGTGCGCGAACTCGACGCCGCGGGAGTGCCGCTGCTGGACGCGAGCCTGCGCCCGCCGACCCTCAACGACGTCTTCCTCCGGCTCACCGCCGGCCCCCTCGACGACAAGGAGCACGCGGCATGAGCACGCTGGCCTACGACGGCACGGCCCTGCTGGGACGGCAGCTCCGGCGGATCCGGAACAACCCCGGGCTGCTGATCCTGACCCAGACCACACCGATCACCATGCTGCTGTTCTTCGGCTACGTCTTCGGCAGCGCGGTCGCCATGCCGGGTACGGAGTACCGCGCCTTCCTGGTCCCCGGCCTGCTGGCGGCCACGGCCTCCGGCGGCATCATGACCGGCATGTTCCAGGCCGCCCAGGACACCCACCGGGGCGTCACGGACCGACTGCGCACGCTCCCGGTGAGCCGGGCGGCGGTACCGCTCGGGCAGGCGGCGGCCGACCTGGTGGTCACGGCCGCGGGCCTGATCCCCTTCCTCCTGGTCGCCCTGGCCGTGGGCTGGCGCTTCGAGGGAACGGCCCTCGATGCCCTGGCCGCCCTGACCCTGCTCCTCCTCTTCCGCCTCGCCTGCACCTGGGTCGGCATCCTCCTGGGCCTGGCCAGCCGCAACGAGGAGGCGGCCGGCCAGCTCGGCAGCGTCACCTTCGTCCTCCCCCTGCTGTCCAGCGCGTACATCCCGACGGAGAACCTGACGGGCTGGCTCCGCGCCCTGGCGGAGTGGAACCCCATCAGCGCCCTGACCACGGCCCTGCGCGACCTCTCCGGCACCGCCCCCGTGCCCACGGACGCCGCCTGGCCGGTGACCCACCCCGTCGCGGGAACGCTTGTGTGGAGCGCGGTCTTGGTCGCCCTCACCGCCCCACTGGCCATACGGCGGTACACGAGGGGCTGACCGCGAGGCGCACGGCCGCGTGCGACGGGGCACCCCCACCACCGGTCGGCCGGCCGCCGGCCTCACGGGCTGATCGCCGATCGGGCGCGGAGCCCGACGATCCGCCCCGCACCGATCACCACCCGGCCGCACACCGGCACACATGGAGCTGACCCCGTGGCCAAGGCGGGGGCTTGCGAGGCATGATCATCCGCATGGAACCGCTGCCCCTCTCCGGAATCACCGTCGTCGCCGTGGAACAGGCCGTGGCCGCTCCGTTCGCCACTCGGCAGCTCGCCGATCTCGGCGCCCGGGTGATCAAGGTGGAGCGGGTGGACGGCGGGGACTTCGCCCGGGGGTACGACACCGCCGCCGCGGGGCTGGCCTCGCACTTCGTGTGGTGCAACCGGGGCAAGGAGTCCATCGCGCTGGACCTCAAGGACCCGCGGGGGCTGGAGGTCGTACGGCGGCTCGTCGCGGACGCCGATGTGTTCGTGCAGAACCTCGCGCACGGGGCGGCGGCGCGGCTGGGGCTGGACGCCGCCACTCTGTGCGCCGCGCATCCGCGGCTGATCGCGGTGGACATCTCCGGGTACGGATCGGGCGGGCCGTACGCGGACAAGCGGGCCTACGACATGCTCGTGCAGTGCGAGGCGGGTCTGGTGTCGGTGACCGGGACGCCGGAGCAGCCAGTGAAGGCGGGGATCCCGGCGGCGGACATCGCGGCGGCCATGTACGCCTTCTCGGGGGTGCTCGCGGCGCTGGTGCGCCGGGGCACGACCGGGCGGGGCGGGCCGGTGGAGGTGTCGATGCTGGAGTCCCTGGCCGAGTGGATGGGGCATCCGCTGCACCACACCATCCACGGCGGTACTCCCCCGGAGCGCACCGGGCTGGCGCACGCGGTGATCGCGCCCTACGACGCCTACCCGACGGGCGACGGCGGACGGGTGCTGCTGTCGGTGCAGAACGACCGGGAGTGGCGGCGGCTGGCCGAACAGGTGCTCAAGCGCCCGGAGTTGGGGACCGACCCGGAGTTCGCCACCAACGCCGCGCGGGTGGCCAACCGTCAGCGCACCGACGCGTACGTCGCCGAGGCGCTGGGCGCGCTCGGTACCGACGAGGCGCTGGCGCGGCTGGAGGGCGCCGGGATCGCCTGCGCACGGCTGCGGGACCTGTCCGAGGTGGCGGAGCATCCGCAGCTCGCGGCCCGGGAGCGGTGGCGGGAGGTGGGGACGCCGGTGGGGCCGTTGAAAGCGTTGCTGCCGCCCATCACCTTGCCGGGCGGGGAGTCGGCACGGATGGGAGACGTGCCCGCGCTCGGGGAGCACACCGGGACGCTGCTGCGAGCCGTGGGGATGGCGGACGACGAGATCGCAGCGCTGCGCCGGGACGGCGTGGTGGCCTGAGCGCGGGCCCCTGCGGGGTTGCCGGTGTCGGTCAGCGACGCCCGCCGAACAGCGAACGGCGCAGTCGGCGCAGCGGTGCGAACAGCGAGACCCGGCGGACCCGCGCACCCCTCCCGCTGCCGTCGTGCGCGGTGTCACGCGCGGTCAGCTCACGCATCAGCAACGTCGCCTCGGCCGTCTTCTGCTGCGGCACGGCGGGACCCGCCAGCACCGAGAGATGGCGGTCGAGGCGCGAACTGCTCGCGCTGCTCCCGCAGGTGATCGCAGGGACCCTCGCCCTGCTGCGCACTGTTATCTGTTCCATGTCACTCCCCACCCGTACGAGTCCACCCGGCCCGGGCAGGGTAACCCTATCGCCCCCTTGGGGCACTCGTGTATCGCGGTCACAGGATTCACCTTCCCCGTAAGGGTGTTGACGACCCGTCGCCGATTACTCTCCGAATCCGACCGATTTCAGGGCGAGTTGGACGATCGGCTGTGTCGTGGGCTGCGGCGAGCCACCGCCCGGCTCGACGGTTACGGCGAGTGACGTCGCGGAGGTGTCGAGACCGGATGCGACCAAGGGCGTGTCGCGCTCGAAGAGCCCGAGGGAGCGCGGTTGTGCGCCGGGGCGCATGAGCCACAGCTGATGCACGCGCCCCTGCGGCGGGTCGTCGTACCCGCCGAGCGTGACGACCGCACTCCCCTCCGATGCGGAGGCGATCACTCCGATACTTCGCCCCTCTTCGTCCCGTCCCGTGCTCGCACGCGCGTCCGGAGCGGCCAGAACGTGGGCGATCTCACGCGCCTGCGCCCGCTCCGCGTCCAACTGCTCGCGCGTGTCGTTCACCTGTACGGCGAACAGCGAGGCGACCACGAGCGCGGCGGCGGCCGTGGCGGTGGCGAACGGCGCGAACAGCGGCCGCCGCTCCCGCACCCGCGGCGGCGGCCCGGCCCCCCACACATGGGCCGGCAACTGCGGCTCCCGGGCGAGCCTCGCCCCTTCCTGCGGAGTGGTCCGTACGGCGGCCATGACCCGTTCGCGCAGCGCGGTCGGCGGCGGGGCGGAGGTGGACCAGGCCAGGCGGACCGCGTCCTCGGACAGGGTGCGCACCTCGGCGGCGCACCGCTCGCACTTGCGCAGGTGTCTTTCGAAGCGGTCCCGCTCGCCCTGCTCCAGGGCGTCGAGGGCGTAGGGGGCGGCGAGGGAGTGGAGATTCCCGCGGCGGAAGAGGCTCATGCGGCACCTCCCAGGCACTCGCGCAGCCGGGTCAGCCCGTCCCGCATCCGGGTCTTCACCGTGCCCAGCGGCAGCTTCAGCCGCTCGGCGACCTCACGGTAGGTGTAGCCGTCGTAGTAGGCGAGGGTGACGGACTGGCGCTGCAGGTTGGTGAGCCGGTCCAGGCAGCGGCGCACCCATTCGCGCTCCAGGCCGGCCTCGACCTCCTCGGACACCTGGTCGAAGGCGGGGTGGTGGGCCCGCCGCGCCTCGCGCTGCTCGCGCTCACCGGCCGCGCGGGCGCTGCGCACCCGGTCCACGGCCCGGCGGTGGGCGAGGGTGAGGATCCAGGACAGGGCGCTGCCCCGGCCGGGGTCGAACCGCGCCGCGGACCGCCACATCTCCAGCAGCACCTCTTGTGCCACCTCCTCCGACTGGGCGGGGTCCCGCACGACCCTGCGCACCAGTCCGAACACCGGCCCGGACACGATCCCGTACAACTCCTCGAATGCCTTGTGATCCCCACCAGCCACGAGCACCAGCAGCTCGTCCGCCTCCAACTCGTCTCCCCCTCCCGCGAGACCGCATCTGGGCCGTCCCGTCCCACGAGGTATTCGCAACACACCCACCTCCGGATGGGGTTACGGATCAGAGAGCCGAAAACGCGGGTCCGGGGGCCTTCGAAATGAGTTTTCAAGTTCGACCAATCCGCTTCCCGCCCCGCTCCGAATCCCGGTGCGTCAGGCAAGTTGAACCGAGGACGGACGGCATGACACCAAACTCCAGGAACGGCGTGGGACGCGCGGGCGTCGCGACCCTCATCTGTGGTGCGCTGGCCGCCGGGGGGCTCGCAGCCGCCGGCGTGACCGCGCTGGAACCGGGGGCGGCCGCCGCCTCCAGTCACCGGGAGGCCCCGCTGATCTCGGGGACCCCGCAGTACGACAACACGGACGTGTACGCGTTCGTCAGCCCGGACAAGCCGGACACGACGACGATCGTCGCCAACTGGATCCCCTTCGAGGAGCCGGCCGGCGGACCGAACTTCTTCACGTTCGCCGAGGACGCGCAGTACGACATCCACATCGACAACAACGGTGACGCGCAGGGCGAGCTGCTGTACCGCTTCACGTTCAAGACACATGTGAAGAACAAGAAGACGTTCCTGTACAACACCGGGCCCGTCGAGAGCCTCGACGACCCCGACCTGAACATCACGCAGACGTACGACGTCGACCTGCTGAAGCTGAAGGACCAGCAGCTGGTCTCACGGACGAAGATCGCCAACGACGTACCGGTGGCGCCGTCGAACGTCGGCAAGGCGTCCATGCCGGACTACGCCAAGCTGCGCAAGGAGGCCGTGCACCACCTGGCGGGCGGCGCCATGTCGTTCGCCGGTCAGGCCGACGACCCCTTCTTCCTCGATCTGCGGGTCTTCGACCTGCTGTACGGCGGAAACCTCAGCGAGGTCGGCAGCGACACCCTCAAGGGCTACAACGTCAACTCCATCGCCCTCCAGGTGCCCACGCACATGATCACGGAGTCGGCGGAGCAGCCGATCGTGGGCATCTGGTCCACGACCCAGCGCAAGAACGCGCAGGGGCACTTCACCCAGGTGTCGCGGCTGGGCATGCCGCTGGTCAACGAGGTCGTCAACCCGATCAAGGACAAGGACAAGTTCAACGCGAGCGCGCCCTGGAACGACGGGCAGTTCCTGAAGAACGTCACCAACCCCGAGCTGCCGAAGCTGATCGAGGGGATCTACAAGATCCCGGCACCGGCCGAGCCGCGCAACGACCTCGTCGATGTCTTCCTCAAGGGCGTGGAGGGGCTCAACCAGCCGCCGAACGTGCGTCCTTCGGAGCAGCTGCGGCTGAACACCTCGATCGAGCCGACCGCCAAGCCGAAGCGGCTGGGTGTGCTGGACGGTGACAACGCCGGGTTCCCGAACGGGCGCCGGCTCACTGACGACGTGATCGACGCGGCGCTCCAGGTGGTCGAGGGCGAACTGGTCGGCGCGAAGAACGACCTCGGGGACGCGGTCAACAAGAACGACAAGAAGTTCGAGAAGGCCTTCCCCTACGTCGCCCTGCCCACCGAGGGCTCCCGCGGTCCGCTGGCCAAGGGTGTGTCCGGCGGCAACGACGTGCGCAACCAGCTCGGCGACGCGCTCTCCCCGGCCGGTTCCTCCTCCGGGGGCTCGACCGACACGACGCTGATCGCGGCGTCCGCGGGCGCGGGTGCGCTGGGCGTCCTGCTGGTCGGGGCGGCGCTGCTGTGGTGGCGGCGGATGCGGGAGCGGGCGTACTAGGCGCTCGCCTCCCCCGGGTGCGGGGGCCGCTCCCCCGCACCCCCCTTCCGCTGACCCCGTTCCTTCGTAAGTGATCTAGGAGAGGGCCATGAATTCGCGCGCCCAACTCGGGTTGTGTGCCGTGCTGTTGGCTGTAGCGCTCACCGGCGGGGCCGTGGCCCTCGGGGGCGGGTCGGAGGCGCCCCCGCAGAGCACCTCGCCCGTGTCGGCGGCGGCCCTGCGGTCCGGCGACGTCAAGGCCCTCCAGGCCCATCTGCGCGCACAGCCGCGGGACTTCGGCGGCTGGGCGACCCTCGGGCTCGCGTACGTGGAGCAGGCCCGCACGACCGGCGACGCCTCCCGCTACCCGCACGCCGAGCGGGCGCTGAAGCGCTCGCTGAAGCTGCGGCCCGGCAACGACCAGGCGCTCGCCGGTCAGGCCGCCCTGGCCGCGGCCCGGCACGACTTCCTGGCCGCCCTCACGTACGCGGACCGCGCGCTGAAGGCCAATCCCTACAGCGAGCGGGCGCTGGCCAGCCGGATCGACGCCCTGGTCGAGCTGGGCCGGTACGACGACGCGGCCGAGGCCGCCGACCTCGCCGACGAACGGCGGCCGGGGATACCGGTGTTCACCCGGTACGCGTACGTCCACGAGCTGAGCGGCGACGTGAAGACCGCGCGGCGCGTGCTGAAGCAGGCCCTCGCCTCCGCCACGGCCGCCCCGGACGTGGCGTACGTGGCCACGCAGCTCGGCCAACTCGCCTGGAACCAGGGCGACTACGAGGAGGCGCTGCTGTACTTCGCCCGCGCGCTCGCCGCCGACGACACGTATCTGCCCGCGCTGGAGGGCCGTGCCCGGGCGCAGGCCGCCGACGGGGACCGGGAGGGCGCGGTGCGGGGGATGGAGGCGGTCGTGGCGAAGTCCCCGCTGCCCGGACCGCTGGTGGTACTGGGCGAGCTGTACGAGGCCCGGGGCGACCGGGAGCGGGCCGACGACCAGTACGCCCTCGTCGACGCCTGGACGGCGCTGGCGCGGGCCAACGGCGTCAACGCCGACCTCGACACCGCCCTCGCCGCGGCCGACCACGGCGACGCGAAGGCGGCGCTGCGGGCGGCCCGCGCCGAGTGGGACCGCCGCGAGACCGTCCACACCGCGGACGCCCTGGCCTGGGCCCTGCACGCCGACGGCCGCGACAAGGAGGCCCTGCGGTACACCCGCCGGGCCACCGCCACCGGCTACCGCAACGCCACGTTCCTCTACCACCGCGGCATGATCGAGTACACGGCGGGCGAGAAGGACGCCGCGCAGAAGCACCTGCGGCAAGCCCTGAGGCTCAACCCCGGGTTCTCCCCCCTGGGCGCCCGGGAGGCCCGCGCGGCGCTCAAGGACCTGGGAGCCGCCAAGTGACTCCGAGCCGCCCGATCGCCTCCGCCGCGGCGCCGATTCACCACCCCGAAGGCCCCTCCGCCCCACGGGACACCCGCCGCCGGCAGAACCCCGGAGGCCGGCACATACCCCTCCCGCGCCCGATCGCCTCCACCACGGCCCCGACTCACCGCCCCGAAAGCCCCACCGCCGACCGGACCACCCGGCAGGACGCCCGCCGCCCCGACCCCG
>NZ_FLSP01000127.1 GCF_900091315.1 Streptomyces sp. DI166
GCCCACCGTGCTGCGGAGCCCTGCCCGGCGGGGCGCTCCAGCCGGGCCCAGCAAGGCGGTTGCCCACCGTGCGCGCCCCGGTCAGGGCACCGTGCGGGAGACGACGTAGACCATGGGGAACGTCGGGTTGCCCGTGTTGACCACTATGTCCTGGGTGGGTGCCGGGTTCTTCTGGGCGCGGACGACGCCGAAGTTGTCGCCCGGCCGGGCGCCCTCGCCATGGAACTTCCAGCCGGTGATCCGCTGGTCGCGGGTGCTGATGGTGATGTCGCCGAGCTTCAGGTCGTCCCGGTTCAGGCCCAGTTCGGCGAGGAAGGCGTCCAGGCCCGCGTGGGTGGTCTGGAACTGGACGTACAGGCGGCTGGTGCGCCAGTTGTTGGTCTCGTAGTGCGCGACCTGGTTCGCCGGGTGCGGTACCGGCACCTGGTACAGGCGGCGCTGCAGCTTGGACGGCCAGCCCTCGGTGAGCCCCTTCGTGGCGTACTTGGCCTCCTTGTCCTTGCCGCTGTCGCGGCTCTGGTTGGCGGAGATCACCAGGTAGCCGGCGGGGACGCCGATGAGCAGCACGATGATGAGCAGGGTCAGGGCACGGCGGCGGATCATGTGCCGCCGGTCCTCGGCGGGCCGGGCGGGCACCTCGTCCACCGGTTCGGCCTGACGGGGCAGATCAGGGCTCACGCCGACCCCTGGGAGGCACGACGTGCGGCGACGTACTTCTCGTAGCGCTCGTGGCGCTCCACCCGGCGCCGGTTGGCGCGCCGGAAGCGGCGGGCGACGAGCCGGGCGAGGTCGGCGGCGCCGACCATGCCGGCCTCGGGGCCGAGCTGGGCGCGCGCGATACGGGCCTCGGGGCGGTAGCCGCGCCCGGTGAGGTGGCGCTTGAAGGCGTCCCGCGCGGGGCCGATCAGCAGGTCGTCGGCGGCCGAGACGCCACCGCCGATGACGAAGCAGGACGGGTCGAGGGCGGCGGCGAGGTTGGCGATGCCGACGCCGAGCCACTGGCCGATGTCCTGGAGGAGCTCCACGCACATCGCGTCGCCGTCGCGGGCCAGCTCGGTGATCATCGGGCCGGTGATGTCCGCGATGTTGCCCTTGACGTGCTCGATGATCCCGTACGCCACCGGGGAGTCGGCCGCGGCCAGTTCCCGGGCCTCGCGCACCAGGGCGTTGCCGGAGCTGTACTGCTCCCAGCAGCCTCGGTTGCCGCACGGGCAGCGGTGCCCGCCGGGGACGACCTGCATATGGCCGAACTCGCCGGCGACGCCGTACTTGCCGCGCTTGACCTGGCCGTCCTCCAGGATCGCGCCGCCGATGCCGGTGCCCAGCGTGATCATGACCAGGTGGTCCTCGCCGCGGCCCGCGCCGAACCGCCACTCCGCCCAGGCGGCGGTGTTGGCGTCGTTGTCGACGAGGACGGGCACCGCGAGCCGTCCGGCGAGGCGGTCCCTCAGGGGTTCGTTGCGCCACGACAGGTGCGGGGCGAACAGGATTCGGTTGCGGTCGGCGTCGACCCAGCCGGCCGCGCCGATGCCGACGGCGTGCACGTCGTGCCGGTCGGACAGGTCCAGCACCAGTTCGACGATGGTGTCCTCGACGACCTTGGGGCTCTTGGACTTGTCCGGGGTCTCGGCGCGGACCTTCTCCAGGATGTTGCCGTCGGCGTCGACGACACCGGCCATCACCTTGGTGCCGCCGATGTCGATGCCCACGGTGGGCACGCGGGGCGCCGTCAGATGGGAGCGGCGCTCCCGGGTGCCGACGGTGCGCAGCGCCGGCGCGCGGCGGGAGCCGATGGGGGCGGTGAAGGTGCCGTAGGTGCTCATCGGGGTTGATTGTGCCTCACCGACGACAGGGGTGCCGTACGGGGAAAGGGCACGGTGCCTTTCCCCGTACGGCGTTCACCGGCTAGGCGCGCTCCAGCTCGTGGCGGAGATCGTCGAGCTCGTTGCCGCCCGCCATCTGGCGTGTCAGCTCGTCGAGCGTGATCTCGTCCCGCGCGTGGTTGCCCACCATGGTGCCCCGCTTCAGGAGTACGAAGCGGTCGCCCACGAGGTACGCGTGGTGCGGGTTGTGTGTGATGAACACAACCCCGAGGCCCTCGTCGCGGGCCCGCGCCACCAGCCTGAGGACCTCGCCGGACTGCTTCACGCCGAGCGCCGCGGTCGGTTCGTCGAGGACCAGGACGCGGGCGCCGAAGTGCACCGCCCGCGCGATGGCCACGCACTGGCGTTCGCCGCCGGAGAGGGTGCCGATGGGCTGGTCGACGTCCCGGAGGTCGATGCCCATGGCGCGCAGCTTCTCCCAGGTGGTGCGGCGCATGTGGGCGACGTCCAGGCGCCGGAAGGGGCCCTTGCCCTTGCGGGGCTCGGAGCCGAGGAAGAAGTTCCGCCAGACCGGCATGAGCGGGACGACGGCCAGGTCCTGGTAGACCGTGGCGATCCCGCGGTCCAGCGCCTCGCGCGGGGAGGCGAGCCGGGTCTCCTCACCGTCCACGCGCAGGACGCCGCCGTCGTGCGGGTGCAGCCCGGAGATGATCTTGATCAGGGTGGACTTGCCGGCGCCGTTGTCGCCGAGGACGCAGGTGACCTCCCCCGCTCCGACCGTGAGGGAGACGCCTTCGAGGGCGCGGACGTTGCCGTAGTGCTTGCTGACCTCGGCCAGCTCGACGAGGCTCACTTGACCGCCTCCGCCCGCTTGCGGACCCAGGTGTTGAGCAGGGTCGCGAGAAGGAGCATTCCGCCGAGGAAGAACTTGAACCAGTCCGGGTTCCACTCGGCGAAGACGATGCCCTTGCTGGTCATGCCGAAGATCAGGGCGCCGACCGCGGAGCCCGCCGCGCTGCCGTAGCCGCCGGTGATCAGACAGCCGCCGATGACGGCCGCGATGATGTAGATCAGCTCGTTGCCGACGCCCTCGCCGGACTGGACGACGTCGTACGAGAAGAGCAGGTGCTGGCCGAGGATCCAGGCTCCGAACGCGACGCCCATGTAGAGCCCGATCTTCGTTTTGGCGACCGGCACGCCCACCGCGCGGGCGGCGTCCTGGTTGCCGCCGACGGCGTAGATCCAGTTCCCGGCGCGGGTGCGCAGCAGGATCCAGGAGGCGACGGCGACCAGGGCCAGCCACCACAGGATGGTGATCTTGAAGTCGACGCCGCCCACGGTGAGGGTGGAGGCGAACACGGCGTGACCGCTGGGGAAGCCCTCCATGTCGGCGATCGACTTGGTGGAGACGGTGCCGGCGATCAGCTTGGTGAACCCGAGGTTCATGCCAGTCAGCATCAGGAACGTGCCGAGCGTGACGATGAAGCTCGGCAGCTTGGTGCGGGTGAGCATGATGCCGTTGAAGGCGCCGACGGCCAGGGTGACCAGCAGGGACACCCCGACGCCGACCCAGGTGTTGGCGGTCATCTGGTAGCTGAACATCGACGACACCAGGGCCGAGGACGTCACCAGGACGCCCGCGGAGAGGTCGAACTCGCCGCCGATCATCAGCAGGGCGACCGGCACCGCCATGATCCCGATGGTGGAGGCGGCGTACAGGACCGTGCTGAGGCTGGCGGCGCGCAGGAAGCCGTCGGCGGCCAGGGCGAAGAAGACGAACACGGCGAGCGCGCCGACGACCGAGCCCAGCTCGGGGCGGGTGAGCAGCCGGCGGAGCGGCGAGGTCTCGACGAGCCGCTCGTCCAGGGCGGCGGTGGCGGCGCTCATCGGGTGCCCCGCTGCGTGTACTGCTCCAGCGCGGCGGCGCGGTCCTCGGTGACGATCTGCGGGCCGGTCAGGACCGGCTTGCCGCCGCCGAGGACGTCGTCGTTGTACTTGTACAGCCACAGCAGGTCCACGGCCTGGTAGCCCTGGAGGTAGGGCTGCTGGTCCACGGCGAAGCCCAGGGTGCCGTCCTTGAGGGAGGCGGCGACCTTGGCGTTGAGGTCGAAGGTGTCGATCTCGGCCTTGCTGCCCGCGCCCCGCTTGGCCTTGACGGCGGTGTCGGCGTAGGGCGCGCCGAGGGTGACGACGGCGTCCACGGACTTGTCGGCCTGGAGCTTGGCCTCGATGGCGGACTGCACGTCCGGCATGCTCGTGCCGGTGACGTAGAGGTTCTGGACGGTGCCGTCGAAGGTCTTCCTGATCCCGTCGCAGCGCTGCTCGTGGCCGACGTTGCCCTGCTCGTGCAGGACGCAGACGGCCTTCTTGCGGCCGCGGGCGTTCAGTTCCTCGCCGACGGCCTCACCGGCGACGGTCTCGTCCTGGCCTATGTGCGTGAGCGCGCCGAACTCCTTGGACTGGGCGGAGCCGGAGTTCACGGTGATCACGGGTATGCCGGCCTTGCGGGCGCGGGCGAGGGAGGCCTTCAGGGCGTCGGGCTTGGCGAGGGAGACGATGATCCCGTCGACCTGCTTGTCGATCGCCGCGTCGACGAGCTGGGCCTGCTGCTGGGCCTCGTCGTCGTGGGAGTACAGGAAGTTGATGTTGTCCTTCACGGCGGCCTGCTTCGCGCCGTTCTGGACGATGTCCCAGAAGGTGTCTCCGTCGCCCGAGTGGGTGATCATCGCGAAGGTCCAGCGGGGTGTGTCCACCGCCGCCCTCCCCTGGGCCGCCGCGGCCTTCCGGGCGTCCTCGGCGCGTTTGCCGCCGGTGTCGCTGCAGCCAGCCAGTGACACGGTCAGTGCCCCCGCCAGCGCGATTCCTGCCCAGGTCCTCAACCGTGCCACGAGGCCGTGCCCTTCTTGCTGTGCTCTTTGCGTACGCAAGGGGCTGATGACCACACCAGCCCCAAACGCCCCAGTATCAAGCACAGGGATCACGGACCTCGCGGCCGGGGAACGCCGACGGGTCGCATTGTTCGGACATTACGACTTGTCCGGACTTTATGAGGAGAGGGGCTACGGCCGTACGAGGAGCCGACTACGGCCGTACGAGGAGCTGAAACTCGAAGGAGTAGCGGCTGGGCCGGTAGATGTGGTCGCCGTACTCGACGGCGCGGCCGGTGTCGTCGAAGGTGGTGCGCTGCATGGTGAGCAGCGGGGCGCCCTCGGGCTCGGTCAGCCGCTCGGCCTCGGCGGCGGTGGCGGCGCGGGCACCGATGGACTGGCGGGCACTGTGCAGGGTGATCCCCGCGGCGCGCATCAGCCGGTACAGGCCGGTGGCCTCCAGCTGGGCGGTGTCCAGGTCGAGGAGCCCGCCGGGCAGGTGGTTGGTCAGGTACGCCATCGGCTCGCCGTGCGCCAGGCGCAGCCGCTCCACCCGGTGCACCTCGCTGCCCTCGGGGACCCCGAGCGCGGCGGCGATCTCGGCGGAGGCCTGGACGACGGTGTTGACCAGCACCTGGGTGGCCGGGCGCTGACCGGCGGCCTCCAGGTCGTCATAGAGGCTGCTGAGCTCAAGGGGGCGCTTGACCTGGCTGTGCACCACCTGGGTGCCGACGCCGCGGCGGCGCACCAGCAGGCCCTTGTCGACCAGGGACTGGATGGCCTGGCGGACGGTGGGGCGCGACAGGCCGAGTCGCGCGGCGAGCTCGATCTCGTTGCCCAGCAGGCTGCCGGGGGTGAGGGCGCCGTGCTCGATCGCGGCCTCCAGCTGCTGGGACAGCTGGAAGTACAACGGCACCGGGCTGCTCCGGTCCACGGTCAGGTCGAGCGACACGGTCGGGTCCACTTCTGGTTTCGGCACGGGGCGAGCGTAGCTCCGTGGCCGGTTGACGGGAAGTTGTGTAGTTCGATTGTCCGGACATACGCATTGACAGGGTGGCGGATGCGCCGCACCTTTTTCCCATGCGCATCGGAGTCATCGGTACGGGCAGGATCGGCACGATTCACGCGAACACCCTGAGCCGTCATCGTGAGGTCGGTTCGCTGATCCTCACGGACACGGACCCCGGACGGGCCGCGGAACTCGCCCTGCGTCTCGGCGAGACGGCGGCGCCGGGAGTGGACGAGATCTTCAAGTGGGGCGTGGACGCGGTGGTGATCACCACCAACACCTCGGCGCACGCCGAGCTGATCGGACGGGCGGCGCGCTCGGGGCTTCCGGTGTTCTGCGAGAAGCCCATCGCGCTGGACCTGCCGGGCACGCTGCACGCGATCGGCGAGGTGGAGACCGCGGGAACGGTCCTCCAGATGGGCTTCCAGCGCCGCTTCGACACCGGTTATGTCGGGGCGCGGGAGGCCGTGCGCGCGGGGCGCCTGGGGCGGCTGCACACCGTGCGGGCGCTCACCTGCGACCAGGCGCCGCCGCCCGCGGAGTACCTGCCGGTGTCCGGCGGGCTGTACCGGGACACGCTGATCCACGACTTCGACGCCGTGCGCTGGGTGACCGGGCGCGAGGTGGTCGAGGTCTACGCGGCCGGGACCGACGCGGGCGGCGCGATGTTCCGTGCCGTGGGTGACGTGGACACGGCGGCGGTCGTACTGACCTTGGACGACGGCACCCTCGCCACGGCGACGGCGACCCGGCTGAACGGCGCCGGGTACGACGTCCGCATGGAGCTGGCCGGGGAGCGGGACACGATCGTCGTCGGCCTCGACGACCGCACCCCGATCGCCTCCACCGAACCGACCGGTCCCCCGGCCGCCGACAAGCCCTGGCCGGGCTTCCTGGAGCGCTTCGGCCCCGCGTACGAGGCCGAGCTGGCGGCCTTCGTCGAGGTCATCCACGGCGAGCGCGCCAACCCCTGTGACGGCCGTGAGGCGCTCCAGGCCCTGCGCATCGCCGAGGCCTGCGAACTGTCGAGGGCCGAGCACAGACCGGTACGGCTGGCGGAGATCGCGGGAGGCCGGGAGGCCGTGGGCGTCTGAACCGGGGCACGACGGCGGCGCCGGGTACCGCAGGGCCCCCCGGCGTCTGCCCGGCACCGGTCCGTACCGCAGCGACACCCGGCGTCTGCCCGGCACCGGTCCGTACCGCAGCGACACCCGGCGTCTGCCCGGCACCGGTCCGTACCGCAGCGACACCCGGCGTCTGCCCGGCACCGGTCCGTACCGCAGCGACACCCGGCGTCTGCCCGGCACCGGTCCGTACCGCAGGGACCCCCGGCGTCTGCCCGGCATCTGTCCCGCCACCTACCAGCGCACCGGCAGGCTCCGCATGCCCCGCATCAGCATCCCCGGCAGCCAGTCGCCGGGCGGGCCGTCGAGGGCCAGGCCGGGGGCGCGCTCCAGGAGGGTCCGTATCGCCGTGCGGGCCTCCAGGCGGGCCAGGGGCGCGCCCAGGCAGTAGTGGATGCCGTGACCGAAGGCGACGTGGCCGCGGGTGTCTCGGTGGATGTCGAAGCGGTCGGGGGCGGCGCTGTGCTCCGCGTCGCGGTTGGCCGCGGTCAGGCAGACCATGACCGAGTCGCCCTGCGCGATCGCGGCCCCGCCGATCTCCAGGGGCTCGGCGGCGAACCGGAAGGTGGCGTTGTGCACCGGCCCCTCGTAGCGCAGCATCTCCTCCACCGCGCCGTCGATCAGACTCATGTCGGCCCGCAGCGCGGCGAGTTGGTCGGGATGGGTGAGCAGCGCGTGCACGCCGCTGGTGATGAGGTTGACCGTGGTCTCATGGCCCGCGATGAGCAGGATGAAGGCCATACCGCGCAGTTCTTCCGGGGAGAGCCGGTCGCCGTCCTCCGCGGTGGTCCGGATCAGCTCGCTGAGCAGGTCGCCGGTCGGCCCCGCGGCCCGCTTGTCCTCGATCAACTCGGTGAAGTACGCGGCCAGGCCCACGAAGGCGTCGTACTCACTGCCCGAACTGCTCGGCGCCACCGCCTCGGTGGACATCTTGCGGAACTCGGCGCGGTCCAGCTCCGGCACACCGAGCAGTTCGCAGATGACGGTCAGCGGCAGCGGGTGCGCGAAGGACTCCACCAGCTCCGCGCGGCCGTACGGCAGCATCGCGTCGAGGAGGTCGTCGGTGATGCGCTGCACGCGCGGGCGCAGTTCCTCCACGCGGCGCGCGGTGAACGCGCGGGAGATCAGCCCGCGCAGCCGGGTGTGCTGCGGCGGGTCGCTGACCAGCAGGTTCTTCCCGATCATCTCCTCGTCGAGGGAGGAAAGACCGATCTTGGAGGCGTCCTTGGCGAGCCGGTGGTCGGCCAGCGCCGCGCGGGCCTCCCGGTACCCGACGACCAGCCAGGTCTCCGACTCCCACCCGGGCGGCCGTACCCAGTGGACGGGCCCCTTGGCCCGCAGCCGCTCGTACACCGGATGCGGATCGTTGTGGAAGTCCTCCCCGAACTCCCCCAGATCAATGACTTCCCGCATGCCCCGCTCCCCCCTCGGCACCGCTCCCCGACACCCGGACAACGCCTGGGCGCCGTCGCTAGTGCCCGTCCGCGCCAGGTTCTTCCAGTAGCCCGGCGTCGTGGGCCAGGAGGGCGATCTGGACGCGGTTGTTGAGGTCGAGCTTGGTCAGGATGCGGGAGACGTGGGTCTTCACCGTCGCGACGCTCATGTACAGCTCGCTTGCGATCTCCGCGTTGGACAGACCCCGCCCGACCGCCACGGCCACCTCACGCTCGCGGTCGTTCAGCGCGGCGGCACGCTCACGCGCGCGTGCCCGCCGGGTGTCGGCCGCGCCGCCCGCCGCGTGCTCCATCAACTGCCGGGTCACGGTGGGCGACAGCACGGGATCGCCCGCCGCCACCCGCCGTACCGCCGCCACGATCTCGGCGGGCGGGGTGTCCTTCAGGACGAACCCCGCGGCGCCCGCGCGCAGGGCGCGCAGCACCTGCTCGTCGGCGTGGAAGGTGGTCAGCACGACCACCTGCGGGGCGTCGGGCCGTCCGCGCAGCCGCTCGGTGGCGGTGAGTCCGTCCACCGAGGGCATGCGGATGTCCATCAGGACGACGTCCGGACGGAAGCGCTCGACAAGTTCCTCCACCTCGGCGCCGTCCGCGGCCTCCCCGACGATCTCGATGTCGTCCGCGCCGCCCATCATCAGGGACAGACCGGCCCGGACCAGCGGGTCGTCGTCGACGAGGAGAAGTCTGATCGCAGTCATGGGCCTCACGTAATCACGGTTGACAGGGCGTCAGGCGCGCAGGGCGACGCCGTAGCGGGTACGCAGCCGGTGCAACTCCCAGCGGACCACCGCGGTCACCGAGGCGGGCCCCGCGACGACGGCGAGGATCTGCACCAGGGGCGGCCCCGGCGGCAGCCCGCCCGCGGCCAGGCTGATCACCGAGAACTCCCACACCAGTACGGCGGTGAGCAGCGCGGGCAGTGCCGCGTGCACGCCCGCGGTGTTGAACCCGGTCCGCACGGCCGGTCCGGTGGCGAACCCCACGAAGAACAGCAGCCAGAAGAACGGCAGGATGCAGAGCAACTGCATCCAGGGGAAGCCGGACGCGGGCGCCACCCGGCTTTCCACGAAGACGCTCCCGACCAGGAACAGCGGTACACCGGTGACGGCACCGACGTACAGCAGCGCCGACCGCCCGGCCGCGCGCAGCCGGGGCCGCATCCGCGCCTTCGCCTCGGGCGAGGCCATGCGGAACAGGAACGCGGTCACCAGCGGCGCGCTCAGGAGCAGCAGCGGCGGGGTGACGGCCAGCCGCATCATGTACTGCTCCTGCGCCTGGCTCACGTCCTCCGGCGTGCCGTACATGACCAGCAGCAGGACGGACATGGCGACCGCCGTCCAGGCCCGCACGCGCTGCACGCGCACGATGTCCGGGTCCTCGATGCGCCGGTGGCCGCGCGGCGGGAAGAACCGGTGCGCCTGGGCGCGGGCGGAGCGGGCGAAGACGTAGGCCGCCATCAGCGGCAGGGTCACGAACCAGGTGCAGGGCAGCGCGATCACCGCCCAGGTGCAGCCGTGGATCCGGGGCTGCCCGCCCCGCAACAGCACGCGCAGGGGCGGCCATTCGGCTTCCCTCAGCCGTCCGAGCGCGCCGAACAGGGTCGTGGGCGCGGGTTGCGGCGGCGGGTACGGAGGGCCGTAGGGGTGGGGCTGCGGCGGATACCCGGGCCCGTACGGGTTCGGCTGGGGCGGGATGTACGGCGGGGGCGGATACGGCCCGCCGTGGGGCGGGTGCGGGGGCGGGGGCGGTGGGTACGGCCCGCCGTTCGGCGGTGGCGGCGGGTACGGGTTGTAGGGTCCCCCGAAGCTCACTGAGCCGGTGTCCTTCCGATGCCTGCGCGAATGGAACGATCAAAGGTCTTCCATTCGTCCTCGCAAGTCAACCGCGTTCCCGCCGGGCGCAGTTGTCACCCCCAGGGCAGCCATGCCCGTACCTCGAATCCGCCGTCGGGTGTGGGGCCGTGCTCCAGGCGGCCACCGGTCAGGGTCGCGCGCTCGGTGAGTCCGATCAGTCCCTGGCCGGAGCCGGGGACGGGGGCCGCGTCGTGCTCCGGCGCCGGGTTGCGGACGCGGATGTCCAGGCCGTCGCCGAAGGCGCCGGTGACCGTGACGGTGACCTCGGCGCCGGGTGCGTGTTTGCGGGCGTTGGTCAGGCCCTCCTGGGCGATGCGGTAGGCGGTGCGGCCGACGGAGGCCGGGACGGCGGCGGGGTCGGTGACGCGGTTGGCGAGGGTGACCTTCATCCCGGCCTCCCGGGACTCGGCGACCAGTGACTCCAGTCCGCCCAGGGTGGGCTGGGGCCGGCTGCTGTCGTCGCGCTCCCCCGCGCGCAGTACGCCGATGATCTCCCGCAGGTCCTGGAGGGCCTCGTGGGCGCTCTCCCGGATCACACCGGCGGCCCGGGCGATCTCCTCCTGAGGCGCGTCCGGCCGGAACTCCAGCGCGCCCGCGTGCACGCTGAGCAGGGTCAGCCGGTGGGCGAGGACGTCGTGCATCTCCCGCGCGATGGCCTCGCGGGCCAGCCGCTGCGCCTGCTCGGCGCGCAACTGGGCCTCGGTCTCGGCGCGCCGTGCCCGGTCGCGCAGGCTGAGCATCAGCTGCCGCTTGGACCGGACGAACATGCCCCAGCCGACGACGGCGGCGTTCAGCATCAGGGCGAGGAAGAGCACCCACGGGTAGGGCACATCGGGGTCGGGGCGCAGCCAGTAGAAGACCGCGGCCAGGGGCAGCGCGGCGCCGCTCACCCAGGCCACGTACCGGAAGGGCCGGTGCACGGCGAGGGTGAAGGTCGCGACCAGTCCGGCGCCGCTCGCGGTCACGGACACGAAGTTGACCAGGAGCATGGCCACGGCGAACCCCAGCGGCCAGCGCCGCCGCAGCCAGACCGCCGCGCAGGCCAGCGCGCCGAGGAGTTGGTCGACGGCGGCCCAGGCGCCGGGGATGTTCTCCTGGTCGATCGTGTCGGCGGACAGCAGGCCGACGCAGACGGCCGCCAGGAAGCAGCTGAAGTCGACGAGCCAGTCCCGCGCGGTACGCCGGTGCCGCCGCCCGGGGCCTGCCCCGTCGGGGTCGAGCTCCTTGACCACGGCCGAGGGCAGCAGCCAGCGCTGCGCCGGGAAGGGCTGCGGTTCGGGGCTCGGGGTTTCACCAC
Source organism: Streptomyces sp. DI166 (assembly GCF_900091315.1). GTDB lineage: Bacteria > Actinomycetota > Actinomycetes > Streptomycetales > Streptomycetaceae > Streptomyces > Streptomyces fuscus. The sequence goes on from NZ_FLSP01000127.1 coordinate 11,428, forward strand.
TCACGGTCGTCAAATCTACGCAGCCCGGCGCCGCGGCACCGCAGCCGCGACGGCATCGTCGACCAAAGTCGCGGCACCGCATACTTTCGGCGCGGCGGGCGGCCGGAACATGGACTTCGGTCGGTGGCAGCTCGCCCCGCGGCCGATGTGCGCGCCCGGTCCGCGGGGCGAGGCTCGTGCCATGAAGCCGCTACTGGAGTTCCTCGGTGTCGTCGCCCTGTTCCAGGGGCTGGCCGGCCTGCTGCACGAGTTCGTCGACTGGAAGCTGGGCCTGGTGCACAGGCTCGGCTTCCTGGACGGCTACGAGATGTACGCGAGCATCACCCTGCTCGTCCTGGCGGGCGCCCTGTTCGCGGCGGCCGAGAGCCGGAGGCGGGGCACTTGAGCGGGCACTCCAATCGAAAACCAGAACGAATGAACTAATTCCATCGAACAAACACGGAAACAGGGATTCCGAATTACGCCCCCGTGCGGACTGGCATTCGAACGCCGGGCGAATTCCCACCCCATTTCTCTTCGATCAACAGTCGCACTCTTCGAATTGGGTCAAACCCTTACCGCCCGTCATCGCCCGGTGCTACAACTACTGCACGGTCTCGCGGGTTGTCAGGGGGGTGGGCCGATGATGACGGGCGCCTCCTGCCCTTCGTCGACACGGCAGAAAAGAACGCCGCGAGGCTCCGTACGCCGCACCGCATTTCGACCGGACGACCCGCTGGGCGCGGCGATATTGATGTGCGCCCTCTTACTCGCACTGCTGCCCCTGACTTTTCCCCCGCCTGCCCACGCCGACGGAGATCAGCGGGCCCTGAGCCCGGAACCGGTCGACTTCGTCGTGCTGGTGGACGAGTCCGGGAGCCTGTCCAAGGCCGATGTCGCCGCGGAGCGGGCGGCCGCCGCGGTGCTCGCGCTCGGCGAGGTGTCCGAGAGATCCCGCGTCGCCGTGGTCGGCTTCGGCAGCGCGACCGGATCGGGCCCGGGGCCCGTCGAGACCGTGTGCCCGCCGACCCGCGCGGACGCGGCCGGCCGGGAGCGGCTCAGCTCCTGCGTCTCCCGGCTGCACCGGCGCACCGACGCCGAGGGCAACGGCACCGACTTCCCGGCGGCCCTGACCCAGGCACTCTCCCTGCTCTCCGACAGCGAGGAGAGCACCCCCAAGATCGTCTTCCTGCTGACCGACGGACGGCTCGACGTCAGTGACAGCCCCGCGTACGGCGACGATCCCGCCTCGCGCAACGCCAACGCCGAGAAGGCGCTCGCGAAGAAGGTCGCGCAGGCGCGGGCGGAGAAGGTACAGATCTGGCCCCTCGGCTTCGGCTCGTCCATCGACAAGAAGCAGCTCGACGCGCTGGCGGAGGGCGGCTACCAGAGCCGCTGCGCCGATCTGCCCTCCGCCCGCCCCGGCGCGCGTGTCACCAAGGGCTCCGACGACGTGGCCGAGGTCCTGCTCACCGCCTTCGCGGGCGCCCGCTGCGCGCGCACGACCTCCGGTGACGCGAAGTCGGTAACGTCCAGCGCCGATCTCGAAGTGACGATCCCGCCCGTGGCGACGGACGGGACCATCGACGTGATCAAGGAGAACGCGGACGACGTCGCGGTGACGTACTACGACCCGCGCGGCCACAAGGTGCCGCTGAACGGCAAGGCCGACGGCTCGGAGTTCGAACTGGTCGGGCAGTCCGGCCCGGTGGAGGCACTGCGCATCCGCAACCCCTACCCCGGCACCTGGCGGGTCCATGTGGAGGTGCTCGACGGGGCACCGGCGCAGCGGATCACCGCCACCGCGATCTGGCAGGGCGTCCTGCGCTCCTACATCGTGGTCGACCCACCCGCCCCGAGAGCCGGGCAGCAGGTCACCGCCCATGTCACCCTGCAGACCCGGCAGGGCGTCGTACTCACCGAGCCCGCCCAGCTCGCCGGGATCAAGGTGTCGGTGAAGCTGACGGGCGACGGCTTCCCGGCCCGCACCGTGCGCCTGGCCGACGACGGCAAGGGAGCCGATCCGCGCGCCCACGACGGGGAGTTCTCCGCCCGCGTCACGGTGCCGCGCACCGCCGACGGCGCTCTGTCCTTCACCGGGGTGATGGTCGGCGAGGGCATCGCGGGCGACGAGAGCCCGTTCCCCACGGCGGTGGCCGCCGCCGAGCCACTGCTGAGCGGCGCCATCGTGCTGGAGGACCACGAGGTCCACCCCGGTGACACCGCGCGCGGCAGCATCGAAGTGCGCAACGACGACGACACCGCGCACCGGTTGAGTCTGGCGCTGGTCGGCGGCCCGAAGAGCGGCGCGCCCGCGGTGAGCCCGAGGAAGATCACCGTGGCCGCCGGGAAGACCGTGCGCGTGCCGCTGAGCCTCGCCTTCGCGCCGGACGCGGAACACGGCGCGGTGCCCGGCAGGCTGACGTTGCGGGACGAGACCTCCGGCCAGGTCGTCACGGCAACCTTCGTCAGGCTCAAGGTCGTTCCGGTCCCCGGCTTCCTCGACCGGTACGGCAAGCAGGTGGGCGCCGGGGCCGCGCTGGTGCTGGCGCTGGCGGTGCTGCTGGGACTGCGCTGGCAGGACCGCCGACGGGTCCGCGACACCTCGGACATCCAACTCATCCTCTACCGCGGCGACATGGAGCTCAGCCGCCTGCGGGCACCCACGCACGCCGGTTCCGAGTTCGGCTTCTCGCTGCGTGCCGCCACCGGCGGCAGCCAGCGGCTCCTGCTGGACGACTCGCCGGGCCGGCACCGGGTGCGCCGGGCCGGCGACGGCGGCCTCGTCGTCCGGCTGCCGAGCGGCAAACGGATCGTGGTCGCCCGCAACCATCGCTCCGCCCTCTCCGACGGCCTGTCCCTGGGGTTCGCCGACCACCGCCCCACCAGCCGCTCGACGCGTCCGGCCGGTACCCGCCGAGGAGCTGGAGGCAGCGAGCGGACCGCGCCGAAGGAGCAGCCGAGGGGGCGGAACCGGCACAGTCGCGGCCGGGGCGGATCGGCCGCCGAGAACGCCACGATGACCGCCCGGCGGCCCTATGACGACGACTTCTGACGCCGGCGCCGTCCGCGGACCCCGCGGACCGGCCGCCGGTGAGCCGCGCGCGTACACCCTGTCCCCACGAGGTGAATCCCTGTGAAGATCTATCAGCCGATGCTCTTCGTCGGCCTCGGGGGCACGGGTTGCCTCATCGGCGCGGAACTGGAGAACAGACTGCGCGAAGCGCTGTGCGGCCCCGACGGCACCAGCCTGTTCCCCGTGCTCCGGGGTCGCCAACTGCTGCCCTACCAACTGCCGGACTGTCTGCAGTTCGTGTACGCCGACCTCAACGAGGCCGAACTCAACCGGCTGCCGCACATGCGCGCCGAGGGCCCGCTGAAGGCCGCGTACAGCCGGACCTCGCACGCCACGTTCGGGCTGCTGCCGCGGTTCGACTCCTATCCGGAGGTGTCCCGCAGCCTGCGGACCAACCTGCCCGGACCGCTCTGCTCCTGGCTGCCGCCCCGCTCCGGCGAGCCGCGCATCGCCCCGCTCATCCGGGGCGCCGGCCAGCTGCCCACGGTCGGCCGGGCGGCCCTGTTCGAGACCTTCCGCAGCGGTCTCGGCCCCGCCATGGGGCCGCTGCGCGAGGCGATCTCGATGATCAGCAAGTCGGGCGGTGACCTGACCTCGCTGGGCGGCACACTGGCCGACAGCTGCGATGTGTTCGTGGCCTTCTCGGTGGCCGGCGGCACGGGCTCGGGCCTCTTCTACGACTACCTCCACCTGATCGGACAGGCCTTCGAGGAGGCGCACTACCGGGTCAAGATCTATCCGCTGGTGCTGATGCCGTCCGCGTTCGACGACGGCCGCGGCGGCGGCCGGGCCGCACGGCTCAACGCCGGCCGGGCGCTGGTGGACCTGTTCCGTCTGGTCGACGACCAGAACGCGCCCGACGCCGAGGACAACCTGGACGACGTGGGCACCCAGGGCCAGTTGCGGCTGGAGTACCCGGGCGGTCTCGCGGTACGGCTGCGCCCCTCGACCGCGCAGACCGCGTTCCTGTTCAGCCGTACCTCCGGCATCGAGCGCGAGGACCTGCACCGCAGTGTGGTCTCGCTGGTGATGTCGCTGCTCGGCACCGAACTCGGCGACGACGACGGCCGCACCCACGACAGCGACCATCTGTACCAGTCCTTCGCCGACTCCTTCATCAACACCAACGTCGAGCGGGCGGCCGTGGCGCCGACCGGCATCGGGCACCGAGGGGTGTCGACCAGCCTGGTCGCCTCCATGACCGTGCCGGTCGACGAGCTGGCGGAACTGCTCGCCTCACGCCTGCAGGCCACCGCGCTGCGCCAGCAGGACGCGGCGCCGCGCCCTCCGGACGGCTCCGGACGGGAACTCGTCCGTGAGTTCTTCACGGCCTCGAACATCGACCCGCTGTGGAGCCGGACCGGTCTGCCCATCAACGAACCCCGTCCGGTGACCGGAGCCCGGGCCATCCTCGACGCGCTCGCCACCCGGCAGACCGCCATGGAGGACGCGCTCGGCGACCTGGACCGGCAACTGCGCCAGCGGGTGGCCGAGTTGGCGGCGGCCTTCGACCCGGTGCGCGGGGTGCGGCAGTTGCTGGGCCGGTGCGACGTGACCGAACTGCACCGGGTGGTGCTGGGGGATCCCGGTGCCAAGGACCGCCTGGACCGGGTCGGGTTCGCCGGACTGCTGGAGAACCGGCGCCGGGAGCCCGAGCGCCCGCCCGGACTGACCACCGGTCCCCCGCAGCCCCGCGGGATCCGGGACCGCATGGGCGGACTGGTCAAGGCCAAGTGGACGGACCCCGAGGTCACCGCCGTGCTCCAGGAGCAGGACACGTGGTACCAGTGGGAGTCCCGGCGCACCTGGCACCGCCACTGGGCCGACCACGCGCCGCGCTGGGACCGCACACTGGCAGGCGTCAAGTCCGAACTGAACGCGCTCCTCGCCGCCTTCCGCGAGCAGGCGGACGAGGAACACGCCTCCTTCAGCTCCCGCACCCGGCACCTGTACAGGCCCCGCACAGGGGTGTCGTACCTGCTGCCCGCGCAGGCGGATCTGACCTCGTTCTACGAGGCGGTCGTACGCCGTCTGCTGCTGGCCGAGGGACTGCGCGAGTCGGACGACGAACGGGCCCTGCTAGGCCGTCTGGTCAGCTCCGAGCAGTGGCGGGCCGCCTTCGGCGAGGCCCGGTCCGACCCGCGCCGCGCGGTCCATGTGATCAAGGACCAGCTCCAGCACCGCATCAAGCGGCTGTTCGTGGAGCCCGGCGACCGGGAGGAGCGCCCACTGCTGCCCCGCCTCGGCACCCTGCTGTCCGAGGCGGCCACGGGCGGGGGCGGACAGGTCGGCGACGACGCGCTGGAACAGTGCCGGCACAAGCTGGCCTCCTTGTTGCCGGTCGGCTTCTCACCGGAGGGCAGCGGCCGGCTGAAGGTGCTCATCGTGTACCCGGCGACCTCCTCCGACTCGACCGTGCGCAGGTTCCTGGAGCGCGAGATGCGGCTGCCGCGCGACAGCGAACGCCAGATCGAGTTCCGGCCGGTGTCCACGGAGTCCATCACGGTGGTGCTCTTCCGCAGCTCCATGAGCCTCACGGAAGTGCCCGAGGTGCGCGAGACCCTCACCCTGTGGGCCGAGGCGCTCGCCGCCGAGCAGCCGGGCGACCATCTCAGATGGCGTCAACGGCTGGGCTACGGATACGACTTCCTCATGGGCACGGCCGCGGACCGGCGGCACATCCTGCACCGGCTGCTGTGCGCCATGTGGAACAACCAGGTGCAGGTCTTCGGCGACATCACCAGTCCGCGCCAGATCCGCATCGGCCTGCAGGACCGGGACTCCGCCGCGATGGTCTGCCCGCTGGACGCGCCCGGCGGCGGGCTGTCCAGCTGGGGCAACCTGCTGCGCGCGTACGAGGCCTGGACGCTCGCCGAGGACAGCGGCGGGATCCGCAACGCGTTCTGCGAGCAGCTGATGACCACGACCCCCCTGGGGCTTGAGGTGTCGCCGATCCCCCCGCACGGCCTGTTCCACACGCTGGTCCACGACGTGGCGCCGCAGCAGAGCAGGCTGATGGAGGTGCTGGCCCGCCAGGAGGACGGGCAACGGCCGGCCGGGTTCGCCGACCTGGCCGCCTTCTGGAACGAGATACTGCCGGGCGCCCTCGACCTGCCCTTCCCCCGGGCGCACCGGATGTCCGGCTGGACCCTGCGCAAACTCCACCAGTCCTTCCAGCCCGCGTCGGGCTCCTACCAGCCCCCGGTGCACGACCGGCGCTTCGGCGCCGACCTGACCAAGGACCCGCGGGGAGAGTGACCATGAACGGCTCCACCGACGACCGGCTCGTCGTCTGTATCAACCTGCGCGACGACCGGACGGACGTGACGGACCCGCGGGCCCTGGAAGCACTCTTCCGCCACGCGATGCGCGAGGCGCACGTACGGTCCGCGGACGTCTCGCGCGTCCTCGTCATCGACTCGGTCGACACGCTGCCCGCGCACCACGCCGCGTACGAACGGCTGTGCTCCAACCCCCTGGTGGGCAACCTGCTGTGCCTGGCGGTGGGAGAGCTGCCGGGGCCTGACGAGCGGGTGCTGAGCGTGCCCGCGCAGTTGCGTCCCCCCGTCGCCGCCACGCTGTGGATCGGCGATGTACGGGGCATCGGCTGGCGGCCGGGCCAGGCGGGCTCGCTGTCGCTGACCGACACGGATATCGCCGCGGACGACCTCGCCGGGCTGGAACCCCTCATCGAACTGCTGCGCGTGGCCGAGGTGTTCGACGAGGCGATGGCCACGCTGAGCGACCTGCCGGGCGCCGTCGCCAGCCCGGCCCTCCGACTGCTTGTGCACGAGGTGCCCGAACAGGACCTGATACGCGCCCAGTTGCACGCCCTGGACGCCTGTGTCTCGCCGCCGGACGAGCTGCGCTCCGGGCCCGCTCCCGGCGGAGCCCTGGACGTCCTCACCGGCGATGTCCAACCCGAGGACCTGTCGGTGGAGGAGTGCCTGCCGGAGGGCAGCGTGCTGCGCCAGGCCCACTGGCGCACGGCCGAAGCGCTCGGCCGGCTCAACGACCGGCTGGACGTGCTGGCGGGCTGGCGGGGGCTGCTGAGGGCGGGCGATCCGGCGGACGACGTGGTGCAGTCGGCGCGGGAGGCCGGGTACGCCCTGGCCGACTACCGGGACGCCATCGAGCAGACCTTCGAGTGGGCCGACGGGCGGGCGGGGCTCGACGCGGACGGCCGTGACCATCTCGCGCAGATGGGCGTCCAGCTCCCCCTGGTGCCCGGCACCCGCCCGGAGGAGGTCGGCGAGGAACTGCGCCGCCAGGTGGTGCAGCGGCTGCGCAGACGCCGCCCGCTGCCCGAGATCGTCTCCTGGCTGCGGGACTTCGCCGGGCGGGCGGTGCCCACCGGCAGCGCGGCACAGCTGGACCGGCTGCACCGCATCTGCCCCGACGAACTGCTCGACAGCCTGAGCGAACCGCCGCCACCGGCGATCGGCACCGACCCGGTGCCGCCCGCCCTGTGGGCGGCCACGGCGGCCCTGCTCGCCGGGCTGAGCCCCCTGGGCGTGTGGGGTGTCCTCGTCGTCCTGGTGCTGCTCGGGCTGGGCGCGGTCCGCACCG
>NZ_FLSP01000128.1 GCF_900091315.1 Streptomyces sp. DI166
CCTGCACCGGCGCGCCCACACGCTGGCCGGCCGGGCCCTGGTCGTCGCGGCGTCCCGCGCCGACACGGCCGCCGCGATCCTCTCCGCCGAGCGGATGGACGCCCACGCCGAGGCCCTGGAGCCCCGCGAACTGGCGTCCCGCTGAGCCCCCGCGGGGGCTCCCCCGAACGGCCCCGGTCCGCGCGCACCCGCAGCGACGCGCGGACCGGGCGCCACACACCGACGGACGTCAGCGCGTGACGTAGACCTCCGCCGAGGCCGACGAGCCCTGGTGCAGCTCGTCACCCGGCCAGCTCACCTTGTACGTCGTCTCGCGCCGGGTGCGCGGGATGTCGTCGAAGGTGAACGTCCCGTCCGCGCCGACCGTCACCGACGACAGCGTGCCGGTGCCCTGCCGGTCGGTGCGCTCCACCTTCAGCACCGCCCGCTCGGGCAGGGCCCTGCCCTGGGCGGAGAAGGTGCCGGTGATGTGCACGCCCGTGCGCATCGACGCCTCCTCCGGGGCGGTGAGCGAGATCGAGCTGGCCGCCTTGCCGACCGACACGGTGTGGGTGACGTCGGTGGCCGGGCGGTGGGTGAGGTCGCCCAGGTAGGAGACGGTGTACGTGGCGTCCCCGACCAGGTCCGGCTCGTCCAGCACGGTGTAGGCGCCGTCCGCGCGGACGGTGAAGGTGCCCAGGTCGTGGGTGCCGTTGGCATCCGTACGGGTCGCCCTGACCTTCATCGGCTCGGCGGGCGCGGGACCGTCGTACTCCAGCCGCCCCCGCACGGACAGCGGCTCGCCCGCCACGGCCTGGGCGGGGCTGTGCGCAATCGTTTCGCCGAGGCGTACGTCGTACTGCACGGCCGGCGGCTGGATGATGTGCAGCCAGAACTGGTTGCCGGCCGCGTTGGTGGTGACCGCGAACAGCCGGGAGCCGTCCGCCGACCACTCCATGCCGCGCGGCGTGACCCGGTCGCCGTCCTGGCTGCCCTCGAAGACGAACTCCAGCGGCGCGGTGGCGTCGCCCGGGTCGGCGGGCTGGACCAGCAGGTCGGGGGTGGACCCGGTGGCGGAGGCACCGCGGGCGATGTACTTGCCGTCACCGCTGAAGGCGACCGAGCTGGCGGCGGCACCCTCGGGCAGCGGCTGGTAGCCCTCGGCGGCGTCGGACAGGTCGTCGGTGTTCAGCAGCCGGGTCCCGGCGGTGGCGTCCGCGAGGGCGACCTTGGTGCCGTCCGGGGAGACGGCGGCGTCCTTCAGGTTCAGCGCCCCGGCGCCGCCCGCGTCGGCGAACCGGCGGGTGGCATGCCGCACGGGCGTGGCACCGCTGCCGTCGAAGACGCTGATGAACGGGTTGGACGCGGAGGCGTTGAGCGCCTGCCCCATCAGGAAGGTGTCGTTCGGCCCGCCCTCCAGCAGCAGCTTGCCGGAGTCGTTCCAACCGGTGCGCTGCCAGTAGCCGTTGGTGATGTCGTCCACGTAACTGGTCGCCGTGGCGCACTGCGTCAGGTTGTCGGTGTACTGCGAGGTGTAGTACGGCTTGCCGCCGACGACCACGACCTCACGTCCGCAGTTGTCGGTGGGGGCGGTGGGGCCGCTCTTCGCGGCCAGCGTGGTGGTGTCGTAGCTCAGGATCCGGGTGCGCTCACCGACGTAGAGGGTGTTCGCGTCGGCGCTGAGCGCCAGGCCGGAGACGTGGTACGCGGTGGTGATGGTGGAGATCCGCTCGCCCGCGAACGTGTAGACGGCGATCTGGCCGTTGTTGGAGCTGGAGCCCACGCGCGCGTCGGCGAGGAAGACCCGCTGGTGGACGTTGTCGACGGCGAGCGCGGAGAAGGTCGTGAACGGCAGCTTCGCCACGTGGTCGGACGCGGCGGCGTGCGCCGCGGGTGCGACGGCCAGGGTCAGTCCGGTCCCGGTGAGTGCGGCGGCGAGAGCCGTGGCCACGAGACGTCCGGAACGGAACGTTCTGTTCAACTGTGCCCCCCTCAGGCGTAGTTGGGCCCCACCTGGAGTGGTGAGGCCCATGCGCCCCCTATGTAACAGTGGTGAAGATCCGGTGATCAAGGCGGCGCGTGCGGAACGCGTTACTCAGCAGCTGATGCGTGCGTCACCCGGATCGGTGGTGCAACTGTCGCTGTTCGCACCGCCGTTGGCGGTGTCGTTGCCGTTCACGCCGTCCACGGTGTTGAGGCCGTCGGCGCCGGAGTTGCCGAGCAGCGTGTCGTTGCCGGGACCGCCGTTGAGGCTGTCGTTGCCGACGCCGCCGTCGATCCGGTCGTTGCCGTGGCCGCCGTGCACGGTGTCGTTGCCGCTGCCGGAGTTGACGGTGTCGTCGCCGCTCAGCGCGCAGATGACGTCGGCCCCGGAGGTGCCGGTGATGGTGTCGTTGCCGCTGGTGCCGATGCGGGTGCAGCCGCGGGCGTTGTTGACGGTGGTGGTGACGGTGGCCGTGTTGTTGGCGGTGGCCGGGTCGGGCTGGGTGGCGGTGACCGTGGCCCGCTGGGTGAGGGTGCCGGTGGCACGCGGCTCGGCGACGACCGTGACGGTGGCCTGGGCGCCCGGCGCCAGCGTGCCGAGGGCGCAGGTCACGGCGGTCGTGCAGGTGCCCTGGGAGGCGGTCGCCGAGAGGACGGTGCGGGCCGGGCCGGTGAGGGTGTCGGCGAGCGAGACACCGGTGGCCGTGGTGGTCGCGCTGTGGTTGGTGACGGTCAGGGTGTAGGTGGCACGGTCGCCGATGCTGACCGTGGCCGGGCCCGACTTGGTCACCGACAGATCCGCGGTAGCGGGCTGCGGGGCGCTGCCGCCGCCCAGGAAGCGGGCCAGCGCGAACCCGGTGCCGGGTCCGCCGCCGCCCGCCGCGACGATCTTCCCGTCGCCCTGCACGGCGAGGGTGCGGGCGGACTCGCTGCCGCCGAAGTCGGCGAGCGCGATGCCCGAGGTGCCGAACCCGGTGTCCTTGCTGCCGTCGGCGTTGTAGCGCAGTACGGCGAGGTCGTTGCCGGGGTTGTTGCCGGCGAGGACGATCCGGCCGTCGGACGTCTGGAGCGCCAGGTCCCAGGCGACGCCACCGGTGACGGTCACCTTGCCGTCGCCGTCGAAGGAGGTGTCGAGGGCGCCGTTCGCGAGATAGCGGGCCATGGTGTCGCCGCCGGCGGCGACGATCTTGCCGTCGGACTGGACGGCGAGCCCGTGCACGGTCTCGTAGTCGCCGAAGTCGGTGCGGACCATGCCGTCGCCGTCGAAGGAGGTGTCCAGGGTGCCGTCGGTCAGGAAGCGCATCAGGGAGAAGTCGAAGCGGGTGGTCCCGACATCGCCGCCGACGACGATCCTCCCGTCGGGCTGCAGGGCCATGGCGTAGGCGCCGCCGCCCGCCTCTCCGGGCTCGGGCGAGGGGTCGGCGGTGACGATGCCGTCGCCGCCGAAGGCGCTGTCCGGGGTGCCGTCCGGCTGGAGGCGCAGCAGTGCCACCTCGCCGCCGGTGTATCCGGCCGCGACGATCCGGCCCGCGGAGTCGATCGCCACGTCACGGGCCTCGGTCGGCCCGGCGATGTCGGCGAGGACGCGGCCTTCGTCCCCGAAGCCGGTGTCGAGGCTGCCGTCGGCGTTGTACCGGGCCACCGTGAACCAGCAGCAGTCCTCCCAGCCGCGCCAGGCGTGGCCGGCCACGACGATCTTCCCGTCGCTCTGCAGCGCGACCGCGTGGGCCTCGCCCCACTGGAGGTCGGGCTGCCTGTTGTTGATGGGGGTGGTCACCCGGCCGCCGTCGCCGAAGCCGGTGTCCGGGCTGCCGTCGGGGTTGTGCCGGGTCAGCGCCCAGCGGCTCTCCAGCAGCGAGTAGTCGGCGGAGGAGCCGACCGTGACGATCTTCCCGTCGGACTGCACGGCGACGTCATGGGCCTGGTCGTCGTCGGCGAAGGCGGTGACGGTCTTCCCGTCGCCGCTGAAGGCCGGGTCGAGGTCTCCGGGGGCCGCGGTCGCGGTGCCGGGGAGAGCGAGGACGAGGGCCAGGACACCGGCCGCCACCGCGCCCGCGCGGGCCGGTCGGAGTCGACGGTGCCATGCCCGTCGTGCAAGAGGTGTGCGCATGGGCGCCAGCCTGGCGGCGGCGGCATGCGTCGGCGCTCGTCACGGGCGGTGTCGCGCCCGGTGGGCTCCGGAATCCATCCGCGTGGAGGAGCGTGCGGCACGGCGGCCCCGCACGCCATTGTGCGGGGCCTGGTTCGTGACGTTGCCGCCACCCGCGGCCGGCCCGTGACGATCACTGGTCAGGGCTCCCATCGGAGGCCGGCCGCGGGGGTTTGTGGGTGGGATCAGCCCAGGCGCTCGACCAGCGCGTGGTACTCGTCCCACAGCTCCTTCGGGGTGTGGTCGCCGAAGGTGTTGAGGTGGTCGGGGACCAGCGCGGCCTCCTCGCGCCAGACCTCCTTGTCCACCGTGAGCAGGAAGTCCAGGTCGGAGTCGGAGAGCTGGAGGCCCTTGGTGTCCAGGGCGTCCTTGGTCGGCAGGACGCCGATCGGGGTCTCGACGCCCTCGGCCTTGCCCTCCAGGCGCTCCACGATCCACTTCAGGACGCGGCTGTTCTCGCCGAAGCCGGGCCAGACGAACTTGCCCTCGTCGTTCTTGCGGAACCAGTTGACGTAGTAGATCTTCGGCAGCTTGGACTGGTCCTTGTCCTTCGCCACGTTGATCCAGTGGCCCATGTAGTCGCCCATGTTGTAGCCGCAGAACGGCAGCATGGCGAACGGGTCGCGGCGCAGCTCGCCGACCTTGCCCTCGGCGGCGGCGGTCTTCTCGGAGGCGACGTTGGCGCCGAGGAACACACCGTGGTTCCAGTCGAAGGACTCCGTCACCAGCGGTACGGCGGTGGCGCGGCGCCCGCCGAAGAGGATCGCGGAGATCGGCACGCCCTTGGGGTCCTCCCACTCGGGCGCGATGATCGGGCACTGCGCGGCCGGGGTGGTGAAGCGGGCGTTGGGGTGGGCGGCGGGCTCGTCGGAGTCCGGCGTCCAGTCGCGGCCCTTCCAGTCGGTCAGGTGGGCCGGGGTCTCCTGGGTCATGCCCTCCCACCACACGTCGCCGTCGTCGGTGAGGGCGACGTTGGTGAAGACCGAGTTGCCCCACAGGGTCTTCATGGCGTTGGCGTTGGTGTGCTCGCCGGTGCCGGGGGCGACGCCGAAGAAGCCGGCCTCGGGGTTGATCGCGTACAGGCGGCCGTCCTCGCCGAAGCGCATCCAGGCGATGTCGTCACCGATGGTCTCGACCGTCCAGCCGGAGATCGTGGGCTCCAGCATGGCGAGGTTGGTCTTGCCGCAGGCGGACGGGAACGCGGCGGCGACGTACTTGGACTCCCCCTGCGGCGGGGTGAGCTTGAGGATCAGCATGTGCTCGGCGAGCCAGCCCTCGTCGCGGGCCATGACGGAGGCGATGCGCAGGGCGTAGCACTTCTTGCCGAGCAGGGCGTTGCCGCCGTAGCCGGAGCCGTAGGACCAGATCTCGCGGGTCTCCGGGAAGTGGGAGATGTACTTGGTCGTGTTGCAGGGCCACGGGACGTCCGCCCGGCCCTCCTCCAGGGGGGCGCCGACGGAGTGCACGGCCTTCACGAAGAAGCCGTCGTCGCCCAGCTCGTCGAGGACGGCCTGGCCCATGCGGGTCATGGTGCGCATGGAGACCGCGACGTAGGCGGAGTCGGTGATCTCGACGCCGATCGCGGACAGCTCGGAGCCGAGCGGGCCCATGCAGAACGGGACGACGTACATGGTCCGGCCGCGCATCGAGCCGCGGAAGACGCCCTTGTCGCCGGTGAAGACCTCGCGCATCTCGGCGGGGGCCATCCAGTGGTTGGTGGGGCCCGCGTCCTCCTCCTTCTCGGAGCAGATGAAGGTGCGGTCCTCGACGCGCGCGACGTCGGTGGGGTCGGAGGCCGCGTAGTAGGAGTTGGGGCGCTTGATCGGGTCGAGCCGCTTGAAGGTGCCCTTGGCGACGAGCTCCTCGCACAGGCGCTCGTACTCGGACTCGGAGCCGTCGCACCAGACCACGTTGTCCGGCTGGGTCAGTTCGGCGATCTCGTTCACCCACGAGATCAGTTCCTGGTGGTTGGTGGGGACGCCGGTGGGAGCCGCGTTGTCGCGCGCCACGATTGCTCCTAAATGAGGGATTTTTGGTTGGAGGCCCCGTGGGGGCTGCGACCCGGATGCTTGCCAGAAGGGGTGCCCGACGCTCATCCGGTGCCGACCGCACTCATTTGATCATCCGACGCACGCGCCCATATGTCCAGAGGGCGTCACAGGTGAGCGAACGTGAGCCCTGCCACGTCCGTCCTCCGGCGGGGGTCGCCCCGGGCCCAACTCCCGTGAGACGATGGCCACTCTTGCTCCGGAGGCGGCTACGTAACCTACGGTTGCGTAGGTACGATGCGGTGTATGACTGCGTCCGTCCCCGACGCGCCCACGGACCTGCCTGACACCGGCCGCGGTCCTGTCGCGCTCTCCTTGCCCCACCCGGTCAAGCCCAAGCTCCGGGGCTGGCTGCACCTAGGGATGTTCCCGGCCGTACTCATCGCGGGTCTGGTGCTGACCGCCCTCGCCGACTCCACCCGGGGCCGTATCGCCTGCGGGATCTACGTCCTCACGGCCTGTCTGCTCTTCGGCGTCAGCGCGCTGTACCACCGGGGCAACTGGAGCCCCCGCATGGACGGCATCCTGCGCCGTCTGGACCACGCCAACATCTTCCTGATCATCGCGGGCACCTACACGCCGCTGACGATGCTGCTCCTGCCCGGCGCGAAGGGCCAGTGGCTCCTGTGGGGCATCTGGGCCGCCGCCGCGGCGGGCATCGTCTTCCGGGTCTTCTGGGTGGGCGCCCCCCGCTGGCTCTACACCCCCTGCTACATCGCCATGGGCTGGGCCGCGGTCTTCTTCCTGCCCGACTTCATGCGCACCGGCGGTATCGCGGTGCTGGTCCTGGTCATCGTCGGCGGTGTCCTCTACAGCGCGGGCGGCGTGGTCTACGGCATCAAGCGCCCCAACCCCTCCCCGCGCTGGTTCGGCTTCCACGAGGTCTTCCACTCGTTCACGCTGGCGGCGTTCGTGGTCCACTACGTGGGGATCTCCCTGGTGGCGTACCAGCACGCGTAGGGCTGCCACCGGCGGCGGTGGCTCACAATGTGCCCTATGACCGTCGCGCGCAGTAGTTCCGTCGACCCTTCGCAGCTCGGGCTCCGGGAGCGGAAGAAGATCAAGACCCGGGCTGCGATCCGGCGGGCTACGTACGACCTGGTGCGCGAGCAGGGGTACGACGCGACCACCGTGGAGCAGATCGCCGAGCGGGCCGAGGTGTCGGTGTCGACCGTGTTCCGGTACTTCCCGGCCAAGGAGGACATCGTCCTCACCGACGAGTACGAGCCGCTGCTCATGGAGCAGGTGCGCGCGCGGCCGCCCGGCGAGCCGTGGATGCGGACGCTGCGGCATGTGATGGCCCTGGCCGTCGGCATGGGCATGGACGAGGACCCCGACGTGCTCCGGCTGCGCGCCCGGCTGATCGTCCAGGTGCCCGCCGTGCGGGCCCGGATGCTGGAGGCCGGGGCCGGCGTCGGCAGGCAGCTCGCCCGGGCCGTCGGTGAGCGCACCGGGCGGGACGCCGACAGCCTGGAGGTCCGCGTCTACGCGATGTCCCTCGTCGGGGCCCTCACCGAGGTCACCCAGTACTGGGCCGAGCACGGGTTCCGGGACGATCTCCAGGGGCTCCTCGACCGCGCCCTGGACGTCGTCGAGCACGGCCCGGCCGTGGAAAAGGGCTGAGCCCGAGCCGCTCCCGCATGACATCCTGACCGCGTGAGCGCACCGGAGATCCACGTCGAAGTAGCCCCCGAACTGGCCCTGTTCGTCCCGCACGACCGCCGCGCCGGAGTCACCGCGCTGACCACCGACGGCGTCTCCTCCCTCGGCCACGTCGTGGAGTCCCTCGGCGTCCCGCTGACGGAGGTCGGACGGCTGGAGACCGACGGCCGCGAGGTACCGGTGTCCTACGTCCCCCGGGACGGCGACCGGGTCACGGTACGGCCGGTCGAGCGCCCCCAGCAGGTGCCCGGCGCCCCCCTGCGCTTCCTGCTCGACGTCCACCTCGGCACCCTCGCCCGGCGTCTGCGCCTGCTCGGCGTGGACACCGCGTACGAGTCCACCGACATCGGCGACCCGGCCCTCGCCGCGCGGTCCGCCGCCGAGCGGCGCGTCATGCTCAGCCGCGACCGGGGCCTGCTGCGCCGCCGCGAGCTGTGGGCGGGCGCGTACATCTACAGCACCCGCCCCGAGGACCAGCTCCGGGACGTCCTGGAGCGGTTCCGGCCCGAGCTGCGGCCCTGGACCCGCTGCACCGCCTGCAACGGCCTGCTGAAGGAGGCCACCAAGGAGGAGGTCGCCGACCAGCTCCACGGCGGCACGCAGCGCAACTACGACGTCTTCGCGCAGTGCCGGGACTGCGGCCGGGCGTACTGGAAGGGCGCGCACCACGAACAGCTGGTCGCCATCGTGGAACGCGCCCTCACGGAGTTCGCGGGCTAGGGACGCGGTACCGGACTGCCACGCTCCGCCCGCGGGCGACTGCCGCGCCGTCGTGGCCGGTCGCGCAGTTCCCCGCGCCCCTGAGGCCTGCCTACCGCTTCCTGAGATCTCCCTTTCCGCAGGCGATCCCGTCCCTGTTCTTGTCCAGGCGGAGCGGGTCGTCCTTGCCGTTCAGCTTCAGGCGGCCGTAGTCGTTCTTCTTCAGCCAGTCGCAGCGGGCCTGGGTCGTCGCCTTCACCGTCGGCGGGAAGTCGGTCGGGACGCAGACGTTGGCCGAGCCGTAGTGCCGGTCGCAGCCGGAGACGGCCGGGCTGACCTTCTGCGCCTTGCGCTTCTTGCCGGGGCCGGTGACCTTGCCGGACAGCTCGTCGGCGAAGTCGTGCACGTGCGCCGAGGCCTCCGTCGCGTTCATCGCCGCCGGACCGGACAGGTGGACCCACTTGGCGACCGACGGGACGCCGTTGGCGTCGACCGCGAAGAGCATGTACCAGCCGGGCGGCGCCAGGTTGGGGTTGCTCGTCACATTGAGGTCGACGTTGTTGCCGTCCACCGACAGCGGCAGGTCCACGAACCGCTGGTTCGGGTCGGAGGAGTGCGTCACCGCCGCCGGACGGATCAGCTCCGCCTTGGCGATGGGCCGGTCCACCGTGATCCGCTGGGTGTCGCCGTAGTTCCACTCGGTGTCGATCACCGAGGTGATCGTCGGCCGCTCGCCCTTGAGCAGGTACGGCGGCGTGTAGACCGACACGTTGTGGTTCCAGGAGCCGTTGCCCGGGTTGTCACCGGTCGTCATGACCCGGCCGTCGGGCAGCAGGAACGCCGAGGAGTGGTAGCCGCGGGCCTCGGGGTCGGCGGCCACCTGGTCGAAGGTCTCCGTCGCCGGGTCGAAGATCGACGTCTCGAAGACCGGATCGGCCCGGTTGTGCAGCGCGCCACCGGTCTCCAGCACCTTGCCGTCCGGCAGCAGCACCGCGGAGACGTACATCTTGCCCTGGTCACCGGTCTCGGGCACCGGACCGTTGCCGAGGTCGACCGTGCCCTGCGGGATCGGCGGCCCGGCCACGTAGGACGGGTTGGGCTGCTTGAGGTCGATGATGTCGGTCAGCCGGTTGCCGTCCGGGTTGGTGTCGATGTTGCCGCCACCGAGGGTGAGCACCTTCTGGTCCTGCGCCGGGGGCAGCAGCACGCTCGCCGACTGGTCGCGCTCGTCCTTGCGCTGGAGCCCCGGCACCTGCGTGACGGTGTTGGCCTCGTAGTCGTAGATCGCCGAGCCGGTGCCCGGGATGTTGTTGCCGAAGACATGGCTGCCGGAGTAGAAGAGGCGGCCGTCCTGCATGAGGATCATGGACGGGTACAGACCCCAGTACGACCAGGTCTGGTTGACCTTCCACAGCTCCAGCCACTTCTGCTCGGCGTCCGACCACAGCTCCGCGGTCACCGAACCGGTGGAGTCCTCCTTCAGCCCGCCGAAGGAGATCACGTCACCGTTGCCGAGGATCGTCGCCGACGGGTACCAGTGCCCGTCGTTCATGTCGTTGGTCTTGGAGTACGTCTCGGTCTCGGGGTCGAAGATGTACGAGTCCTTGTACCCCTGGTACCCGATCGTGCCGTCCGCCGACGGATACCCCTTGTTGCCGCTCATCACCAGCACCCGCCCGTCCTGCAGCTGGACGTGCCCGGCGCAGAACATGTCCTTCGGGTGGGGAGTGATCTTGTAGGAGCCGTCGGCCGGGTTGTACACCGCGGAGGTGAAGGTGCCCGCCTCGAACATCTCCTCGCTGTTGCCGGAGCCGGCGATCAGCAGCACCTTGCCGTTGTGCAGCACGACCGAGTGCATGGAGCGCACCGGGTTCTGCACCGGCAGCACGTCCCAGCGTCCGTTCTCGCACTCCTCGGCGGTGCCGGTGCAGTCCGGCGGCGGGGTGACGTCGGGGACCTGCTCCATCGTGTAGTCGTCGGTGGTCGCCGAGCCGGTGCCGTACACCGACACACCCCAGCTGATCCGGTCGGTGCCGGGCGGGACCTCCGGGGTGCGGACCGTGGCCTCGGTCCAGGTCCCGGCCATGTCCAGCGTCTTCAGGTCCGTCCAGTACTGCCACCCGGCGGTGGTGTCGTGCCGGAACAGGGTGATGTTGGCGTCCGGAGTGGTCGTCTTGTACCAGAGGCCGAGGTCGTACTGCTTGCCCGGCGTCACCACCGGCGCGCAGTCGGTGGACTCGGTGATCAGCGCCTTGCGGTCGCCCTCGGTACGGCGGGTCAGCTCGACCTTCATCGCCTTGGAGCCGGAGTGGGCGTCGGAGACGGTCTCGAAGGTGAAGTCGTTGTCGCCCCAGCCGGACTTGGACCAGCAGTACGGCATGTCGCCGCTGCCGGCGGTCTCGAAGCCGGGGTTCTTGATCAGGTTGGCGGCGGAGGCGGACTGAGGTGTGGTCAGGAGAAGCCCGACGGTGAGGGTCCCCACCGCCAGCAGGGCTGTTCTCCGTCGTTGTCTCATGCGGTGCTCCTTGCTGTACGGCTCCTGTGCTGCTCCCCGCCGGACTCACTGCGGGACTTCCTGCGGGACTTCCTGCGGGGCAGGTAGACCAGCGCCTCGGTGGCGGCGAAGCGCAGGACGAACGTGGTGACCAAGGCGACGGAGGTGGCGGTCAGCGCCCCCATGCCGAACTCGCGGACGAACAGCGCGATCAGCGGGATGCGCAGCACCAGGTCGGCGTTGGCGAGCAGCGCGAACCGCCCGGCGCGGTCCCACCAGCGCCGGTGCAGTCGCCGGTCACGGAACAGCAGTTGCTCGATGAGCAGGAAGTTCCAGGCCACGCCGAACTGGTTGGCGACGATCTCGGCGGGCAGGTAGTGCATGCCGAGGCCGGTCAGGATCCACAGGGCGAGCAGGTTCGGCACGAACCCGGAGGCGCCGATCAGCCCGAAGCCGACCATGCGGGCGGCCGGGGTGGCGGTGCGCAGCCCGGCCAGGTGCCGCAGGAAGCGCAGGCCCTCCTGGGCGGTGGACTTGGACTCCCCGGCGAAGCGGTCCTGGAAGACGAAGGGGACCTCGGCGACCTGGCGGGGGCGGCTGCGGACGGCGAGTTCCAGGAGGATCTTGTAGCCCAGCGGCTTGAGGACATCGGCGGTGACGGCCTGGCGGCGGATGGCGAAGAAGCCGCTCATCGGGTCGCTGATGCCGTGCAGGCGGCGCGGGAAGAGCATCTTGGTCAGCCAGGTCGCGCCCCGCGAGACGGCGATCCGGTAGCTCCCGGCGAGCCCGGCCCGGCTGCCGCCCTTGATGTACCGGGAGGCGACCACGAGCCCGGCGTTGGCGCGCTCGCCGGTGGCGACCAACTCCGGTACCAGGGACGGCGGATGCTGGCAGTCGCCGTCCATGACGACGATCCAGTCGGAGGTGGCCGCCTTCAGGCCCTCCACGACCGCGCCGCCGAGCCCGCCGACCGGCTCGTCCCGGTGGATGACGGCCACCGGGAACGGGCAGTCCTGCGCGGCCTCCTTGATCACCTCGGGGGTGTCGTCGGTGGAGTCGTCCACGAAGACGACCTCGCAGGGCAGCCGCGCGGGCACCGACTCGGTGATCTGGTGCAGCAGTTCACGGATGTTCGCGGACTCGTTGAAGGTCGGAACGACAATGGTCACCGCGCCCGGCTCCGGGACCTCGGAGGCGTCCAGATCCGGTACGGGGGTGGTGTACTCCTGGCTCATCGCTTGCCTCCCGCGGCCTGGATCTGCCGGATCTCGATGCGGTCCTCGCCCTCGCCGAAGACGGCGACCGGCTCGGAGTGCTCCATGGCCGCCTTCACGTTGGGCAGGTCGACCGCGTCGCGCCGGACGGTCGGGGAGGCGACGACGTAGTCGATGTCCTTCCAGCCGTTCGGCATGGTCTTGGTGACGGCCGGGTCGAGGTCGGCCTTGTAGAACCAGATGACGCCGTTGCCGGGCCGGTACCCGGCGTGCACCAGGTCCAGCCAGAGCGCGTCGTCGACGAGGACGCGGGTCTTCTCCGGCTGCTCCACCTCGGTGCTGAGCCACTTCGACGCCTCCCGGTAGGGGGCGTTGGCGTCGGTGGTGACGGCGGTGCGGTCGCCGTCGTACCAGCGGGGTACGACGTAGGCGCCGGCGCCGAGCGCGAGGACTGCGGCGAGGGTGTAGCGGCCGGCCGGGTGGAGTCTGCCCTTGCGCAGTACGGCGTGGGCGACGGAGGCGGTGCCGCCGGCCAGGACCAGGGCGAGGAACGGCAGCGCCTGGATGATGTACATCGCGGGCAGGTAGCCGGTGGGCCGCATCGCGACCAGGGCGAGGATGGCGACCGCGGCACAGGGCCCGGCGAGCGCGCGTGCGGTGACCGACCAGCGCCAGGTGGCGAGCAGCAGGAGCGCCCCCGCGAGTCCGCCGAGCGGCAGGACCCGGTCGTAGTAGAGCCAGGAGTCCAGCACGCCGTTGGAGCCGGAGCCGTCGTCCAGGATGAAGCCCGAACCGGGCCTGGTCATCTGGTACTTGATGCCGCCCCAGAGCGAGACATGGCCGCTGCCGGGGAACAACTCGCCCTTGAGCAGGGCGAAGAGCGGATACGACAGGCCGATCAGAGCGCAGGCGGTGATGGCACCGGTGACCGCGAACTTGCGGGTGTCGCGGTGGCTGTGCCGCCACATGGTGATGAGCACGGCCGGGAGGACGAAGAGCATCGTCTCCTTGGTCAGCACGGCGACCGCGGCGGCGATGCCCGCGCCGAAGTGGTGCCACAGATGGCGGCTCGGGGAGGCGGCGAGGGTGAACGCCAGCAGCGTCCACATCACGGCGAGGTTGTCGAGGAAGATCTCGCGCTGGAGGACCACGGAGAGCGGGGACAGCCCGAAGAAGACCATGCCGAGGGCGGCGGCCCAGCGGGGCAGCGCGAGACGGCGGCCGAGCACGTACACCAGGACCGCGCTGATGCCGCTGACCACGAGCATCGCGGCCCGCATGGTGCCCACCGTCATCGACTCGGGGCTGATCAGCGAGGGGATCCAGGTGAGCAGGGCGATCTGCATCCAGCCGAACGGCGGATGGTCGTACCAGTAGGTGTAGTGGGCGAGGCCCCTGCCCTCCTGGACGGCCCAGGCCTGGGCGAGGTAGGTGCCCTCGTCGTCGCTGAGGGTGGGGTAGTCGGCGATGTTCCAGCCCTGCACGACGAGGATCGCCGCGAGCAGCACACCGCACAGGATGAGGTCGGGTCGGGAGGCGCGCAGCCGCTTCGGCGGGTCCGCCGGTTCGTTCGCACCGGTTTTGGGCGCGGGCTGCCGCTGCGCGGTGACCTCGCCGGTCACCGCGTCCAGGGTGGAGGTCACGCGGGGACGTCCTCTCGGATCGCGTCGGTCTGGTTCAGGTGTGCGCCGACATGGGTGGTCAGCTCCCAGTCGTTGCGGCCGCGCTGCTCGCGCCAGACGGCGCGGATCGCGGCGCCCGCGAGGAGCACCTGGTAGAAGGGACCGCCGACGATGAGCTTGAGGTAGTGCACGAAGCGGACGCGAAGTCCGTACTGCTTGCCGAAGTCGTGCAGCCCGACCACCTCGAAGACGAAGGTGACGAGCGCGGTGACGGCCGGCAGGAAGGTGATGAAGGCGATGGACACCGGCACGTCGAGGAAGAGCGCGATGGCCACGTTGAGCGGGATGATCAGGCCGGTGAACGCCTGCAGGAACGGGGTGGTGAGGGTGTAGCGGGCGAGCAACCGCTGGCCGAAGGTGGGCAGTTGCTTCCAGTCCTTCTTCCGGTAGACCTGGAGGAAGCCCTGGTTCCAGCGGGTGCGCTGCTTGAGCAGCGACATCAGGGAGCCGGGGGTCTCCTCCTTGGTCACCATGTCGGAGTCGTAGGCGACGACGACCTTCTTGCCGACGCTGGACAGCCTGACGCCGAGGTCGCAGTCCTCGGCCAGGCAGTCGGGGTCCCAGCCGTCGGCCTCGCGCAGGACGTCGGTGCGGACGAAGACGGTGTTGCCGCCGAGCGGGATGAACCCTTTCTGCGCGTGCAGGTGCAGCCGGGAGCGGAACCAGAAGAAGTACTCCAGGCAGTTGCGCAGGCTGTACCAGCTGGAGTGGAAGTTGATCAGCTGCACTCCGCCCTGGACGACATCGGCGCCGGTGGAGCGGAAGGCGTGGTCGACGTGGGCGAGCAGTTCCGGGTGGACCTGGTCCTCGGCGTCGAAGACCCCGACGACGTCGCCGCGGCAGTGCGGCAGCGCCGTGTTCATCGCCTTGGGCTTGTTCTTCTTCTCGTGGGTGTCGACGACGACGCGCACGCGCGGGTCACGGGCGGCGGCCCGTTCGGCGACCTCGGTGGTCTCCGGGTCGTCGTGCCCGACGATGACGATGATCTCGAAGTCGGTGTGGCTCGACTCCAGCAGCCGCTGGATGGTGTGGTCGAGCACGGCCTGCTCGTGCCGCGCCGGGAGCAGCAGCGAGAACGACAGATGCTCGCCGCCGTCCGGTCTGCTGAACCGGGTGGAGGCGAGCACCTCGGGTGTGCGCCAGGCGTGCATTTGCCACCACAAGGTGAACGCAGCCATCCAGAACAGGGCCAGCGAGACGACAGCAATGAAGACGGACGTGAGCAAAAAGATCCCCCCAGATCCCCGAATCCCCCTGTAGCAACGGCGCGTTGCAGCCGTCGCTCCAGTGCAGAGATTAGGGGGGAACTGTGAAGCGTGAGAGCTGTTCCGATAAATAGCTTGTTTCGGAACGGTGCGGCGCCTAGCGGGATCTAACCGAACACAAGCCTAATTTGAGCAGCGTGAGACCGCCCTCGACCGGTCCCAACCAGCGCTGTACGACCGGTCGTTGGCGTGCCTCAGCCGCTCAGCGCGGCGCGCAGCCGCTCAGGATCGGTCGTCGGGGCGTCACATGTGAAGTTACGGCAGACATACGCGGTCGGTTCACCCGCCACGAGCGATCGCCCTGCGAGCAGGGGCAGTTCGTCGCTGTCCGGTGTGCCGACGGCGACCACGGCACCGGGCGCGGTCCCCAACAGGGCGGTGCGGTGCATGGTTTGGGTCGCCGGGTCGTCCAACGCCGGTCCCACGACGGCGATTTCACGCGGCCCGTCGAGTCGCGCCTCGGCCGCGGCGAGGCCCCAGCCGATGAACCGGGGCACCCGCGGCCCGAGCGCCTTCACCACGCCCAACGCCCGTTCGGCGGCGGCGCGATGGGGCTCGGCGCCGGTCTGCGCGGCATAGCTCAGCAGGGCGTTCGCGGCGGCGGTCCAGCCGGACGGGGCGGCGTTGTCGGTCGGGTCCTGCGGCCGCCGGATCAGCCGCTCGGCGTCCGCGGCGGTGTCGTACAGCGCGCCGGACTCCTCGTCCACGAACCGCGCGAGCACATGGTCGAGCAGGAACCCGGCGAACTCCAGCCACACGCCCTCGCCGGTGACGGACGCCAGCGCCAGGAACCCCTCGGCGACATCGGCGTAGTCCTCCAGCACCCCGGCGTTCGCCCCGACCCTGCCGTCCTTGCTGGTACGGGCGATCCTGGCCGCCTCGTCCAGATGCAGCCGTACGAGCAGATCGGCGGCGCACACCGCGGCCTCGACCAGGTCGGGCCGCTCGAAGTAGGCGCCGGTCTCGGCCAGCGCGGCGATCGCGAGCCCGTTCCAGGCGGCGACCACCTTGTCGTCCCGGCCCGGAGCGGGCCGCGCGGCACGGGCGGCGAGCAGCCGCTCCCGCACGGAGGCGATCCGATCCGCGTCGAAGGCCCCTTCGTGCTGCGGCAGTTGCAGCACCGAGGCGCCCTCCTCGAAGGTCCCCTCCTCGGTCACCCCGAAGTACTGCGCCGCGAGTTCGGCGTCGCTGTCCCCGAGCACCTCGCGCAGCTGCTCCGGGGTCCACACGTAGTAGGCGCCCTCGACGTGCCTGCCGGTGCCGTCGTCGCTGTCGGCGTCCAGCGCGGAGGCGAACCCGCCCTCGTTCGTGCGCAGTTCGCGGACCATGAAGTCGGCGGTCTCCAGCGCGACCCGGCGGGCGAGTTCGGAGCGGGTGGAGCGCCACAGGTGGGCGTAGACCCGGCACAGCAGCGCGTTGTCGTAGAGCATCTTCTCGAAGTGCGGTACCAAAGGTCCACCTGCTCTCGGCGTGAGCACGTACCGGTGGAACCCGCCGCCCACCTGGTCGTAGAGGCTCGATCGGGCCATCGCGCCGCACAGCCCTTCCGCCATCTCCAGTGCGGCCACGGAGCCGGCTCGCGCGTGGTGGCGCAACAGGAACTCGATCACCATCGACGGCGGGAACTTGGTGTCTCCCTTGAACCAACCACTCGCGGGATCGATGTCCCGAGTCAGTTGGAGAAGGGCCAGCGCCTGGGTCTCCTCGGTGGGTGTCCCGGCATCCCCGGTGCTCAGCTTCCGCGCGGCGAGGTCCCGAGTGATCTTCCCCGCGACTTCTCCCACCTCGTCCCGTCGGCTCGTCCAGGCGTTGTGCACGCCTTCGAGCACCTGGCGGAAGGACGGCATGCCGTGGCGAGCGTCGGGCGGGAAGTACGTGCCGAAGTAGAAGGGCTCACCGTCGGGGGTCATCCATACGGACATCGGCCAGCCGCCCTGGCCGGTGGCCGCCTGCACAGCCTCCATGTAGACCGCGTCCACGTCGGGCCGCTCCTCGCGGTCCACCTTCACGGACACAAAGTGCTCGTTCATGTACGCAGCGATGTCGTCGTCCTCGAAGGACTCGTGCGCCATGACGTGACACCAGTGACACGCGCTGTAGCCGACGCTCAAGAACACAGGGACGTCGCGCCGCCGGGCTTCTTCGAACGCCTCGGTCTGCCAGGGCCACCAGTCGACGGGGTTGTCCGCGTGCTGGAGGAGATACGGGGACGTGGCCTGCGCGAGTCGGTTGGGCATGCCCCCATCCTTGCGCACCCGCCACCGTCCTGCCCATGCGCCACGGGGCAGCGTACGAACGGGGCCGGACCGAACCGTTGAACTTGTCCGCTCAAGCCGCGCCGGGACCACACCCGAGGTCACGTTGGGCAACTCGCCCCCAGCGAGGCAGCGCAGGCGCTCAATCAGGTCCTCTGTCCGGTCCTGAGCCCCGCAACGAGTTACCTGGCCCGCTGGACGCCGGATGACACGGCCGGCCCTGAAGGCAGCCTTGCTCCGAGCTCACTTCTCGGTCGCTGTGTCCTTCTTCGACAGCCAGTCGAACTCAAGCCGTTCCAAGATCGGGGTGTGGTCCCCCTGCCGTGCCGCAGGCTTGACCGTGATGCCCTTCTTTCCAAGGGTGCATTTCAGGAGCATCCGCTTGTCCGCCATGTCCGCCGCTTCCCATGCCTCACGCAGAGCGGCAACCTGGGTGAGCGGCGACAGGTCTGCCTCCGCGTCCAACGCCTCAAGGGTCGCGGCGATGCTCTCGATGACGGCGCGCTGCCCTTCGCTCAGCTCCTCGAAACGCTCTTCGTCCATCTTCCCGTACACGTAGAAGTCGTCTTCGAGCTTCTTCACACGACGCTGGGCCGCCTCAAGGGCCTTCTGAGCCTCGTTTTTCCTCGCCTGCGTTTCGGGGTCCGCGAAGGCAAGCCACCGGCGGGCTATCTCGATGACCACCGGGTCACCGGGCTCAAGGGCTGTGATGTGGTGAATCCAAGCCTGTCCAACCGCGTGGTCGATGCGGTCGGCGAGGGTCACCACGCCCTCGCAGATCGACTTGCCCCGCGTCTGCCGGACCTCGCACCGGTAGCGTCCGCCACGGTGGCTCATCGAGCCACCACACGGTTCAAGCTCACCCGTGCCCTTCTTGTCCCGCAGCCGCCCGCATCGGTAGCTCCCCGTCC
Organism: Streptomyces sp. DI166; assembly: GCF_900091315.1. Lineage (GTDB taxonomy): Bacteria > Actinomycetota > Actinomycetes > Streptomycetales > Streptomycetaceae > Streptomyces > Streptomyces fuscus. The sequence goes on from NZ_FLSP01000128.1 coordinate 18,342, forward strand.
CCAGGTACTTCGCTTCCGGCTTCCCCTTTGCCCACCGATCATCGGTCCGTTCCGCGATGAGGGCCTTGATCTTGAACCACTCGCCCGGCGTCACAACCCCCTTGCCACACATGATGACTTCGCCCGTCTCATCGCGCAGGGGCTCGCCGTACCCTTCCCAACTGTCCAACGGGTTGCCGTGCTCGTCCGTCTTGCGCCGCCGGACCGGGACCATGCCCGCGAAGAGCGGGGACTGGGCCAGCTTGCTAACCGCCGTGGGCGACCAGGTGGCACCGCTCCGGGTCCGGTATCCCTCCTCATTGAGCTGGTGGGCCGTGTCCTTGGTCGTCTTCCTGGCGAGCAAGAGATCCGCCAGCCTGCGCGCTGTGCCGTACTCGTCGGGGTGAGGTTCGACCTTGCCGCTTCCGGGGGCGCTGTACAGACCGAACGGTGGCCTGCCCGTTCCTCTTCGACCTTCCGCCTTGTGCGAGTCATGGCCGATCTTCACGCGCTTCGCCATGTCCTTCGCTTCCTCCCTGGCGCGTTCGCTCAGGATCGCGAAGACCATGCGACCGCCCTGTGATGAGTCCAGCCCTTCGGACACGGAGACGAGCCGCGATTGCC
>NZ_FLSP01000129.1 GCF_900091315.1 Streptomyces sp. DI166
GAGCAGCCCCCGGTGATGTGGGTGGTGCTAAGCGAGGCGGTGCTTCACCAAGAGGTGGGCGGACGCGAGGTAATGCGCGAGCAGTTGGCGCATCTCCTGTCGCTTCAAAAGCGCCAGTGGCTCGAAATTCAAATCCTGCCGTTCACGGCAGGGGCGCACACAGGGCTTATGGGCTCATTCACCATCCTGCGCTTCGACAAGGACCCCGACCTCATCTACACCGAGGACTTCGTCCAAGGGCACATGACGGCCAATCCTGAAGCAGTCAAGGAGGGTTCGGTCCGATACGATCATCTGCAAGCGGCCGCTCTCTCCGTGAACGAATCGGCCGCCCTCATCGCCCGCGTGATGGAGGAACGGTATGGAGACCAACCTGACGGGCGCAACCTGGCGTAAGTCGTCGTACAGCGGAGACACCGGAGGCGAATGCGTCGAGTGCGCGCCTCTCGGCAACGCCGTATGGCGGACGTCCTCCTACGGCGGCGGCACCGGCGGTGATTGCGTCGAGTGCACTCCCATCGCCACCGCCGCTTGGACCAAGTCCTCCTACAGCAGCGGCACAGGCGGCGAATGTGTAGAAGTCGCCGACCTAACCCCCCACATCGCCATCCGCGACTCCAAGAACCCCGCCCATGGAGCCCTCACCGTCACCCCCGAGAGCTTCGCCCGCTTCGTCTCCGCGACCGCGGCCGGGGTTTTCGGCTGACGCAACAGTCCCGTCCCGAGGGCCGTCCGCTTCCGATGAAGTGGGCGGCCCTGCCAGTTACCCGGCCTCCGGCCCCGGCGCCTTCGCCCTCCCCCGACCCACCTGAGTCCGTACCGCCCCCATGCTTGCCGCGATGACCAGGGCGATGGCCAGCGACTCCGTGGTGGAGAGGGCCTGGTCGAGGATGAGGAAGCCTGCCGCTGCCGCCAGCGCCGGCTCCAGGCTCATCAGGATCGCGAAAGTCGATGCGGGGAGGGAGCGGAGGGCAAGGAGTTCCAGGGTGTACGGGAGGACCGAGGACAGGATCGCCACCGCCGCGCCCAGCCCGATCGTCACCGGGTCCAGGAGCTTGCCGCCCGACTCCACCACCCCCAGCGGCAGGAACAGCACCGCCGCCACCGCCATGGCCAGCGCCAGGCCGTCCGCCTGGGGGAACCGGCGCCCCGTGCGGGCGCTGAAGACGATGTACGCCGCCCACATCGCACCGGCGCCCAGCGCGAAGGCCACGCCCACCGGGTCCAGGCCGCTGAAGCCACCCCCGCTGAGCAGGAACACGCCCGCCAGGGCCAGGCCCGCCCAGATCAGGTTCACGGCTCTGCGGGAGGCAAGGACAGACAGGGCCAGGGGGCCCAGCACCTCCAGCGTGACCGCCGGGCCCAGCGGGATGCGGGCCACCGACTGGTAGAAGAGGCCGTTCATCGCGCCCATGGTGATGCCGAAGACCAGCACCGTCCCCCAGTCCGTACGGGAGTGGCCGCGCAGGCGCGGGCGGCAGACCACGAGCAGGACCACGGCCGCCACCAGCAGCCGCAGTGTCACCACGCCCAGCGCGCCCGCCCTCGGCATCAGGCTCACCGCGAGGGCGCCGCCGAACTGGACCGAGACACCGCCGGCCAGGACCAGACCGACCGGGCCCATCGAGCCCCAACGGCGCGGGGCACCGACCGGCACGGAGGAGGACGAGGCGGTGGAGGTGGCGGCGGCTGGCGTGCTCACGGGCGGTCCTGGGGCTCGGGCTGGGATAGATTCGTGCATCACGATGTACTTCCGAGTTCAGGGTAGTGGACTCGGTCAGGCGTGTGAACCCGTTTTGGGGCTGTCCCAGAGTGTGAGAAGCCCCTCCTCAGCCCTAGTCCCCCAGGCCCTCGTCCCCCAGCCCCTCCGCCAACACCTCCGCCAAGTGCTTCCCCCGCACCCCCGCCAACTGCTCCACCTGCGTCCGGCACGAGAACCCGTCCGCCAGGACCACCGCCGACTCCCCCGCCTCCCGCACCGACGGCAGCAGCCGCTCCTCCGCGCACGCCCGCGACACCTCGAAGTGCCCCTTCTCGAAGCCGAAGTTCCCGGCCAGGCCGCAGCAGCCGCCGTTCAGGTCGCCGGACAGCCCCGCCGCCGCGCGCAGGCGACGGTCCGCCGCGTCCCCCAGCACCGCGTGCTGGTGACAGTGGGTCTGGCCGGTGACCGGGCGGTTCACGGCGGGCGGCGTCCAGTCGGGGGCCAGGCGCTCCAGTGCCTCCGCGAACGTCAGCACCCGTGCCGCCAGCCGCGCCGCCCTCGGGTCCTCGTGCAGCAGCTCCGGCAGGTCCGAGCGCAGCGCCGCCGCGCAACTCGGCTCCAGCACCACCAGCGGGGCCTCCGTCGCCAGCACCGGCTCCAGCAGGTCCAGCGTCCGGCGCAGGACCGCACGGGCCTGGTCGAGCTGGCCCGTGGAGACGTACGTGAGGCCGCAGCACACCCGCCCCCGCCGTCCCGCGCCCAGCAGCGGCACCGCCCACCGGGTCCGCCCGTCCCCCACCGGCCGCCCGCGCATCCGCAACGTCGGCGGCAGCGCCACCCGCAGCCCCGCCGCCTCCAGCACCCGCACCGCCGCCCGCCCGACGGAGGGCGAGAGGTGCTCGGTGAAGGTGTCCGGCCAGAGCACGACCAGCGGGCCGTCATCGCCAGCAGGTCCCCCGCGCCGTCGCCACCACCTGCTGAACGGCTCCTGCGCCACCCTCGGGATCGCCCGCTCCGGCGCCACTCCCCCGACCCGCTTCCCCAGCGCCGCCAGAACCGGCACCGACGCCAGCGCGTTCACCAGCCCCGCCGCCCTCAGCCGCGCGACCCAGCCCAGCCACACCGGCAGCCGGCCCATCGAGTAGTGGGCCGCCGGTCGCCGCCGACCGGCGTAGTGGTGGTGCAGGAACTCCGCCTTGTACGTGGCCATGTCCACCCCGACCGGGCAGTCCGAGCGGCAGCCCTTGCAGGAGAGGCACAGGTCGAGGGCGTCGCGGACCTCGGGTGAGCGCCAGCCCTCCGTCACCACCTCGCCCGCGAGCATCTCGTGGAGCAGACGGGCGCGGCCCCGCGTGGAGTGCTCCTCCTCGCCCGTCGCGCGGAAGGAGGGGCACATGACGGCGGGGCCGGTCGCCGTCGTCGTACGGCATTTCGCCACGCCTACGCAGCGGCGTACGGCGGCCGTGAAGTCGCCGTTGTCGGCCGGGTAGCCGAAGGCCACGTCCACCGGTTCGCGGGGCAGGACCGAGAAGCGGAGGTTGGTGTCCAGGGGCGCCGGGCGGACCAGCACGCCGGGGTTCAGGAGGTCGTCCGGGTCCCATACCGACTTGGCCCGCTCGAAGAGCCGGACCAGGTCCTCCCCGTACATCCTCGGCAGCAGTTCCGCCCGCGCCTGGCCGTCCCCGTGCTCCCCGGACAGGGAGCCGCCGTGTGCGACCACCAAGTCGGCCAGTTCCTCGGAGAAGCGGCGGAAGCGGGCCACGCCCGCCTCGCTGAGCAGGTCGAAGTCGATCCGTACGTGGATGCAGCCGTCGCCGAAGTGGCCGTACGGGGTGCCGCGCAGACCGTGGGAAGCCATGAGGGCGCGGAAGTCCCGTAGGTACGGGCCCAGGCGGGCCGGGGGACCGCGCAGTCCTCCCAGCCGGGCCACGCCTCGCTGCCGTCGGGCATCCTCGTCGCCGTGCCGCTGGCGTCCTCGCGGATGCGCCACAGGGCGCGCTGTCCGGCCGCGTGGGTGACGATCAAGGTGTCCAGGGCGTCGGACGCCCGCACGATCGCCTCCGCACGCGCGCGTGCCTCCGCCGCCGACTCGCCGCCCGTCTCCACGAACAGCCAGGCGCCGCCCCTCGGCAGGTCGACCGGTGCGGGCACCAGGTCGGCGGCCATGCCCTCCACCGTCAGCGGGCCGTGCGGCAGGAGTCCGGGCGCGGCCTCGGCGGCGGCGCCCTCATCGGCGTAGCCGAGGACGGCGAGGGCACGCGCGCGTGGCGCGGCGACGAGGTCGACGACCGCCTCGGTGAGCACCCCGAGCGTGCCCTCGGAGCCGCAGAAGGCGCGGGCCACGTCGGCACCGTTCTCGGGGAGCAGCGCGTCGAGGGCGTATCCGGAGATGCGGCGGGGCAGGGCCTGCGGATATCCGGTGCGGAGGAGGGACAGTTCGGACTCCACGAGGGCGCGCAGGCCCTCAGGGGCTCCCGCCCAGTCGCGGCCCGGACGCAACCGTCGGCCCCGCGCGGTGATGACCTCCAGCTCCCTCACACTGTCCGCCGTCGTCCCCCAGGCCACCGAGTGGGAGCCGCAGGAGTTGTTGCCGATCATCCCGCCGAGCGTGCAGCGGCTGTGGGTGGAGGGGTCGGGGCCGAAGCGCAGGCCGTGCGGGGCGGCGGTCTCCTGGAGGCGGTCCAGGACCAGGCCGGGCTGGACGACGGCCGTACGGGTCTCGGGGTCGAGGGAGAGGACGCGGTTCATGTGGCGGGTGAAGTCCAGCACTACACCCGTTCCGGTGGACTGTCCGGCGATGGAGGTGCCGCCTCCGCGCGGGACGACGGGGACGCCGTGGGCCCGGCAGACCTCCAGGACGGCGGCCACGTCGTCGGCGTCACGGGGCGCGACCACGCCCAGCGGTACCCGCCGGTAGTTGGAGGCGTCCATGGTGGTCAGGGCCCGGGCGGTGGCGTCGAAGCGGACCTCGCCGCGTACGGCCTTGCGCAGATCAGCCTCTGGATCCGTCATGCGGACAGCATTCCAAACACCGTTCCGGACGCCACGTCTCAGCCGACGGACTTCATTTCGCCCAGGTTTCCCGTACCGGCTAACCTCACTGCGTGGCTGAGATCCAGATTCCCGCTGACATCAAGCCCGCCGACGGACGTTTCGGCGCTGGCCCCTCCAAGGTGCGGACGGAGGCGCTGGACGCCCTCGCCGCGACCGGAACCTCTCTGCTCGGTACCTCCCACCGCCAGGCCCCGGTGAAGAACCTCGTCGGCCAGGTCCGCGAGGGCATCAGCGAGCTGTTCCAGCTCCCGGACGGCTACGAGGTCGTCCTCGGCAACGGCGGCTCCACCGCCTTCTGGGACATCGCCACCCACGGCCTGATCGAGAACAAGAGCCAGCACCTCACCTTCGGCGAGTTCAGCTCCAAGTTCGCCAAGGCCGCCAAGCTCGCCCCGTGGCTGGCCGAGCCGACCGTGATCTCCAGCGACCCGGGCACCCACCCGGAGGCGCGGGCCGAGGCGGGCGTCGACGTGTACGGCTTCACCCACAACGAGACCTCCACCGGTGTCGCCATGCCGATCAAGCGCGTGGCCGGCGCCGACGAGGGCGCCCTGGTCCTGGTCGACGCCACCTCCGGCGCCGGCGGTCTGCCGGTGGACATCGCCGAGACGGACGTCTACTACTTCGCCCCGCAGAAGTCCTTCGCCTCCGACGGCGGCCTGTGGATCGGCGTCTTCTCCCCGGCCGCCATCGAGCGCGCCGAGCGCGTGCACGCCTCCGGCCGGCACGTCCCGGAGTTCTTCAGCCTGCCGACGGCGATCGACAACTCCCGCAAGAACCAGACGTACAACACCCCGGCGCTCGCCACCCTCTTCCTGCTCAACCAGCAGCTGGAGTGGATCAACGGCCAGGGCGGTCTGGCGTGGTCCACGGCCCGTACGAAGGACTCCTCGACCCGGCTGTACGCCTGGGCGGAGGAGAGCAAGTACGCCACCCCGTTCGTCACCGACCCGGCCAAGCGCTCGCAGGTCATCGGCACCATCGACTTCGCCGACGAGATCGACGCCGCCGCCGTCGCCAAGGTCCTGCGCGCCAACGGCATCGTCGACACCGAGCCCTACCGCAAGCTCGGCCGCAACCAGCTCCGTATCGCGATGTTCCCGGCCATCGACCCGGCGGACGTCGAGGCGCTGACGAAGTGCGTCGACTACGTGATCGAGAAGCTGTAGTCCTTACGGCACTGGCAAGGGGCGCCCGGCGGATTCCGCCGGGCGCCCCTTGCCGTCCCCGTCATCTGCCGAGCTTCTGGAACCGTCGTACCGCCAGCGGCAGGAAGATCAGCGTCAGGACGGCCGGCCAGACGCCCGCCATCAGCAAAGCGTGCTGCTCGATCCAGGAGTCGCCGCCGCCGACCGGGGTGCCGAACAGGTCACGGGTGGCCGCCGCCGTGGAGGAGATGGGGGTTCCAGGCCGCGACCCAGCCCAGCCAGTCGGGCATGAGCTGCGGGGCGACGAAGATGCTGGAGATCATCGTCAAGGGGAAGGCGACCGCGAACAGACCGCCCGCCGCCTCCGGGTTGGGCACGATCAGGCCGAGCCACACACCGAGCCAGATCAGCGAGAACCGCAGCCACAGCAGCAGTCCGAAGGCGGCGAGGAAGCCGAGACCACCGTCCGGGCGCCAGCCCATGGCGAGGGCGGTCAGCATCATGATGGCCAACTCGGCGCAGGCCACCAGCAGATCGGTCACCCCGCGTCCGGCGACCACCGCGGAGGAGGCCATCGGCATGGAGCGGAAGCGGTCGATGACGCCCTTGGTGGAGTCGTAGACGACCACGGTGGCGGTGTTGATGAAGCCGAAGGCCATGGTCATCACGAACATGCCCGGCATCAGGAAGTCCTTGTAGTCCCCGCCGCCGGGCACCTTCATGGCGCTGCCGAAGACATAGCCGTAGAGCAGGACGGAGAGGATCGGGAAGCCCAACTGCCAGGCGATGTTCACCGGTTGGCGCTGGTAGTGGGTCAGGCCCCGGCGGACGATGTTCCACACGTCGGACAGCAGCCAGTAGGTGCGCCCGCCCGTCGTGTGCGGGCTCAGGTCCACTGCGGTCATGCGGCCGTCTCCTTCTGCGTCGTCTCGGTGCGGTGTCCGGTCAGGCGCAGGAAGACGTCGTCGAGGCTCGGCCTGCGCAGCCCGATGTCCTCGACCCGGACGCCCTCGTCCTGGAGGGTGCGCGCGACCTCGGTCAGCGCGCCCACCCGGTCGGTGACGGGGGCGTGCACCCGCAACTCCTCGTCGTCGGACTCGGGTTCGCCGTCCGAGACCCGGGAGACGACCTTCACCGCGCGCGGGATCTCCGAGCGCGCGGCCACCACGACCTCGATCCGGTCGCCGCCGACGAGGCCCTTCAGCCCGTCCGGGGTGTCGTCGGCGATGGCCCGCCCCTGGTCGATGACGGTGATGCGGGAGGCCAGCTTGTCGGCCTCCTCCAGGTACTGGGTGGTCAGCAGCACGGTGGTGCCGCCCGCCACCAGCGCCCGCACGGACTCCCAGACCTCGCCGCGGCTGCGGGGGTCGAGGCCGGTGGTCGGCTCGTCGAGGAAGAGCACAGCGGGGGCGAGGATCATCGACGCGGCGAGGTCCAGGCGGCGCCGCATACCGCCGCTGTAGGCGCCGACGCCCTTGTCGGCGGCGTCGGTCAGGTCGAACTGCTCCAGCAGCTCGGTGGCGCGGTCCGCGGCCCGCCTGCGGCCGAGGTGGAACAGGCGGCCGAACATCTCCAGGTTCTGCCGGCCGGTGAGCACCTCGTCCACCGCGGCGTACTGCCCGGTCAGGCCGATCCGGGCGCGCACCTCGCGCGGCTGCCGGGCCACGTCCAGGCCAGCCACCGTCGCCCGGCCGCCGTCCAGCCGCAGCAGCGTGGACAGGATGCGCACGGCGGTGGTCTTGCCCGCGCCGTTCGGACCGAGCAGCCCGTGCACGGTGCCCTCCCGGACGGCGAGATCGAAGCTGTCGAGGGCGCGCTTGGCGCCGTAGCGCTTCTCCAGGGCTTCGGCGCGTACGGCGAATCCGTCGTTCATGGGTCCCCCTTCTCCATAACTGAGTACACCGTACACTATTTCGCGTACGTCGTACTCAGTTTTTCCGCCCGGCCCTCCCAGAGGTCCTAAGCTGAGGCCATGACAAGCGCCACGGACGGTACGGAGACCAGCGGCAGCGGGGATGTCGCCCGCACGATGGAGCTGCTGTGGGACACCGGCCGGCGCCCCACGCGGGGGCCGAAGCCGTCGCTCAGCATCGACCGGATCGTGGAAGCGGCCGTCCGGCTGGCGGACGAGCACGGCCTGGAGGCGCTGTCCATGCGCCGGGTCGCGGCCGAACTGGGCACCGGCACCATGTCGCTGTACCGCTACGTCCCCGGCAAGGGCGAGCTGCTGGACCTGATGCTGGACCGCGTCCAGCGCCCCTCCGAGGACGCGGCCGACCTCGGCGACGGCGGCTGGCGCTCGGCGCTGGAGGCGATGGCCCGCGAGAACCTGGCGCTGTACCGCCGTCACCCCTGGCTGCTGTACGTCAACCAGTCCCGGCCGATCCTCGGGCCCAGCGCGCTGGACGGCATGGAGAAGATCCTCGCCCCGATCAAGCAGATGGGGCTGGCCGACCGGGAGCTGATCTCGGCGATCATCATGATCGACAACTACGTCGTCGGCGCCGCCCGTACCCAGCTGTACCAGCAGGAGGCGGAACGGCGGACGGGGCTGACGGACACGGAGTTCTGGCAGGCCCAGCAGCCGGTACTGGAGAAGGTCATGATGTCCGGCCGCTACCCGCTGCTCGCCGCACTGGACGAGGACACGTGGTCGCCGACCGGGTTCGACCACTTCGAGTTCGGGTTGCAGCGGATCCTGGACGGGCTGGAGACACTCGTCGAGCGGCGCGCCTCCCAGGGCTGAGGACCGGGGCTCACCCGAACCAGACGACCAGCCGGACGTTGTCGTCGCCGTACCGGGCCGCCAGTTCACGCATGGCGGTCCACACGGGCTGCCATCCGCCGTCCGGCTCGACGAACGTACGAGCCGTGAGGACCAGCGCCCGGTACACCTCGTCGCCCATCCGGACCTCACCGCCCTCGGGCCACTCCGGAGGCATCAGGTCCGCGCCGAACTGTTCCTCCGCCGCGTCGAGGATCTCGACGGTCACGCGGATGACATCGTCCAGGGCGAGTTCGCCGTCCGGCCCCGGCCGCCATACGCCGACGAGGGAATAGGCGGGGGCGTCGCAGAGCGGGGCGTCCCAGTCGACGGCGGCGATCTCGGACCAGGTGGCGTGGGTGTGGCCGTACTGCGCGTCCAGCGCGGCCGTCTCGGCGACGGGTGCGGAGGCGTCGCCGGGGAGCCCCCGCGCCTCGAACAGGGGCCGTTCCACGCCGAGTTCGGAGCCGAAGCCGAAGAGGCAGTCCCAGGTATGGCGGTCCCGCCCCAGCCCGAAGTCCAGCAGATCGACCGCGCACTGCCAGCCGCCACCGGGCCCGCGCGCCTCTATCGCCCCGTCGATGTCCGCCCCCACGCCCCCGCTACCGCCCCTTCCGCCGCAGCCTGCTGACGCCGATCAGCGCGGCCACCACCACGGCGACGGCGATGGCCCCGTTCCGCACGGTGCCGTCACCCCCGTCCGCTCCCCCGTCGCCGCTGCCGGAGGCCGAACTCCCGGACCCCGAGGAGGAGTCGCCCTCCTCCACATCGGGGGCGTCCTCCGGCTCGACGGAGCTCTCCGCACCCTCGGCGCCGTACATGAGCCTGGTCCCGTCGGCGGTGTAGGTGACGGACTCGCCCTGCCCCAGGAAGGGGACGCTCAGGCGCCCGGTCTTCTTGATGTCCCCGCCGTTCCAGTCGAAGGCGGCGGCGCCGAAGTAGCTGCGGACGACGAGCTTGCGGCCGTCCGGGGAGAGGGTGGCGTCGGTGGCCTGGAGGTTGTCGATCTCGGCGATGGGCTTGAAGACGTTCGTACCGGAGGCGGACAGCTTCTCGGGCCCCTCGAAGAGGTGCCCGGTGTCCTCCTTCTTGTCGACGATGTACACGCGCCCCGTCCTGGGGTGCACGACCAGCGACTCGGCGTCCCGCGCGCCGCCCTCATACTTCACGACGTACTGCGTGGCCTTGATCGTCCGGTCCCGCAGCTCCTTGGGCTCGGGCAGCTGGTAGATCCACACGTGCGGCCAGGTGCCGCCGAGGTTGTCCCCGATGTCCCCGACGTAGAGCTGGTTGTCCGGACCGATGGAGATCGCCTCGACGTCGCGCGGCGCGCCGACCCCGGTCATGGTGATCGTGGCGACGGTCTCCCCGGTCGCGCTGTCCACGGCGTAGAGATAGGCGCCGTCGTCGCTGTCGTTGTGGGTCCAGTAGATACCCGGGTGCTGCCGGGAGGCGGCGAGTCCGCTGGACTCGGTGATCCGGGGGTCCTTGATGGTGAACCCCTCGTCCCCGTCGGCGGCGGAGGCGGGCACGGCGAACGCCCCCACGAGCAGGGCGGCGGCGAGGACGGCGAAGGGACGACGCATGCGGTCAAGGTTGCCATCCCGGGGCGGGGTTCGGAGGGTCCGCCCGGCCCGTTGACCGGCGGGGCGTGTCAGGGGTCACACCCCACCCAGGCGCCGGATCGTTCATCATGAGCGGATGCTCAGGTTCATGCCCGTCGGTGACTCCCAGACCATCGGAAGCGCGGGCGAGCACACCTGGCGCTACCGACTGTGGCAGCACCTGCGCGATACGTACGGCGGGCCCTTCCGCCTGGTCGGGCCGCGGGAGACGCTGTACGACAAGGCGACGGACGCGCCCACCTCGTACGAGTACGCCGACCCCGACTTTCCCCGCGCCCACCTGGCCGGGTGGGGCGAGGGGTGGCTGCACATGGCGCCGGTGATCGGGGACGCGGTGCGGGAGCACCGGGCCGATGTGCTGCTCGTCGCCCTCGGCCTCATCGACCTGGGGTTCTACACGAACGCCGAGCAGACCGAGGAGAACGTACGGGCGTTCATCACACAGGCGCGGGCCGCCCGTCCCGGTGTGCGGATCGCCGTCCTGCCGGTCATCCCGAACATCCGGGCCGTGGACGAGCCCGACTTCGGCGCCCAGGTGAGCCTGTTCAACGAACTGCTCGCCAAGGCCGTCGCCGACCTCGACGAACCCCGGTCACCCCTGCTGCTGACCTCCCCGCCGCCCTCGTACGACCTCGACCGCGACACCTACGACGGCACCCACCCGAACGCCGACGGCGAACACAAGATCGCGGCGGCCTTCGCGGACGCGCTGTGGCAGGGGTGGGGGATCGGTCAGGCGTACGGGGCCGGATCGGATTGACCGGATTCCGGCGCTTCCGGGGTGGCGTCCGTATCGTTGGACTGCGCGGCTGCACCTGTGTGAGGGGCAGCCGGGGAGGAGCGCCACGATGACCGTCCTTGAAGACAGGATCGAGATGGCCGACGAGTGCGACGAGCTGACTCTGGACGGGCTGTTCGAGTCGCTTGAGCGAATCACCCCCGAGGGATACAAGGTCGAGATCGTCGAGGGGGCCATCTTCATGTCGCCGCAGCGGGACACGCACTGGGAGATCATCCTGGACATCGTCGAGCAACTGCGTGCCAAGTACCCCCGCAACCGCGTGAAGTCGGACGTCCGCGTCGACTACCCCGGTCACCTCAACGGCTTCGCCTCCGACGTGACGCTCGTCAAGGAGGACGCGGAGAAGGACGCCAAAGGCCTGTGGAACTGCAAGGACGTCGAGTTCGTGGCCGAGGTCATCTCGAAGGGGACCGCACACAACGACTACGGGCCCAAGAAGACCGCCTACGCCAGGGCCGACATCCCCGTGTATCTCATCGTCGATCCCTACCAGGGCAAGAGCCACCTCTACACCCAGCCCAAGGACGGGAAGTACCTCACCGAAACGTCCGTCGCCTTCGGCACGGACGTGGACGCCGCCACCACCCCCCTGGGCCTCACCCTGAAAACCGATGAGTTCCCCCGCGACTGACTGACAGAATCCGTCGCATGTCGATCATCCACCGCACCACCATCAAGCCCACCAAGCTCGAACTCCTCAGCACCTGGCTCCCCACCCGCACCTGGTACCGGGGCTCCGCCGCACCGGAGTTGGCGAAGGCCGGCGGATTCCGGCTGGACGACCCCGAGGGCGAGGTCGGTATCGAGTTCATGGTCGTCACCGACGCCGACGGCACCGCCTACCACGTCCCCCTGACCTATCGCGGCGCCCCGCTCCCCGGCGCCGAGCAGGCGCTCGTCGGCACCATGGAGCACGGTGTGCTGGGCACCCGCTGGGCCTATGACGGCGCCCACGACCCGGTCTGCGTCGCGGCGTTGCTCGCGCTGTTCGAGGGCCGTGCCGAGCCGCAGATGCAGAGCGTCGACAGCACCCCGGACCCGGACATCGTCCGCTCGTACCAGGGGGACGCCGAACTGCGGCCGGAGGGCGCCCCGTTGGACGACGAGGACGGCACCGACCTGCACACCACCGCCGGTTGTGTCGTCCGCGTCCGGCGCCGCCTCGGCGACTCCGACGTCCCGCCCTCCGACGCCCTCGGCCATGTCGCCGGGCACTGGACGACGGCCGACGGCGCCTCGGTGCGGTCGGTGTTCGCAGTTGTGCTGACCAGGTCCGCCTGAGCGTGTGAGACGCTGCGGGCCGGTGCGGGTGATCACCAGGGGGCACGGCGGACATGGGCGCGGGATATCGCGAGAAGCGGCGGAAGAACCGTTGCTGCGGCTGCGCGGAGGGCTGCCTCGACACCCACCTGTGGTGGTCCACGGTCACCGCCCCCTGCCGTGAGGCCACCGTGCTCACTGCCTTGCTGACCCTGCTCACCCTCAACTCGCACCGCCCGGCCGACCCCGCCGCGCCCGTCCCTCACGGCCGCGCCGCCCGGCTGCTGTACCGCGCGGTCGTCCACTACCGGCGCGAGATCAGCCCCCGCACCCCGCCCCGCTGCCTCTACACGCCGACCTGCTCGACGTACGCGGTCCAGGCGCTGTACCGCTACGGCGCCCTGCGCGGCGGGCTGCTCACTGTGCGCCGGGTGCTGCGCTGCACGCCGGGGCGGGCGCGGCGGCGCGGCGGGCTGGATCCGCTTGCCTAGAGTCCACTCCACGCCGTTGGCTTGGGAACCATGAAGTACACGCAGCTCGGACGCACGGGACTCAAGGTCAGCCGACTCGTCGGCCTCCCACTCGCCTCGAACGCAAGCAGAAGGCGACGACTCCGGCACAGACCCGCTACCTCACCATGCGAAGGCTTCGGGAGACGGTCCGGGACCGGGGAAGATCTCGTCCAGAGACGTCAGCAGTTCCTCGCTCAGCTCCAGCTGTAGGGCGCGCAGCGCCGAGTCCAGCTGCTCCTGCGTGCGAGGGCCGACGATCGGACCGGTGACGCCGGGGCGGGTCAGCAGCCAGGCCAGTGCCGCCTCACCGGGCTCCAGGCCGTGCTTGTCGAGGAGGTTCTCGTACGCCTGGATCTGCTCGCGTGTCTTGGTGTCCTTGAGCGCGTCGGCAGCGCGGCCGCTCGCCCGACGCCCCTGGGTGGCCTCCTTCTTGAGGACGCCGCCGAGCAGTCCTCCGTGCAGCGGAGACCAGGGGATGACACCGAGGCCGTAGTCCTGGGCGGCCGGGATGACCTCCATCTCGGCGCGGCGCTCAGCAAGGTTGTAGAGGCACTGCTCGCTGACCAGGCCCATGCGGCCGTGCCGGGCGGCGGTCTCGTTGGCCTGGGCGATCTTATAGCCGGGGAAGTTGGACGACCCCGCGTAGAGGATCTTGCCCTGCTGGACCAGGACGTCGATCGCCTGCCAGATCTCCTCGAACGGCGTCGACCGGTCGATGTGATGGAACTGGTAGATGTCGATGTAGTCGGTCTGCAGCCGCTTGAGGGAGGCATCGACGGCCCGTCGAATGTTCACCGCGGAGAGCTTGTCGTGGTTGGGCCAGACATCCCCGTCGCCCGCCATATTCCCGTACACCTTGGTGGCGAGGACGACCTTGTCGCGCCGCCCGCCACCCTGGGCGAACCAAGTTCCGATGATCTCCTCGGTGCGGCCCTTGTTCTCACCCCACCCATAGACGTTGGCCGTATCCAGAAAGTTCAGACCCGCGTCGAGAGCGGCGTCCATGATGCCGTGGCTGGTTGATTCGTCTGTCTGCGGACCGAAGTTCATCGTGCCGAGAACGAGTCGGCTGACCTTGAGTCCGGTGCGTCCGAGCTGGGTGTACTTCATGGGCCACAAGCCAACTGCTTCGAGTCCGCTCCAGGCAAGGGCATCAGGTTCCACCGTCAGGAGTCGTCTCCGAGGCGCCTGTACAGCGTGGCCCGGGAGGCGCCCAGAGCCTTGGCGATGGCACTGACGCTCTCTCCCTTCGCCTTCCTCGCGCGGGCCACGGTCAGTACGTCCTCGTTCACGACGGACGGCCGTCCGCCGGTACGCCCCTGCGCCTTGGCTGCGTCGAGTCCGGCGCGGGTGCGCTCCATGACGAGGCTGCGCTCGAACTCCGCCATGGCTCCTACCACCTGGAGCATGAGACGGCCATCGGCCGTGCTGGGGTCGATGTTGGCCAGTGCACCCGTGAGCACCTTGAACCCGATACCACGCTCCCGAAGCGTGTCGACCATGGTCACAAGGTCGATGAGTGACCGGGCGAAGCGGTCGAGCTTCCAAACGCACAGAGTGTCGCCGGCGCGGGCGTAGTCGATTGCTGACCGCAGCTCCGGCCGGTCGGTGTTGACGTGTGCTGGCTACACGTGCGGTGTGTTGTTCACCGGTCTTGATGGACGCGGCACGGCACCGGAGCGCCCTTCCCCTTCTGGAAGAGGTGAGAACCAAGCACAAGGCAAGCGGCTCCCGACCGGGGCGATACAAGGTCGAGCCTCTTGGCGCGTGCGATCGCGTTGTTCGTGCTCTGGTCAGACAGAGGTTTGCCGTCCTTGCCGAGTAGGGTGGCCAGCTTCCCGGGGGCGAAGGCTGCGTGCCCGTGACGGTCGGCCCATCCGATGGCGGCGAAGTGGACACGGTAGGCCAGCGGGTGTAGATGGTCCTGCGCCTTGCGCTGGTATTCGCGCTGGGAGACTCCGCCCCACGGCCGGTCATGACCGAAGCTGATGGCCACTGGTTCGCGGCTCCTTCCTGTGAGGTGCACGAGGGTGCGCCGGCGACCCCGCCGGACGGCGGGACATGCGTCTCCCTTCTTCGCGGGGGTGCCGTGCGGGAGGCACGGCGCTTCACAGGTTGGGCGCCCAAGGCATCGGGCCTGAACTCGGTCTCTTGCGGTCGGGAGCGACGGCGGCGACCTGCCGGGCATCCTACAAACGCGCAGGAGGGCCCCGACCACAGGGCCCTCCTCGTCGCATGCAGTTGTCGGTCAGCCTTCGCTGTGGACCGCCGCCATGTTGCGCAGACGCTGCTTGAAATCCATGGGGATCAGAACCTGAACCCTCCCGACTGGGTGTTGCCACATCCCGTCATGGCCATCGGGAGCCATGAGCTGCGCGGCGGTCATCCCGGGAATCGGCTCGGCATGGATGACGGCCTTGACCCCTGCGGCGCGTAGCTCCCTGCCCCTTTCGTGCTGGGTCGACAACGTGCTCCACCGTTCCCGGTAGGTCTCTCCTGTCGGGATCTCCTCCCAGGTGTCCGGGCGCGTGGGCTGCGCGATGAGCTGCTCACGTCGCGCGTCCAACCGCTTGTACGCCTCCCGGTACTCCTGCTTGCCCAGCTCACTGGAGTAGAGGCCCGCCTCGCGGTCCTCCCTCAGGTCCGACAGGGCGCGGTTCACTTCCTCGATGTCGCGCGTGTAGTCCACGCCCGGCCGGAAGACCTTCCGGACGATCTCGACGTCCCCGGCAGCGAGGAGGAACGCTTTCCCGACGGCGTCCTCCAGCGTGTGCGCCGCGATGCCCTTGCTTCCGGTCGGACACGGCTTGTGCGTGGTACGGGAGGCGCAGCGGTAGTAGGGCCAGTTACGGCCAGGGGCGAGATACGCCGGCTCCCCACATGTGCAGAACGCGACCTGGAGCAAGGGCGACCCACCCTTGCGGTTGCCGTTGCGCTTGCTGGTGTTCTCGTCCAGCTTCTTGTTGGCCAGCTCCCACTCCTCGTGCGTGATCAGAGGCTCCGCGCGCTGGAGGGGCTGGCCGTCCGCGCCCCGGACGACCCGGCGTCGTGTCGTCTTCTCCCCGTCGACCATCACCTCCTCGGACACCTCCATCTGCCCCAGGATGCAGCGGGAACGTACGACCTTGGCCGTGTTCGCGGCGGTCCAGCGGCTTCCCTTCGGGGTCTTGCCGTTACGGATCATCTGGGCGTCGAGTGAGGTCGGGGTCTTCGACACGTCCTCGTTGAGCCACTGCGCGATGCTGTTCGCCGACTCGCCCGCGATGAGACGGCGGACGATCTCACGGAGCGTCCCGGCCGTGTCGGTCCCGTAGTCGTCCGGGACGAGCTTCCATCCGTCGCCGGTCTCCTGTTTCTCCTCCCGGTAGCCGTACGGAGTGCGGCCACCGCGCCAGCGCCCCTCCTTCACGAGGTGGTTGTACGAGGACTTGGCCCGCGCCTTGATGGCTTCGAGCTCTCCTTCCGCGAAGGACGCGATCAGGCTGAGGAGGAGCTTCCCCATCTGCGTGTTGAGGTTGATCCCGTCCTCGACGGTGGCGACCTCCTTGCCGTTCTTCTCGCACCACTCCAGGAGGGCGTGCACGTGGAGCACGCGTCGCGAGAGACGGTCGATCTTCAGCGCGCAGATGATGTCGTACTCGTCGGCGCGCGACTCCTCCACCGCGATCCGGTGCTCGATCGCGCTGACCTCCTTCCCGATGGTCGAGGGAAGCCACTTGCCGAACTCCGGACGCTTCCACGGCTCTACCGCGCCGGACACGTCGATGTCTTCGACCCACCCCACGACGACGTGCCCCTCCTGATCGGCCCATCGCTGGATGGACCGACGCTGACGTTCCGGCGATGTGGTCTCGTCCGACACCCTCGACAGACGGATCACACCCAGAACTCTCGCCATGCTCGCCCCCCTCTCCGCTGTGTCACGTATCGCGCACAAAGGGTGACGGTATGCAGTTTGGATCATGGCGTCAAAATTGATCTTTGAGCACCGCCAATGTGTACGGCTGGGGCGACGACAAGGGCCGCACCGAGTCGATCATCGGCAGCTGGTTCGCCAAGGGCGGCCACCGCCGCGACAAGGTCGTCCTCGCCACCAAGGTGTACGGCAACATGGGCCCCGACGGCCCGGCCTGGCCCAACCACGACAAGCTCTCGGCGCTGAACATCCGCCGCGCGGTGGACGCCTCGCTGAAGCGGCTGGGCACGGACTACATCGACGTCTACCAGTTCCACCACATCGACCGGGACACCCCGTTCGAGGAGATCTGGCAGGCCATCGACGTCCTGGTCCAGCAGGGCAAGATCCTCTACGCCGGGTCCAGCAACTTCCCCGGCTACAAGATCGCCCAGGCCAACGAGACCGCCGCCCGGCGCGGCTCGTACGGCCTGGTCAGCGAGCAGTGCCTGTACAACCTCTACGAGCGGCGCGCCGAGATGGAGGTCATCCCGGCCGCGCGGGACTACGGGCTCGGGGTGATCCCGTGGTCGCCGCTGCACGGCGGACTGCTCGGCGGGGTCATCAAGAAGGAGGTCGAGGGCGGGCGGCGCGCCTCCGGCCGGGCCGCCGACACCCTTGCCGACCCGGCGGCGCGGGCCCGCCTCCAGTCCTACGAGGACCTGCTGGACAAGCACGGTCTGGAGCCCGGCGAGGCGGCGCTGGCCTGGCTGCTCACCCGGCCCGGCGTGACCGGCCCGATCGTCGGCCCGCGTACGGCGGAGCAGCTCGACTCCGCCCTGCGGGCGGTGGAGCTGGAGCTGAGCGAGGAACTGCTGGCGGGGCTGGACGAGGTCTTCCCGGGCCCGGGGCCGTCTCCGGAGGCGTTCGCCTGGTAGCAGGAGCGGGGCGCCCCTCCCGGGGGCGCCCCCTCACTAACCGCCCAGCGCCGACGCCAGGGCCACTACAACGAACATCAGTACGAGCACACCGGCCATGATCCGGTTGCGGGTTTTCGGGTCCACGGGTACGAGCCTAACCGGACGCTCCGAGCGGCCAGCGGGCGACCGGCTCGTAGCGGGGCTGCTCACCGGGTACACCGGAGCGGGGCAGGTCGCTGCGGACCAGGGTCAGCTCGGTGACCTGCCAGGTGCGGCCCGTGAAGGTGTCCAGCAACGTGCGGTACGCCCGTGTGTCCACGGCCGTCCGGCTGCGGGCCACCGTCAGGTGGGCCTTGTAGCGGCGGTGCTCACCCATCGCCACGCCCGCCTTGCGGCCCGCCGACTCCGCGCGGTCCGCCAGCAGGCGCAGGGCCTCCAGGTCCCCCTCGGCACCCACCCACAGCGCTCGGCCGTGGCCGAACTGACCGCCGCCGCGCAGCGCCAGGCCGAAGGGGGCGGTCCGGTGCGCGGCCCGGGACAGTCGGTCCGACAGCGCGGCGACGAGATCGTCGTCCACCTCGCCGTAGAAGGCCAGGGTGAAGTGCCAGCCGGGGCGGCCGGTCCAGCGCAGGGCGTCCGCGCCGGGCAGGGCGCGCAGCGCGTCGACCTCGGTGGCGAGTTCCTTGACCACGTCCGCTGGCGGCAGCAGGGCGGCGAACAGTCTCATGCGCCCACCCTGCCACCGCGCCACGCGGATCACAGCGCCACGGCCGACCGCCCCGGGCACCTCGCACGCGCCACGGCCGACGGCCCCCAGCCTCCGGCACACGCCACGGCCGACCGCTCTCGGTCCCCCGCACCGCCACAGCCCACCGTGCCCGGCACGCCCCGCGCTGCCACCGGCGACCGCCCCCACGTCCCCG
>NZ_FLSP01000130.1 GCF_900091315.1 Streptomyces sp. DI166
GGCCCGCGATGCGTGCCGGGTCGGACCACGCGGCGCCCGGCTCGGCCGCGCCGGACGGCTGGGCCGCTGCCGCCGCGGCGCGGGCTCGGACCACCGCCAGGGCGGCGGCCAGCTCCTCCGGGGTCGGGTTGCCCCGCAACACCTTGATCGTCACAGCGGCTCCTTACAGGGGGATGTTGCCGTGCTTCTTCGGGGGCAGGGATTCCCGCTTGGTACGCAGCTGACGCAGCCCGCGCACGATGTGCCGGCGGGTCTCCGACGGCATGATCACCGAGTCGATGTAGCCGCGCTCGGCCGCGATGTAGGGGTTGAGGAGGGTGTCCTCGTACTCCTGGATCAGCCGGGCCCGCGTCGCCTCGACGTCGTCCGCCTCGGCGATCGTGCGGCGGTGCAGGATGTTCACCGCGCCCTGGGCGCCCATCACGGCGATCTGGGCGGTCGGCCAGGCCAGGTTGAGGTCGGCGCCGAGGTGCTTGGAGCCCATGACGTCGTAGGCGCCGCCGAAGGCCTTGCGGGTGATGACCGTGATCAGCGGGACGGTGGCTTCCGCGTAGGCGTAGATCAGCTTGGCGCCGCGGCGGATGATCCCGGTGTGCTCCTGGCCGACGCCCGGCAGGAAGCCCGGCACGTCGACGAAGGTCAGCACCGGCACGTTGAAGGCGTCGCAGGTCCGCACGAACCGCGCCGCCTTCTCCGAGGCGTCGATGTCCAGGCAGCCCGCGAACTGCATCGGCTGGTTGGCCACCACGCCCACCGGACGGCCCTCGACCCGCCCGAACCCGGTGAGGATGTTCGGCGCGAACAGCGGCTGCGTCTCGAAGAACTCCGCGTCGTCCAGGATGTGTTCGATCACGGTGTGCATGTCGTACGGCTGGTTCGCGCTGTCCGGCACGATCGTGTCCAGCTCGCGGTCCTCGTCGCTGACGTCGAGGTCCGCCTCCTCCGGGAACGCGGGCGGCTCGGAGAGGTTGTTGGACGGCAGGTACGACAGCAGCTGCTTGACGTACTCGATGGCGTCCTTCTCGTCGCCCGCCATGTGGTGCGCCACGCCCGAGACGGAGTTGTGGGTGCGGGCACCGCCCAGCTCCTCGAAGCCGACGTCCTCACCGGTGACCGTCTTGATGACGTCCGGGCCGGTGATGAACATGTGCGAGGTCTGGTCGACCATCACCGTGAAGTCGGTGATGGCCGGCGAGTACACCGCGCCGCCCGCGCACGGGCCGACGACCAGGGAGATCTGCGGGATCACACCGCTGGCGTGGGTGTTGCGGCGGAAGATCTCGCCGTACGCGCCGAGCGAGGCCACGCCCTCCTGGATGCGGGCGCCGCCGGAGTCGTTGATGCCGATGACCGGGCAGCCGGTCTTCAGCGCGAAGTCCATCACCTTGACGATCTTCTGGCCGTACACCTCGCCCAGCGCGCCGCCGAAGACGGTGAAGTCCTGGGAGAACACCGCGACCGGGCGGCCGTCGACGGTGCCGTAGCCGGTCACCACGCCGTCGCCGTAGGGGCGGTTGTTCTCCAGGCCGAAGTTGGTGGAGCGGTGCCGGGCGAACTCGTCGAGTTCGACGAAGGACCCCTCGTCGAGCAGCAGCTCGATCCGCTCACGGGCCGTCAACTTGCCCTTGGCGTGCTGCTTCTCGACGGCGCGTGCGGAGCCGGCGTGCGTGGCTTCCTCGATGCGGCGCTGGAGATCCGCGAGCTTGCCCGCAGTGGTGTGGATGTCGATCTGCTCTTCCGGCTCGGACATCGGGATCGCGGCTCCCTGCCTGCTCAAAAGGGGGGACGGTTACTCATCCGTAGAGTAGTGGTGGCCCTATCAATCGGCAGTGCGGCGTTTGCCACACCTAGGGTGGCTTGCATGACGCCGCGAGATGCATCAGACAACAGCCGCTGGTCCGACCTGGACCGCCCCCCGCTCAACGTCACGGCGCTGCGCCGGGGGCTGATCCGGGACGAGGGCCTGTACCGCGAGCTGGAGGTGGTGCAGCGCACCGGCTCCACCAACGCCGACCTGGTCGCACGGGCCGGGCAGGGCGCCGCGGAGGGCACGGTGCTGGTCGCCGAGGAGCAGACGGCGGGCCGGGGCCGCCTGGACCGGCAGTGGACGGCGCCCGCGCGCTCCGGGCTGTTCTTCTCCGTACTGCTCAAGCCCGCCGACGTGCCGGTCGCCCACTGGGGCTGGCTGCCGCTGCTCACCGGGGTGGCGGTCGCGGCGGGGCTGTCGCGGTCGGCGGGCGTGGACACGGCACTCAAGTGGCCCAACGACATCCTGGTGACCGTCGGCGGGCAGGAGCGCAAGGCGGGCGGCATCCTGGTGGAACGGGCCGGGGACGACGCGGTCGTCATCGGCGTCGGCATCAACGTCACCCTCAAGGAGGAGGAGCTGCCGGTCCCGCAGGCGGGCTCGCTGGCCCTCGCCGGATCGATCAGCACCGACCGGGACCCCCTGCTGCGGGCGTCACTGCGCTCGCTGGAGGACTGGTACGGGCGGTGGCGCGCGGCCAAGGGCGACGCGGGCGCCGCCGGACTGCACGAGGCGTACGCGGCGGGCTGCGCCACGCTCGGCCGTACGGTACGCGCCGAGCTGCCCGGCGACCGGTCGCTGGTCGGCGAGGCGGTGGCCGTGGACGGCGACGGGCGCCTGGTCATCGCGACCGGCGAGGGCGTGCAGGAGCCCGTGGGGGCGGGTGACATCGTGCACCTGCGCCCGGCGTGAGCGCACGCCGTACCGCACCTACAGCAACGACCGCTTTCAGGAAAGCCTTCGCCCCGCTTAACGGAGTGAGCTGGCGCACACCTGCCGTAGAGTTGGGGCCGGTCGATACCTGACCGCGGCAGATCGGAAGGGCAGCAGGCGTGACCGTCGACGACACGGGCTCCGGCATGGACCCCCACGCCGCCGACCCCGGCGAGGACCCACTCGCCCTCCGCCTCGAACAGCTCATCCTCGGCGCGGAGCGGCGCTACACCCCTTTCCAGGCGGCCCGTAGCGCCGGTGTCTCCATGGAGCTGGCGTCCCGGTTCTGGCGGGCCATGGGGTTCGCCGACATCGGACAGGCGAAGGCACTGACCGAGGCGGACGTGCTGGCGCTCAGACGGCTCGCCGGTCTGGTCGAGGCGGGGCTGCTCAGCGAGGCCATGGCGGTACAGGTGGCCCGGTCCACCGGCCAGACCACCGCCCGGCTGGCCGAGTGGCAGATCGACTCCTTCCTGGAGGGCCTGACCGAGCCCCCGGAACCCGGCATGACCCGTACCGAGGTCACCTATCCGCTGGTCGAGCTGCTCCTGCCCGAGCTGGAGGAGTTCCTCGTCTACGTCTGGCGGCGCCAGCTCGCCGCCGCGACCGGCCGGGTGGTGCAGGCCGCCGACGACGAGGAGATGGTGGACCGGCGGCTCGCGGTCGGCTTCGCCGACCTGGTCGGATTCACCCGGCTGACCCGGCGGATGGAGGAGGAGGAACTCGGCGAGCTGGTCGAGGCCTTCGAGACCACCGCCGCCGACCTGGTGGCCGCGCGGGGCGGACGGCTGATCAAGACGCTCGGCGACGAGGTGCTGTACTCCGCCGACGACGCGGGCGTGGCCGCCGAGATCGCGCTGCGGCTCATCGAGACGATGGCCAACGACGAGACCATGCCGGAGCTGCGCGTCGGCATCGCCTTCGGCACGGTGACCACCCGCATGGGCGATGTCTTCGGCACGACCGTGAACCTGGCCTCCCGGCTCACCTCGATAGCTCCCAAGGACGCCGTGCTGGTGGACAGCGCCTTCGCGGAGGAGCTGATCCGTACCGGTGAGGCACCGGCCTCCGAGGCGGAGGCCGCCGAGGAGGCCGCCGCCGCGGAGAAGGAGGGCGAGGAGCCGCCGACGTACCGCTTCGCGCTCCAGCCGATGTGGCAGCGGCCCGTGCGCGGGCTGGGCGTGGTCGAGCCCTGGCTGCTCACCCGGCGGGACGGGGAACCGTCGTAGCGCCGGCCCTCATCGCTTCGAGGTGAGCAGACCGGGGCCCAGGGGGTCCACGCACAGGCCGACGATCGGCAGGCAGACGCCCGGGTCGCCGGACGGGGCGGGCGTGGGCTGCTGGGCCGGTGGCGGGGCGGACTGGCTGGGCGCGGGCGCCTGCGGCGGGGCTGCGGCGGGCGGCTGCTGCGGGGCCTGGCTCTGTGTGGGGCCGCCGCCCGGCTGCTGGGGTGCGGCGGGCCGGTCCGGTGCCTCGGGGATGGTGGTCACCGGGTCCTCGTCCGAGGGTTCCCGCACGGCGGGGCTGTTCCTCGGCGCCGGTACGCCGCTGGGGGACGCCGTCGGGGTCGCCGTCAGGCCGCCCATGGCGGAGGTGGCGGACGGGCCGGGCTCGGGGTTCGTGGTGACGGTCGCGGCGGCGTTGGTGGCGCGTTCGGTGCCGACCTCGGCGCCCGGGTCACCGGACGGCCAGGGCGCGGCCTCCGGAGTCCCGGACCCGCCGAGTCCGGCGCCGGGATGCAGCCGTACGAGGCTCAGGGCGCCCGCGACCAGGGCGAGGCCGCCCGCCGCGAGGAGGACCTTGCGGGGGCGGGGGCGGCGGTGCCGGCCGCGCGGGCCGAAGAGCCAAGTCGGGGGCGCCGTCGACTCCGGGGTCGTCGATTCCGGGGTCGTCGATTCCGGGGTCGTCGATTCCGGGGTCGGCGTGGCCTGTCTGGCCGCCGCCCCGTCCGTTTCCGTCATCGTCCTCACGTGCCCTCCCCGATCGCGCCTCTGGTGCGCCGTGGCCCGCCGCACGTTATGCGGTGCGGCGGGGCGGTGTGGGGGGTTCCGGGGGATATCACCCGAACGGGGTGCCCTTCCCCCACGGGGGTCGGGCTGCGATGATCGGGGGGATTTCTGTTAACCCGCGTTAACCGGAGGGTGTCATGAGCGAGGAGCGGTACGGGGAGTTCGTGCTGGTGCGGCGGCACGGGGACGGTGGGCATGTCGCGGAGCTCGCCCTGGACCGGCCCAAGGCCATGAACGCCGTGTCGTCGGAGATGGCCCGGTCCATCGGAGCGGCGTGCGCGGCGCTGGGCGCCGACAACGGGGTCCGGGTGGTCGTGCTGACCTCCACGCATGAGCGGGCGTTCTGTGTGGGGGCGGACCTGAAGGAGCGGAACTCCTTCAGCGACGCGGATCTCCTGCGGCAGCGGCCCGTCGCGCGGGGGGCGTACACGGGGGTGCTGGAGCTTCCGGTGCCGACGATCGCCTCCGTGCACGGGTACGCACTCGGGGGCGGGTTCGAGCTGGCGCTCTCCTGCGATGTGATCGTGGCCGACGAGACGGCGGTGGTGGGGCTGCCGGAGGTGTCGGTCGGGGTGATTCCCGGTGGCGGCGGTACGCAGTTGCTGCCGCGGCGGGTGGGGGCGGCCCGGGCGGCCGAGCTGATCTTCTCCGCGCGGCGGGTGGAGGCGGCGGAGGCGCGGTCGCTGGGGCTGGTGGACGACCTGGTGGCGGCGGGGACGGACCGGGAGGCGGCGCTGTCGCTCGCGGCGCGGATCGCCGGGAACTCGCCGGTGGGGTTGCGGGCGGCGAAGCGGGCGTTGCGGCTTGGGCATGGGCTGGATCTGCGGGCGGGGCTTGAGGTGGAGGACGCGGCTTGGCGCGCGGTGGCGTTCTCGGGGGACCGGGCGGAGGGGGTCGCGGCGTTCAACGAGAAGCGGAAGCCGGAGTGGCCGGGGGTGTGACGGTGCGGTGAGCCGGGGGCGTGGGGTTGCCTGCCCTGCGCCTTGGGTGCCGTGGGGGTGGGGCTCGCTTACCCGCGCTTGCGGGGTGCCTCCCCCAGAGGGGGGACCCCCAGCCCACCCGTGCCGCCCTGCGGCACGACTGCCCGCAGATCTGAAGCCACGACGGAATCGGTTCTGACACCTGTTCGCTTCATTTGTGTCCCTGTTTGTCGGGAAGATCCCTAGCCTGGAGTGATGGGAGAGGATGTTCGGCTGGCGGCGGTGGTGGGGCTGGCGCAGGGGATGGCGGCGGCTCATGGGTCGCGGGAGGTCTGGCGGGCGGCCGCCTCGGGGGCCTGTCGGGCGCTCGGGGGGAGTTTCGCCGCGCTGTCCGTGTGGGAGCGGGACCTGGGGCGGCTGCGCGTCCTGGTGAACGTGGGGGAGCGGGCCTCGGGCGAGGCGGAGTTTCCGGAGGACGAGGCGTACCCGGTCCATCAGTTCCCGGAGATCACCGAGTTCCTGCACGAGCGGTGGGCCTGCGGCGGTGAGCCCAATGCCTGGGTGGAGACCGCCGACGGTCCGGCCGCCGGGCGCCCCGGCTATGTGCACCAGCGTGTCGCCGCCCTGCGCCGCAGGGGCCGCGGCTGCTGTGTCGTCGCCCCGATCGTGCTGCACGGCAGGGCGTGGGGCGAGCTGTATGTCGCCCGCCGCCTCGGCGACCCCCTCTTCGAGCGTTCCGACGCCGACTTCGCCACCGTCCTCGCCGCCGTCGTGGCCGCCGGGATCGCGCAGGCGGAACGGCTGGAGGAGGCCCGGCGGCTGGCGTACACCGACGCGCTCACCGGCCTCGCCAACCGCCGTGCCGTGGACGGGCGGCTGGACCGGGCCATCGAGCGGCACCGCCAGGAGGGGGTCGTCGTCAGTCTCGTCGTCTGCGACCTGAACGGGCTCAAGCGGGTCAACGACACCCAGGGGCACGCCGTCGGGGACCGTCTGCTGGAACGGTTCGGCTCTGTCCTCTCCCTGTGCGGCGCCATGCTCCCCGGCGCCCTCGCGGCCCGGCTCGGCGGCGACGAGTTCTGCCTGCTCGCCGTGGGCCCGCCCGCAGACGACGTGGTACGCGCCGCCGACGAGCTGTGCCGCCGGGCGGCGGAGTTGGAGCTCGGCGACGGAGTCGCCTGCGGGGTCGCGTCCACCGGCGACCCCATCGGCCCCGTACGCTCCGCCCGCCGTCTGTTCCGGCTGGCGGACGCCGCCCAGTACCGGGCGAAGGCGATGCACGCCACCAAGCCGGTTGTCGCGGGGCGGGAAGGCCCCGACGATCCGGTCGTCCAGCTCGCCGACACCCCCGCGACCGAGCAGCCGGCCTCCGAGCGCCGAAGGTTCCGCGGACGCCACTGACCCCGCCCGACCACAGCAGTAAGGGGTCAACCCCGTCCCCACTGGTGACATCTTGGAATTCAGTGCGTACGCTCCTGAATATGGATATGCACACTGTGGTGGTGGGGACGTCCGGGGTGACCGCGTCCGACGTTCTTGCCGTTGCGCGCGACGGTGCCCGTGTCGAGCTGGGCCAGGACGCCGTGTCCGCCCTGGCCGCGGCCCGCGAGATCGTGGACGCCCTGGCGGCCAAGCCCGAGCCCGTCTACGGCGTCTCCACCGGATTCGGCGCCCTGGCGACCCGGCACATCAGCCAGGAACTGCGTGCCCAGCTCCAGCGCAACATCGTCCGCTCGCACGCCGCCGGCATGGGCCCGCGGGTGGAGCGCGAGGTCGTGCGCGCGCTGATGTTCCTGCGGCTGAAGACCGTCTGCTCGGGCCACACCGGCGTACGCCCCCAGGTCGCGCAGACTATGGCCGACGTCCTGAACGCGGGCATCACCCCGGTCGTCCACGAGTACGGTTCCCTCGGCTGCTCCGGCGACCTCGCCCCCCTCTCCCACTGCGCCCTCGCGCTGATGGGCGAGGGCGACGCGGAGGGCCCCGACGGTGTTGTACGGCCCGCCGCCGAGCTGCTCGCCGAGCACGGCATCGCCCCCGTCGAACTGCGCGAGAAGGAGGGCCTCGCCCTCCTCAACGGCACCGACGGCATGCTCGGCATGCTGATCATGGCGCTCGCGGACCTGGACACCCTCTACAAGTCCGCCGACATCACCGCGGCCCTCTCCCTGGAGGCGCTGCTCGGCACGGACAAGGTGCTCGCTCCCGAACTGCACGCCATCCGCCCGCACCCGGGGCAGGCCGCCTCGGCCGCCAACATGCTGGCCGTCCTCAAGGACTCCCAGCTCACCGGGCACCACCAGGACGACGCCCCGCGCGTCCAGGACGCCTACTCGGTGCGCTGCGCCCCGCAGGTCGCCGGTGCCGGACGGGACACCATGGCGCACGCCCGGCTGGTGGCCGAGCGGGAGCTGGCCTCGGCGGTCGACAACCCGGTCGTGCTGCCGGACGGGCGCGTGGAGTCCAACGGCAACTTCCACGGCGCCCCGGTCGCCTATGTACTGGACTTCCTCGCCATCGCCGCCGCCGACCTCGCCTCCATCGCCGAGCGGCGCACCGACCGGCTGCTCGACAAGAACCGCAGCCACGGGCTGCCGCCGTTCCTCGCGGACGACGCGGGCGTCGACTCCGGGCTGATGATCGCCCAGTACACGCAGGCCGCCCTGGTCAGCGAGATGAAGCGGCTCGCCGTACCGGCCTCCGCCGACTCCATCCCGTCCTCCGCCATGCAGGAGGACCACGTCTCCATGGGCTGGTCGGCCGCGCGCAAGCTGCGTACCGCCGTCGACAACCTCACCCGGGTCGTCGCCGTGGAGCTGTACGCGGCCACGCGCGGCGTCGAACTGCGCGAGGGCCTCACCCCCGCCCCCGCCAGCCGGGCCGTCATCGAGGCGGTGCGCAAGGCGGGCGTCCAGGGCCCCGGCCCCGACCGTTTCCTCGCCCCCGACCTCGCCGCCGCCGAGGCGTTCGTCCGGGACGGGCGGCTCGTCGAGGCCGTGGAGAGTGTGACCGGTCCGCTCCAGTAGGCGGACGGACAGACGTCAGGCCCCGCTGCCGGATGGCGGCAGCGGGGCCTGAGGATCGGTCACTTGAGCTTGGCCACCTGGGCCTTGATGATCTCGGCGGGGATTTCCGTCGCCCCGCCGGATCCGTACGCTTCGAGGTTCACCGTGTGGAACGTGGCGACGTTGTTGCCCTTGCGGACCACCTCGGTGGTGAAGGTGAGTACGTCCTCGCCGCCCAGGTCGAGATCCAGGGTGAACCCCACCGACTCGTCGCCCTGGCCGGACGACTCCACCGCGGCGACCTCGGTGACCCGGGTGGTTCGCTCGGACGTGTTCTGGTAGAAGCCGCCGGCGCAGGCCTTGATGCCGTCGTCGACCGCTTTCACAGCCTTCTCGGCGCCGTCGCCGTCGTAGGACGACAGGCCGACGAGCGTGAGCGAGATCTTCTCGTCGAACTCCTTCGGCGAAGCCCCCTCGAACGCCGCGGGGTCCGGCACGATCCCGTTGGACGCGTTCGCGTCGGTGTTCCCCGGGGGCAGGGCGGAGGCGGCCCACGCCAGTGGATCGCACTCGGGCTTGTCGGTCTCCAATTCGGACTGGTCCTTCAGGAGCGTTTCGTCCCCGTCGGTGACCTTGTAGTCCTTGACGTCCCCCGTCGCCAGCAGCAGCGTCTCCAGCTCCGCCGAGCTGAGCGCCTTCGCCGCCCGCGCGGGTGCCCCGTCCTTGTCCGAGCCCTCCGCGGACCCGTCGCCGGAGCACCCCGTGACCAGGGCCAACGCGATCGCGCCCACGGCGAGCACGGCGCTTGTACGCGCCCGCCGTGAGCCCTTGGCCGGTGATGCCCGCACGATGGTTACTTGATCTTGCCGAGCTGGGCCGAGATGACGTCGGCCGGGATCTCGGAGGGCTTGCCGCTGCCGAGTGCGGCGAGGTCGAACGAGTAGAACGTGGCGATGGTGTTGCCCTTGCGGACCACCTCGGTCTTGAAGTCCGCCGTGCCCTCGCCGTCCATGTCGACCGACTGGACATAGGCGACGGACTCGTCACCCTGGCCGGAGCTCGTCGCCGTGGCGATCTTGGTGACCTTGGTGGTCTCGCCCTCGGCCGTCATGCCGTAGCCGCCACCGCAGGCCGAGACGCCGTCGGAGACGAGCTTCATGGCCTTCTCGGCGCCGTCGCCGTCGTAGGAGGACAGGCCCACGAACGTCATGTTGATGTTCAGGGCGTCGGAGATGTCCTCCGGGGCGTCGCCGCCGGAGCCGCCCGGGACCTGCGAGACGGTGTTGGACGCCGCGGCGTCCGTGTCACCGGGCGGCAGTGCGCCGGTGGCCCACACCAGCGCCTCGCACTCGGACTTGTCCGCCTTCACCCCGGCCTTGGACTTGGGGAGCGTGTCGTCCCCGTCCTCGACCTTGTACTTCTTGGCATCCAGGTCGGCGTCGGCCAGCAGCAGCTTCTCCAGCTCGGCCGCGCTCAGCGCCTTCGCCGCGGTGGTGGGGGTGGCGGCCCCCTCCTTGCCCTTGCCCTCGTCCGAGCCCTTGGAGTCGTCGCTGGAACACCCCGTGATGAGGGCGAGCGCGACCGCGCCCACGGCAACCGTGGCGCCGACGCGCGCACCCGATGATCTCTTCATGAGAGCGGACTATGAACGTTTGTTTGAAGAACCGTCAAGTTGATTCAGAAATCGTGACGTTCCCGGCGGACCGAATAGACGACGAAGCCCGCGCCCAGAACCAGGGAGAAGGTCCCGCCCACCACGTAGGGCGTGGTGTCGAAGCTTCCGGTGTCGGCCAGTTCGACGTCGTCGGAGGTGTCCGCGGTGGTGGCCCGCGCCTGCTGGGTGATCTGCGTGGCCGGGCTCGCCGAGGGTGCCTCTCTCGCCGGCTCGTCCCCGGTCGCGTTGGCGGACGGGACGAACCACAGGGCGCACAGCAGGGTCCCCGCGGCGGTGGCGGTCAGCAACGGACGGCGAGCGGATGACACGGAATATCGATCCCCTTGTGGCGCTGGCGAATTGGCCGTGTGGGGCGATGCTAATGAAAGGCGCGGGTCGCGGGAAAGTCGCGGGAGCCTCAAGGACGGCCGGGGCCGTACGCTCCGACCATGAACACTGAAGAGACATCACGATTTGTCCGGGTACGCGTAGAACTCGTTCTGGAAGTGGAGGACGAGGACGCCGTGACCAAGGCGGCGCTGGCCCGGATCGCCGGCGACGAGGCGATGCCCGCCGAGGAGCGGACCCAGGCCGAGGGCGCTGTGACCGAAGACACCGCGGAGGCGCTGGCGTATCTCGTCGACCCGTTCGACCTGGTCAGTGAGGTGCCCGGGGTGGACCTCGCGCAGGCGTCCTGGTCGACCGAGCGGATCGACTACGACCCCGATTCGCCGGAGTGGGACCTCGACGAGGATGATGAGGCCGAGGATGACGACGAGGAGTCGGCCGACTGAGCCCGCTCGGGGAATTCATGGCCCCGGACGGCAACCGCCGTCCGGGGTTTCGTCGTCTCAACGGGCGCACGGACCGACATCCGCACCGGCCGTAACGGCGGACGTGGTGTGCCCCACACATCCAGGGGATGTGGAACGGGACGAACCGGTCGTAGCGTTGAACATTCTTGACGGGGGCTCTCGGGGTTTTGGGGATTCGGCAACGATGGAGAAGCGTGTGATGACGGTCAGTAAGCGGCGCAGGGGCCTGTCGGTCGCGTCCGCTCTGCTCGGAAGTGTGCTGGTGCTCTCGGCCTGCTCCGGTGGCGACGAGGCGTCCGGCAACGACGGCGACGACACCTCGCAGGCCAAGGTCGACGAGGCGGCGGCCAAGAAGACTTCCGAGGCGCAGATCAAGATCACGCCGAAGGACGGGGCCGACAACGCCTCCATCAACTCCACCGGCGTCACCGTCAGCAAGGGCACGCTCACCGAGGTGAAGATGACCACCGCCGACGGCAAGGCCGTCGAGGGTCAGATATCCGCGGACAAGACGAGCTGGAAGCCCTCCGCCCAGCTGGAGCGGGCCACCACCTACAAGATCTCGGTGACCGCCGAGGACGCCAAGGGTCTGGAGGCGCACGAGAACGCCTCCTTCAGCACCCTCTCCCCGGACAACAGCTTCCTCGGCTACTTCACGCCGGAGGACGGCTCCACGGTCGGCGTGGGCATGCCGGTCTCGCTCAACTTCGACAAGGCGATCACCAACAAGGCGGACGTCCAGAAGGGCGTGACCGTCACCTCCAGCAGCGGCCAGGAGGTCGCCTGCCACTGGTTCAACGACCGCCGCATGGACTGCCGGCCCGAGGACTACTGGCAGGAGAACTCCACCGTCACGCTGAAGCTGGCGCTGGACGGCGTCGAGGGCGCGGACGGTGTCTACGGCGTCCAGCAGAAGACGGTCACCTTCAAGATCGGCCGCAACCAGGTCTCGTACGTCGACGCCAACACCAAGCAGATGAAGGTCACCCAGGACGGCAAGGTCGTCAAGACCATCCCGATCTCCGCCGGGTCGCCCGAGAACAAGACGTACGAAGGCGTCATGGTGATGTCGGAGATGTTCAAGGAGACGCGCATGAACGGCGCGACCGTGGGCTTCACCGACGACGACGGCAAGGGCGAGTACGACATCAAGGACGTGCCGCACGCCATCCGCCTGACCAGCTCCGGCACCTTCATCCACGGCAACTACTGGGGCGCCGACTCGGTCTTCGGCAACGTCAACACCAGCCACGGCTGCATCGGTCTGAACGACACCAAGGGCGCCAACGACAAGGGCACCGAGGCGTACTGGTTCTACAGCAACTCGATCGTCGGTGACGTGGTGGTCGTCGAGAACACCGGCGACAAGAAGGTCGCCCCCGACAACGGCCTCAACGGCTGGAACATGAACTGGGCGGACTGGAAGGCAGGCTCGGCGGTCTGAGCCGCCCGCCGGGACTCTCCCAGAACATACAGAAGTGGCCTCCGGGTTCCCCCGGAGGCCACTTCCGCGTTCACGCGCTACCGGCTACTTCCCGTAGTACGCGTTGTAGATCGAGATCGTCGACTTGTTGCCCTTCTTGTCGGTGATCTTCGCGTGGAAGGAGATGCCCTTGCCCTTGGCGGGGCTCTTCACCTTGATCTTGCCGTTGGTGATCTTCTTCTTCGTCCACGTCTGGCCGTGGTCGTAGGAGACCCAGACCGACAGCGCCTTGAGGTTGCTGCCCTTGGCCGCGCCCTCAACGACGACCGGGACGGTCTTGGTGTGGCCGGCGACGACCTTGCTGTCCAGGCCCGTCGTGGCGTTGAAGCGGACCGTGGAGGCGGGGAGCTTGGCCAGGTCGGTCGACGGCTTCTTGGACTTGAAGGTCCAGCTGGCGTCGATCCGCGTGGAGGCCTCGGCCAGCTTCTTGCTGCGCTTCACCGAGGTCGTCAGCTTGTACTCGGCCTCGGCGGCCGGCACCTTGAACTGCTCGAAGCCGAACAGAGGGTCTTCGTTGCTGCCGACCTTGTTGCCGTTGCGGTACAGCTCCGTCTTCACCGAGGTGAACTCGGAGGAACCGGCGTGCCCCTTGCCGTCGGCGAACAGCGGCAGGGAGCCGTAGATCTTGTTGCCCTCGCGGAACAGACCGAAGTCGGCGTTCAGGCGCGGGCCGAAGACGGCCGTGTTGAACGTCTTCGAGTAGGTCTTGCCCGCCTTGAACTTCTGCGCCGCGCCGAGCGTGTAGTACGCGTCGCTGATCGGCCAGCCCTCCGCGTCGATCCCGCCGATCTGCTCGAAGTCCAGCTGCCACTTCACACCGGAGTTGGTGGTCAGGTGCAGCGTGCGGGTGCCGGGCGCCTTCTGCGGGATGCTTATCGAGGTGGCGCCGGAGGTGGCGGGCAGCCAGCCCACGGCGTTGACCACGCCCTTCTTGCCGGGGGCCGAGGCACCCAGGCCCACCTTCACCGTGGCGAAGTCGCTCGCCTTGTACTTCTTGGTGTAGCCGCTGGCGAGCTGCTGGACCTTGCTGCCGGCGACGGTGTTGTACTCCGCCTTGGCACCGGCGCTCCAGTGGCTGTCCCAGGTCTGGGTCAGCGAACCGTCGGTGATCTTCGGACCGAGGCCCTTGCTGCGGAAGTTGGTGTAGCTGTCCAGGAACCAGCCGAACCCGTAACTGGAGTCCCCGACCTCCAGCTCGAAGCCGGGGGCGGCGAACTCGGACTTGGCGGCCGCGTCCGGGACGGTGATGTTCACCGGCTTGGTGGTACGCGCGTCCAGCGTGACCGTCGTGTTCTTGCTGATGCTCAGCTTCGGCTGGGCCAGCCAGTCGAGGCCCTTGCCCGCGTCCTCGGGGTCCACCGCGACGCTGCCGTCGAGGACGTACTGGCCCTTGGGGACGCGCAGGGTGACGGAACCGTCGGCGTCGTAGGGGAAGAAGTACTTGTCCTTGCCCAGGCCGGAGACACCGAGCAGGAAGGCGTCCCAGTTCTCGGACGGGGTGCCGTCACGGTCGATGGCCTTCAGGGTGACGTCGTACGACTCCACCTCCCGCTGTACCGCCGCCGCCGTGCGCACGCTCTGGCCGCCGCCGGTGGCCGTGACGTACGCGGAGTACGCGCCGTCCGTGGTGCCGCCGAGCTTGGTGTTGACCGTGAAGTCGACGCTTGCCTTGCCGCCCGCCGGGACGGTCACCGTGGTGGCGCCCAGCTTGAAGAAGCCCGAGGGAGCCGGCTGGCCCTTGGGGTTGGTGGCGGTGGAGGACAGCTTCAGCGTGACGTCCTCGGTGCCGAGGTTGCGGTACGTCAGCTGCTTGGTGACCGGCTTGTCGTCGGTGTGCGGCCACTGCTGCACGCCGAAGCTCACCGACACCGGGTCGGCGATCACGGTCTGCTTGAGCGCCTTGTCGACCTGGACCCGGCCCGAACCCTGCTCGAACGGCGTGTACTTGCCGTCCTTGGTGGACGCGGTCAGCGCGCCCTTGAGCTCGGCGTAGGTCCACTCCGGGTGCTGCTGCTTCAGGATCGCGGCGGCGCCCGCGACATGCGGCGTCGCCATCGACGTACCCGAGATGGTCAGGTAGCCGGCCGGCTTCTCGCCGACCTCCTGCTCGATCAGGCTGCCCTTGGCGGACGCGGCGGTGATGTCCACACCGGGCGCGGTGACGTCGGGCTTGATGGCGCCGTCGCCGATGCGCGGGCCGGTGGAGGAGAAGTCGGCCAGCTTGTCCTTGTCGTCGACGGCGCCGACGGTGAGCGCGGCGTCCGCGCTGCCCGGCGAACCGACCGACTCCGGGCCGGAGTTGCCCGCCGCGATGGCGAACAGGATGCCCTTCTCCTCGGACAGCTTGTTGACCGCCGCCTCCAGCGGGTCCACCTCGGGGGTGTCGCCGCCGCCGAGGCTGAGGTTGACGACCTGGGCTCCCTGCTCGGCCGCCCACTCCATGCCGGCCAGGATGCCGGAGTCGTCGCCGAAGCCGCTGTCGTCGAGCACCTTGCCGCTGATGACCTCGGCGCCGGGCGCCACGCCCTTGAACTTGCCGCCGGACTTCTCTCCGGTGCCCGCCGCGATCGAGGCGACGTGCGTGCCGTGGCCGACCTTGTCCTCGGCAGTGGCAGCCGGGGTGAAGTTCTTCGACGCGGTCACCTGGCCCTTGAGGTCCGGGTGGGTGGCGTCGACACCGGTGTCCAGGACGGCGATCTTGACGCCCTTGCCGTCGTACCCCGCCGACCAGGCCTTCGGGGCGCCGATCTGGGCCACGGACTTGTCGAGCGTGGCCTTGCGGGTGCCGTCGAGCCAGATGTGGGCGATCCCGGCGGCGGTGCTGTCCCCGTTGGTGACGGCGTCCCACAGGCCGGCCGTCTCGTCGTGCGGCGTCTGCACCGCGTCCGCGTTCAGGGACTTCAGACTGCGGCGCAGCTCGCCCGCCCCGCGGACCTCGGCCTTGGTGCCGGCGGCGGCGCCCTTGTAGCCGACGATCACCTTCAGGCCCTTGGCCTGCGACTTGCGGGTCGCGGACTTGTTCAGCTCGGTGATGTCGAAGAGACGCCGGTCCAGCTTCCCGGTGGCTATCAGCCGGGCCGCGTCGGCGGGGACGACCAGCGTGTGCCCGTCGATCCGGCGGACCTGCACGGGTATGTGCCGACGGTCCTCGGCCCGCTCCAGACCGACGACCCGGCCCTTGGCGTCCACGGCCACCCGGTCACCCGTGATCAGAGTGATGCGGTGGTGGGTGGTGAGTTGGGCGCCGGACTCGGCGCGCGGTACGGGCTTCGCCGACGCCGGAGTGGTCATTCCCGCGGCGAGGGCGACTGCGGCTGCCGTGGCGACGGTGGCCGCGCATGCTCTTTTCACTTGTCTGCGCAAGTTTCCCCCTTGCTGAAGGTCCGGGTGAATTCCCGTTTCACCCGGCCGGGGGTGGTCCAGCACAGACATACGTGCACCCCCCGGACCAAGAAGTATGCCGGG
Organism: Streptomyces sp. DI166; assembly: GCF_900091315.1. GTDB lineage: Bacteria > Actinomycetota > Actinomycetes > Streptomycetales > Streptomycetaceae > Streptomyces > Streptomyces fuscus. The sequence goes on from NZ_FLSP01000130.1 coordinate 16,092, forward strand.
GGGTGATCAGTGACCTCAATAGACCTGCGACGGCCAGAATCGGACTGTTGCGTAACGGACTTACCGGCCTGTGTTCTCCGTCACGGAGAGCTTTCCCTTGCGGATGGTTGCCAGTCGGGGGGCCTTCTTCGCGATGGACGAATCGTGCGTGACCATGATGAAAGTGAGCCCCAGCTCCTTCCACATGCGTTCGAGCACCTCCATGATTTCGTCGCGCATCGACTCGTCGAGATTTCCGGTGGGTTCGTCCGCGAGCAGCACCTTCGGCTGCTTGACCAGGGCACGGGCGATGGCCACACGCTGCTGCTGACCGCCGGACATCTCCGAGGGCAGATGCCCCAGACGCTCTCCGAGACCCACCGACTTCAGCGCCTCGGCCGCGCGTTCACGGCGTTCCTTCGCTTTCGCCCCGAGCGGTACGAGCGCGGTTTCGACGTTCTCCTGTGCGGTCAGGGTGGGGATCAGATTGAAACTCTGGAACACGAAACCGATGTTCGCGCTGCGCACGCGGGTGAGTTTGGCCTCCGACAATTTGGCGAGATCTGTGCCATCCAGAACGACTTCTCCGGAACTCGGCCGGTCCAGTCCGCCGAGCATCTGCAGAAGGGTGGACTTCCCGCCACCCGTGGGGCCCTGGATGACGAGCCGGTCGCCGTCGGGGATGGTGAGATCGACGCCGTCCAGGGCGTGGACGGTTTCCTTGCCGCGCGTGTAGCGCTTGGTGACATTTCTGAGTTCGTACATGGGATCGCTCCTGAAGTGGTGGGGCCGGTTGCTGCGTGGGGGTCGCTACTCGACTCGCCTCAGCGCGTCCGCCGGGCGCAGCCGGGAGGCCCGCCAGCCGCCGAAGGCACCGGCGATCAGACCGCCCGCCACCGCGAGGCCCACCGCGAGCGCGATGGTCGTCGCGCTCACCGGGGCGGTGAGGGCCACCTCAAGGACGTTGCCCGACGACGGACCGCCCGCCGCCCGGACCATGCCGCCGCCCGGACCGCCCCCACCGGGGCCGCCGCCCGCACTGCCGCCCCCGCCGCCGAGTTGGGCCTCCAGCGTCGGACTGATCGCCGTCACCGCGTACGCGCCCGCCAGGCCCACCGCGATCCCGAGGGCGCCGCCCACCAGCCCGTTGACGACCGCCTCACCGACGACCTGCCGGGTCACCCGGCCCGAGCGCCAGCCCAGCGCCTTGAGCGTGCCGAACTCCCGCACCCGGCGCGACACGGCCGAGGACGTCAGCAGCCCGGCCACCAGGAACGCCGCCGCCAGCACCACCACCGACAGCCACTTGCCGACACTCGACGCCAGGTCGGAAGCCGTCGACAGCGAGCCCGACACCGTGTCCGCGAGATCCGCCGAAGTCGTCACCGTCGTACCGGAGATGTTCTTCTGGATCTCCGCCTTGACCTCGTCGATGCGCTGCGAGTCGGTCGCCTTGACGTAGATCGTGGTGACCTTGTTCTTCGCGTCGGCCAGCGTCTGCGCCCGCTTCAGCGGCATGTACAGATCCGCCGCCGCGTCCCCGCTGTCCGGCGTCGCGATGCCGATCACCTCGAACTCGGTGCCCTTCACGGTCACCTCGGAGCCGACCTTCAGCTCCTTCTCCTTGGCGTAGGAGGCATCGGCGACCACCACCTTCGCGTCCGTCTCCGACGACTTGAAGGTACGACCGCTGGTGATCTTCGAGGAGGTCAGCGGGCCCAGCGCCGACTTGGTGACGTCGGTGCCGTAGACGGAGTAGTTGTTGACGTCGAACTCGGCGCCGCCGCCCTCCACACGGCCCTCGGGCGACTGGCCCCCGCCGCCGGGGAAGCCCTGCCCGCCGTCGCCGCCCTCCTGCTGCTGGAACTCGCCGCGCCGGAACTGCCCGCTGACCTTGATGACCTCAAGGCTCAGCCCGCCCACCGCGTCCTCGACCCCGCTCTGCGCGCCGACCTTGTCCACGGTGTTGCTCGACAGCGTCTGGAACCCGCGGACCATCACCTGGTCGCTGCTCTGCTCCTCGTCGGAGTCACTGTCCTGGGCGTCGAACTCGAAGCTCGGCCGCTGCGCACGGCTGCCCTCGGCGGGGGCGGCCTTGGTGACCGTCATGTCGGTGCCGAGGCCGTACAGCGACTCCAGGACCTTGTCCTGGGCCCTGCTCATGCCCGAGGAGACGGAGTTGACCACGATGACCAGGGCGATGCCCAGGGCGAGGCCGGAGGCGACGACGAGCGCCGCCTTTCTGCGGCGGCGCAGCTCGCGCCTGAGGTAGGTGAAGAACATGCGCCGCAAGC
>NZ_FLSP01000131.1 GCF_900091315.1 Streptomyces sp. DI166
ACCCCGCACGACCACCTCTGGAGAACACACCATGACCAGCACGAACATCGACATCGCCCGCACCTACTTCCAGGCCGTGCAGACCGGCGACACGGCCGCCCTCGGCGAACTCCTCGACGAGGCGATCGTCTGGCACCAGCCCGGCGCCAACCAGTTCTCCGGCGAGCACAAGGGCCACAGCGCCGTCTTCCAGATGCTCGGCGGCATGATGGAGGCCAGCCAGGGCACCTTCGCCATCGACAAGATCCACTCCCTTATGGGCAATGGCGAGCTGGTCACCGCCACCATCCACTTCACGGGCCGCCGCGGCGACACCTCCATGGCCATGGACGGCGTGGATCTCCTGCGCATCCAGAACGGCAAGATCACCCAGATGTGGCTCTTCTCCGGCGACCAGAACGCCGAGGACGCCTTCTGGGGCCGCTGACCCCCACCTCGTCGTGCTCTGCGGCCGGGCCGGCCGCAGAGCACGACAAACGGCCGCTACCCGAGTGAGAGGCATCGCATGCGCAAGATGACTGACGAGCAGTGGCGGGCTTTCGTCACGCACGGCACCCGCACCGGCAAGCTGTCGACCGTCCGGGCCGACGGAAGCCCGCACGTCACACCGGTCTGGTTCCTTCTCGACGGTGACGACATCGTGCTCACCACCGAGAAGGACGGCGTCAAGGGCCGCAACCTCGCCCGCGACGGGCGCTACGCCCTCTGCATCGACGACGACCGTCCCCCATACGCGTTCGTCATCCTCCAAGGACACGCCGAGACCTCCACAGACCCCGACGAGATGCTGCACTGGGGCGGCCTCCTCGGCGCCCGCTACATGGGCGAAGAACGCACCCAGGAGTACGCCGCCCGCAACGGCGGCCCCGGCAATCTCCTCGTCCGCGCCCACATCGACAAAGTCATCGCCTTCCACGGCATCGCCGGCTGAACAGCAACAAGCGGCCTGCGGGACAGACGAGCATGGTGATCTGCCTCCCAGACCGCCCCTTGGCATGCCCGAAACGCTCCGGCTCACGAGGTCGGCCGGCCGGGCCGCTTCGGCGCCCGCACCGCCGCAACCGGCGTCCGGCCCGCGGCCCTGCGTTCCGCGTCCAGAGCACGTCCGGCCGCCCGCAGCGTCCTGAGGACCGCGGTCACCTCGCGTACCGACTCCTCCGAAATCACCGACCCGATCCGCAGCTCCAGCTCCTCCTCGAAAACCCTCAGCGCCCCGCCCACCAGCTTCCGCCCCTCAGGGGTGAGCTCGACGATCGAGGAACGGCGGTCGTTCGGATTGGCCTTCCGGCCACACAGCCCCGCCGCCTCCAGACGGTCGACGACCTTGCTCGTGCCGCCCACCGTGATCGAAAACTCCTCCGCGATGTCCTGGATCCGCCGTCCAGGCCGCCTCAACAGCAGGTGCAGCACTTCGAACGAGGTCAGCGCCAGGTCGTACTCCGCCCGCAACCGCTCCTCGATGCCGCCCCACAACTCGATCTCCAGCGAGACCAGCTCCCGGTACAGCAGCTTCAGGTCAGCGTCAGCCATCACTCATCTTCCAAAGAATTATCTTCCACAGACAGTTAATTCTAGGTCACCGGTATCGGGACTCGCCGCGAATGCCGCATGTACGCACCGACGCGGACGGACCGAAACCAAGGTCCCGGCCGGTCGTCGGCAACGAAGGGCCCGCTACGGGCCGGGCCTGGCCTGCGTCGGCAATGCGCGGACCGTGGCACGGCGGACGGCGAACTGCTGGTACAAGTGCCTGTCTCCCGTCGTGACCTCGTACAGGGCGCCGACCAGCGCTTCAACGCCGGCCTTGAGCCGGGCAACCTCTCCCGCGTCCACCGCTCGCAGCTCCCTCAGGCATCGGACCTGCCGGCAGCCGGCGATGTGGCCGGGAGGCCGGTCACCGAGTGCTGCCGGTCGCGCTGCAGGAGGAGGTGCCGATCCGAGGCGCACACGGCCGCGTCCAAGACCGTCCGGCTGATCGGTGAGGATGCCCGCTGCGTGGCGGACGACTACGACGAGCAGTCCGGCAAGGCCGCGCGCGGGAACTCGCCCTGCACGAGGCCGAACTGCCCGACGGCAGCCCTCCCCTGACCCTTCAGGCGATCATGCCCCCGCCGTCGACATACACCGTCGTACCCGTCGTGTAGGCGTTGGCCGTGAGGAAGAGGACGGCCTGGGCGACGTCTGCTGGGTCGCCCACTCGGGCGACGGGGAGGCGGCTTTCGGCGGCCTTGTACATCTGCTCGCGATCGGCGGGGTTCAGGTTCTGCCACAGCGGGGTGCGCAGCAGGCCCGGTGAGACGGCGTTGACGCGCAGGGGGGCGTATTCCAGGGCCAGGCCCCGGGCCAGGGCTTCCAGGGCCGCGTTGATGGCGCTCTGCAGGGCCGATGCCCGGCCGGGGCGCTGGGAGAGGTAGCCGGCGAGCAGGGTCAGGGAGCCGGAGGGGCGTACGGGGACGGCTCGGGCGATGCGGTAGGCACCCCAGAACTTGCTGTCCATCGCGGCGTACGCGTCGGTGAGCGGGAGGGTGTCCACGCGTCCCATGGGCGTCTCCCCCGCCGTGACGACGACGTGGTCGTACTCCCCCGAGTCGGTGGCGAATCGCTCCACGTCGTCGTCCGACCGGATGTCCAGGGTGTGGCCGGTCACGGCTCCGGGCAGTCCGCTCAGCTCCGTGACGGCGGCGTCGATGCGCTGTGGGCTGCGGGAGGCGATGACGGTGGCGGCGCCCCGCGTGGCGAACTCACGGCCGGTGGCCAGGCCGACGCCGGAGGTGCCGCCGACGACGAGTACGCGCTGGTCTTCGTAGGTGTTCATGAGGGTGTCTGCTCCTGTGGATGGGTGTCGGCGGACCGGGTACGGGCGAAGGCGTCCCGGTCAAGTTCGGTGATCTGGACGGAGATGTCGCAGCCCTCTCGCGCAGGGTGTGCTCGAAGGCCGAGGCGAGAACGGCGAGGGCCGCCGCACTGATCGCCGCGCGGGTCTCGGCGGACTTGCCGCCGAACGTGCGTACGTCGAGGTTGACGAAGGACTGTTCGCGCGTGCCGTCGCCGATGAAGTACTGGTCCATGCGAACGAGGCGGCTCTTGAAGTCCTGGATGCGGAAGCCTCCGACAGCGGCCAGTTGTCTGTGCAGCGCGCCGAAGAGAACGGCTGGGTCTATGTGCTCCCGGACATTGCCGGAGTGTTCGAGGACGAGGTGAGGCATGGCACTCCTTGCGCCGTCAACGCGTGTCGGCGGTGCTGGGGATTTGGGCGGGACGGGCGGTGGTGGCGGGCGGCGGGGCAGTCGGCGGCTTGGGGCCGCGCAGGCCGATCGCGCTCAGCACCCCGCTGATCAGGAGTGCGGCGACGGCCCAGATCAGCGCGGCGCGCAGGCCGGGCAGGAAGTGGTCCGACGTCGCCTGCCCGACGAGCAGCCCCATGACGGCCACCCCGATGAGCCCGCCCAGTTGCCGGGAGGCGTTGAGTACGCCGGAGGCGATTCCGGCGTTGGCCGGGTCCACCGAGCCGAGCATGGCGTTGGTCATGGACGGGACGACCAGGCCGATTCCGAAGCCCGCGACCACGAACTGGACGGCCATCTGCGCGTAGGACCCGGAACCGACGACGGGCACGGTGGCCAGGTAGCCGACGGCGGCCAGAGTGTTGCCGGTGATCAGCACTGTGCGGGCGCCGTGTCGCTTCACCAGCGGGCCGCAGGACAGGTTCGCGATCATGATGGCGGCCGTCATCGGCAGGAACGCGAGACCGGCGACGAGGGGCGAGTAGTCCCAGACCTGCTGGAAGAAGAGACTGAAGACAAAGATCAGGCCGTAGAAGGAGAAGTTGAGCAGCACGCCGATGAGGGAGGTCGAGGTGAACGTTCCCCGGCCGAAGAGATGGAGGGGCAGCATCGGATCGGCGCTGCGGCGCTCCACGGCGACGAAACCGGCGAGGGCGAGCAGGAAGACGGTCAGGCAGGTCAGTACGGTGGCCGAGGTCCAGCCCTGGGCGTTCGCCTCGACGATCGCTCCGGTGAGGGCGCCGAGGCCGACGACGGCCAGCAGCTGGCCGGGCAGGTCGAGGGAACGGCGGATCGAGGCGTCGCGGGCGGGGGCGGGGCGGGCGTAGGCCCGTACGAGGACGATGCCGACGGCGGCGATCGGGATGTTGACGTAGAAGATCGAGCGCCACCCCAGTGAGTCCACCAGGAGGCCGCCCACCACGGGGCCCAGGGCGAGGGCGAGTCCGCCGGCGGCTGCCCACAGGCTCACGGCGCGGGTGCGCTCGGCGGGGTCGGGGAAGTTGGTGTTCACGATCGACAGGGACGACGGCACGATCATGGCGGCCCCGACGCCCTGGACGACCCGCGCGGTGATCAGGGCTACCAGGGAGGGGGCGGCGCCGCAGGCCAGCGAGGTCACGGCGAAGAGTGCGAAGCCCAGGACGAAGATGTGCTTGGGGTCGTAGCGGTCGCCCATGGCGCCGGCGGTGAGGAGGAAGGCGGCGAAGGTGAGCGTGTAGCCGTTGATCACCCACTCCAGGCCGGACAGGCTGCCGCCGAGGTCCGCGCCCAGTGCCTTGGTGGCGACGTTGACGACGCTGACGTCCAGGATGACGACCACGAAGCCGAGGCAGGCCGCGAACAGCGTAAGTCCCGGCCGGGTCCTGCCGGGTTGGTTCTGTGCCATGGGTCTTCCTTCCATGGGTGGGTGCCGAAGGGCAGGTGAGGGGGGAGGGAGCCGGGCGATGCGCCACCGGCTCCGGTAGAGTGTTCGCTACGAGACGAACACTCGGAGTGTACGCAGATCATCGAACACTCGGCAATCCGAGCGTGCGCACGCGATTCGGAACCAGCCAGCGGGACGGAGCAACCACTCATGGCGGCACAGCCCAAGCAACAGACGGCGACCGCGAGCCACCGCACGCCCCCGGTCCACACGGACCCCGACGAGGTGTCGCTGGAGACGGCGCTGCTCGCCCTCGCCGATCCGGTCCGGCAGTCCCTGGTAAGAGAGTTGGCCGGAGCGGGCGACTGGGAACGCGCGTGCGGCAGCTTCGACGTACCGGTGACCAAGGCGACCCTGAGCCGACACTTCGCCGTCCTGCGCGAAGCCGGCCTCCTGGAACAGCGGGACGCCGGGCCCAAGCGCCTCAACCGACTGCGCAGGGCCGAGTTCGACGCCCGCTTCCCCGGCCTTCTCGACCTGGTCCTTCGGCAGGACACGACCGCCTAGGCCCGGCCGGGTCCGACCACCCGGTCTAGGCCCGGCCGGGTCCGACCACCCGGTCGTGCAGGGACTTCGCCACCGCCCGGGCTGTGGCCGGGTCCGTGCTCGGGACGCCGAAGGCGAGGGCCGCGCCGAACCTCCCGCCCAGCGTGCCGAGATGGAGGACCAGACCGTAATTGGCCCCCGTCCGGTTGACCACCGTCCGGTAGCCGGTGACCCGGTCCATGTGCGGGCCGAGCGCCGGATCGGCGATCCCGATGTTGGTGATGCAGATCCCCGGCGCGCACCGGGCAGCCGCGACCTGCTCGACCGCCCGCCGGATCGCCGCGTGCTCCCGGACGTCGGGCCGCCAGTCGGCGTCCGCCCGCGCCAGCGCCCCCGCACAGGCGCGCGCGTGGCCGACGAGGTCGGGCCGGTCCAGGCGCAGGGGCACGTTCAGCACGTTGATGAAGCAGCCCACGTCCGGCAGCGAAGGGCTTTGCGCATAGCGTCGCCGCAGCGACACAGCGGTGTACAGGGAGACTTCCGAACACCCGGTGGTCTCGGCGAACGACTCGGCCAGTGCCGCGGAGAAGAACTGGTTGACCGTCAGGCCCTGGTTCCGGCACCAGGACATGAGGGTCCGGCTCTCCGTCAGGCCGAAGGTCAGGGGGATGAAGTCGGCCTTCCGCCGGGCCCACGGTCGGTGGGCGGCGAAGGGCAGCGGCTGCGGTGAGGCCGTCGCCGGCGGCGGTGGGGCGCCGGCCGGGGCGGGCGGGCGGTACGTCAACGCATCGCCGTTCGGCGGCAGTCGGCGTACGTCGTGCGGGTGCGCGCCGTCGGTGTGGCCGAGCAGCGCGTCCAGCAGCGCCCTGACGACCGCGCCGGTGGAGTGGGCGTCCGAGATGGCGTGGTTGCGGGTGAAGTACAGGTGCGTCACCCCGGCCGCCGGATCGCTCACCGCGTGCAGCCGCCACAACGGGCCGCCGGTTGCCAGTACGTCGTTGAGTTCACGGCGCAGCACGTCGTCGGGTGAGTCGGGGACGGTCAGGGCACTGTGCCTGATCTGGTCGGGCAGCGGGCCTGGCCCCGTGGTGAACCACAGGCCGTCCGCCCGCTCCTCGATGCGCAGCGCCAGCAAGGGCAGTTCCTCCGCCCAGCGCGCGGCACCCGCGCGCAGCCGCTCCGGGCCGATGTCTCCGCTCACCGTGACATGCGTGGTGACCTGAGTGGTGCCGTGCATCAGCGCGTGGGTGTAGGCGAACGCGGCCTCCACGCCGCTGAGCCTGCGCGACGCGGGCGGGGAACTCATCCCTCCTCCTGCGGGGGTGTCCAGGCAAGCGGGTGGGACAGCTGTACGCCGTGGCTCTCAACGTCGATCGTGACCCGGTCGCCGTCCGTGATCCGGAAACCCGCGTGGAAGCTGCTGCGGTCCGCGCCGATGAAGACGTAGTGGACCCGTCCGGGGTGGTGGAGGGCCCGGTACGAGAAGAGGCGGGACATCATCGTGGTGAGGTCGTAGTGGAGGGCGTCCGTGCCGGTGGTGAACGCCCCCTTCCACGCCACGGTCCCGTCCCGCTCGACGGTGACCTCACCCGTCGCCGAGCCGGGCGGATCGCCCAGGTGCAGCCAGGGGGCCACCCCGGCATCGCAGAGCTTCGCGTACGACAGGTGCCCGGCATGCTGCTTGAAACGGCCGATGTCGGTGAGGTCGTTGCCGAAGGTGTAGCCGACGTAGCGGGGCACGCCCTGTTCGTCGCCCACATGGGCGAGGACCACCTCGGCCTCCTCGCACACGGCGACCGCGTCGCTCGGCACCGAGAGCGGCTCACCGGGGACCCTGAGCACGTCCCCCAGTCCCTTGACGAACCAGTTGGGCTGGTCCGGGACCTCGGCGCCGACCTTCACGTTGTGCGTCATCATGAAGCCGCTGACCAAAGCGTCACCCACCTGGGCCGGCAGCAGTGGCGGCAGCATCCGCACCCGGTGACGATCCGCTGCCGGGACGTGCAACTCGCCGCGCCCGCGGGTGAGCAGGGCCGGGGCGGTCTCCGCGTCCGCCGCGAGCAGCAGCGTGGCCAGCGAGTCACCGGCCGAGGGGTACAGGCGCAGGGGCGCCCCGTCCTCGGGTATGCCGAGGCCGAAGTACCGTTCGTCGTCGTAGATGCATTCGAAGACCACCGTCATGGTGGATGCCTCCTGGGAAGGGGATGGGCAGTCGTTCCGGGGCTGCGGGAGGGCCCGTTCACTCCATGAGGATCTCGACGAGGACGGGCTTGCCGTGCTCCTTGATGTGGTCCACCGCCTCCCCGACGGTCGGTGCGACCGACTCGATCCGCTCGACCCGGCGCAGGGCGTGAACGCCGTAGGACCGCGCCAGGGCGACGAAGTCCACCGGCTGGTCGTAGAAACTGGTGGCGATGTGGGCACGGCCGGGGTCGCGGTCACGGTTGCCGGCGATGCGTTCGGCGTGCTGGGTGGAGTTGAGGTAGAGGCGGTTGTTCATGACGATCACAAGGAGCGGCACGTCGTAGGCAGCGAGGGTCCACAGCGCGCTGGGTGTGTAGAGGAAATCGCCGTCGGCCTGCAGATCGACGCAGAGGGTCCCGTCGCCCTGGTGGGCGAGCGCGGCGCCGATCGAGGCGCCGAGGCCGTAGCCGAGACCACCGCCGCCGTTGAGGCCGAGGTAGCTGCCGGGCCGCTCCAGCGGCCAGAGCTTCTTCACCCAGCCGTCGATGGTGAGGCTGCCGGTGTTGGTGAGGACCCATTCCTCGTCCCGCAGGGCCCGGTGGATCTCGTCGACGGCCGCGGACACGTGGATGCGTGCGCGCCCCTTGGCCTCGTCGGCCTGCCGCGCCCAGTCGGTCCTGGCCTCGGTGTGCGCGGCGGACAGGGTCTTGACCCGCCGTTCGCGGCGCTCGGCGAACGCGGGTTCGACGAAGGGCCCCGCCGGGTCCTCGGCCAGGGCGCGCAGGCGGCCCACGGTTTCGGCGGTGTCCGCCGCGACGGCCCGCGTGACCGGCACGAACTGCTGGTAGTCGGCGGCCCACTTGCTGGTGAGGAGTTCGTTGAAGCCGATGGTGACGATCTCGGCGCCGTTCGCCGGCAGCCCTTGGTCGGTGAGGCTGAGGAAGGAGCCCACGGCCCCGACCAGGTCCTGTACCTCAAGGGCGATCACCAGGTCCGCGTCGGCCAGCAGGGCACGGTCCGTGTGGCTGACGTTGAGCGGGTGGGTGTTGGGGAAGTTCATACGGTTGCCCCGGTCCACGACGGCGAGGCCCAGCGTCTCGGCCAGCGCGACGAGCGGCGCGACCGTTTCGGGGTCGCGTCCGGAGAAGTCGACCACCAGGACGGGAAGTTGTGCCTCCTTCAGCCTTTCGGTGAGGTGTTCCAGGTCGGCTCCGCCCAGCGCGGGCAACCGGGTCCCCTCGGTGGCGGTCGCCGGCAGCAGCCGCACACCGCTTTCCAGGGGCTGTTCCTGCACGGCGAAGTCGAGCGCCACGAACACCGGGGCGTGCATCGGTGTGTTCATCAACTTGAAGGCGCGGTAGAGGGATTCCACGGTGGCGCGCTGACCGATGGGCTGATCGCACCACTTCACGTAGTCCTTGACCACGGACTCGATGTTCTGCGAGGTGTGTATCCAGTCGATCCAGGGGCGCCGCAGACCCGCGTCGACGGGTCCGTTGCCCCCGAGCACGAGCAGCGGTACGCGGTCGCACCAGGCGTTGAAGATCGCCATGGACGCGTGCAGCAGACCGACGTTGGCGTGGACGAACACCGCCATGTGGCGGCCACTGGCCTTGTGGTAGCCGTGCGCCAGGGCTACGGCGATCTCCTCGTGGCAGGCCATGACGATGTCCGGCGCCATGTCGGCGTTGTCCCGGTGGACGAGGGAGTCGTGCACCCCGCGGAAGGACGCGCCGGGGTTGAAGGCGACCTTGTCGATGCCCTGCTGGTGGAGGAACTCCACCAGCAGGTCGGAGAAGTAGGACGTCGTCATGCGAATTCCTTCGTGCGTTTCTCGGGGGCGGGGAGCCACCGCCAGGAGGAGTCGCCCTCGGCGCGGTGGGACACGGCCCAGGGTTCGGCGCGTTCGTTGAGGTCGAGGCCGAAGCCATGGCCGCAGGCCGGGCTGATGGTGTTCGTGCGGCGGTCAACGGCCGGGCGCGGCGAGACGACCATCTCGGGGAAGAAGCGGTCGCACTGGCCGGCCTCGACGGTGAGGGCGTCCGCGTGCGCGAAGGCCAGCGCGCGGCCGGAGTTGATCAGTGGTCCCACCTCGGCCACCTGCACGCCGATCTGGAAGGAGAGCCCGGCCCGGCGGACGAGGTCGACGATCTTCGCGGCGGTCACCGGACCGCCGTTCTTGGACACCCGGACGTTTACGGCGTCACCTCGACACGGGCCGAGCAGAGAAAGAGAGAGCCGATGACGGTTGAGGAACCCCAGCCCGCACGCTCCCCCGGCCGACGGGAGCGCAGCCGGCAGCGCATGCACGACCGCCTGTACACGTCCGCCCTGGAGCTCTTCGCCGAGCAAGGATACGAGCGCACCACGATCGACCAGATCACCGAACGCGCCGACGTGGCACGAGGAACCTTCTTCAATCACTTCCAACGCAAGGAGGACCTCGTCACCACATGGGCCCAGCAGCGCCAGGAGAAGCTCCAGGCCTTCATGGAGAAGTCGCTGGACCACGAGGGCGACGACACCACCGTGCAACTGGAACGATGCATGTCCGCACTGGCCGACTTCAACGAGGCGGAGCGCGACCTCACCAAGGTCATGCTGACCGCCTGGGTGAAGTCGGGCCAGCCCCTCCTGGAGGAGCCCGAGTACGCGGGGCACATTTTCGTCCGGATCATCTCGGCCGGGCAGGCGCGGGGGGACGTCGCCCTCGACATCGATCCGGTAGCGGCGGGAAACATGCTGCGCGACGCCTATCTGGGGCTCCTGTACCGCTGGACGCAGGTCGCCGACGAGAAGGTACCGCTCCACATCGAATTGCGCGCACTCCTCAGGATCGCGCTCACCGGCATCGCCTCCTACTCCAAACGCGGCTGGACCGGGAGCTGACCACCGGCCTTCCCCAAGACGGCGTGACACTGCGCCACGCACAGGCCTGACGCTTCACACCCCAGGAAAGGGTGCATGCCGTAACTCCCGCTGAGGGCAGGGGTGTTGCGGATTTCCCGGTGGGACGACCGCCGCACAGTCAGTGGTGGCTCATCGTTCAGCCATGACCTCCCTGTGGCCCATCGAGTCGGACGATCTTCCTCAGTGCCGGTTACCGTCTTCGAGGGCTGCTCGGACAACGCGGGCCAGGTCTGCGAACGACTGCCGGGTGGCGGGGCTGAGGGACGCGTGGTCGACGAGGCCCCGTCCGCGCAAGGCGTCGTCGTACGGGACCCGGCAGACCTCGCCCACCAAGTCGACTGCCCGGCCGCCGCTCGCGGTTCTCGTCGTCCCCGCGTCCAGCTCGGACACGACGAGCGTCGCCGAGCTAACCAGGCCCTCGTAGCCGTGCCGGGACAGCCAGTCCAGTTGTGCGACAAGCGGGTCGAGGTGGTCCCGTCGGCCCGTCGTTGTGACCACCGGGTGACTTACGGTACCCAGGAGCCCGCGCAGGCTGTCGCCGGGAGGCCGGAAGGTGCCCGTCGCGTCCACGACCACCGTCCCCATCGATCGGAGCCGGTCGACGCCCCGGCGGACCGCGGACTGCTTCAGGCGTACTACGGCATTGGCGGGCACCAGTCCGTGCAGGAACTGCGTGCCCTGAGGGGTCGTCGGCCCGATTGCCGAGCCCGCAGCGACCTGAACATAGGTCCATGGGCCGTTCGCGGCTGTGGGGGCTTGGGTAGGTACCTCGCGCGAGTTCATCGTGTACGGGGGAGGGCACGTGTATGGGTGACGGGGATCGACTGTGCGTCGTGTTCGTCCATGGCTTCAATTCCAGAGCGAAGGTGTGGAACCGGTTCATCTCACTGATCGACGAGGATCCGGAACTGGGGAGTGTGGAGGCACGGGCGTTCGGTTACGCCACTGGCCTCGCCCGGCTGCGACCCGACCGGTCGCTGCCCTCACTGAGCACGGTGGCCGACCACCTCAAGACGTATCTGGACGCCACAATGGCAGGTCGGCCCCTGGTGCTGGTGGGTCATAGTATGGGCGGGCTGGTGATCCAGCGTTATCTCGTGCGGATGCTCGCTGAGGGTCGTGGCCGGGAACTGGCACGCATCCGACGGGTCGTCCTGTTCGCCTGCCCGAACGCCGGCTCGGAGATAGCACGGGGCGCTCGGAAGCTCCTGCTCGGCACCCATCCCCAAGAGCGGCAGCTGCGCACCCTCGACGAGGACGTGCGCGATACCCATGCGAGCGTGCTGCGCGACATCGTCGGCGCTGTGACGGTCAGTGAGCGAAATTGTCCGATACCGTTTTCCGTCTTCGCCGCCGAGAGCGACCGCGTGGTGCCTCGCGCGTCGGCGCAGGGAGCCTTCCCCGACAGCGGGGCCCTCCCGGGCGACCACTTCAGTGTCGTACAGCCGCGCTCCCGGGAGCACACTGCGTACGTGGCGCTGCGCCACCTGCTCCGCGAGGCGGCGAGCGGGAGTGATCCACCAGGGGCGCCGCCCGTTACCGCCCGCACGGCCGCGTCCCTGGAGGTGCACGGTGCCCCTCTGCCCGGGAGCAGCTCTGATGAGGGGGCCCACGGGCCGCTGACCCCGTACCTCTTCCGCGAGCATGACGTGAGGCTGCACGAGGCACTGGCGAGGGCTCTTGAGGGGGGTACCCCCCGCCTGCTGGTCCTGACCGGTGAGTCGTCAACCGGTAAGACCCGTGCCCTGTACGAAGCGCTGATCGAGCTCGCTCCCGAACGGCCCCTGCACCGGCCGACCACCGCCGCAGACCTGCTGGAACTTCTCGACACAGGACAGGTTGGCAACGGTTCGGTGCTGTGGCTGAACGAGGCCCAGCGATTCTTCTACGGCGCCGGCGGAGAAGCCGCAGCCGAGGCGCTCCACGGGTGCCTGGGGAGGAGTCCGGGACTGGTGGCTCTCGCGACCTTCTGGACCCACCCGTACTGGACAGCGCTCACGCAGACAGACCAGCTCGGTCACACCCAAGCGAGAACCCTCCTCACCCACCCCGCCCTGACGCTGCGGCTGACCGTTCCCCCGCATCTGTCAGAAGACGACCTGGCGGCGTGGGCAGATCTGTCCGGTGATCCGCGCATGGAGCATGCGCTGGAGGCTGCGCGAGAAGACGGCCGCGTCATCCAACATCTGACCGGTGGACCTCAGTTGCTGGATGCCTGTCTGTCAGGTCCCGGCATGTTCTTCACTCCGTCGGAACACGCGTTGATCAGCATGGCTCTCGAAGCCCGGCGTCTGGGCCACCACGCCCCGATGCCGCCCGCCCTTCTGGCGCAGGCCGCCGACGGCGTCCTGTCCCCGCGGCAACGCAGCGGGGACCCTGACTGGGCCCTGCAGGACCTCACGGCGCTGTGCGAGGGCCGGCGCGGTGACGGGACGGTGACGGCCGTACACACCCTCACCGCACTGAACGCGTTGCGCCCCCGTTCCGGCGCGCCCGCGGTCTTTGAGCCAGCCGACTACCTGGATCAGCACATGCGCCGGTACCGGGCGGACCGTAGCCCGGCCCCCGCTCTCTGGGAGAGCCTCCTCGAACACGCCACCGACCCGGAGGATCTGTGCCGTCTGGGCCAGTCCGCCTGGGACAGGGGCCTGCGCTGGCACGCGGCACTGCTCTGGCGACGCGCCGTACTCGCGGGCAGCCCCTCCGCCCCCGCCCTACTGGTGCGTCATGTCCACGGCGCACTCGACCCGCCAGGGACCGTCCCCCGGTGGACCGCCGCGCACTGTTCCATGGACAACGCCTTCGCCATCATCGACCTTCTGGCAGCCCTCAATGATGCCCCGTCCTCCGCAGAGGCCGCTACAGCCGTCCTGCGGGAGCGTGGCCTGATCACATGTTGCGAGAAGTTCTACGGATCACACCCCTTGCTGCTGCATGCGACGTTGCAGCGGCTGCGTAGAGCGGGAGAAGAGGGGCTCGTCCGCGAACTGCTCGACCGTGGCGCCGCCTCCCGGACGGAGCTTCCTCCCCCTCCCGGCTGGACCGGGCTGCCCGGCGTGCTGGAGGAGCTGCGCAGAGCCGGCGCCGACACGGAACTCGCCACGTTTCTGGCCCGCCGACCGGAGACGTATCTCGACCCAATGGACCCCGTCGAGCCCATCTGGATGCTGACCGAGTTGCTGATGGCCGGGGCGAGAGAGACGGCGCTGGAGTTCATCGAGTGGTGGGACCCCATGAGCCGGGCGTGGGTCGAAGACGCCGCGTCCGTCGCGAGGTTGCTGGACCTTCTTGAGGTGGCCGGTTCCCCGCAGCGGGAACGCCTGCTGGCGTGTGCCACCGCCGTCAGTCTGACGGACGCGGGAGGCACGGCCTGGCTGTTGGACGTCCTCAACAGACACGGTGCGGACGACGCGGTGGCGCGCCTGCTTCAGCGCGATCCCGCCCGTCACGCCGATCTCACGTACTACGAGGATCAAGCGTACGCAGCTTCCCAGATGGCCGATCTGCTGACCACTCTGCGTGCCCTGGGGGACGAAAGCGGCGTGCGGACTCTGTGGACTCGCATCTGTGAGGAGATGGACCTGTTGGATCCCGGGGTGTGGCAGGCGGTGCGCGACACAAACCCGCAGGACGCACGGGAGGCTCTTCTGACACAGTACCCGGTCACCCAAATGGACCCTGATGCGACGGAGAACATCGGCCTGCTGCTCATCAACTTGGCCTCGGTGAACGAACCGACGGCAATGGATGAACTACTGGCGCTCGGTCCGGTGACGCATGCGGACCTCACCGATCCCATCGCCGTCGCAGCACTTCTGACCGGGCTGCAGGACGCGCAAGCGGACGACGCAGTGCGGGAACTCGTGGCGCGAAATCCCGCCGTGCACGCCGAGATCACCCAGCCAGAGGCAGTGCTGTCACTGCTGCGCGCTCTTCAGAAAGCGGGCGCCGACGCCGAAGCAGAGACGCTGGCCGAGCGGGCGCTGAAGGCGGGCACCGCCGTGCCCACCCGGCTGCTCCCCTACGGATGCGAGCCGGACGGCCGGCCGATGCCATCCTGGACGTGGGATGGCCTTCCCTCGGTCTCCTGACTACCTGACCGCGAAGCGCCTGCCCCAGGAACCTGGGGTGCTTGGAGTGGCCTGGGCAAATCCCAAGAAACGGTGAGGACTTGCGCAACATCCATCGCAGCACCCCAGCACCACAGGGAGGCACAACATCGGTCGCAGCGGGGCCACGGTCAGCGGTCCAGTGCGGGCAGGTGGGCAAGGCCGGTGTCGAGCATGATGAGGCCAACGGTTTCGTGCAAGGCGCTGTCCGCGCCGATGACGGTCTCGATGCCGCCGGGCAGCAGATCACGCTCCCGGTACCAGCCGCGCAGCTGCGTCTCGTTGACGTCGTCGGCGATCGGCTTGGTGGCGTGCCTGGCGAGGGTTTCGCCGAACGGCACGTCCAGGTAGTAGCAGTGAGTGGGACCGCGGTGGTCGGCACGCAGCCCGGCGAGCATGTCCCCGTAGCGGTCGGCGTACAGGATGCCTTCGACCACGACGTGGAAGCCGGCGTCAAGGGCATAGCGGGCCGTCAGGTCGATCAGCCCGATGTTCGCCGCGCCAGGCCGATCGCGCTCGCGCAGCACGATGCGGCGGAGATTGTCCTGGCCCACCACGGCCAGGCCGCGGCCGAACCTCTCACGCAGACCGGCCGCAACGGACGACTTCCCCGAGGCACTGTTGCCACGCACGACGACCAGCCGGGTCTCTTCACTTCCCACCATCACAGCGATCACGCTACCGACGACCGCTGACACGACCCCGACCCGGACCGGTTCGGGCAGTGCGCGCGGGGCAAGCCCACAGCACGCAAGGACAGGCAGAGGGCGTACGACAGTTGAGGGACACTGGGGTCACGTCCACTGGAGTGGTGCATCGACGGCCACTCCAGTGGACGTGACCCTTGTAGACCAGAGAGTGACCGCCTCGGTGGCCGGGGCTGGATACGACCCGACAGGTTGCGGAAGTCGTTCCAGCGGGTGGTACCCGCCGCTCCGGTTCGCCCTCAGGGTGGCCGTCGGCGCAGGTACGGGGACCGACAGGTGCTGGCAGCGATCATCTTCGTGGCCACGAGGGGCTGTACATGGCGCCCGCTAACGGCGACTTTCGGCCCGTCCGGACCGACCGCGCACCGACAGTTCACCGAGCGGAGCCGGGCCCGGGTGAGGCAGGCTTCACCGCCTGGTGCTGGACGAGCTCGACGCTCGCGGCGAGTGGGGCTGGTCGAGGTGCGCCGCGATCGAGTCGTTGAGCATGCGGACGATGAAGGGGGACCTGACGGAACCGACTCCCGTGGATTCCGGAAGAAGGGCTCAAAGATCCATTGATCACCGAGCGGACCAGTCTGCCCCTCTCCGTCGGGATCTCCGCGGCGAACACGCATGACAGCCAAGGTCTGGAATCCCTCGTGCCGGGTATCCCAGTGATCCGCTCCCGCCGCGGACTGCGCCATCGGCGGCCCGCCATGCTCCACGCCGGCAAGGGCTACGACTACGACCTGCGCCAATGGCTCCGCCCTCGACGCATCGTCCCGCTCATCGCCCGCAAGGGCGTCGAGTCCTCCCAGCGGCTGGGCTGCCACCGTTGGACCGTGGAGCGGACGGTGGCGTGGCCGGCCGGGTGTCGCCGCCTGTACCGTCGCTACGAACGCAAGGCCGACCGCTTCCTGACCTTCGTCGGCATCGCCGACGCCCTGATCTGCACCGCAGGAGGGCGACCTGACCGGCGAGGACGGCAGGCTGGCATGATCCGTAACGCATTCGGACGATCCCGCCCTGCCGCTGGCCTGCTGCCCAGCAGCAATCCAAACCCACGAGGTACCCCATGACCGACTATCTGGCTGCCACCATGGCAATGCTTGGACCGGCCCAGAGCCGCTATGCAGAGCCCTCGGCGTGGGACCGCCTCCACGCCGATTTCGGCATACGGCTGCCGGCCGACTACCGGGCGATCGTCGACACATACGCCCCGATCCAACTCAACGGTCATCTCTATTTGTCCCACCCCTCGACCGAGCGGTGGAACCTGGCCCAGTGGATCCGGGACACCGTCCAGGCGTGGTCAGAGGTGCCCTGGGAGGAACTCGACCTCGGCGCGGACGAGGACCCCCACCAGCTCCTCGGACTCAAGGAACTGAGCTTCGGCACCCGCAACGGCCTGTGGCCGATCGCCAGCACCGACCGAGGGGAGACGATCTTCCTTGACGCAGCCGCCGATTCCACCAGACTCGTGGTCAACTACGACGAAACCTGGGTCGAGCACTGCATGAGCTTCGCCGAATGGCTCCATCGCTACCTGGCCGGCGAAGACATGACCGGCCCCAACAGCTCAGCTTTCTATCCAGGTCCTGTGAAACTGCAGTACCTCCCGATGTCTGCAGGCGAACGTCCCCAGCCATGGCGCGGCCGCCCAGGCCGAGGCATGTGAAGCGCTGCCGTGGGACGGCCCCAAAACGAGGTGACTTCCAAGCGAAGGGATCCAACGTGCCTCACAGACCACGGCCGGAGGAAGCTCTCGACTTCCTGCGAGCCGAGCTGGCGACCGGGCGGTCGGAGATGACCGAGTGGACCACTCGGGGTGCTTGGCTCGCCTTCGTGAGCTTCGGGCGCAGGCGCTTTGACACAGCACCCACGCCCGACTCCGACGGCCTGCTCTTTCAATACGGCACGTACGCCTTCAGCGGGCGACCGATGTTCACCGTGAGCCTCACCCGGCAGTTCGGCGTCATCGACGACGACGGCGAGCACGACCACTACGTGCAAGTTCACTGCGAACTCCGATACGAGCCCGCACCAGACCTGGACGCCTTGGGACGCTTCGACTCCTGGTTCTTCCACGATGCCGATGCGGAGCTCGATGAGTGGTTCACCGCTATGAAGGGGCGTCTCGCGCTGCTGCTCGGTCGCAGGCCCTCCGAGATCGATCTGTACGAGGAGCCGGTATAGCTGTTCCTGCGGTGCGAGGTGGCCAGCTTTGTCACGCGAGCAAGCCACGCTTGCGCAGGAGGTCGAAGCCGGCGCGGCCGAACAACTGGCGCTTGAGCATCTTGATCCGGTTGACGTGGCCTTGGACGCCAGCGCGGTGTAAGGCAGCGTCAGGCCGGAGATGACCGCGTCGCGGTCCTCGGCGGCGACAAGCTGTCTGCGAGGACAACGACTCGATCGGCCTCGACATCGAAGCCGAGCACCGGATGACACTCGTCGCCTTCCGGATCCATCAGCACCGGCTTGCCCAGCCGCCGCCCGATCTCCCGGAGGAACCCGCAGAACACATCGAGTCGATCCTGGCCCTGCAACTCCCGCAGGTCGACGTCAAAATCGACTTCATCTGCGGCACGGAAACGGAAGATCGCCAGCACATCGGGCGTCGGCCAGACCCGCAGGTCCGGGCACTCGGCATCCGCCGGACGGGACAGTACGGCCTCCGCCCGGGGCACCGGAAGTACTGTTCCTCCCTCGGAGTACTGGCACTTCCAGCCCTTCTCCGCAATCAGATCGAGGACTACCTGCCAGTCCCCCACCGAGGTATCCGGGACACGCACGTCCGGCAGCGACCCCATTACATCGGGGTCGAAGAAGCACTTCACGTCATCCCACAGCAGACCAACCACCCCGCCATACTGCCCCGGCTCACCGACCCGACGCCCCCGTTTCCCTTGACCAAAACACGGGGCACCCCGGGTGGCCGCAGACCACCCCAGGTGACCGCACTGCCGCCAGACCTGCGTGCAGCGAGACCCGCGCTGATACCAGCAGGAAGAACGAAGCACCGGGACAAGCAATCGCATCGACGGATGGGTTGTGTCCTTGGAAGTGGTGTACCGGTTCCCACCTGATCCGGGTGTTTGGCCTGGCGTCGGA
>NZ_FLSP01000132.1 GCF_900091315.1 Streptomyces sp. DI166
CCTCTAGCCCGGCACATCACCGAACAACGACGGCCTGCCCCGCCATCACGGGGCAGGCCGTCGGCCGTCCGGTCAACCGCCCTCGGCCTGTAGCCCCTGTGCCCGCAGGGCGGCCGCCAGGGCCGCGCGGGTGGCGCTGCCGCAGATGCCGTCCTGCACCAGGCCCTGGCTGCCCTGGAAGGCCGTCACCGCCGCCCGGGTCTTCGGCCCGTCGAGGCCGTCGATGGCACCGGGGTCGAAGCCGAGGGCCGCCAGCGCCTCCTGCACACCGCGCGTCGACCCGAGGCGGAACACCTTCGCACCGCCTCCGCCTCCGCCCCCGTCGGGCGTGGGCGGCGAACCGTCCTGGTGGAAGGTGACCGGGACGACCGTCCCGCTGTTCGCCGTGTCCAGGAACGTCCGGTGCACGTCGACCCCCTGATACCGGCCGTCGGGAGCGCCCCCGATGATCTCGACCAGGGCGAGGTGCAGATGCGAGGCCGTGGGCGGGAATTCGTGGACGTGCCCGAGCAGGTCCCCTCGGGACACCTGCGAACCGACGCCCAACCCGGCCGGGACGTTGGTGAGATGGGTGTAGAAGCCGCCCATCATGTCGTTCGGGGCGCGCATGAACAACTGGGCGCCGTAGACCTTCGCGTTGTCGGCCGAGGGATTGTGCGGGCTGAACTTGGTGACATGGGCGTCGAAGGCGGCGTGCACCGCCGTGCCCGCACGCGCGCCGAGGTCCATGCCGTACTCGATGTACCAGTCGGGCGGCTGATGCCCTCCCTTTCCGGGGCCGCCGAGATCACTCGTGAACCCGCTGGGGAACGGATTCGACATGTCAATGGTGAATGCGGACACCTCGCGCTCCTCACTTCGTGGCGACTGCCGAAGCGGCCTATCCGCTGGAGTTTCAGTCTGCCGCCGACCCTCTTCGATGGCGGCTGCAATCAGCTCTCCTGAAACGGAAATTGTGGAATTCGCAACGGATTCTTCGCGTGGCTGACGGGCCCCACGGAGCCTAGACTGAAAGATGCACACGCCAGCGTTTGCTCCACTTCTGGAGGCCGGCATGCCTTGGCCTGAAGCACCGGACATGGAACCCGGCGATGTCGTCAATATCCTCGGCGTCGACCATGTCTTCTACGACGAATTTATGCGCACCGGTGGCACCGTTGCCTGGAACAACCAGAATCCCGGGAACATCGTGCGCTCGGGTGAGGCGGAGAGCTACGGCGCTTTTCCCGGAAAACAGAATCGCGGTTTTGCCGTCTTCCCCGACGAGGCGACGGGCTTTGAGGCCATTCGCCGCTATCTCGCGAAGCGGGGGGACCGGACGATCGCCTCGGTGATGCGGGACTACGCCCCGGCGGGTCACGGCTCCAACGACCCGGAGGTGTACGCCCAGAAGGTCGCCGCCGCCCTCGGCGTCGGGACCGACACGACGGTGAACTCCCTCGACGACGGCCAGCTCACCACGTACGCCAACGCGATCAAGGACATGGAGGGGTCGCGGCCCGGACAGACCCACGCTCCCGGCGCCCTGCCGCCGGACGTCGCGCAGTGGCTGGCCGGCCATCCCGGCCGCGCCGAACGGGCCGCCGCGGACCAGCCCTTCGCCCGGCGGGGAACCGTGGCCGAAGGCGTGAAGAACATCCAGCGGCGCCTGAACGAACTCGGCCGCACTCCGCCCCTCGACGTCGACGGCAATTTCGGCCCGCGCACCGACGCCGCCGTGCGCGCGTTCCAGACGGACCACGGCTTGGCCGCGGACGGCATGGTCGGCAACAAGACATGGCGACGGCTCATGGACATCCAGGGCTGACGGCTTCGACGACGGCACACCAGGACCACAGCCCGTATCACCTCGACAGGAGAAGGCCATGTCAGCCACCGCGACTCTCCTCGACGCCTACTGCATCCGCGCGGCCACCGGCACCGACGCGGCCGTGAACGAAGCGGTGAGCGCCCTTGCCGCCAAGATCCCCCTGAACAGCATCGGCACCACTCTGCAGAGCTTCGTCTCGGCCGTTCCCCAGGTCGTCGCGGCGATCGACACGGCCCGCAGCGATCCCGACAACCTGTACATCACCACGAGCACCGAGGGAGACCTCGCGAACGCGGTCTGGCCGGGCAACGGCTCGCCCGGGACGGTCGGCTCGGGACAGACCCAGCTCCTGGGCGTGTCCGTGCCGGTCGACCGCGTGCAGAACGTCTCCCTGTGGGACCACGACGACGTCTCCAGCGACGACCTGCTGGGCTCGATCCGTATCGAGGAGGCCGAGCGAGGGGAGGGCCCCATCGCCAGACTCGCCACGTCCTCCGTTGAAGGGTCTCTCTACTACGTCACCTACCGGGTGGACTGACCGTGGAAGGCGGCTGGGCCTGCGAGATGTGCGGCACCGATGTGCCGCACGGCGCGACACGATGCCGTCGTTGCGGTGCCTATGTCCCCCTGTACGACGACGGCGAGGTGACGGAGCCGCCGCGACGGCGACGGGTCCTCCGTCCTCACCCGCCCCAACCGCCACCCCCGCCCCCGCCCCCACCGCCTCGGGTCGCCCCGCCCCGGGTGACGCCGCCCCCGGTCGCCCCGCCCCCGGTCCGGCACCGACCGCCGCCCCCGCCGGAGGTCCCGCCGCTCCCGGTGGGCACCCTGGCGGGCAGCGGGCTGGTCGAGGGAGTGGCGCGCCACGTGCAGATCCGTACCGAGGTGCACGGCAATTCGGGCAACACCAGTTCGACCGTCGTGTGCAACTTCCGGGTGGAGGTGCACGACCGGCAGGGCCGTCCCCTGCGCCTCGTCCCGGTGGAGATGCGCGGCTCCTCCTTCGAGGGCGCCGTCAACGAAGGGGACCGGGTGCGTGCCCAGGGCAAGGTGAAACGCGGCACGCTCCGGGTCAAGCGGCTGCGCAACCTGACGACGGGAGCACAGGTTTCGGCCCGTTCCGCGCCCACGGCCCTGGTCGTCCTGGCGCTGCTGCTCGTCGTGGCCTGGGGCGTCTATCTCTACGCGTTCGCGGGCCGTTGACCTCCGGCGTCGCCGGGCCTACCGGCGCGGCGGGAACGGCACGCGCAGATCCACCAGCCGGAAGCGGTCGCCGTCCCCAGGTTCCAGGAACGCCAGCGGGGCGTAGTGGTAGCGGATCCCGTGGGGGCGGCGCCTGAGCGGCTGCCCCTGGCGCCCGCGGGGCCATTCGACGTCGGCGGTGAGGACCCTGGCAGGGATCAGCCAGTAGTCGCCGCGGCGGTAGACGCGCGGTTTGTCCTGGCTCGGTTCGAAACGGACCTCGACCCCGTCCTCCAGCGACAGCCACTCTCCCTCGCGCACCGGCAGGCCCATCGCGCCGCCCCGTCCCGTCGCGCCCTGGTCCCAGCGGCGCAGCAGCGGGTGACGCGTGGGCACCAGGCCGACGGAGTGGTGGAACGGGTCGTTGCCGACGTCGGCGTCCAGGGTGACCCTGCACTCGGCGTAGTCGACGCTCCGGACGGTGTAGAGCCGGCCGCAGTCCTCGTCGGGCCGGTCCGACGCCCCGCGGCAGACCACGGCGTCGTCGACGATCTCCACCACGTCTCCGACATCCACGCCGAGCTTGTCGTCGCGGCCCAGCGTGTCCAGCTCGACCTGACTCCCCGACACGGCCCGTACGGGCAGGACCACGGAGCCGTTCTCCCGCGACCACTTGAAGGTCGCCGTGTCCTCCCTGCCGCCCCGGTGCACCTCCACCCGGTACAGCTGGTTCTCCGGTCCCCGGTATCCGGACGCCGGGGTCACCCCGTCCGGCAGGAGGGTCGCCTCGCCGGGGCGCCGGGTCCGCGCGGAGAGCATGCCGCGCGGTTCGAAACCGCTGCGGACACGGGCGTCCAGGAAGCGTCCGGCGCTGCGCATGTCGGGCGGCGACGAGTCCGACTCCAGAGGCAGTACGCACACCTGCCAGACGACCCGCGTGCGCGCTGTGGTGTCCGGTCCGTCGGGGCCGAGGGCCGGCTCCCGGATCCACGGGGCTTCCAGGGCGGTGACGAACCGTTCCCACACCCGCAGGTACACCAGGAACGGGCCGGTGGGCAGCTGGTCGCGTTCGGGGTCCAGGTGCCCGTCGGGCTGGTCCCAGTAGTCGGTGCCGTCGCACTCGCACAGGATGCCGTCGACGTACATGCGCCCGGGGGCCACGGTGAAGGTGTCCCCGTCGTAGTTGTCGATCCCGAACCCGCCGATGCCCTCCGGTTCGGGCGGGTAGGCGGCGGGGCCGAGGAGATCGGCGGCCAGGGTGCGTACGTAGTGCAGGAGGATCGCCGTCTGCTCGTTGAAGTCGGCGTCGAGCTGCACCCGGCCCTGCTGGGACAGAACGGAGGAGAAGCGCCGAGCGGGATCGAAGATGACGCGGGAGAAGTCGCCGTGCATGTGTGTTCTTCCTGCCTGGGCCGAGAGGGCGGTACGGGGTGGTCGGAGCGCGGTTCGGCGCGGACTCAGGTGGCGAAGTAGACCCCGGCGTCGCATCCGGCGGGCGTGTACTCGGCCAGCCTCGTACGCAGGTTGTCCTCCCGCTGCGGTTCGAAGAGGTGGCGCCACACGCCGGGCTCCGAGCCGTTGTCGCCCCCGCGGCGGATCTCCTCGGCACAGGTGTCGGCAAGCCGTACGTAGTCGGGGCGGCCGTACCTGGTGGCGGCGAAGCGCAGCACCACCCGCTCCTCGGCGCGGGAGTGCTCCGGCTGGCAGTGGAAGCGCGGCGGTGTCGGCGAGTCCGGCGGAAGCCAGCAGAACCGTACGGCGCCCCGGTCGCACCGGTCGATCCGCACCTCGCCGTGCAGCAGGCAGTTCTCCAGTACGTCCACGGCCCGGGCACGCACGGACCCGATGACGGTGCTGGAGCGGGCCGTGAGGACGATGTGCGCGGGGGACCCGTTTGGGGAGCCGAGCGCCGTCGCGTCCCGGGACGTCGCGTCCAGCACGCTGTCGCACAGGTCGACCCGGTTGGGTTCCCGCCCCGCCCGGCCCGCCACCGTGACGGTGCCGAGGACGCTGCGCCGGATCTCGACGCGGACCGGGCTGTCGGCGATGTCCAGGCTGGGCGCCCCCGGAGCCAGGGGTGTGCCCCGGCCCTCCAGTTCCCACCCCGGCACGAAGGTGCAGTGCCGGACGACGAGACGCTCCACGCCGCCCCGCACGCGCACGCAGCCGCCGGTCACCAGCAGCCCGTCGAGGACGATGCGCGCCGTGGCCTCGGACGGCGGCCCGCCCCGGGGACCGGTGATCGTCAGCACGCGCCCACGGTCCTCGCCGTACCGGCCGCGCAGCCGGAGGACCGGACGGACCCCGTCGGCGGCGCGCAGAGTGAGCCGGTCGCCCGCGTCGAGGCGGATCTCGTCCAACTCCGCCCAGACGTCGCTGGAGGTGAACTCCATGATCGCCTCGGCCTTGTGCGGGTGGGCCCGTTTCGCGGCCTGCCAGTGCTCCAGCGCCTCGGCGATGCTGCCGTGGTCCCCGCCGGGACCCACCCGGTAGGGCTCGCAGCCGTCGGCGGGGGCGGGCTCGGGGCGGGGATACTCGCCGCCGCCGAGGTCGCCCGAGAACGCGTAGTGGTACGTCACCCGGACGCCATGGGCGGGAGCCGTGCCCGGCGGGAGCATCAGACGGCCGAGGACGGGGTCGACCGCCACCTGCCCGGCACGGGGGCGGTAACGCCAGCCGGTCAGGTCGGCGGACACGATCCGGTCCAGGGGCACCGGGTCGTCGGGCCCGGTCCACACACACAGGCTCTTGTGGGGCCCGTAGTAGTCGTTGAGGCGCTCGGCCAGGGCACTGCGGCCGATGGGGCCGGGCACGTTCGACTCGTCCGCGACGTGAAAGCTCGACGGCTCCGGCACGGGGGCAGTGAACAGAGGAGTGTCGATGGCGAGCACGTTGAAGGTGTAGCAGGCCCGGTCGCGGTCCAGGCAGTACGCGGGGGCGCGTGTCACGGAGTAGGGGCGCAGCCGCCACACGTGCAGCCCGACCGACCGGATGCCGTACCGGCCGGGACGGCGGGCGGATCCCGCGCGCGGTACCTCCAAGGTGCGGGCGAACCCGTCGAACGGGCCGCCCAGCCGGTCCAGCGCGACAGGACTGCGCAGGTCGGCAAGGCCGCCGCCCGCCGCCCCTTCGCGCACGGCCCCGGCCTCGGAGGTGAGGCGCCGCACCGACGGGGTCACGCACAGCAGACGGCGGTGCTCGACGACCCGCGCGGGCCACCCGGCCACCGCCGACGAGAGGTCCTCCAGCAGCGGCAGGGTGCCCTTGCGGCGGCGGTGCACGACGGTGTCGGCGACATCCCGGCGGGGTACCACGACGGCCGACAGGCCGGTTCCCCACGAGGTGTCGTCGGACAGGGCGGCGGCGATGCCGGGCAGGATCTCGTACCCGACGAGGTCGCCGATGTAGGGCACGACCCAGTCGTCGCAGGTCTCGATGAACCAGTTGTCGTAGAGCCGTTCGATGTCCTCCTGGAGGACGGCGACCTGCTCGGCCACGACCGTCAGCAGAGCGCGCAGCGGCCCGCCCTCCTCCGCGTCGCGCCGACGGATCACCGTGGGCAGCAGCGCGTAGAGCTCGTCGGGCGTCATGGAATCCTCCGCAGGATCAGCGTCTCGGGCACGCTCGGGTCGAGCAGGACCAACTGGGCGGGACGCAGCACCGACCGCGGCGCGGCGCCGCCGACAGGCACCGAGCCCTGGACCGCGCGCGGTCCGGCCGGCAGGGCGGGAACGCACGCGACGACGGAGGGGTGTTCGGCGAACCGCACGACGGAGGCCGCGTCCGCGCCCTCGGATACGCCCCCGAAGGCGTCGACATCGACGAGCTCGACGCCGGGAACCGTGTGCGCGGCGGCGACAACGGCGCTCAGGTACACGGGACGGCACAGCTGGGCCCCCGCGAATCCCAGGCGGGCGGCCAGCGCCTCGCGGACCCGCCGCTCGACCTTCTCCGGCAGGTGGCCGGGGGCTGTGCGCACGCCGAGCACCACGATGAGCCGTACGCGCTCGCACGGTTCGACGCGCACGGGCAGCAAGGGGTCGCCGTACCGGCGCAGTGCCGATCGCAGTGCGCCGAGCAGGGGCGAAAAGGCGTCCAGCGGGGCGTCGTCGGCACCGGCCACCGTGACGTGCAGGACGGGACGGCCTCCGGCGACGGTACGGCACGCCACGGCCTTGCCGACCCCCGCGAAGGCACGGGCGAAACTCTCGTAGTCACGCACGGACACCAGCCGGTCGAAGGAGGCATTCCGCAGGGGAATGGCCCTGCGCAGCTCCGCGGGGCCGTCCGCGTCGGCACCGCCGGTCGCGGGCAGCGGGTTGGTGACCCCGCTGACCCCGAGGGGCTTGCTCACGACCTGGTTGATCCGGCCGGGAGCGACATTGCCGGCGCGTCCGCCGCCGACGCGGTAGCGGGCGGTGACGTTCTCCGTGCCGGAGGGCAGACGGGCGCCCTGCCGGCCGTCACCGAACTCCACGGCGGCACGGCCTCCGGGGCCCGCCCGCAGGCTGAACACCCGCGCGGTCGGCCCTGCCTCGCTCAGGTCGGAGGTCCGCTGCCACGCGACGTCGTCGACGCGCACCGTCAGGGCCTCCTCACCGCCGTCGGCGCTCGCCGACGGCACCCAGACGAGCGGACTCTGCCGCAGGGGCAGCACCTGACCGGCCCGGGCGGCGTCACCGCTGCCGAGGACTTCCGTGACGGTCTCGCCGGCGGTCGCCGGGACCACATTGCCGTGCACGACGACCGTGCCCCGGGCGTAGCGGTGGGCCAGCGGCGCCGTCAGCAGCAGCGTGGTGCGCACCCGGTCGTCGTACGAGGTGCCGTCGAAGGCATGGCGCACACCTGCGAGAACAGCGAGCTCGGAGCCCGGCACGCCCACCCGGCGACGAGTGCCCGTACCGTCCTCCGGGACGATGTCCGTCCGCTCGCCCGAGACGACGAGCAGCCTTCCGGGGGCCAGTCCCTCGAAGACCCCGTCGAGGGGCACGGTGCTGCCCGCCAGGTCGGTGGTGTCGGGCGAGGGAACCAGCACCAGTGGCTCACCGGCCGCCCACACCGTGGTGGCCCGCCGCACCGAGATGTCCTCGCAGTCCTCGGTCCACGGCTCGGCCAGCCGCAGCCGCGTCACCCGCACGGCGTCCTGGTCGTTGGCGACGGACACCCGGCTCACCTCGACGACCCGGATGACGCGGATGCGGGTGCGGCCCGCCACCTGCACCGCGATCCAGCTGCCCGGCTGGATCTCCTCGTGCACCGCGTCCAGCAGCAGAACGTCGTTCGCGAGCGGACGGTCACCCTGGGACCGGGACGGAGCCGCCGCGCGCAGCAACCGCTTCACCCGGCCGACGTCCGGGATCGAGGCACCCAGCGGGGCGGTGGTGACACGGAAGTGCCGCACCCCCGGCGGCGCCGTGGCCGGGAGAGAAACGGCGGACAGCGCCTGGTACAGGGCCTCGGTGAGCCCCGGCCGGTTGCCGGCCAGCAGCCGGGGGAGCGCGTCGGACCCGGCGCCCAGCGCGTCGGCGACGTCCCCGGACGGGCGCGGCGGCGGTTGGCCCGGGCCGAGCGCGTTCAGCAGCGGGTCCACCGCGTGCACGACGCGCCCGCCGGGGCCGCCGAGGTCCCGCAGCACGGCCTCCCCGCCGGCCGGCGTCGTCCGCGCGGGCTCCTCGGCCAGGCGCCGGACGGCGTCCTTGGCGGTCGCCACCCGTACGGCGGCCCGCTTGACCAGTGCCTCCGCGTCCACGCCGTCACCGAAGTCGGCCAGCCGCTCACGGAGGCGGCGCAGCACGCGGTCCATCCGGCGCGCGAGGGTGTCCGGGTCGCGCAGCTCCTCGGCACGTCGGCGCATGTCCCGCACCATGGCCAGCAGGTCCTCGAACGGTCCCCGCGAGGGCGCCCGCGCCGCGGCCTCCTCCATGTCGTCCCGCAGCGCCTCCACCGCGCTGTCGAGCTGGCGCGGAGGGTCGGGAACCTTCAGCCGCACGGTGGTCCGCCCGGCCGCGGGATCCCGGTCCACGCCCACCACGAGCCGCGTGAGGTTCAAACGCCCGTCGGGATAGGTGAACAGCAGACGGTCGCCGGGACGCAGGGCCTGCTGCAGCCCGTCCACGTCGATGGAGCCGACGCCGGTGGCGACATCCGGCGTGAGCGCGGTCGCGCGGGTGGTGCGCACCGGCAGCGTGTTCCACTCGGCCCTGGCCGTGAGGTCCCTCGTGGTCTCGAACACCGTGGGCAGCCCGCCCGGCTCGGGCTCGCTCCTGACCTGCGAGCCGGCCGGTACGACGCAGGACGTCCCGGGATCGAGGGCGTAGGCGAGATGGGCGGCGGCCGCCAGCGCCGGGCGCGGCCGGTGACCGACCAGTCTGCCGAGCCGGGTCAGGGACTCCTGCTCGGTCGCGGTGCGCAGGAACCCCTCGTTGGCGATGCGTTCCTGGTAGAACGTCAGCACGTCGGCGACGACGGCCCAGGCGTCGAGCAGGGCGATCGAGGGATCGTCCGGCTCCCGCGTGGTCAGCGCGGCCAGCGGTGTCCGGGGGTCGGCCGGGGACAGCCGCGCCAGCATCGCGTCGAGGAAGTCACGGTGGCTGCCCGCACGGTAGGACAGCTCCGGCAGCCCGGGCCGGTTCCACACCCGTCCCGGGCCGGGGCGGCCGGGCCCCTGCACGCCGCTCGGGGCGCCCGTCATCGTCCGCCCCTCAGCCGCAGGGTCAGACGACCGTTCTCCGGGTGGGTGAGGTCACCGTCGAGCCGCGGGATCTCCAGGGGCGCCAGGCGCAGCTCCCCGGAGTCCGGTACCTCAGGCCCCTCGGCCTCCCCACCGGCGGGCCGGTACCTGCGCAGCAGCGTCACCTCCGCGTGCTGGACCCCGGGCACGCCCATGCAGAGCGCCACCAGGGCGCTGGCCCGCACCGGCGTGCCGAAGGTCAGTACCGAGGGGTCGAAGAACCCCGGAGCGCCGTTGGGCCCCCGCCCCGGCAGCAGGCGGCGCTCCAGTGCCTCACGCACATGGGCGGTGGCGTGGTGCGGGTCGATGAGCACGTGCAGGGCCACGTCGAGCGGGACCAGCGGAGCGGGGCGCGTGACGACGTCGTGGCCGATGAGCCGGTACCGGTTCAGCATGCCGCGCACGTCCGCCAGCAGCGGCTGCCACTGCACGGAGGTGCCCACCGGGTCGAGGGCGACGTCGGCCTCGTACCAGCTCCCCGTCCAGCGCAGGGTGGCGGCGGCGTGCCGCACCTCGGGATGACCCGCGGCGAGGGTGGCGTAGTCCTCGGCGGTCACGGCGCGCAGCAGGGTGCGGAAAGGGGCGCGGGGGGCGGCACGCCGCGCCTCGGCCACGGGCTCGGGATCGGTGCCGCCGGTCACCGGCACCGGATTGCGTACGCGGGTCACGGACGGCAGGTCCGCGGTCCGGTGGGTGATCCGGTTGACGGTCTCGCTGCCCGCGTTGCCGGACCGGCCGTTGCCCACCCGGTAGGCCAGGCGCAGCCGGGTGCCCGGGCGGGGCGCCTGTCCGCACCGGCCGTCCCCGAAACGGACGGTGAGCACGCCGTCGTCGTCGGTCTCGCCCACGAAGTGGCGGTCGTGGGGACCGCTCCCCAGGAGGTCCCGGCGCGGGGTCCACCGAGCCCCGGTTCCGTCCGTCTCCGTCACGTGCAGCACCGGCAGGGCCTCACGGGGGTCGGGCCGCAGCGCGGTGCGGGCCGGGCCGTACAGCGCGGGATTGTCGTGGCGCAGGGCGTTCTCGGCCGCTTCTCCCAAGCTCTGTCCGATCTCCCAGCACACGGCCTCCGGATCGAGGACGTATCCGGACCGGGCCCGGCGGATGAGCGTTTCCAGGCGCCGCTGGGGTCCGAGCATGTCGTCGAACCGGGCGTGCAGCCGAGCGACGGTGTCATGGCGGTGCGAGGGGTCTGCGAGGTCGCCTGCCACGGACGTACCGAACCACGTCCGCAGGAACCCCAGGGCGTCCTCGTCGAGACGGGCCGTCCCGTGGTGGAGGTCGCGCAGCCGGTCCCGCGCCTCGGCCGCGAGGTCGAGCAGTCGTCGGGCCTGTGCGGCGGCCACGTCGGCGGGGCGGGGGTGGGGTGGCGACCAGGTGACGGGCGTGCCGCGCACCGGCGCCGTGAAAGGCCGCGTCCGCGCGCCGCAGTGCGGCCCGTCCGGCGCCCGCGGTACCAGGACGGTCTCCTCGGGGTCCCCGCCGGGCAGCCAGGCGCTGTCCAGTCCGTGCTCGACGAGGACAGCGTTGCCGAGCGCCACGACGGACGCTTCGGGCCGGCCGTCGGGACCCGCCGGGTTCCGCACCAACAGCGGGAAGGTGAGGGCGTCCTCGTCCGCCCAGGCGATCTTCACGACCGGGGTGCCGGAATCGGAGTCGATGTCGCGGGTGGCGCGGGTGAGGCGGACGGCCTGCCGGTGTTCGGGGTCGGGCGCGCCACCACCGGGGCCCTGCTTCTCCTCCAGGACGAGAAGGTCTCCGGCCTTGAGGTCCAGCGCGCGCTCTCCGCCCCGCCCGTCGAGGAGGGCGGCCCGGGTGGTGCCGACGGGCAGCTCGAACACCTCCTGCCCCCAGGCCCACAGAGGAATGCAGTTGTGCTCCGGGCGCAGCCGCACGGTGCGCTTCTCCAGCGGCTGGTAGACCGGATGCGGTCCTGCGGTGAGCGCTTCCTGGGACATCGTCGGCCCGCCGCCCCGGGCGCCCGCCTCCTCCGGCAGCGCGGTGAACGCCAGGTCGTCCGTCTGCACGCGCAGCGGCGCGGACACCTCGACACAGACGACAGTGCGGGCCGCGCAGCCGTCGTGCATGGCATAGCCGACGAGGCGGGCGTGCCGACGCACCGAGGTGCGCAGCCGTGCCGTGTCCAGGTAGGCCTCGGTGGCCACGGCGTCCTGCTGGTAGCTCAGCCGGTCACCGACGTGGGCCAGGAGCTCGACCAGGGTGAGCCAGAGGTCGGGCACATGCCGCTCGTTCCACCGCGGCAGGGTCAGCGACAGCCGCTCCAGGAGCAGGCGGCGGAAACTCGCGTAGTCCTTGGCCAGATAGTCGATCGCGGGTTCGGCACCCACGGGCGGCCGGTCCACGGGGACGGTGTGCGGAGCGCCCCGCGGTTGAGCGCGCACACCGGGCGCGAAGGTGAAGTCCGCCCGGTCGTGGGCGCCGTGGAAACCGCGCCCCAACAGCCGCAGCCGGTACGTGGACTCGTCGCACGGCCGGTCCAGATACAGCCGGAGCCGGGTCATACCCGAGCCCTCCGGTTCGGGCCCGGCCTCCGCGGTGACCCGGGCGACACGGACCCCCACGACGCGGCGACCGCCCTCGATCAGGAAACTGTCGCGGGTGACGCGCCGCGGAAGGGTGCCGAAGAACGCGACGGTCAGCGTCCGCCGGTCCGGGTGCGCCCGTACTTCCGCGATCCCGGCCGGTTCCCCGGGGCGCGGATCGTCGTCCGGGCCGTGCAGCACGGTCATGACAGGACTCCTCCGCCCACGGTGACGGTGCGGCGCTCACCGGTCGCGGTGAGGACGTAGGCGACATGGACGTGCAGGGTCGCCTCCTGCGACGTGACGGTGAGGGACTCCACGGTGAGCAGATCGCCGAGCCAGCGCTGGAGCGCCGCCTGCGCGGTCATCTCCAGGGTCGCCGCCAGCTCGGGGCTGTTCCCGGCGAAGACCAGGTCGAGGTAGTTGCACCCGAAGTCCGGCCGGTTGACGCGCTCTCCGGGAGTCGTGAACAGGACCAGTTCGACCATGTCCCGCACATGATCGGCGTGGCCGGCCGTGGCCGTGCGGCCGCGGTCGTCGAACCGGTAGGGGAACTCGATGTCCATCGCGGTCACATCCCCCGGACCCTGAGCTGCATCGCCTGCACCATCGGCGGGTTCGGCGGCGGTGTGCCCACGCCGATGGCCGGGGCGACACTGACCGGCGGGGACGGCTGGAGCAGGGCCGGCAGACCGCCCACGAACACCCGGGTCGAGGTGTGCAGCCAGGTGATGCTCGTGCAGGGCGGCGCGCCGAGCGTGGCGGCCGGGAAGCTGCACCCGGCCACCAGGAACATGTCCGCGCTGGTGGCCACCGGTTGGCCGCTCACCAGGACGCGCTGCTGGACCGGCGCGGGGATGGTCACGAGGCCGGGAGGGTGGGCGCACATCATCAGGGCGCCGTAGTGGAGCAGCAGTCCGGGCATGGCTTCCTCACAGCACCGTCAACGCGCCGTTGTTGACGTTGACCTGGGGACCGGCCAGTTGGACGGTGGCCAGTCCGGGCCCGCACGAGATCTCGATGGATGTCTCATTGATCTTGATGAACGGGCCGTTCTCCCCGTGCAGTTGCAGCTTGATGCCGCCACCGGGGCCGGGCATGTCGCTGATCACCAGCGCGTTCCCGGAGGGCGTGGCCAGGACGATCTGGGGGACACCCGGCGGCGCGGCCTTGGCCGCCGACGGCACGTCCCCCGACCCGCCCCGCCGGAACCCGACCCAGACCGCCCGCTCCGGGTCCCCGTCGAGGAATCGCACCCACACCCCGGAGTCCGGGGGCGGCACCACGTACATGCCGCAGTCGGAACCGGCCAGCGGGGTCAGCGGTGCGGCCCACACGGCGGTGTCGGGGCCCAGTACTTCGGGGACACGCACCAGGAGTCTGCCGACTCCGGTCGGGTCCACGGCCGACATCACGACACCCTCGTACATGCCGTGCCACTGTCTTGTCCGGGCTGTTGCCGCGGTTGTCATGGGGTCACCGTCCCGATGTCGGCGCCGAGTCCGTCGCGGACCAGCGTGAAGTGCTGTCTGAAGGTGTCGCGGGTGAGATCGTGGGTGACGCCGGACACGAAGTAGCGCCCGTCGTACGCCTGTCCGGCTCCGCGTACTCCCACCAGGCCGTGGGCGCTCAGGACATGGCCGTACCGCAGCACGTCGAGCGTGCCGTGGCCGCTGACGGGGTCGGTGGCGAGCCGGCTGCCCAGTCCGGCCAGCATCGTCCTGGTCAGGGTGCGGCCGGTCTGGCCGACGAGCGTGTCGGTGCGCAGGACCTGTGCGGGGCTCGCCGCGAGGCTTCTGCGCAGCAGACGGGGCTGCGGCGGGGTGACCTCGGACGCGGTCGTGGACGGCGGTTCGAGGCGGTGGCCCCGGTGGTCGGAGTCGGCCAGGGCGTCGAAGGAGAAGGACAGCTCCTCGACGTTGTCCGCGGCGCCGCAGCCGGTGGTGAGCGCCGGTTGCAGGGCGCCGTCGCGGTTCTGCGGACCCCAGTAGGCGGTGCTGACACCCGGCGCCGGGCCGGGTTCGAGGTGGAAGACGTGCCCCACGTCCGCGGCCATGGACCGGAGATAGGCGAGATCGGTCGACGACTGCACCGGGATGTCGACCACCGGGTTCGGCTGGTCGGTGAGTACCGGCGCCACGGTCCTCGGGGTGATCCCGTACTGCGCGTACGAGGAGCAGACCGCGGCCGCCCGCAGGTGCGGCGGCAGCCCGGGAAAGGCCCGCCTGACGTGCTCCAGGTCCATCAGTGCCGACAGGTCCTCACCGGTGACGACGAGGAACGACCGGCCCGGCTCCCGCGCGGTGTGCAGCTCCTGATGGGTGATCACCCCGTCCGTCAGGACATGGCACCGGCCCGCCAGGACCACGGCGACCACGACGCGCTTCTTCGGGTGCAGCGCCCCGTTCGGCACGACGGCCCGGGCCACCGGGGATCCGGCGCTGACGGCGAAGACCAGCTGGAAGCCGCCGGTCCGGCCGCTGACACAGGTGATCCGCGCCGTGTGCAGGGCATCGACGAGCGCCGCCGGGGCCGGGGCGGGCACGACGTCCCCGGTGAGCAGCATGAGGTGCAGGGCCTGTGCCGTCACCGGGCCGGCCCGTCGCCGAGGCCCGGCACGGACGCCTCGGCGGGCAGAGTGATGCGCAGCCGTCGACCGGGCACGGCGGTCAACTCCTCAGGACGCATCGCCCGGTTCGCATCGGCGATCCGCCACGACTGCTCGGGGTCCCCGTACCGGCGGGCCGCGATGAGGTCCAGCCGGTCCCCGGCGACGACGACATGCTCGCCCACGGCCGTCAGTTCCTCCGGCCGGGGCACGAAGCGGCGGCGCAGATGGACGACGGTCCTGCCGTCCGGGAACGTGTACGTGGCGGTGGGGACCGCCTCGTACCTGCTGTTGGGCTCGATCATGACCGAACTCCTCCGGCTTCCTGGTGCACTGCTCAGCCCCCCGAGTAGCCGACGGCCCCGGGGCCGTATCCGACGAGGCCCGCGAAGCGTTCCCTGCCCTGCTGGTACTGCAGGTGCAGACCGCCTGCCCGGTGGCTGAAGCCGACGTCGTCGACCGTGAGAATCCGCACCGTGAGCAGCACCCGCGCCCGGATCGGGTTCAGCTCCCCGTCGTACGCCTCCTCCGTGACGTCGATGTCGAGCATCCGCACCGGCAGCACCCGGCGCGGGCCCAGCACCAGCACCGGCAACGGGCCCTGGACGGGGGCGATCTCCAGGATTCCCTTGGCGGCCAGGTCGTTCTGCCGGGTCAGCTGCTCCACCGAGGGACTGACGGCTGTCTCCAGCGCGGACAGCATTCCGAACAGCCCCGATTCCGCGGGTTGCCCCGAACTGCCCGCCGCCCCCGGCTGGTCGGTGGCGTCGAACTCGGCCTCGATCCGGAACGTCTCGCGGGGCGGTCCCTGCAACCGCAGCGCCTCCAGCCGGTCCCCGGCGTCGGCGCCGATGCCCCGCGGGCTGAGCGTACGGGTGATGCTGTCGGGGTTGTACTGGAACGGTACGACGCGCAGCACACGTCCCTGTTCGGGATCGAGGAAGACGATCCCGCCCCGCCGAGGCGCGGGTGAGGTCATGGCCTGAACTCACCTGCCCGCGGTCGAGGCCGCTCCGCCTCGGGTACGCCCAGTTCCCGCAGCACGGCCAGGGCGACGTGCCGCCCGAGAGCGGAGAGCCCGGCATCCACCGGTACGGGGCGGCAGGCGGCCTCGCCCGGTTCGTCGCCGTCGGCCGCGTCCCGGTCCCGGCGGGCGGGACGGACGCCGAGACATGCCGCCAACTCCGCCTGCACCGCCGCGCAGAGCGCGGCCCGGGACGGCGCAGTGGCCGCGTCGAGTTCCAGTCGGCGGATGTGCAGCTCGACCCGGGTGCCCGTCATGTGATCACCACCGCCGTGTCCGCGTCGAACCGCTCGGCGTCCCCGCCGGTCAGCGGGCTGTCCACCCCGTCCACACGCAGGCGCAGCGGATACCGCCCCGGCACGCCCGCGGCCAGCCGGAACCGCAGGGTGCGAGTGGCCCGCGCGAAGGGCTGGGCCGGCACCGGCCGACTGCCCACGAGCAGCTCCACCCGCTGCCCCGGGTGAACAGCGGATGCGCAACGCACCTCCAGCACCGCGGCTCCCTTGGGGTCCAGCACGGCGGTCAGCGGCAGAGGACTGGTGACGCGCGGCGCGACACGCAAGGTCCGCGGCCGGGTGGTTCGCTCGCCGCCGTCGGCAGCGGTGAGCACGACCACCGCCGACCAGCAGCCCGCACCGAGGTTCTCGCCCAGCGTGGCGCTCACCGCGTCGGCTCCGGCGGCACGGGCGGGCAGCACGACCGGCGGTCCGCCGAGCACCAAGTGCGTCAGACGAACGCTCGCTGCTCCCACGGTCAGTCCGCTGCCGCTGAGCAGGATGTCCGATCCCGGCTCGGCGACCGCGGGTTGGACGGCGTCCAGCACCGGCCAGGGCGCCGCCGCCGTCGGCGCCGCCACGGGTCCGGATCCGGCCTCCCCGCGGCGCAGCACGGGCAGTGGCGTACGGCAGGGCGCCGAACTGTCGATGAGCACGACACGGGCCTCGTAGGCCACCGAGAGCCGGTATCCAGAGCCCAGGGAGGTCCACAGCCGGCACATACTGTCGGCCGTCAGCGCGGACGGCGTGAGCTTCACCGGCTCCTCCTGCAGATGCAGATCGCTGAACTTCGCGGCGGCCCTGAGATCGCCCGCAGGCAGCTCGGGCCGGTCGTGCAGCGCCGACATCGCCGCTCCGACCAGCCGCTCCGCAACGGCGGAGTCGTCAGCCGGCGGCGCGTACGCGGAGAACAGGTAGTGCAGCGCGAGCGCGAGCGCCGGGCGACGGGTCTCGCCGGGGTGCGTGCCGGGAGGGTCGGTGTTGCGCCAGGCCGCGTCGATGTCGGTTCTGTACAGGAAGACGTTCAACGCCGGTCCGGTGACCGCGGCATCGGCGTCACCGGGGTGACGGACCGTCACTTTGGCGCCGGGGACGGCGTGCTGGACCGCCTCCGCCAGCACGGCACGCAGGGTCTCCGTCACCGCGGCAATGGCGAGCGCGTCGCTCACGGCCGCCTCCCGAGGTACTCGTCGAGCCTCAGCCGCGAGCGCCGCTCCGGAGCCGGGGCGTCGAGAAAGGGTTCGGTGGTGGTGCGGACGACCAGACGGTCGATGGTGACGCGCACGACGGTTTCCGACGGCGGGGTGGACTGGGCCGACTGGGCCGACGGGGTCGGAGCTCCCCAGTCCGAAGGGGGCGGCGTCGGTGGGGCTGGGGGGTGGTCTGGCGCCGCGGTCGAGGTGTTGGAGGGGGTCCGGCGGGGCGGGGAGGTGGGTCGATGGGTGGTGGGCGCGGCGGTGTGGGCGGGGGTGGAAGGTGGCGGCGGGGGCGGTGTCGTGTGGGGCGACGGGGTGTTCGGGTGCGGCCGACACGTCGGAGGAGGGCTGGCGGGTCGCGGGGGTGGGCTCATGGGTGGTGGGCGCGGCGGTGTGAGCGGGACGGGCAGGTGCGGAGAGTGGCGGGGTCGGCGTCGTTGGGGCTGGCGCGGGGTGTTCGGGTGCGGCCGAGGTATCGGCGGGGGCGTTGGCGGGACGGCTGAGGTCGG
>NZ_FLSP01000133.1 GCF_900091315.1 Streptomyces sp. DI166
AATGCCGAGGTTGCGGTAGGAAATGAAGCCGCCCTGTCTGCCCTTCTGACCAGCCTCCTTCATGGTCAGCAGACGCAGTACCTGGTGCAGCGCCGCATTGCGTAGCCGCAGGTCCAGCCATCGCGGCTGCTCGTCGCCATCCTCGTCCCAGTGGGGGTGGAGGATGTGGCGGCCGATGAGAGTGATCGCCTTGGGGTCGAACAGCTCGCTGCGCAGCGGCTCGAAGCGCAGTCCGCGAAGCTGGCTGCGTTCCTCGGCCGGCTTGTCGTCGTCTGCTTCGGTGCCGTGCGGGCGGTGGCCGTAGTTGACCTTGTTGAAGAGAACGTCGAGGGAGGCGTAGAGGTGGAAGCCGTTCCGGCTGTCCTCCTCGACCAGCTTTCGCTCCCGCGCCACCAGTTCTCGCAGCCGGGCGATCGAGTACCCGGTCTGGTACGTCGAGTCGTCGGCGGGCAGGATGCCCAGTTCGGGGCGGGCCTCCGCGTAGAGGAGGAAGAGGATGCGGTAGAGATAGCGCAGCGATTCGCGGGTGAGCTGTTTGGCGAACGGGCCCTTCTTGAGGTCCTCGATCTCCCGCGGCTCGACCTCCGCCTCGCGCAGGCGGGCGAGCACTTCGTTCGCGATGATCTCGACCGAGTGCTGGAGTCCCTTGCGCAGCTCGGAGTTGACGCCGACGGCGTTGTCACGGG
This sequence comes from Streptomyces sp. DI166, assembly GCF_900091315.1. GTDB lineage: Bacteria > Actinomycetota > Actinomycetes > Streptomycetales > Streptomycetaceae > Streptomyces > Streptomyces fuscus. Next base: position 687 of record NZ_FLSP01000133.1, read on the forward strand.
AGGCCTTGAGCAGGTCGTCGAGGCGGCGGCCCTTGCCGTCGGGGCGGGGCGCGAGCATGTCATGGGAGAAGAGGGCGGCGAGGAGGGCGAGTTCGCCGGCCTTCGCCGTGTCGTTGCGGGCGAGGGCCGCGTCCAGGCTGGCGGCGAGATAGCGGCCTTCGGCCCAGGCGCCCCGGTCGGCGAGGACGAGCACGCCGCCGCAGAGCAGCAGGATGAAGCGGGGCGCATCGCCGCCCAGCTCGTGCAGTTCGCTCTGGAAGAGCCAGCCCGCCAGTTTCTCACCGACTTCGAGGAGGCCGTCGGCGGTCTTGAGGGGGTGGAGGAGCTGTCCGGCCTCGTCGGGGTCGAGGGCGCCGTCGAGCTTGACGGTCCAGCCGCAGTCGACCGCGAGGATGCCGTCTCCGTGCCAGGCGACCTGGAGTTCGTACTCCCGGCCCGCGTTGTGCACAGTGATCGGCTCGGACCGGTTACCGCCGTAACCGAGGGCCTTGAGGACGGCGGTGTGCCAGGTGGTGAGGTGCTCGGCCCACTCGCCCGTGGGGTCGTCGTAGGTGCTGCCGAGTTCTTCCTGCTGGGCGCGGGCGGACAGGAAGGGACGCACGGTGGCCAGGTACTCACCGCGGAGCCGGGGGAGAAGTTCACGCGGAGTGGGCTGCGGGTCGTGGGGGTCGGTCTCGCGGCTGGTCCACAGGGTGAACAGGCCCTCGTCGCCCGCCTTGCTCTTCTTGAGGGTGTTCTCCAGCTCCTCGCTGAAGTAGTGGGCGGAGAGGTACTCGCCGCGGTTGGCGAAGGAGTCGTAGGTGTAGCTCATCGTGCGGACTCCTCGGCGTGTGCGGCGGAGACGGTGGCAGGGTGGAGGGGTTCGAGGACGCCGAGGACCCGCAGCATCGGGTCGCCGTCGGTCCGCAGACGGCGTACGAGGGCGCGGCGGCGCTTGGCGGTGTCGTACACCTGCTTGCGACGGCGCTCCTGGTTGCCGACGGCGATCAGGGCGCCCTGCTCCCAGACCTGCACCCGGTCCTCGTACGGGGCCAGGTAGGAGTCGACCTGCTTGTCGTAGTCGGCGCGGCGTTCACGCAGGTGAGTCTCGGCCGCATCGACGGCCGCGGGAACGAGTTCCTGGAGGAGGTCGGGGTCAACGGGCTGGGCGCGGCCGGGCATGTCGGGTCCCACGCCGCAAGCGGCGAGGAACGCCGAGTCCATGCGCCACACGCGAGGAGTCGCCTCGGCGAGGCCGGTGACGGCCATCCACTCCACGACCGTCGGCTTGCCCGCCGCGTTGGAGTAAACGCCCTGGAGGAGATAGACCGGGCCGGTCAGGGCCGAAGGCAGAGCGGCGTCGATCCGCGTGGCCTTGGCTACGTCTGGCTGGTAGGCGAGGACGAACGCCTCGTCGTACTTGAGCTTGGCGAGAACCTTGTCCGTCACCCAGTCGAGCACCGGGTGGATGTCGGAGACGTAGGAGACATTGGGCCACTGGGACGTGGGCTCGTCGGTCTTGCCCTGCTTGGCGTTGCGGGCGGCCTCCAGCCGGTCGGCGGCGTACTGCTTGTCGAAGGTGATGCGCAGCGTGCCGTCGTACTTGGGCGTCGTGAGGATCTTCTCCTGCTCCAGATACGACTTCGGCAGCTCCCGGAAGCGGTACTGCAGGTCGTCGGGCGGGGTGAACTCGATGCGGCCGCCTGCCGTCTCGGGCTTCCAGTCGAGGGCCTCGCGCTCAGCCTGCGGGTAGATGAGGTCCACCGCGGTGTGGAAGTACGCCTTGGTGTCGGCGAAGACGTGGGGTACGTCGGCCTCGGGCACCGCGGCCGTGCCGAGAGTGACCGGAGCGGCCGTCGGGTCAGCGAGCCGGGCGTTGGCGCCGGCGAGGAGCCCCGCGAGGACCCCGCCAGACTCCTGCTGGGACTGCTTGATGGACCGCTCGACGGTGCCGCCCTTGATGAGGTCGCGGGTGAGGCGGTCCTCTTCCTTCTTGTCGTCGTAAAGACCCGTGACGGCCTCGGCGCTGCCCTCGCCGGTCTCGATCTCGTGCGCCTGGGCCTCGCGGCGCAGCAGACGGGTGCCGACGAGCCGGTCGTCGAGCGTGAGCATCTCGCCGCTCTCCTCGTCGCGCCGCCAGGGCACGTCGGCGGTGAGGGTGAGCGCACGGAACTCGGGGCTGACCGCCTGCCCGTAACGGTCGATACGTCCGTTGCGCTGCTCGATACGGATGAGGGACCAGGGCAGGTCGTAGTGGATGAGGTCGTGGCACTGGTGGTGCAGGTTGACGCCCTCGGAGGCGATGTCACCAGTGAACAGCAGCCGCACCGGCTCCTCGCGCCGGCCGAAGCGGTCGACGATCTCCCGCTGTTGCTGGTCGTTGGTGGTGTCGCCGTGCATGACCTCGACGGCGCCGTCGTACGCCTTCCAGGGACGCATCTTGTCAGGCTTGGCCAGGTTCTTCTTCTTGAAGCCAAGCCGGGCCGGGACCTCCTGGGCCAGCCAGTCCAGGGTGTGGACCCGCTCGGAGAAGATCACGACGCGGCGCTCGGAGTGCGGGCCGACGCCGAGGTCGTCCTTCAGCGTGCGGACGAGTGCGTCGAGCTTGGCGGAGTCCTGGTCGGTGAAGTCCGCGACCAGCGCCTCCAGCTCGGCGAGGGCCTTGCTCTCGGCGGCGAGAGCGGCGCGGCGCTCGGGGGTGTCCGGCGCGGTCTTGGCCTTGCCCTTCGCCGTGACGCTCTTCGGGTTGTCCAGGTAGGCACGCCGGTTGGCCAGGGATTCACGCAGGGCGACGTGGGAGGAGAGGAACGCCTTCAGGAAGTTGTAGCCGACCAGGGGATCGGCGCAGACCGACGACCGGTTCGGGTCGCCCGGCGTCCATTCGCTCGCGAGCTTCTCCAGGACGGCGACCTCCTTCCGTGTCGCCGGAGCCGGCACCGGCAGGGAGTCGCCGCGTTCGGCCCAGGGCTTGTCCTTGAGGCCGTCGCGTACCTCGCGGTCGGACTTGGTGCGCCTGATGTAGAGGTGGTCGAGGTCGGCGACCTTGTAGTTCTTGGGGTCGGCGATCGCCGCCGGGTCGAGCATCCGAATCAGCTCGGCGAAGGATTCGGCGTCGCCGTTGTGCGGAGTGGCGGAGGCCAGGATCAGCGCATCGGTCTGCTCGGCGAGACGGCGGGCTAGGAGGTTGTTGCGGGTGCCCTTGTTCACGAGGTTGTGCGACTCGTCGATGACCACCGCATCCCAGGTGATGTTCTCCAGGTGGTGGGCGTACGTCGCCGACTTGAGGGTGTCGACGGAGACGATGACGCGCTTGAAGTGGGCGAACGGGTTCCGGCCCGCCGGGATCTCCTGCTGAATGCGCTGGATGCCGGTGGAGTCCAGGCGCACCAGCGGCAGAGCGAAGCGGGTCCACAGCTCGCGCTGGAACTGCTCCAGCACATGGGCAGGCGTGACCACGAGAATGCGCTCGCCACGCCCGCGCCGGATCAGCTCCGAGAGCGCGACGCCGATCTCCAGCGTCTTGCCCAGCCCAACCACGTCAGCGATCAGCAGCCGGGGCTGCGGGTTGCGCATGGACAGTGCCAGCTCGGCGGGGCGCAGCTGGTGCTCCTGCCGGTCCATGAGGAAGGAGTCGGCGAGTGCGATGCCGTGCTCGGTCTGCGGCAGCGCGGTCTTGCGGATCACCGCCTCCAGGTACAGACGGGCCTTGGCGTGCCTGGAGGTGTCATCGGGCACGAGCCGGGTCTTGCGCGGATCGAGTACGTCGATCTGGTCAAGGCCGGAGTAGAACACCGCGTCCGTGCCCCGGACGAACGAGGACACCCCGCTGGCCTCGACCATCAGTCCGTCGCGGGACTCGTCGACGGACTTCACGAGCCACTGCTCGTGGCGGATGCGCACCTGGGCGCCGGGCGCGAAGGTCGGCTTCGCACCGGCCGGGTACGCCGACCGCGCCGCATCGGCGTCGCGCGCCTCAGGAACCTCGGGCTGCATCGCCGTGGTCACGTGGTGCTCCTCTGTGGACTGTGTGCTCGATCGAGATGTGGGGTGTGCCCGTGCCCCCCCTTTTGTATCCCCGGACCGGCCCCGTCGGCGAAAGGGAGTAAGAGCGGAGCGGTTCAGCGCTTCGACCAGGCGAGCGCCGGCCCCATCGCATAGCGCTTGCGCAGTTCGTCTGCGACCCGCTGGGAAGCAGGGGGACGGCCCCTTCGCGGCGTGGGTTCAGCCGCGTCGCCGCTCCCGGGCTCGGGCTTCCGCACGAGTGGGGGCGAGTTCTCCACGCCCTTCTCGACATCCCTCTCGGCCGGAGTGTCGGAGGCGTCCGAACCGGATTCAACATGGGAAGGCGGGGCGGGGGCGCTCGGCGCCGGCGACGCCGACTCTTCGCGCAGCAGCCTCTCCAGTGAGTCGAGCCGGTCCAGCATGGGCGAGTCAGGCTGGGGCAGCACCATCGTGGGGTGGTCCTTCGGCGTCGTCTCCTGGATCAGAGCGCGCCGTGCCCGGGCCGGGCTCGTACCCAGCAGACGCATCAGATCGGCACACTGCCGGGTCACCTCCTCCAGGGAGGGGCGGTCCTCCGCCTTGTGCGCCAGCATGGCCGACACGACGGGGGTCAGTGCATCGGGCAGCCCGGACAGATCGGGGCCGATCTCGGCGTTGACCACCTGAGCGGCCACCGCCTCCCACCGGGCGCCGTCGTACGGGTAGTGCCCAGTCGCCGCGTACAGAAGCACGGTGCCGAGGCCGTACACGTCAGCGGCCTGCGTCACGTCCAGCTCACCCAGGGCCTGCTCGGGCGGCATGCAGCGAACTGTGCCGATGACCACGCCGGCCTGTGTGAGCGATCCCTTGGATGCCCCGACGAAGGCGCCCAGACCGAAGTCGATGATCACCGGACCGAAGTCACCGAGGACGACATTCTGCGCCTTCAGATCGCGGTGCACCAGACCCGCGGCATGCACCGCAGCAAGCCCCTCGGCCAGCAGCGCGCCAAGGCTCGCCACGAGTGGCGTAGACAGCGGACCCTGGTCCTTCACGACATCGGAGAGCGGACGGCCCGGGACGTAGTCCATGGCCAGCCAAGGCTGCTCGGCGAACGGATCCGCCTCGATGAAACGGGCCACGCGGCCCGTTCCCGAGATCGTGCGCGCGATGGTCGCCTCGCGTTCAAAGCGGGCGCGGGTGTGCGGGTCCGTGCGGTCGGGCCGGATCACCTTCACGGCGACCGGTTCCCCCGCGACCGAGTAGGCGAGGTACACCTCCCCCATCCCGCCCGCGCCGAGCAGCCGCTCGACGAGGTACGGGCCGATACGTGACGGCAGAGACGCGCCGCTCACCGCACACCCCCTGACTCCCGCAGCAAAAGCACACCCTCGCTCGGCGTATGCCCCCACTCCGCCATAGAAGAAGCAAAGCACGAGGGGCATGGACACCGACGAATCACCGCTACAGCCTACTGATCGGCATCGCATAGGAGGAAGTGATCACATCGGACCAGGACCAGCTGCAAGGATCTTGTCCGGAAGCTGGCTGTGGATACAGGAAGTGTCGCCCCGCTCCGTCCACATTCGGCAGCGGGGCCAACAGACCTATGCGTGTCTGTCCTGGGAGCAGGTCCGGAGGACGAAGCAGGCTCAAAGCCAGATCGGAATAGTCACGGGCCCGGTTTCCATTGCTTCTCCTGTAGAGATCGCGCAGAGAGGGACGCTGGTGACCGACCTGAAGCTGTTCCGGCTGGATGCCGATGGCCGGGACGTCGAGCTACAGGGTTCGACGGTGGGGCTGGAGGTGGAGCTTCAGCGTCGGATCGAGGCGGGGATGGAGTCGATGCTCGGCATCCGGTTCCTGGCGTCGGAATACCCGACGGGACCGTGGCACCGGGGCCGGATCGACTCAATGGGTCTGGACGAGAACGGCACACCTGCGCTGATCGAATATAAGAAGGGCGCCGACAGCGGCGTCCTGTCGCAGGCTGTCTCCTATCTGTCGTGGTTGGACTCCGCGCGCCACGAGTTCGAGGCACTGGTCAAGGAGAAGCTGGGCTCCGAGGCCGCCGAGTCGATCGACTGGCGGAACCCTCGGATGGTCTGCATAGCCGCTGGTTTCTCGCACCACGACCGAGTCGCAGTGCATCGCCTGCGCGAGCGGATCGACCTGGTGCGCTACCGCCTCTTCGAAGGTGGGCTGCTGAGCCTGCTACTGATCGAGTCCACGCCCGGATCTACAAGACCGACCTCGGGCCGGCGTCAGAGTCGCGAGCGGGAGGTCACGGCTAGTGCCGCCAGCAACGACGGGGAGACGTCCGTCCAGGCCACCGCTACTGCTGCCGCGATTCCTGGCTGCCTGCGGAACCTGTACGCCGAACTGGACGAGGCCCTCACCGCCTGGGGCGAGGTCGAGGTGGCTCAACTTCGGCACTACATCGCCTACCGCCGGATGGTGAACGTCGCCTCCGTCATCTTCCGCCCGAAGCATGGGGCGATCCTGATCTACCTCAAGATCGACCCGGACATGGTCGAGCTCGAGGAGGGCTTCTCGCGTGACATGCGCGGTATCGGCCACCTCGGGACGGGCGACCTGGAGGTCCGTATCGCCTCGGCAGCCGACCTGGAGAAGGCGGGACCGCTAATCCAGCGGGCGTTCGAGGCAGCCTGACCTTCGAGGTGGGAACCGTGATGGCCGCTGCGGCGGGACGTTGCTATTTCACACCTCAAGGAGCTCTTCCTCAAGCTGCGCCCAACTCGGCCAGGTGCCACCAGTCTCGCGGACGACGGTGAGGAGTCGGCCCTCCAAGTGGACATCCGCCCGTTTCCCCGCCAACTCGATGCCCTCGGGACGTCGGCGGGCGCGGCGCTGCCCTGATGGGTACTCGGCCAGGATGCCGATCAGGACGTCGTGACGGGCGGTGCCCAGTTCGTCGGCTGGTGCCCAGGAACCTCGTACAGGTACGCCTGCGAAACTTCCGACAGTCGGGCCGGCCGTCCGGTAGAGCGTATCGAGGACGCCCTCCACTCTCTCGTCCGTGCGGTCCCTGATGGCTACCACGTTGGTACGCGTCCTTCCGCGCCGAGGGACCGAGAGTCGCCCGTCCATACCGTCATCCAGCTCGGGGCTCCGCACCCGACGCGGCGGCTCAATCCACCAATCTGGCTCGTACTCCTCCTGGATCGCTCCGAGTTGCAGACCGTCACCGCCCCACCAACCGGCTTTGGGGATGAAGATGTCAACTCCCACGCCGGTCGCGCCGATCCATACCCAGCTCATGAAGTACGGGTGATCCTTCAAGTCGGCAGACCAGGCGGCGAGTTGAAGGAGCCGCTCCTTTTGGTTTGAATCTGGTTTCTTCGGGAACAGCGTTTTCGCCTCGCGATGACGTCCACGCGCCTCTCCGGCGACGGGCCCGTTCGGCAGGTGGAACAGAAGGTCCGGCCTGACTCCGAATGTCCCGTACTTGGTCTGCAACGGGCCGGGCGGGAGGACATCGAAGCTATGGAGAGTGTCACGCCCAGGCTTCCAGGAGAACAACTTCTCACTCCCGGCTGTCATCACCCCCAGCCCAGCACACTCGCTGATGAACCGTCGGACGTGCAGCGATGTAGCCAGCAGAGACGAGTAGTCGACCTGAAGAGCCAGACCGCTTGGGGCGGCGAGATAGCTGGTCAGCAGCCGGGCCTCGTGCAAACGGATGCGGTAGTCGACGACTCGCCGGAAGTCGCAGGCCAACGCGTTGATGTGAACCAGGCGAGCGAGATGGACGGGTAAGGCCATGCCGCCAAGCTTCTTCGCGTGAACGCTGGGATCACCGCCCGCCCCCGGAGCGATCTCGAACTGCCAGACCCTGGCGCGCACGGTGTTCATGTCGGCAGCTTACGGAGCCGCACCGACAACCGCTCAACACGGCGACGCGTCCTACTAACCGGTCCGGCAGCGAGGCGGAGGAGAATGGTCCCGCGCAGGTCTCAGTGAGGCGGAGGGGCGAGGGGTGCTGTACGAAACCGCAAAGATGGCGCTGGAACAGCTCACGGACGATCGGGCCCTGGAACGGGTGGCCCTGTGGGTGCTCCGGAAGCGCGACCCCAATCTCCGCCTCACCAGCGCCACCGGTGACACAGGTCTCGACGGCTACAGCCGCCCCTTGTTCGAGGACGAGATCGACATGGCGCTGTGGGTCAGCATGCAGCGTACGTGGATCAAGAAGCTCACCATCGAGTTGGAGAAGCACAAGCAGCACGGGCGTACCGCGCCGGCCATCTTCGTGACGAACCGTTCGACGAACGACATCTCGAAGAAGAAGCAGAGGGAGCGGGCGAAGAACGACTTCGGCGTGAACCTGGAGATCATCGACCTCGGCGAGCTCGTCGTCGAGCTGGAGGCGGACGACCTGCGCTGGGTGGCCGAGGCTGAGCTGGGGGTCCGCCCGCGCCGGCCCAGGGCCCTGGCCACTGCGGAGGTGTACCTGGATCGGCTCTCCCGCACGGTGCCGGGGATGGCCGCTGAGCTCCGCGGCACTGCCGAAATCGAGAATCAGCTCCGCGCCCGGCTCGCCCCGGAGTCTTCTGAGGACCGGGTCGTCGTGGTGGAGGGCCCTGGCGGCTGCGGGAAGACCAGGATCGCGATCGAGACGGCCCGGTCCGTCGCCACAACCCTGGTCGTCCCTTCTGGGGCTCCCTTCACGCTTGACTCGTTCACAGAGGTGGGGTTGGACGCTCCGTTGATCCTCGTGATCGACGACGCACATCGCAGCCAAGGCCTGTCCGCGGTGGCCGCGATGCTCGCCGACCAGCGGTTCGACCGGGTCCGACTGGTCCTCACTGTTCGCCCGGGCCAGCGCGACCGGACGCTCTACGCCGCCGGAGCCGAGAACCACGTCGGCGCCCCGGTCGTGCTTCGCCGGCTGGACCGCCCGGAGATCGACACCATCATCACGGACCACGGGATTCAGCGGGAGGAGTTCCGCAAGGCCGTCATCACCCTGGCCGGCGGCAATCCCATGCTCGCCCACACCGCCTGCCAGGTGGCCCTGTCCAATGGCAAGTTCGACTGGAGCGACGCCTCCGACCTCCTACGGGAACTGGTCGCCGACAGGCTCCGGGCGCTGGACGACCCTGACCTGCACCGGACGGTCGCGGTCGGCCTCGCTCTGCTGACCAAGGCCGGCGACCTGGCAGGGCACCACGGAGGTCAGGACATCGCCGTTCTCCACGGCGCGGTCTCCGGTTTGCCATCTGAGCCCGACCGGCTCGACCGGATCCTGGACAACCTTGCCGACGCCGGGCTGGTGGACACACCGCCCTACACTTTCCGCCCCGACCTTGCCGCCGCCGTTGTCCTGGCCGACGCCCTCACTCCGGGGGCCATGGTTCGGCTGGACACCAACGCAGCCCTGCGCCGCCTGGCCACCCACTCGGGTCTCACCCCAGGGCTCACCCCGCAGGAGCACGCGGACGTTCTGGAAGCCGCGACGCGGCGGCTCGACCCACAAATCGGCGTGCTGGCCGCCGCAGCCCGCGACAGCGGCAACCAGGCCGCTGCCTCGGCGATCACCACCTTCGTCCTCGGCCTGCTCCCCGAAGACGCCCACCTCGGCCACTGGGCCAGCGTCGTTCGCCTCGCCTCCCAGGCCGCCCCCGCTGATCCGACACTTCTCGCGCAGCTCACCGAACCGCTGGCCCGGCGATGGCCGGTGCCAGCCTCCGAGCAGCTCTGGGGCGACACAGACGCCGTCGCCTACTACCGGTTCGAACTGGACCGCCTGTGTGAGGAGTTCGCCCGACTGGCAGCGCGCACAAACCCCGAGACCATCCCGGCGGCCGTGGCATCCGTGCTGGACATCGCTTGGCTGGTGGATGCCGCCCGGCCTGTCTTCGGCGGCCACCAGCCCGACACCCTGCTGCGCACGTTCCATGCATGGACAGGTCCAAGAAACTGGCACAACGGACAAGCACTGATGGACCGCCGAGGCGCCCTGCTCGGCGCGATCTCGCGCTGGGTCCGCGACCGCACCGACGAACCACCACTGGGACTCGACCCCGCGGATGCGGCCAAGCGGGGCCCCGAGTCCGTCGCCCGTGTCCTCCTCGCGGCCCTGCAGCCCTACCTGACTGTCACTGTCGAGCTCATGCAGCGCGGAACGCCCGGGCAGGCAAACACTCTCAACATCAGCACCGCAGCGCTTCCTGACCTTCCAGAGACCCGGCACCAGCTCGACCAGGCCCTCGACCTACTCGAACCGCTGCTCGCCGAACCGGCCCTGCACCAGCCCGAGCACCTGAACCTCCTCAACGCGCTGGTCGCCGTACCCGAGCAGCTGCGCCAGGCCGCGGGCCGCGGCCTGCCCGGCAACCACCACCAGACGCTGCCCGCGCACGCCGAGCAGATCCTGATGGAGGCCGCCTCGAGGTTTGCCGAGAAGATCGCCGCGCGGTGGACGGACCTTCCGCTGTCCGTACGGCGACGGGCGGTCGAGGCCGCGCTCGGAACAGGCACCCGCCGGACTGACCTTGCAGGAGCTGCAGCCAACGGCGAGCCCATCGCCGTGGCGGCACTCAGCGACCCGGGGCTCTTGCACCTCCTCGTCGTTCAGCCGCCCAACACCTTCACCGCCACCTGGGCCGAGGACGTCGCAACCCAGAAGTCCACCGCCATCACGCTGGCCGGTCAGCTGACCACCGCTCAGGCCATCGGCCTGCTGGAAGCCGCCGATCCCTCCTTCTTCGGTACGGCGCACGAGGTGCTCCCGGCCTTCGCCGCAGCGGTAGGCGAGAGCGCGACTGACGCTGATCCCGTCCTGGACCGCATCGCCAGCGGGCCACTGCCAGGGGATGCTGCGCTGCTGGCCGGCCTGGCGACCCAGCACACGGACCGGGTCTGGCAGTGGGTTTCGGAACATGCGGGCGACCCCAGGCTCGCGGGGCTCGCACTCGCGATGGCGGACGACCACCCCGAACAGGAAGCGCAACTCCTTCGCACTCTCGCGGACGCGGCAACCGGAACCGAGGCCACTGAGCCGGCCGCCATCTGCACACAGGTCGCCCGGCACACGTGGCACTGCACGCGATCAGCCGAGGACCGACTGGAGCGCCTGGTCCTGCTCGGCACCCAGGGGCCGGATCAGGCGGTTCCTGCGGTACTGGAGGCGATCGGGATGGTGCTCCGCTCCAACGCACCGGTGGACCCCGCAGCGGTGAACGCTTGCGTGGCCGTGCTGGAGCGGGGGCTCACCACCGACACCACCGGCCTCCTGAACAACGACAGCCTGGGCCTCATCAGCCACGGAGTAATCCAGATCGCCCGCCGGTCGCCCGAGCGGTTCGCCCAGGTCCTGGCAGGACATGTCCTCGGCGGTCGCCGCCTGCCGGCTTCCTGGACGGAACACCTCGAGAGCCTCGACATTGCGGTGCGTGACGAGATCACCGCCGCGTTCGAGCAGCGCTGGTCGACAGCACCGGCCACCGCCCTCAACGACTCCGTCGAAGACGCGCTGTGCGAGACGTTCACTGCGATCGGCAAGGACACTGACGCCTGGTCGCGAGCACTAGTCGAGTGGGCCGACGGACCGCCGAGCGCACGCCGCCGAGCAGCGAAGGCGGTTCACCTGGCCTGGTCGAGCAGCACCTGGGTACAGGTTGTCCCAGAGCTCCTGGTTGCTGGCCTGGCCCCTGAAAGCCAGGAGCTCATCCTGCACGGGTTGGCCGCGGTGAACGCCGTCTTCACCGACTTGGACGCCGTGATCCGCCCTCGCCGGGAGGCTGCGGAGAAGCTGAAGTCCCACCCCGACGCCTTGGTACAGGCGTTCGCCACCACCGCGCTGGAACGCCTCGACAGTTCCGCCTCGGCCTTCCGGGGCATGCAGCAGCGCAGCCGCACCGGCTACCCCACCTGATCCGGAACCGCAACCAGCCCGGGAGTGCCTGATGGGCCTTCCGGGCAGGTGAGTTCGATCCCACTGGGCTCCCCAACTGCGTCGAGGAAGCCCCGCTGGACGGGGCCAGCAGCTTCGCCGCAGGGTGGGCCGAGGGCCCGGTCGTGGTGTACCAGTGACCAGCCACTGCGGCGCTGAGGGGTCAGCGGCGCGTGACGCCGAACGCAAAGCCTGGACGCCGCCCTCGCGCCAGGCCGACCGCCAGCGCTCCACCGACCGCTCGCTGACCCGCAGATCCCGGGCGATCGCTGATGTCTTCTCGCCCGCCTCGAAACGGACCCCGGCCTCCAGCCGCACCTGTTCACGAAACGCCCGCCGCTCAGCGGTCAGGCCCCCACCCTGCGCGTACCGCATACCACCGGCATACCGCAGGGATCACTACCTGCCACCACCGACAACAGAACGAAAACCTCAGTGGTGCGCCGGGTTCCTGACAGTCCTTCACCGAGATCGACGGCTGGTGACGCGGGATGGGCGTCCGTGTGAGGTCTTGGATAGTTGGTGCTGAGTGGCGTGGCCAGGCAGATAGGCTGCTGACCTGAAGATTCTTTAGGTCAGACCCTGCGGAGCGCGTACGGGACGGCGCTCCGGCAGTGGTCGTTTTAACCGTTCCGTACCACCCTGCACATTCCGCTCCCTGTCGCCACCTCCAACCGGGCGTCAACGGCGGGTGCGTCGGGCTTCTCGGATGAGGTTGATGAGAGCAGCGTCCTTCTGGCACACGCACCCGGGGGTGGGAAGCCGGTGGTCGATCATCTGGTCGGGCCGGGGGCCGAAGCGGGTGTCGTATTCGATGCGTCGTGGAGGCCCGCTGAACAGGCCCGTGCTGCGTGCGATCCAGGCGCCGACGACGAGGCAGGCGGCCTGCTGGGCCACGAACGCGGCCGAAGGACGGAACCCGTCGTCCGTTCCACCGGTCAGCTCAGCCGAGTTGATCAGCCCGCACACCGGCCGTCCGAGGAACTGCCCGACGAGCTCCCGCTGTTGATCGTCCAGACCTTCCAGGTCCCGTTCGGTCAGCGGCTCCTGCCCGCGGGCGATTCGGGACAGCGGGAGCCCGGTCAGTTCATGCAGTCGCTGCTCCGCGCTCTTCCCGGTGTGGTTGGTCCTGAAGTAGCAGCGCAGGCAGGGGCCGGTGGGCAGCGCCTCGTGCAGGGCGACGGTGGTGCCGACTGGGCCGCCGGTGCTGCCGTCCAGGGTGAGATCGACCTGCAACCGCTGCAGGTCGTGCCGGGCCTCGACGCTGTCCAATCCGCCGAGGACGATCCGGGGCCACGGCAGGGTGCCCGCATCGACGGCCTCGATGGAAGCCTGGATCGTCCCGTGGAACGGGGTCACCTCTACCCGCCGTAGGCGTGCGTCGATCAACCGCACCTTCGGCAGGCCCGCAGCCGCGTCGGCCAGGGTGCCGATGCTGTACGAGGTGACGTTCGGCTTCTCGAAGACCTCCTTGTCCACCACCGTCAACTCGCCGGAGACCTGCAGCAGGTCCAGGACCAGGGCGATGCCGGTGCCGATCGCGCCGCCCCCGCCCAGCAGCACCTGCTCCAGCGCGGGCAGCGGGGCGACGACGGTCCCGGGTTGCTCACCGGGGAGGACGGGGCAGAAGTCCACCACCGGGGTCACCTGGAACTTCCCCTCCGGCAGCCCGGCAACGACCTTGAACGCCTCGCCGGCCAGCATCGCCGCAGTGAGGACTGCGCCCAGCCCGGTGCCGGGCGCGTTGAGCTGGGGGAAAGGATGACCGGCGTGCCGCAGACGGACCCCGTGCCCGTCCGGCGCACCGGCCACCGCAGTACCCGGCGGTGGTGCGGTTCCCACGTGCAGATGCATCGGCGCCTCGCCCTGGGCCTCGCCGATGCGGAGCGGCCGGTCCGGATCGATCCCGGTCGCCGTTTCCACCAGCCTGCGGATGAGTTTGTCGTCGAGCCGTCCCGGTCCGCGGCCGGGGTCCAGACTCAGCCGGACCGGCCACCGGCGCAGGTCCGCCACCAGTACCTCGAGAGTCTCGGCGGCCGCGGGCAGGCACCCGTCCGCGGTCAGGTGTATCAGGATGCCCTCCATCCGCTCCCGCAGGGTGGCCTCTTCCACGCCGGCGGCCAGGCCGCCCAGGCGTACGCTGCGGCTGTAGTCAGTACTCACGGACACCCTCCTCGTCAAACACCACCGTGCGCACCGGAGGCAGCGCCTGGTCGACAACCGGAACGGTGCAGGGCCCCCAGTCCCGCTCGAAACGCCACCACCCCCACGACGCCGGGTCAGCGGGCGGCGCCGCGTAGGTGGGGACGACAGCACTGACGAACCCCGGCACCCGCAATGAGTACACGCGATCGGTCCGCGACAGGAAAGCCTCCTCGGGGTGCGAGTGGATCATCGCCCGCACCCGGTAGGACCGTTCCTCGGCGAAGGTGAACAGCCGGTCGTACGCGACCGCGCTCACCGTGAACAGACCCCGCCCCCGCCCGATCCCCGCCGTCCCGGCCATCGCCACGACCAGCACGCGCATGTCCGACTGCCCGGTCAGCAGCAGCGCGCCGGTCTCCCGGTCGGCCAGTCCGTGTCGCCGAATCTCCTGGAGCACCGGGTCGACCGCGCCGGCCGGCAGCACGAGCTTCCTCGTGTCGGTGATCATCCGGCGCGCCTCCCGTCAACGCGATCGATGTCGTCCTGCACGTTCTCCACCACGTACAGGAAGGGATTGCCGGTGCTCCGCCAGGAGTGCGGCCCGCTGCTCCACTCGGGGTGGAGCCTCTGGCCTTCGGCAGTGAACGGCTTGCACACGTCGTTGGAGCCGTAGCGGTAGCCATTCGCTCCCGGCCAGGCACTGGGCGCTCCGACTCCGGAGGCGCCGATCGACTCGACGAAGACGAGGGAGGGCGGCCGGTCCGGGTAGACCGTCCACTCGATCCGGGCGGTGAACGCTGCGCGCTCACCGTTGTTCGGTTGCACCTCGGCCCAGAACAGGCCGTCGGGGTCCTGGTCGCGGTGGTGGAGGCGGCCGGCGGTCGAGGAGAGGAACTCCTCGACCGCCGGGACGTCGCCCGCCAGCCGCAGACGGCTCTCGAGATCCACGACTGACTCCCCGGCCTCTAGCCGTTGGTGGTCTCGGTGCGCAGCTTCAGGTGCAGGGCCCTGGCGTGCCCGGCCAGCTCGCCCACCGTTGCCTCGGGCGGGACCTCGTGCCCGTCGTGGAACAGGTAGTAGCGGGTGGTGCCGTCGCTGGCGAAGCCGAAGGCGGCGAGGGCGTCGGACAGGACGCTCGCCGCGGTCACCTGCGGCGCGTAGTCGTGCTGGTACGGGTGCTCGGCGAGAGCGGAGGTCACCGTGGTCTTGATCTCGTGGGGCTGGGGCATACCGACCTCCCGGGTCGTTCGAGGGTTGGTGGACGAGCACCCTGCTGATTCAGCAAAGCGTCAGTGATGCCAGTGTGATCACCTCGGGTCGATGCAGTCAAGCTTCATCGCCGCATTGCTGCGCGCTACGCTGCCCGTATGAGCCCCGACCGGAGCCAGCTCCCCCTACCGGACCCCGAAGCGACCGGACCGGACGCTGTCGAACAGTTCGACATCGCCGAACTCGGACGCCTCCTGAAGGAACACCGCGGCCCCCTCTCCCTCCGGCAGGCCGCCGCCGAAGCTGGCGTCAGCTTCAGCACCCTCACCCGGGTCGAAGCCGGCGCCCAGCCCGACCTCGCCACCTTCACCCGCCTCTGCGCCTGGCTCGGCGTCTCCCCGAGCCGTTTCTTCACCCCGACCGCCACCCGCCAGATCTCGCCCCTCGATCAGGCCATCACCCACCTCCACGCAGACCCTCGGCTCACTGACGACGCGGCGAACAAGATCAGCTCCGTTCTGCGCGACCTCTACGACGCCCTAGCGAAGGAGGCGGTCCCCGCCGTACCTGCCCTCGCCTGTCACCTCCGGGCTGCCTCGGTGCTGCGTCCTGGCGTCCCCCAGCGGCTCGCCGACCTGCTCACCGACATGAACACCGAACTCGAACGACTCGTCGAAGCAGGCGAACTGTGACCCTCCCCCGAGGCTTCAAGGCCAACGCCGAACGAGAAGCCCTCCGGCTGCGCCGCGAACTCGACCTCAGCGACACCGATGCCCTGAACGTCGACGACCTCGCCGACCACCTCAAGGTCAAGGTCGTCAGCGCCGAGAAGCTCGTCAGCCGCACCCGCCTCGAGGAACTCGAACGGGTCCAGGCGTACGCCTTCTCCGCCGCGACCTTCCAGGTCTCCGGCAGGAACATCGTCGTCACCAACCCGCTCCGAACCCCGGGCCGCAGGGCAAGCGACGTAGCCCACGAGCTCTCCCACCTCGTCCTCGAGCATGACCTCACCGAGATCCGCGAAGTCAATGGCATGCCCTTCAGGACCTGCCGCCCCGACGAGGAAGAACAAGCCACCGCCTTTGGCGGAACACTCATGCTTCCCCGCCCCCTGCTGCTCGGCGCAGTCCGCCGCCAGTGGGGGCCAGCGCAGATCGCCGAGCACTACGGAGTAACCGAGGAGATGGCCCGGTACCGGTACAACACCACTGGGGTGGCCAAACAGGTCCGAGGCCGCTGACGGTGCCCGAGGAAGGCGCTGTCGGTCTGCCGCCTACCGCCGGGACGTGCGTGGGAGCGGCCAAGCACTTCGGCTGGCGGGCTCTATGGCGCATGCCAGGCTGCCGCCAGCGATGAACGACGCGCGCGTACGAGCAGTGTGACGGTACGTCGACGCTCAGCGGGCGCCCGGCGGTCCCGCCGGGCAGCTACTCAAGGAGGATCGTTCTGTTGACGTGCGCCAGCAGAACGATCAGCAACGTCCGACCTACTTCCGTGGCAGCGATGCTCATGCGTTCACCCTTGCCCGCGGGGCCAGCCCCGGCACCGTGGAGGCAGCTGTGCGGGCGGTGCGCTGAGTGTCAGAGCGGATACTCAAGCGACGGGAAGGACCCCTGCTGACCTGCAGCAATCTGCTGAGCGCTTCCAGATCGGGGCCAAGCGTTTCAGATCAGGTCCACGCACCCTCGCTCACCTGCGGCGATGGGGTTATCTCCAAGCCCCGGTGACGCGTGTTTCACGTGCCACCAGCCGCTCGCTCTGTATCTGCGGGCCAGCCGTTCTCCGTTCCTAGTCTCTATTCCTCTGGCCCCGCCAAGACGAAGTCCTCACGAGTGAGGTGCTGTTGCGTTGCCT
>NZ_FLSP01000134.1 GCF_900091315.1 Streptomyces sp. DI166
GCGCGGTGAAGAGTTCGATCTGGTTGCGGTCGTTGTCGAGGAGGGGGGCGAGGCGGCGGCGGATGCCGATGTTGGCGCGCATCCGCGGGTCCTTGGCGTACTCGGCCCACATGTAGTCGCGTTCCTCGTCGGTGACCATCTCCAGGGTCAGCTCGTCGTGGTTGCGCAGGAAGATGCCCCACTGACAGCCCGAGGGGATGGCGGGCGTCTTGGCGAGGATTTCCGAGACGGGGTAGCGGGATTCCCGCCGGACCGCCATGAAGATGCGCGGCATGACCGGGAAGTGGAAGGCCATGTGGCACTCGTCGCCGCCGCTTCGGTAGTCGCCGAAGTAGTCGACGACGTCCTCGGGCCACTGGTTGGCCTCGGCCAGCAGCACCGTGTCCGGGTACATCGCGTCGATCTCGCGCCGTACGCGCTTGAGGAACTGATGGGTCGCCGGAAGGTTTTCGCAGTTGGTGCCCTCCTGCGCGTAGAGGTAGGGCACCGCGTCGAGGCGGAAGCCGTCGATGCCGAGGTCGAGCCAGAAGCGCAGGGCGCCCAGGATCTCCTCCTGCACGGCCGGGTTCTCGTAGTTGAGGTCCGGCTGGTGGGAGAAGAACCGGTGGAAGTAGTACTGACCGCGCACGGGGTCGAAGGTCCAGTTGGAGGCCTCGGTGTCGACGAAGATGATGCGCGCGTCCGCGTATTGCTTGTCGTCGTCCGCCCACATGTAGTAGTCGCCGTACGGCCCGTCGGGGTTCTTGCGGGACTCCTGGAACCACGGGTGCTGGTCGCTGGTGTGGTTCATGACGAAGTCGATGATCACCCGCATGCCGCGCTGGTGGGCGGCGTCCACGAACTCCACGAAGTCGGCGAGGTCGCCGAACTCGGGGAGCACGGCGGTGTAGTCGGAGACGTCGTAACCGCCGTCCCTCAGGGGTGATTTGAAGAAGGGCGGCAGCCACAGGCAGTCGACGCCGAGCCACTGCAGATAGTCCAGCTTGGCGGTCAGGCCCTTGAGGTCACCGACGCCGTCACCGTTGCTGTCCTGGAAGGAACGGACGAGTACCTCGTAGAAGACGGCTCGCTTGAACCAGTCGGGATGCCGGTCCTTGGCCGGGGTGTCCTCGAAGGTGTCCGGGACGGGCTCATTGACAGTCATGACGCGGGAGACCCTCCGATCTGCGGCGAGGCGGGCGCTGCCTGGACGTGGAACACATGCGCCGGTGCCCGGCCGGGCTCCAGCCGCACATAGTTGTGCGTGCCCCACGCATAGGTCTCACCCGTCAGTTCGTCGTGCACGGACAGGGATTCGTCCCGGTCACGGCCGAGTTGCGGCATGTCCAACGAGACCGTCGCCTCCTGGGTGTGGTGTGGATCGAGATTCACCACCACCAGCACCGTGTCCTGCCCGGCGCGCTTGCTGAACACCAGAACGGCGTCGTTGTCGGCGTGGTGGAAGCGCAGATTGCGCAGCCGCTGCAGCGCGGGGTGGCGGCGCCTGATGGTGTTGAGCTTGGTGATGAGGGGGGCGATGGTGTCGGCGGTGTCCCAGTCGCGCGGGCGGAGTTGGTACTTCTCGGAGTCCAGGTACTCTTCGCTGCCCTCGCGCAGGGGGGTGTTCTCGCACAGTTCGTAGCCGCTGTAGATGCCCCAGGTGGGGGAGAGGGTCGCGGCGAGCACGGCGCGCAGTTCGAAGGCGGGGCGTCCGCCGTGCTGGAGGAAGGCGTGCAGGATGTCGGGGGTGTTGGCGAAGAAGTTCGGCCGCATGTAGGCCGCTGCCTCGCCCGACAGCTCGGTCAGGTAGTCGGTGAGCTCCTGCTTGGTGTTGCGCCAGGTGAAGTAGGTGTAGGACTGCTGGAAGCCGATCTGGGCCAGGGTGCGCATCATCGCCGGGCGGGTGAATGCCTCCGCCAGGAAGATCACGTCCGGGTCGGTGCGGTTGATCTCGCCGATCACCCGTTCCCAGAAGACGACCGGTTTGGTGTGGGGGTTGTCCACGCGGAAGATCCGCACCCCGCAGCCCATCCAGTGCCGCAGGACCCGCACCGTCTCGGCGACCAGGCCGTCCATGTCGGCGTCGAAGGCGATGGGGTAGATGTCCTGGTACTTCTTCGGCGGGTTCTCCGCATACGCGATGGTGCCGTCGGGGCGGTGGTGGAACCACTCCGGGTGCTTGCTCACCCACGGATGGTCCGGGGAGCACTGCAGGGCGAAGTCGAGGGCCACCTCAAGCCCGTGGCCGCGGGCCTGGTCGACGAACCAGGTGAAGTCCTCCAGTGTGCCCAGCTGGGGGTGCACGGCGTCGTGGCCGCCCTCCGGCGAGCCGATCGCCCACGGCACCCCGACGTCGTGCGGGGTGGGGTTGAGGGTGTTGTTGCGGCCTTTGCGCCAGGTCGTGCCGATGGGATGGATCGGCGGGAGGTAGACGACGTCGAATCCCATCCCGGCGATCGCCGGCAGGCGCCGGGCGGCGGTGCGGAAGGTGCCGTGGGGTTCCTCGGCGGTGCCCTCGGAGCGGGGGAAGAACTCGTACCAGGACCCGAACAGCGCCCGCTCCCGTTCCACCAGCAGCGGCAGCGGCTCGGAGGCGGTCACCAACTCCCGCAGCGGATACCGCGCCAGCACCCGCTCCACCTCGGGACGGAAGGCGGCCGCGAGGCGTGCCACGACCGGCAGGGAGTCGTCGCGCAGGGTCTCCACCGCGCGCAGCAGCGCCGGGCGGCGCTTGGCGGGTACCCCGGCCGCCGCGCGCTCCAGCAGATCGGCGCCCTCCTCCAGGACCACCCCGGTGTCGATCCCGGCCGGCACCTTGATGCGGGCAGTGCGCTGCCAGGTGGTCACCGGGTCGCTCCACGCCTCGACGTGGTACGTCCAGTTGCCCGTGGCGGTGGGGGTGACCTCGGCGCCCCAGCGGTCGCTGCCGGGGGCCAGTTCGCGCATCGGGGTCCACGGGCCGGGACGGCCCAGCGGGTCGCGCAGCACGGCATTGGCGGCCACGGCGTCGTGCCCCTCCCGGAACACGGTCGCCGAGACCAGGAATGTCTCGCCCACGACCGCCTTCGCCGGGCGCCTGCCGCACTCCACGGCAGGCTGCACATGCCGTACCGGGATGCGGCCGATGGCCGCGGTTGCCTTCATGGTCTCGCCTCCGTCGTGCTGGTGGCCGGGCCCCGAACGAGGCCCGGCCGATGGAATCAAGCTGCGCCGGAAGGGCTCTGCCTTCCCGCCGGAGTACGTCGCTTGGCGGTCGGCGGCCCCCGGCGCGCCGCGCCCCCGGAGCGGGCGCGCTCACTCTGCTCGCGCAAGTACGCGCCGACGGTGCTGCGCAGATACCGTTCGGCGGCCTCGGCCGCCTCGCGCGCACAGCGCTTGCCCATCAGCACGCACAGCGTGTACCCCGAGTCCTCGAAGGTGGCCCGCACCGATCGGTCGGACGGGGACGCGAGCATGACGCGCTCCCAGGCCCGGTACCGCCCAAGCTGGCGGGCTACTTCGGCTTTTGCCGGTAGCAACATGACGCCGTTCACCTCTCGGGATTCATGGCGCAGGCCACGGGCAGGACGGGGGGTGGCCATGCGCGGACACACGCAGGTTCCTCACGGGCGCGCGGGTCTTCACACATGGTGCACGTACGATGACTCAACGTCTTGTTAGAGCTTCAACCATGTCGCGTGTCGCACGGTGCTCGTGTTGCACGAATGGCGTAGTGCTCTCACTCTTGAGGTGACTCAGAAGCGATCAACGCTCACGCTTCGTGTTCGGGGCCCGTCCCGCGGGGACGGAGGAAGCGCCGAGCTCTCGCCGGTGAGGAGCCAACGAGATGAAGACCGCAGTGCCCTGCTACTACCACCTCGACGTGGAAGTCAGCCCTGAACGGGTAGGCCAGGTCAGCCGTATCCTGGCCGCTCACCTCCGGTACTGGGACCTGGAGACCCTGGTGGAACCCGTCTGCGGCGGCGCCGAACTGCTGCTGACCGCCATCGACCGGCACGCCACGGACAAGAACAGCTCGATCGAGATGTGGTGGAACGGCCAGCACCTGATCACGGCCATCGGGGACAACGACCGCGACCTGCGCCCGGACCAGGAGCTGCGCGGCTGCCTGGAGCAGATCGCCGCCACCAGCGACGGCTGGGGCTGCTGCGCCACGGACACCGGCAGCAAGGTCATCTGGTTCTCCCAGCGGGCCCGCGCCGGCGAGCGCATGCCGCTGGTGCCCACCGGCCCGGCGCCGAGCCTGCGCGAGGTGCGCCAGGTGCCGCGCGAGATCCCGGCCGCCGCACTGGCCGCCCCGGCGACCGCTCCCGAACGGGTGCTGGAGGGCGCCCGGTGACGGCGCGCAGGAAACGTACCGGGGTGCTCGCCTGGAGCGGGCACCCCTACCCGTTGGGCGCCTCCTACGACGGACAGGGCACCAACTTCGCGCTGTTCAGCGAGGTCGCCGAGCGGGTCGAGCTGGTCCTGGTCGACAACGCCGGCAAACGCACGAGTGTGGAGCTGACCGAGGTCGACGGCTTCGTCTGGCACGGCTACCTGCCCGGCGTCGGACCCGGCCAGCGCTACGGCTACCGGGTGCACGGCCCCTGGGCCCCGGCCCTGGGACACCGCTGCAACCCGGCGAAGCTGCTGCTGGACCCGTACACCCGGGCGGTCGACGGGCAGATGGACAACCACGCCTCGCTGTTCGAACGCGCCCCCGACGGGCCGTCCCCGGCCGACAGCGCCGGGCACACCATGCTCGGCGTGGTCACCGACCCGTACTTCGACTGGGGCGACGACCGCCCGCCGCGCCGCCCGTACGCGGAGACGGTCATCTACGAGGCCCATGTGCGCGGCCTGACCCAGACCCACCCCGAGGTCCCCGCAGACCTGCGCGGCACCTACGCCGGGCTCGCCCACCCCGCCGTCGTCGAGCACCTGACCTCGCTGGGCGTCACCGCCGTCGAGCTGATGCCGGTGCACCAGTTCGTGCAGGACGGCGTGCTCGTCGACCGGGGACTGACCAACTACTGGGGCTACAACACGATCGGCTTCTTCGCCCCGCACAACGGCTATGCCGCGCACGGCACTCGGGGCCAGCAGGTCGCCGAGTTCAAGTCGATGGTCAAGGCCCTGCACGCGGCCGGCCTCGAAGTGATCCTCGACGTGGTCTACAACCACACCGCCGAGGGCAACGAGAAGGGCCCCACCCTCTCCTTCCGCGGCATCGACAACGCCTCCTACTACCGGCTCGTGGACGGCGACTGGTCGCACTACTACGACACCACCGGCACCGGGAACTCCCTGCTGATGCGGCACCCTTATGTGCTGCAACTGATCATGGACTCGCTGCGGTACTGGGTCACCGAGATGCACGTCGACGGCTTCCGCTTCGACCTCGCGGCCACGCTGGCCCGGCAGTTCCACGAGGTGGACCGGCTCTCGGCGTTCTTCGACCTGATCCAGCAGGACCCGGTGATCAGCCGCGTGAAGCTGATCGCCGAGCCGTGGGACGTCGGCGAGGGCGGCTACCAGGTCGGCAACTTCCCGCCGCTGTGGTCGGAGTGGAACGGCAAGTACCGCGACACCGTACGGGACTTCTGGCGCGGCACCGAGCACGTCCTCGGTGACTTCGCGTCCCGGCTGACCGGCTCCGCCGACCTGTACCAGCACAGCAGGCGCCGCCCGCGCGCCAGCGTCAACTTCGTCACCGCGCACGACGGTTTCACCCTGCGCGACCTGGTCTCGTACAACGACAAGCACAACGAGGCCAACGGCGAGGGCAATCGGGACGGCGAGAGCACCAATCGGTCCTGGAACTGCGGAGTCGAGGGGGACACCGCCGACCCCGCCGTACTGGAGCTGCGCGCCCGCCAGCAGCGCAACTTCCTCGCCACCCTGCTGCTGTCCCAGGGCATCCCCATGCTCTGCCACGGCGACGAACTCGGCCGCACCCAGCGCGGCAACAACAACGCCTACTGCCAGGACAACGAGGTCTCCTGGATCGACTGGCGGCTCACCGAGGAACAGCGCGACCTGATCGACTTCAGCCGGTACGTCATCGGACTGCGCGCCGCCCACCCCGTACTGCGCCGCCGCCGCTTCTTCCGCGGCGAGACCGTCACCCACGCGGGCCAGCCGCTGCCCGACCTGGTCTGGCTGCTGCCCGACGCCCGCGAGATGACCGAGGAGGACTGGCGCCGCTCCGACGCGCACTGCGTCGGCGTCTTCCTCAACGGCGACGCCATCGCCGAACCGGACCGCTGCGGCCGCCCGGTCGTCGACGACTCCTTCCTGCTCCTGCTCAACAGCTACTGGGAACCGGTCGACTTCCGGCTGCCAACAACCGCCTACGGCGAACGCTGGACGGCCCTGATCGACACGGCCGACCCCCAGGGGATGCCCGACGAGACCGAGTACAAGGCCGCGACGAAGGTCACGGTGACCCCGCGCAGCCTGGTCCTCCTGTCCCGCCCGTCGCGAAGGAACTAGCGCTCGCGGCCTGGCGCTCGCTCAGCGCTCGCGGCGCGAGGTCACCGTGAACTGGGCGCCGTCGGGGTCGCGGAGTACGGCCTCGTCGTCGCTCTTGGACAGGACGCTGCCGCCGTTCTGCTCGGCGACTCGGGCGCAGGCCGTCACGTCCTGGACCGCGAAGTGCACCTGCCAGTGCGGGCGGATCGTCGGGTCGGGGGCCGAGCCCAGGGCGCCCGACACGATCCGGGCCACCACGTCACCGCCGCTGCGCAGCACGACCTCCCCGCCCTCGTAGTGCACCTCGCAGCAGCCGGGGCGCTCCGAGGCCCAGTCCAGGACCTCGCCGTAGAAGATCGCGGCGTCGAAGGCGTCGCGGGTGTGCAGGCGGATGAAGGCGGGGGTGGAGCGGCGCCAGGTCTCCCAGTCACTGACCAGTTCGCCCTCCCAGATGCCGAAGGTCGCGCCGTCCCGGTCGGCGAGCAGCGCCGCCCGCCCGGGCGGGAAGGAGATCGGCCCCACCGCGGACGTACCGCCCCGCTCCTGCACCCGGGAGACCGCCTCGTCGGCGCTGCGCACCGCGAAGTACGGCGTCCAGGCGACCGCCATCTGCCACATCGAGGCGACGGCGGCGATCCCGGCGACGGGAACCCCGTCGGCCAGGGCGATCCGGAAGCGGTCGCCGAGCTTGCCGGTGCGCCAGCGCCAGCCGAGGACGGCGCTGTAGAAGTCCTGGGTGGTTTCCAGGTCCCGGCTGGTCAGGCTCACCCAGCACGGGGCGCCGTACACGGAGTGCGTGGAAACGACGTTCCGCGTGCCGTGGGGGAGCTTCGTATCGTGGTTCATGACGTGTCGTGTCCTGGTCTCGCCGGGCCGGCGGCCACCGGTGCCTCTTCCCAGTGTCCGGCCGCAACCCCTGAGCGCGCCTGCCGAGTACCCCGGCCGGGCCGCCGAAACAACGATGATTTCCACCGCTCGTCCGGTGGCATACCGCCGCCCGAGTGACGAATATGGATGCGTGACCCAGGTACCGCACGAACCTGCCGATCAGAGCGGGCGGATCGCGGAGCTGCAGGAAGAGGTGGAGCAGCTCAAGGAGGCCGTCAGCTCGCACGCGGTCGTGGACCAGGCGATCGGGATGGTCGTGGCCCTGGGACGGGTCGCGCCGTCCGAGGGGTGGACGGTCCTGAAGGACGTGTCCCAGCACACCAACATCAAGCTCCGCCAGGTCGCGGACCTGATCCTGATCTGGGGCCGGAACGGGGAGATTCCTCCGCGGATCCGCGCCGAGCTGGAGGCCGCCCTGGACCGGCACGGTCCCACGCAGGTTCCGGGCCGGTCCGAGGAGTCGTAGCGGGTTCAGCGCGTCGGTACAAGCAGTTCCTCGCGCAGGTGCTCGAAGCAGCCGCTGAGCAGCCGGGACACGTGCATCTGGGAGATGCCGAGCTGATCGGCTATCCGGCTCTGGGTCATACCGCGGAAGAACCGCAGGTAGAGGATGGTGCGCTCGCGCTCGGGCAGCTTCTCAAGACAGGGCCGGACGGCCACCCGGTCCACGACCGTGTCGAAGCCGGGGTCGGGGGCGCCCAGCGAGTCGCCCAGGGCGTACCCGTCGGTGCCGGGCATCTCGGCCTCCAGCGACAGCGCGGAGAAGCAGTCCAGGGCCTCCATCCCGGTGCGCACCTCGTCCTCGGTGAGGTCGGTGAGGCCGGCGATCTCCTGGACCGTCGGGGGACGGCCCGGGATGGTCTGCGACAGTTCCTTCGACGCCTGACGGACCCGGTTGCGCAGGTCCTGGACCCGGCGCGGCACATGCAGGGTCCACATGTGGTCGCGGAAGTGCCGCTTGATCTCACCGGTGACGGTGGGCACCGCGTACGCCTCGAAGGCGCAGCCGCGGGCGGGGTCGTAGTGGTCGACGGCCTTGACGAGACCGAGGGCGGCGACCTGGTACAGGTCCTCCAGGGATTCGCCGCGCCCCTTGAAACGGACCGCGATGCGCTCGGCCATGGGCAGCCAGGCGCGGACCAGTCGGTCGCGGAGCTCCTTGCGCTCCTCGCCGTCGGGCAGCCGGGCGAGCCGTTCGAAATCAGCGGCGGTGTCGGGGGCGTCGTCGTGCGGGTGCTGCTTCGTTCTGCCGGTGGTGGGCATGAAGCGCACCTCCCTTGCGAGGTGCTGGAGTGGGACAGTCACCGTGGGAGGCACGCATCGGGCACGCGGAGGACATCCGGGGCCCAGACGTGGGCTCCCACAGACGTGCCTCCGGTCCGAAGCACTGCATAGACGGTTCCCGGCCACACAGGGCCCGAAACAATTGTCCGGATATAAGGGAAAATGATGCACATTCCGAAGTCGGCCGGTCTCGGTGCGTGAGCCGACCCGGGAAACGGGGCGCCGGACGTGATGTGCGGCACGCTGCCGCGGGCCCGTGTGGAGCCGCGTTCGGGGATTCCTGCTGGGCAGCGCTTGATCGGCGATCAAAGCGGGTGAATGTGCTGGCCACAGCGCATTCTGCTCATTTGACAGTGCGCTGAGCACACAGATAGGAAGCAGCTCTCTGAGGTCGAAGAGGTGCAGTGTGTGCGAGCCGAACGTGGTCGGGGACTGGCAGGAGTACGACGAGCATGCCGGTCTGCGCGTCCGCGTCCACCGTCTGGAGAACGCCGAGCCTCCGCGGGGACGTGATGACGCCGCCGCCGGGCTGACGTATTTCTGCCTCCGGGTGACGGTCGAGAACCGCGGCGAGCGGCACTACGGCATCCACCTGGAGGACGGCCAGATCGACATCCGGATCGGTCCGGACGGCGAGAGCGCGTTCATCGACTGGCGGAACTCGCAGTTCATCGAGGGCTTCGACGTCTACCCGCTGCGCCGGGCCACGGCCGTGATCTACGCGGCCGGTCCGGAGGCGAGCCTCGGCCAGGTGGATGTGCAGATCCAGCTGCGCGTCGAGGAGGAGTGGACCGACCGCCGGCTCTGGGCGGGCGGGATCGGTCTCGCGGAGGGCCCCTCGCAGCCGGGGGCCGGGCGCGAGTGCCTCGTCCACGAGATCAGCAACTTCCTGCGGGACCAGGCCGAGGAGGGCACCGCCTGAGGCGGTGCCGCCCCCGCGTACGGGATCAGTGCGGGATGCCGTCGATGATCTCCCGGGCGCCCTGACGCAGCAGCGCCACGGCCACCGAGGTGCCGAGCGTGGCCGGATCCAGTCGCCCCGCCCACTCATGGGCGTTGAGCCGGGTCTTGCCGTCCGGCGTGAACACGCACGCGCGCAGGGACAGCTCCCCGGTGTGATCCACGCGCGCGTATCCCGCGATCGGGCTGTTGCAGTGCCCCTGGAGCACATGCAGGAACATCCGCTCGGCGGTGGCCTCCCGGTGGGTGTCCGGGTCGCCGAGACCGCTGACGGCGTCGATCAGCGCGGTGTCGTCCTCCCGGCACTGCAGGGCGAGGATGCCCGCTCCGATGGGCGGCATCATCGTCTCGGGGGACAGGACCTCGCTGATCACGTCCGTCCGGCCGATGCGCTCCAGCCCCGACACGGCGAGCAGCAGCGCGTCGGCCTCCCCGGCCGCCAGCTTCGCCAGCCGCCGGTTGGCGTTGCCCCGGAAGGGCACGCACTCCAGATGAGGATGGGTGGCGGCCAGCTGGGCGACCCGGCGCACCGAGGAGGTACCGATCCGGGTCCTGTCCGGCAACTCGTCCAGCGTCAGCCCGCCGGGGTGGATCAGCGCGTCCCGGATGTCGTCCCGCTTCAGGAACGCGGCGAACACCGTGCCCGCGGGCAGCGGCCGGTCG
The DNA here is from genome assembly GCF_900091315.1 of Streptomyces sp. DI166. Lineage (GTDB taxonomy): Bacteria > Actinomycetota > Actinomycetes > Streptomycetales > Streptomycetaceae > Streptomyces > Streptomyces fuscus. The sequence goes on from NZ_FLSP01000134.1 coordinate 10,231, forward strand.
GCGGGGATGTCCTTGACGCAGTGCACCGCGAGATCGGCCTCACCGGCCAGCAGGGCCGCGTCCACCTCCTTGGTGAACGCCCCCTTCCCCTCGACCTTGGCCAGGTCCCCCAGCCACTTGTCACCGGTGGTCCTCACCGGCACGACCTCGGTACGCACCCCGGGGTGCAGCACCGCCAACTCAGCACGGACACGCTCCACTTGAGCGAGCGCCATCGGCGAGTCGCGGGAGACGATACGGATCACTTCGGGCACGGACATGCGGGACACGATAGACCTTCGCGACAGCGCCTCCGTCCACTACGGCTCGATTCGCCGACGCTCAATCCGACTGCCAGCCGAAGGGAAAGAAGTCCACCCACCGCTCCGGGGCATGCTCCGGCAGCGCGTCCTGCCGTTCCGGCGCGCGCACCAGACAGCGGTGCCGCAGCAACTCCAGCCGTTCCGCCGGGGTGAGCAGGGCGTCGGCCTCTGTCACCAGGCCGGTGCCGGTGCCCCGTTCGCCCACATTGAGGTGATCGCCCGCGGGCGTGCGGACGTCCACCCGAAAGTCCGTGCGCCACTGCGAGTTGGCCCCCACCCCTGGGACAGATCGACGGTGGGCCGGTGCCGACGCAGATACGTCCAGTACAGCGGCGAGCGGTCGGCCACCCCGCGTTCGGCGTGCCGGACACCCGCCCGCACCCGTACACCGGCCCGCCCGAACAGGAGAGGGCCGTGCCACAGCCCGGGCCAGACCACCTCGGTGACGCGGATCGGCTCGTCGGGATCCTCGGCCTGCTCGACCTCGACGATCTCGTGCAGGAACGGATCAAAGGCGGACGCCTCGGTGAACGGCGTCATACCGAGCCGAGTGAACAGCTCCTGGTACTCGGCCACCGTCAATGACGGCCACCCGTCCGCGGGATCGGGATCCTCGGCCGGGCGCGGCTGGTACGACAGCAGCAGTACGTCGCTGACGCGGCTGAGTGCGTACAGCTCCCACAGGAGATCACCGCACCGCTCGTCCAACTCCTCGCCCGATGAACGGGGCAGCATGCCGATGCCCTCGGCGAGGGCATCGACGTACGCCGCCTCCGCCTGCCGCAGCCACGGCTCCACGACCCTGGGGAACGCGTCCGCGCCTTTGTGGTCCGCCAGCGCGTGGAACAGCTCTCGCGCGTCCACCCACGTGTCTTCGGTGTCCATGCGCGCACGGTAGTGGCGGCGCCAGGACAAGATCCACGCGTTTACGGCTTCGCCCGCCCCCGCGACAGCGCCACCAGCGCCCCCGCCGTCAGCAGCCCCCCGGCGAGGAACGTGGCGCGGACGCCGAAGCTCGTGTACACGGTGCCGCCCAGTAGTGCGCCCGCGGCCACGCCCACGTTGAAGGCGACCGAGTTGGCGGCGAGGGCGGACTCGGTGCGGGACGGGGCCCAGTGGAGGACCTGGCTCTGCGACGCCGCGAAGGCGGGGGCGACCGACGCGCCCAGCAGCATCAGCAGGGCCACGCCGGCCACTTGGTGGTGGCCGAACGCGTAGAGGCCCAGCAGGGCTGTCAGTTGGGTGGTTATCGGTACGACGAGGGTGGCTTCGGGGAAGCGGTCCAGGAGGGGGCCCGTGGCGGCCACCCCGGCCAGGCCGGCCGCGCCGAAGGCCAGGAGCAACGGCCCGGTGGCGTCCGTGTCGAAGCCGCTGACCTCGTCGAGGAAGGCCGCGATGTAGGTGAAGGCTGTGAACACACCCGTCACCGACAGGGCGGTCGTGGTGACGACCAGGAGGAAGCGGCGCCGGTCGGGGGCGACGCCGTAGGCCGCGTGGTTCTCCCGCGGGTGCGTGGTCGGCAGCAGGGCGGCGACCGTGATCAGGGACAGCAGGGCCAGCGCGCCCAGTACCGCGAAAGGGGTGCGCCAGCCCGCGTGGGATCCGAGCCAGGTTCCCGCCGGTACGCCGAGGACCGTGGCCAGCGAGCCGCCCACCGCCAGCAAACCCATGATCCGGCCCCGCCGTTCGGGCGGGTACAGGCCGACCGCGACCGGGCCCATCACCGCCCAGTACAGCGCCTGGGCGAGCGCGGTGGTCGCGCGGGCCGCGAGGAGGGGGCCGTAGGAGACCGCGTGCCAGGCCGTCGCCCAGCTCGCGGTGACCAGCAGGGCGAGGAGGACGGTGAGCAGGGGGCGGCGGGGGACCGCTCGGGTGAGGTGGGCGAGGGGCAGGGAGGCCACGACGACCGTGAGCGCGTAGCCGGTGACCAGCAGGCCCACGGTGGGCAGGGACACCCCGAGGTCGTCCGCCATCAGGGGCAGCAGGCCGACCGGGAGGTTCTCGGCGGTGTTGAAGCTGAACGCGGCCAGCATCAGCGCCGCGACGACGGCGCCCCGCGCCTTGTGGGAAACGGTGGTTGATCGGTAGTCGGTCATCGGGGCCAGCATGCTGAGCCCGTCGGCGCCGCTCTACTCTTTCGTCCTGGGACGAATCACCCGCGGAGGCCGCCTTGCCCCTCACCCTGGACCTGGGCACCGACGACCTGAGCCGCTGCCGGTTCGCGATCTCCCCCCTGTGCCAGACCCACGAGGCGCTCCGTCTGCTGCGCCGCCCCGCCCGGCACGGCTACCACCGCGGCTGGCTGCGCCGGGTCCGCCGTACCGTCGCCGGGCTCGACCTGTCCCCGCTGTGGCTGTTCGTCCCGCCCCCCGGCGGCTACACCCCCGACTTCCTCGGCCCGCCGCCCGCCGAGCCCTACCCCACGATCGAGGACGAACTGGCCAGGATGCGGGCCACCGACCCGGCCCTGGCGCACGCCGAGATGCTCCGTTCCCTCACCGGACGCCCCGCCGCCGCGAGGTCGCCCGAGGGCCGCGCGGCGCTCGACGACCCCGCCGCCACCGTACGGCGGCTCGCCGACCTCACCGAGCGCGCCTGGCACGCCCTGCTCGCACCGGAGTGGCCGCGCCACCGCGCCGTCCTGGAGGCCGACATCGCCCACCGCTCCCGCCAGGCGGCGGACGGCGGCCTGGACGCACTCCTCACCGCACTGCACCCCGGCATCCACTGGTCCGGGCCCACCCTCACCCTGCGCATGTACGGCGACCACGCGGACGCCCAACGCGCCGACGGCCGGGGCGTGCTGCTGATGCCGAGCGTGTTCGTCTGGCCGGACGTCGTCAGCGGCTTCGCCCGCCCCTGGCAGCCCACCGTCATCTACCCGGCACGCGGCATGGGCGGCCTTCAGGACCCCGCCCCGCCGGACCCGCCGCAGGCGCTGGCCCGGCTGGTGGGCCACCAGCGCGCCGCCGTCCTCACGGGCCTGGCCGCCCCCGCCTCGACCACCGAACTCGCCGCCCGTCACGGCCTCGCCCCGTCGACCGTCTCCGCCCATCTGTCCGTCCTGCGGGAGGCGGGCCTGCTGACCTCCCGCCGCGCCGGGCTCCATGTCCTGTACGCCCGCACCGAGTTGGGCGACGCGCTGGTCAGGAGTCCAGCGGGTCGCTGATCTCGATCGCCCGCTGCGCCGCGGCCAGCGCCAGTTCGTCACCGACGTCCAGGGCGGTGTCGGCGAGCTTGATGACGTGCTCGTCGCCGTGGGCGAGCGCCCGCTCCATGACCTCCTCGGCGGTGAGCCGGGCGGCGGGACGGTAGTCGACCGGTTCCTTCGGGGCGTACATCGCGGTGACGGCGGCGGCCGCCGTCCAGGCCGCGCGCAGGCTCGGTACCCACAGCTCGGGCGGCAGCGAATCCAGCGTGCGCAGCACGGCGTTGGGGGCCGTCGCCGCGTGCACGAGCATCGTGGGCTCGCCGTGGCCGTGGGTGGCGTAGCGGTGGGTCGTGGCCCGCACCAGTTCGGTGAGCCGCTCGCGCGCCGTGTCGGGGTCGGTGATGTCCTCGGCCCAGACGGGCAGCCGGTGCACGGCGGCGAGCCGCTTGCGGAACCCCGTGACGCCCGGCGTGATCGCCGGCACGGCCTCCAGCGACTCCCAGGCGCTCACCCCGCCCCGCAGTTCGGCGATACCGGTCAGCGGCTGGTGGCGGGCGGCCCAGTAGCCCAGGGCGTGGGCGAGTTCGGCACGCCGGGGCGCGGACTCGCCGGACTCCAGGGCGCGTACGGCGTGGCCGAGCCGGATGACGACGTGCGTGGCGCCGCCGTACATCCCGGGCAGCAGCCGCGGCCACCACTCGGCGAGGACGTCCCGCCAGGGGCGGTCTGCGAGGGTGCGGGAGAAGTGGTCCGTCCAGTCCGCGATCCGGCGGGGATCGCCCAGCGCCTCGGGCCAGTTGTCGTCGGTGACGGGGGCCAGCCGGTCGGGGAAGTCCTCCAGCCTGCCGCTGTACTGGTCCACCCAGCGGTGCACGGCGCCCGCGTGCCCGTGCGCGGCGAGCGCCTCGACGACCATGGGCGCGTGGTTGGTGAGCCAGCCCTCCTGTTCCGGTCCGGCCAAGTGCAGGCGTTCGAGGGCTTCTTCGAGCTGTCCGTCCGTGTCCGTGGTGTTCATGTCGATCACGCTAGACAGCGGCCGGGGCGGGCGGATCGGGCCCGGGGCGGAGCGCCGGACGGCGCTGGTCCTAGTCCCCCGGCCCCACGCCCTACGCGTACGCGTTGAAGGGAATCCCGGACGGCTTGGCCTTGTTGAGGTGGTCGCCGAAGCTGCCGTCCTTCAGGCCGAAGTGGGCGCTGCCGAAGTCGTGGTTGACCAGCTTGTCGCGCAGCCCGGCCGGGTAGCCGTTCCAGCCCACCAGTGCCGGGTACTGCCAGGTGCCCTTGTGGTTCTCGGGCGGCTCGTCATTGGAGTTGGCCAGCCGGAAGCAGTGCGTGCTGATGCCGTCCTTGTGGTAGACGACCTTCGCGTGCGTGCCCTCGAAGCGGACCGAGGACGCCGGAGTCACCGTGAACGAGCCGTGGTTGGAGGTCGCCACGTACTTCACGGCGCCGTCCTGCACCCAGATCACGACGTGCTCCCAGTCGTGCCGGTGCCCGCCGAGGCTGATGCCCGGGAGGGCCTGGTCCTTCTCGAAGTACAGGCCGTACATGTAGGCGCACCAGCCGTTGTTGCACTTGTAGCGCGAATAGCTGTTGGTGTTGTCGAGGTCGGAGGCGTCCCGGCAGTTGCCGTTGAGGGCGCCGGTCGGCTTCAGGCCGGGGTTGATGCTCCCGTCGGTGCCGATCGCGGGCGTGGCGTAGCAGCCGTCCTTGTCGTAGTCGAAGGCCGGCTGGTAAGTGAACTCCGCGGCCTCGGCGTTGGCGGGCAGCCCCGGCGGCGGGGCCGCGAACGCCACGCCGGGAAAGGCGATGACGAACACGGCTGCCCCGGCGATACCGGTGAGCCATCTCCTGCGGTGCTTCTTCGTCGACGGTGACGACACTGCGTCCTCCTCGTGATACGGGCGCAGCCCAACGGGCGTGGGGGAAAAGGAAGTTCAGCTTCCCCGGTTTTCATGTTCGCGCCAAGAGGGAGCAGTTATCACTACGGTTACGGGTGAGTAGCCGACGGGTTCAGAGCGCGTCGTCCGGCAGCTCGGCCGCCGACTCCTCCGGCGTCAGATCGGGCCGCAGCCGCAGCCACGAGGGCTGACGCAGCAGCCCCGCGCGGGTCCGGGTGCTGAACCGCACCTCGCCGACGAGCCGGGGCACCACCCAGCGCGCCCCCGCCACCACCGGCACCGGATCGAACGGGCATACGTCCGTCTCGGAGGCCCGGAGCAACGCGCCCAGCTCCTCCCGCTCCCGTGCGTTCCACCCGGTGCCCACGCCGCCGACGTACCGCAGCCGGTCGCCCGCCCGCTGCCCCACCAGCACCGCACCGGGCAGACCGGTGATCCGCCCCTTGCCCGGCAGCCAGCCGCCCACCACGACATCCACGCTGGTCATGTTCCGGATCTTGATCCAGGCCCGGGACCGCACCCCCGGCTCGTACCGGGAGTCCAGCCGTTTGCACACCAGGCCCTCCAGCCCGTGCTCACGGGTGGCCGCCAGCGCCTCCCGACCGTGGCCGACGAGGGCGGCGGGCGTCGACCAGTGCGGCCCCGCCAGCCCCAGCTCCTCCAGCCGCTCCCGCCGCTGTACATAGGGGAGCCGCACCAGGGAGTGCCCGGCGAGGTGCATGACGTCGAACAGGACGTAGTGCACCGGGACCTGGGCGGCCCGGCGCGCGGCCCGGCCGGGGGAGTGGGCGAGGCCCATCCGGGACTGCAGCAACTGGAAGTCCGCGCGGCCCTGTTCGTCCAGCGCCAGCACCTCGCCGTCCAGCACCGCGGGCGTGCCGCCGAGCGCGGCGGCCAGCGGACGCAGCTCGGGGTAGGCGGCCGTCACCTCGTCCCCCGAGCGGGCCCGCAGCACCAGATCGCCGGCCCCGTCGAGGTAGGCCACCACCCGCTGGCCGTCCTGCTTGGTCTCGTACGCCCAGCGCGCGTCCTGCGCGGCGGGCGGGAGGGTGCCGGGCGTGGCGAGCATCGGAGGGATCAACGGCAGACTCACGGCACAGTTCTCGACACGGTGACCGGCCGTCACGCGCCCCGGCCTCGGGTTTCGCCTGAACGGCCGCCGCGCGGGCCGCGCCCGGCGCCCCGTAGGCTTCCGTTCCTGAGCAGACACCGCGCGGGCCGAGGGGCCGGTCCCGTGGCAGGAGCGCGCGGCCCCGAAGTGGAGACGATCATGGCAGGCAGGGCGGTCCGGGCGGAGCAGGCCAGCGCGACCCGGGAGCTGCTCCTCACCGCTGCCGAGCGGCTGTACGCCGAGCACGGCGTCTACGCGGTCTCCAACCGTCAGGTCGGCGAGGCCGCGGGCCAGGGCAACAACACCGCCGTCGGCTACCACTTCGGCACCCGCACCGACCTCGTTCGCGCCATCGTCCGCAAGCACGCCGGGCCCATCGAGGAGATCAGGACCGGCCTGGTCGACCGGGTGACCGGCTCCACCGAGCTGCGCGACTGGCTGGACTGCCTGGTCCGGCCGGTCTTCGAGCACCTCGCCGCCCTGGGCAGCCCCACCTGGTACGCCCGCTTCTGCGCCCAGGTCATGGCCGACCCCGTACTGCACCGGATCATGGTCGAGGAGGCCCTGGGCTCGGCCGCGCTCCGGGAGATCGTCGAGGGGCTGCGCCGCTGTCTGCCCAACCTGCCCGACGAGGTCCGGGCCGAGCGCGGCGACATGGCCCGCCACCTCATCGTCCATATGACCGCCGAGCGGGAACGGGCCCTCGCCGAGGACGCCGCCACCCCGCGCGCCGACTGGCGGGACGCCGCGACCGGACTGGTCGACGCGCTCGTCGGCATGTGGCGCGCGCCGGTCACGGGGCGCGGCTGACCGGAAGCCGCGGGGCTCCACGCGAAGCGGCGGTGCTGACCGCGTGGCGCGGGGCTGACCGGAAGCGGCGGC
>NZ_FLSP01000135.1 GCF_900091315.1 Streptomyces sp. DI166
CACCACCCCGGCCGCCCCGCGACCGGCGGCCCCGCCCGCCCCGGCACCCGAACCGCCCCCGGCAGGCCCACCCGGCGCACCCCCGCCCCCGAACGCCCCGCCGCGCCGCACCCCCGCGTCGACCTCCCGGAGATCGAGGAGTCGGTACGGAAGAACACCGACGTCTGCGCCCTGGGCCGCAAGTACGGCGGCTGGCGCGCGGACAGCCCGGAGGCACGGATCTGCGAGCAGGCGTACGGGCGTTAGGAATCGGGGCGGGCGTTGGGAATCGGGGCGGGCGTTGGGAAACGGGGCGGGCGTTGGGAAACGGGACGGGCGTCAAAGAACCAGGCAGGGATCACGGATCCGGGCAGGGATCAGGCCCGTCGGCCTCCGGGCGGCCCCCACCCGGTGTCGCCCTCCCCGAGCCGCAGCTCCAGCCGGCTGATCGCCGCCCGTACGCCGTCGCCGTAGCTGTCCTCGGCCAGCGCGTCCGCCGCCGAGCGGGCCCGGCGCAGGTGGCTGCGGGCGGGGTCCGGGCGGCCGAGTTTGACGTAGTCGGCGGCGAGGTTCAGATGCAGGGAGGGATACAGGGCCCGTACCGCGAGGGCTCCCTCGTGCTCGGCGAGGCGGTCGTCGGTGAGTTCCTCGGCGGCCGTGAGCGCGCGTAGGTCCCAGGCCAGCTCGTCGGCGGGTTCGTCCTGGGTGTCGGCCATATAGTGGGCGAGGGTGCAGCGGTGCAGCGGGTCACCGTCCTCGCCGATCTCGGCCCACAGGTCCAGGAAGCGGTGCCGGGCCTCCTCGCGGTCCCCCGCGTGATGCAGCATCACGACCTGCCCGATCCGTGTCATCACGGCATCCGGCGCCGTCCGCTCCTGTCGCTCCGTCACCGCGTCCTCCACACCTCACCGGTACTGGAGGCCGACGCTAGCCGCAGCCACCGACAATCCCGGCGAGGCGGGGCCGACCCGACAGATCGTCCCCGCTCCAGGTCAGCCCAGGTTCGGAATGCGCCAGTCGATGGGCTCGTGGCCCTGCGCCGCGACCGCCTCGTTGATCTGTGTGAAGGGGCGGGAGCCGAAGAACTTCTTGGCCGACAGCGGCGAGGGGTGCGCACCCTTGACCACCACGTGCCGGGTCTCGTCGATCAGCGGGAGCTTCTTCTGCGCGTAGTTGCCCCACAGCACGAACACCGCCGGGTCGGGCCGTCCGGCCACCGCGCGGATGACCGCGTCGGTGAACTTCTCCCAGCCCTTGCCCTTGTGGGAGTTGGCCTCACCGGCGCGCACGGTGAGGACCGCGTTGAGCAGCAGCACGCCCTGCTGGGCCCACGGCATCAGATAGCCGTTGTCCGGCACCGGATGGCCCAGCTCCTCCTGCATCTCCTTGTAGATGTTGCGCAGGGAGGGCGGGGTCTTCACACCGGGCCGCACCGAGAAGCACAGGCCGTGGCCCTGCCCCTCGCCGTGGTACGGGTCCTGGCCGAGGATCAGGACCTTCACCTGGTCGAAGGGCGTGGCCTCCAGCGCCGCGAAGACCTCCTCGCGCGGGGGGTAGACGGGACCCTTGGCCCGCTCCTCCTCGACGAACTCCGTCAGCTCCTTGAAGTAGGGCTGCTGAAGTTCGTCGCCCAGAACCCCGCGCCAGGACTCGGGCAGCATGGCGATGTCGGTCACGTCAACTTCCTTCGGTGTGCGGTCACTACGACGTGCGCCGACACTCGGCGCACGTCGCTTCCTGACCACAGAACCTACCGGCGACCACTGACAACGCGCCCCGCCTGCTGCCCTTTTGGGCCGCTACCAGCTGGTCTTGCGGTAGAGGGTGCCCACCGTCATGATCGTCGACGGGTCGAGCGCCCGCTCCGCGCCGGCGATGTCGTTGTTGGCGGCCACGTACTGCCGGCCCTGCCACAGCGGGATCAGCCGGGCGTCCTCGACGAGGATCTTCTGGGCCTCCTCGAACTCCTTCTCCACGTTGGCCCGGTCGCTCTCCTGGCGCGAGCGCGGCAGCAGCTTGCCGGTGATCTCCGGCGCCGGGTAGGGCGTGCCGAGCGCGTTCTTGTCACCGACGAAGGGGGCGATGAAGTTGTCGGCGTCGGGGAAGTCGGGGGACCAGCCTCGGCCGAACACCGGGTACTCGCCCTCCAGGTAGCCCTGGACGTAGGTCTTCCACGGACGGCTCTTCAGGGTGACCTTGAACAGTCCGGAGCCCTCCAGCTGCTTCTTGATCTCCTCGAACTCCGCCTTGGTCTCGGAGCCGTAGCGGTCGGTGGTGAACCAGAGCGTCAGCGGCACCGTTTCGGTGATGCCGTCGTCGGCGAGGATCTGCTTGGCCTTGGAGTTGCTGGGCTGGCCGAAGTCGTCGAAGAAGCCCGTGGTGTGGCCGGTCAGGCCCTTGGGGACCATGGAGTACAGCGGCTCCACGGTGTCCTGGTAGACCTTGTGCGCGATGGCCGGGCGGTCCAGGACCTGGGCCACGGCCTTGCGGACGGCGGGCTTGGCGGCCCACGGGTCCTTGGGGTTGAAGACCAGGTAGCTGATCTGGGTGCTGGCGCTCTCGACGACCTGGAACTCCTTCTGCGACTCCCGCGTCTGGAGGGCGAGGATGTCGTCGGCGGTGATACCGCGGAAGGCGACGTCGAGCTGGTGCTCGCGCAGGGCGCTCACCATGTCGCCGGAGTCCTGGAAGTAGCGGATGGTCACGGCGCCGCTCTTGCGCTCCGCGTACCCGTTGTAGTTGTCGTTGCGGACCAGCTCGGCCTTCTTGCCCTCGTCGTACGACTGGAGCGAGTACGGGCCGGAGCCGAGCACCTTGCCGTCCTCGCGCACCTTGTCGGCCGGGTAGCTGTCCGGGTCGACGATGGACATCGCGGGGGTGGCCAGCACGAACGGGAAGGTGGCGTCCGGCTTGTTGAGGTGGAAGACGACTTCCCGGTCGTTCAGCGCCTGGACCCGGTCGAGGCTGCCCAGCAGACCGGCGGGACCGCCCTCGACGTCGATGTCCCGGATCCGGTCGATCGAGTACTTGACCGCCTTGGCGTCCAGCGGGTCACCGTTGGAGAACTTCAGACCCTCGCGCAGCTCGCAGCGGTAGGTCTTGTTCGAGTTGTCGGTGAACTCGCAGTTCTCGGCGGCGTCCGGCTCCGGCGTGGAAGCGCCGTAGGGGTAACTGAGCAGCGTTTGGTAAATATTGCGGAACAGTTCCCAGGAACTGTCCCATGACGCGGCCGGATCCAGCGTGCTGGGCGCGCTGGTGGTCCCCACGACGACCGGTCCCTCGTCCTCGGAAGAGTCCGACGAGAGGATTCCGCATCCGGTCATCAGGGACGTTATGGACGCGATGGCCGCCACCTGCCGCAGGCATCGGTTCCGGTTGAACACGCGCACGCTCCTCGATCTGCCATACCAAGGGTCGGCAGACCATACCGCAGAGCCTGGGGAAATGAACCCGGTGTCTCACGACGGTTCTTGATCGATAAACCTGTGACTACGTTGTCAACACCGTTCAATGTCTTCCGCTTGGACATCGCGGCCCGCTCTGTACGTTCCGGCGGCCCGGACACGGGCCCGTGCCCCGCCGGGAGACACGGGCCCGGAGCGGGTCAGCCGACGCCGGCGTTGAGGAAGATCCCGCCGTCGACGACGAGGGTCTGACCGGTGACCCAGTCGGACTGCTCTGAGGTGAGGAAGGCGGCGGCGCCCCCGATGTCGGAGGGCACGCCGAGCCGGCCCAGCGGGTAGGCGGCGGCCGCCTCCGCCTCGCGGCCCTCGTACAGCGCCTGGGCGAACTTGGTCTTGACCACTGCCGGGGCGATGGCGTTGACCCGCACCCTGGGCGCGAACTCGTGGGCGAGCTGCTGGGTCAGGTTGATCAGCGCGGCCTTGCTGACGCCGTAGGCGGCGATGAAGGGCGAGGGTGCGATGCCCGCGACGGAGGCGATGTTGACGATCGCGCCGCCGTTGTCCTTCTGCCAGGCGTGCCAGGTCTTCTGCGCGAAGCCGAGGGCCGAGATGACATTGGTCTCGAACACCTTGCGGGCGACACCCAGGTCCAGGTCGGCGATCGGCCCGAACACCGGGTTGGTCCCCGCGTTGTTGACCAGGAAGTCGACGCGGCCGAAGGCCTCCATGGTGCGCTCCACGGCGACGGCCTGGTGGGCCTCGTCGTGGGCCTTGCCCGCGATGTAGATCGCGCGGTCCGAGCCGAGCTGCTCGACGGCCTCCTTGAGGGCGTCCTCGTTGCGGCCGGTGATGGCCACGCGGTCGCCGCGCGCGACGAGCGACTCCGCGACGCCGTATCCGATACCGCGGCTGGCGCCCGTGATCAGGGCGACCTTGCCGCTCAGTTCCACCGAAGTCATGTGCGTGATCCTTTAGTCGAGCGGTCCGCCGGCCACGTACAGCACCTGGCCGGAGACGAAGCCGGCCGCCTCACTGGCGAAGAAGGCGATGGCGTTGGCGACGTCCTCGGGGACGCCGACGCGCTGGACCGGGATCTGGGTGGCGGCGGCGGCCTTGAAGTCCTCGAAGCCCATGCCGACGCGCTCGGCGGTGGCCGCGGTCATGTCGGTGGCGATGAAGCCGGGGGCGACGGCGTTGGCGGTGATGCCGAACTTGCCGAGCTCGATGGCGAGGGTCTTGGTGAAGCCCTGCATACCGGCCTTGGCGGCGGAGTAGTTGGCCTGGCCGCGGTTGCCGAGCGCGGAGGACGAGGAGAGGTTGACGATCCGGCCGAACTTGGCGTCCACCATGTGCTTCTGGCAGGCCTTCGCCATCAGGAAGGCGCCGCGCAGGTGGACGTTCAGGACGGTGTCCCAGTCGGAGGCGCTCATCTTGAACAACAGGTTGTCGCGCAGCACGCCCGCGTTGTTGACCAGGATCACCGGGGCGCCCAGTTCCTCGGCGATCCGCGCGACGGCGGCCTCGACCTGCGCCTCGTCGGCGACGTCGCATCCCACCGCGAGCGCCTTGCCGCCCGCCGCGGTGATCTTCTCCACGGTGTCCTTGCAGGCGCTCTCGTCGAGGTCGATCACCGCGACGGCGTGGCCCTCTTCTGCCAGGCGTACGGCGGTGGCGGCGCCGATTCCGCGCGCTGCGCCGGTGACGACGGCGACCCGCTGGTCAGTGCTGGACATTGGCTGCTTCTCCTCGCCCTTGGGGGTGCGGCTCCGCGGCCCGCCCATCTGGTGAGCGACCGCTTAGTACCTTCAGCAGACGTGACGCTAGAAGCCCTGGCACCCGGTGTCAACGGCCCACCCCCACGTGTGATCCATTACCTGACCCCACCCAGCCATGCTCGCGCAGGCGCCCGCCCTGAGCACCCGATCGGCCTCACTCGGCGCGCCCTCACCCGGACCGGCCCCTGACGTCGACCGAGCCCGGATCCATGTCCCGTCGCGCCGGGCCCGCCGGCACGCTGATCGGCACGGCCGCGATCGCGCCACCGGCCGACATCACCCACGCGCAGGACCTGTCCTGCGCCGACTCCGCGTACCGGGGGCCGCGCAGGCCCCGTACGACCGCGTCTCGGGCGGCCCCGACCGCCTGGACAAGGCCCGAGGACCGGATGACGGCACCGCCTGAGGCGCCCCGTCCGACGCGGGGCGGCCGCGTCCACCGCCACCATCACCCGGCGCTCGGCGCCCGCAGCAGCCTGCGCGCCGCGGCGCGGCGGGCTACACCGTCAGGCACCGCCGACACGCGTGACACGGCGGGATTCGACACACGGCGCCCGAGGCCCTGCCCCGACGCGGGGCCGCCACGTCCAGCGCCACCATCACCCGGCGCTCGGCGCCCGCGGCGGCCTGGGCGGCACGGCGACCCAGGCCTCAGCGGCTGGGAGACGGCCACGGGCTGCGTGCTCGCCGCCGGGACGTCGGCGCGGCGACTACGCCGCCCGGCGCCGTCGGCACGCGTGACACGGCGGGATTCGGCAGGCGGCGCCGCTGCCCGACAACCCCTGCCCCCGAGCGGAACGGCCCCCGCACCCCGCTACTGCCCGGCGCAGGCCCCTCCCGGAGTGCCAACCCCGGCCCGCGGTCCGGATGAGCAGGCTGCAAGCCGCTCCCCTGCATGGCAGCGGACCGCTCCCCGCGTCCGAGATCGACGCCGACTCCGCCCCATTCCCCCGACGCGGCCCCGTTACCAGCCGAAGGCCCGCCCCCGCGCCCGAGGCGTCGCCTCACCTGACCAGCAGCTCCAGCAACCGCTCCGTCTCCGCCCCCGGATCCGTCGTGAGACCCGTATGGACCGGACCCGGCTGGACGATCGTGGAGCGGGGTGCGATGAGCCAGCGGAAGCGGCGGCCGGGGTCGTCCGGGGCCGCCTGGCCTGCCGCGGGGCCGCCGGTGCACACGCGCTCGACCGCCGAGAGCGCCACGCGGATGCCGGCGACGTCCGCCGACGGGTCCAGGGCGAGGAGGCGGGACTCGTCGAGGTGGGTGCGGGCGCCGACGTAGGACTTGGCTCGGCAGTAGACGAGCACCCCGGCGTTGATGCACTCGCCGCGCTCCACGCGGGGCACGACGCGCAGCAGGGCGTACTCGAAGACCTCGCGCTCGCCCGGGCCCCCCTTGATGAAGTGGCGGTCGTCGGTCACCGGAGTCCCTCGATTCGCTCGTGGATGACGGCGGAACGGGCCAGCAGGGGCCGCACGTAGGCGCGCCGCAGCTCGTCCGGGGAGTCGAAGCCGGGCTCGTCGGCCAGCCAGGCATCCGGGACCTCGGCCATGACCTCGGCGAGCAGATCCTCGGTGACGCGGGGGGCCAATTCCGCAGCGGCGCCCGCGACATCAGGGCCGAAGGACACCAGCGCGTGGTCGGAGGCGTCGTACGCGCGCGCCGCCGACGCCTCGGCGCCCCGCCAGTTGTGGTGCCAGATCATCGTCGCGCCGTGGTCGATCAGCCACAACTCCCCCCGCCACATCAGCAGGTTGGGGTTGCGCCAGGACCGGTCGACGTTGTTGACCAGCGCGTCGAACCACACGATCCGCCCGGCCTCCTCGGGGCTCACCGAGAACGCCAGCGGATCGAAGCCGAGCGCACCGGACAGGAAGTCCATGCCCAGGTTGTTCCCCCCGCTCCCCCGCAGCAGCTCCTGCACCTGCTGCTCCGGCTCCCCGAGCCCCAGCACCGGGTCCACCTCCACGCCGACCAGCCGCGGCACCCGGAACCCCAGCCGCCGCGCCAGCTCCCCGCACACCACCTCGGCGACCAGCGTCTTGCGGCCCTGCCCGGCGCCCCGGAACTTCAGCACGTACGTGCCGAGATCGTCGGCCTCGACGAGCCCCGGCAGCGAGCCGCCCTCCCGCAAGGGCGTGATGAACCGGGTCGCGATGACTTCCTTGAGCATCGCCCCAGGTTATAGGTGCGCCGTGAACACGAAACCCGCGCCGCCCGTACCTGAGGACGCAAGGCGTACCTCCGTGGAAGGGAAGACCTGCATGACCAGCGAACCGCTCCACCCCGTCACGCCCCCGAGCCGCCGTACCGTGGTGGCGGCCGTCGGCGCCGTGGGGTTCTCCCTCGCGCTGAACGCGTGCGGGTCGGAGGACGAGAAGTCGCAGGAGTCCTCCGGAGCGGCCGGGGCCGCGGGAGCCGCCGAGCCGACCGGGACGGTCGTCGCGAAGACCTCGGACATCCCGGAGGGCAGCGGCAAGATCCTCAAGGAGCACAAGGTCGTGGTCACCCAGCCGGCCGCGGGTACCTTCAAGGCGTTCTCCTTCGAATGCACCCACCAGGGCTGCCCGGTGACCGGCATCGCGGACGGCGCCATCACCTGTCCGTGCCACAACAGCCGTTTCTCCATCGAGG
This sequence comes from Streptomyces sp. DI166, assembly GCF_900091315.1. Lineage (GTDB taxonomy): Bacteria > Actinomycetota > Actinomycetes > Streptomycetales > Streptomycetaceae > Streptomyces > Streptomyces fuscus. Next base: position 7,793 of record NZ_FLSP01000135.1, read on the forward strand.
ACGGCAGTGTGCAGAAGGGCCCGGCCACTCAGCCGCTGTCCGCCCGCGAGGTCACGGTCTCCGGCGACTCGATCACACTGACCTGAGCCGCCGGTCTCGCCGCAGTACCGCCAGCACGTCGTCGGTGGTCGTGAGTGTGGCGACCAGCGCGAGGGTGTGCCGGATCATCGCGGGCGTGTACTCGGCGGGCACCCCGGCGATCGCGTCGGTGGGCACCACCGCCGTGTAGCCGCGGTTGACCGCGTCGAACACGGCGTTGGGGATCGCCACATTGGCCGAGACCCCGGTCACGACCAGCGTGCGGCAGTCGAGGTTGCGCAGCAGGGCGTCGACATCGGTGCCCTGGATCGGCGACAGTCCGTGCAGCCGTCGTACGACGAAGTCCTCCTCGGTGACCTCGATCGGCGCGGCGACGCGCACCGCGATGGTGCCGGACAACTGCTGGACGGGGAGCCGTTCGGCGGCCCGGAACAGCCGGGCGTTGCGGTTGGCGCCGCGCCCGTCGGGTCGCCGCTCGGCGATCGCGTGGATCACCTGGAGCCCGCGTTCGTGCGCACCGGCCACCAGCCGGGCCACGTTGGCGAGGGCCCCGGAGGACCGGGCCTCCTTGGCGAGTTCGGGCAGCGCGCTGTCCGGTCCGACGACCCCCTGCTGGCACTCGACGGTGAGCAGCACGGTGTGCGCGGGGTCGAGGAGTTCGCTGAGCTGGTCGTACGACGGCATGGTGCCCCCTTGTCGCCGACGGGTCGGAGCGGGCGAGACTAGCCACCATTGCGTGCGGACGGAAGACAGCCCATCCTTGATCCCATCCTTTTCTGACGTGATGTCAGAGGATCTCCTCTGGCACGACGTGGGAGAAAGAAGGGGGACGCATGGCCGTCACTCAGCGCCGGGGCCGGAAGATCATGATGACGCCGGGCGAACTGGACGAGTTCCTGTACACCCAGCGCACCTGCCGGGTCGCCACGGTGTCCGCGGACGGAGCCCCGCACGTCAGCACGCTCTGGTTCGCCTGGGACGGCACCTCGATCTGGCTGTACTCGGTGGTGCGCAGCAAGCGCTGGACCCAGCTGCGCCGCGACCCGAGGGTCGCCATCGTGGTCGACACGGGTGAGGAGTACGACGAGCTGCGCGGCGCGGAGCTGTCCGGGACGGTGGAGTTCGTGGGTGAGATCCCGCGCACCGGCGAGCTGTGCGCCGAACTCGACGCGATCGAGACGCTGTTCGCGCGGAAGAACTTCCGCCTGGAGGAGATGCCGCACGACGGCCGCCACGCGTGGATGCGCCTGACCCCGGAGAAGATCGTGTCCTGGGACTTCAGGAAGCTGGGGTCGGCCCAGGGGTAGCCGCGACCCGCTCGCCCGCCGCCCGCAGCGCGGCCACCGCCGCGCGGATCGACGGCCGCCGGTCGGCGTCGGCCCGCCAGACGACGTACACATGCCGCCGCACCCGCTGCTTCAGCGGCACGGTGACGACCCCGGGCGGCATGGGGTGGCGGCCCAGCAGCGGTACGACGCACACGCCGAGCCCCGCGGCGACGAGGCCGAGCTGGGTGTGGGTCTCGGCCGCGCGGTGGCCGACGATCGGCTCGATGCCCTTGGAGCGCAGGGTGAACATCAGCCACTCGTGACAGAACTCGCCCTGCCCCCAGGTGATCCACTCGTCCTCGGCGAAGTCGGCGAGGTCCACCTCGGCGCGGTCCGCGTACCGGTGGCCGACCGGCATCGCGACATCGGCCGGGTCGTCCAGGATCGGGGCCTTGACCAGGCCGTCGGGGAGCGGCATGGGCTTGTTGTACCAGTCGAGGACGACGGCCAGGTCGAGGTCGCCGCGGACCACTCCGGCGACGCCGTTCTCCGGCTCCAGCTCGCAGGAGCGCAGCCGCAGCGCCGGGTGCTCGGCGCGCAGGGCGGCCAGTGCGGCCGGGAAGAGCCCTCGGGCGGCCGTGGGGAACGCCGCGACCCTCAGCTCGCCCGCGACCTGGCCGCGCTGCGCCTCCAGGTCCGCCTGTGCCAGTTCGACCTGGGACAGGATCCGCGCCGCGTGCTCGGCGAGCAGCCGGCCGGCGTCGGTGAGCCGGACGCCCCGGCCGTTCTTGGCGAGCAGCTGCTGACCGACCTCGCGCTCCAGCTTGGACATCTGCTGGGAGACGGCGGAGGTGGTGATGTGCAGCCCTTCGGCGGCCCCGCTGACCGAGCCGTGCCGGGCGAGGGCGTCGAGGGTGCGCAGGCGCTCCAGATTCAACATGTAAGCAATGCTACGAGATACAGCTCGCGAAATCTCGCTTGTGCTACGAGGTATTGATACCGCACCCTGATCGCATGACCCGCTCCCGTGCGCTGCTCGACTGGCGTCTGCGTTTCGCCGCCCTCTCCCTGATCTGGGGTTTCAGCTTCCTGCTCATCAAGGTGGGCACCGACGGCTACGCCCCCTTCCAGGTCACCTTCGGCCGACTGCTGTTCGGTGCCGCGGTGCTGGTGGTGGCGATGGTGATACGCCGGGACGGTCTCCCGCGCGGGGCGCGCACCTGGGGGCATCTGGCGGTGGCGGCCCTCCTGCTGAACGCGGCGCCGTTCTCCCTCTTCGCCTACGCGGAGCTGACGATCCCCTCCACCCTCGCGGGCATCTGCAACGCCACCTCGCCCCTGTGGGGCATGGCCCTGTCCCTGGTGGCCCTCTCCGAGGACCGCCCCACCCGGCTGCGGGTGGCGGGTCTGGGCCTCGGCTTCCTGGGCGTCCTCACGGTCCTCGGCGCCTGGCAGGGCTTCGAGGGCATGGACGCCCGCGGCACGGCGATGGCCCTGCTGGCCTCGCTCTGCTACCCGATCGGCTGGATCTACGTCCGCCGCACCCTGGCGGGTTCGAGCCACTCGAACCTCTCCCTGACGGGCGCCCAGCTGCTCCTGGCCACCCTGCAACTGGCCGTCGTCACCCCCCTGTTCACCGCGGCCCCCGCCGACTTCCCGCTGCTCCCCCTGTTCGCGATAGCCGCCCTGGGCGCCCTCGGCACCGGCTTCGCGGTCCTCCTCCAGTACGGCCTGGTCACCGAGGTCGGCCCGACGACGGCCCAGATGGTCACGTACTTCATCCCGGTCATCGCCACGGCGGCGGGCGTCACGCTGCTGGACGAGCCGCTGACCTGGTCGACCCCGGTGGGCGCCCTGATCGTGCTGGCGGGCGCCGCGCTGACCCAGGTACGGCCACGCCGACGGGGCCCCGTCGAGCAGCCCGAGCCCTCGTCGACGCGCGAGCACGCCGAGGCCGTGTCGTAGTCCCTCTCAGACCCCACTGCCCCCCGCCGGCCGGACGGCCATGGCGATGGCGTCGGCCAGGGGCCGGACCTCGTCCTCCCTCAGCGTCGAGACCGTCACCCGCGTCCCGGGGCCGGAGGCGAGGCGGAAACGCGCCCCCGGGGCGACGGCCCACCCCGCGTGGAGGAGGCGCGAGACGGCGCCCGTCTCGTCCGGGACCGGGACCCAGACGTTCATGCCGGTGCGTCCCCGCGCGGGGACGCCGCGTTCGGCGAGGGCGTCGATGAGCATGCGGCGGCGGGCGCCGTACGCGGCCGCCACCGCCTTCGTGTCGACCGCGCCGTCCGTCCAGAGCCGCACCACGGCCCGCTGGACGGTCAGGCTCACCCAGCCGGGACCGAGCCGCTGGCGGCCGCGTACGCGGTCGACGGTGACCTCGTCACCGGTGAACACCGCCAGGCGCAGGTCGGGGCCGTACGCCTTCGCCGTGGACCTCAGGAAGGCCCAGTGCCGGGTGGTACCGGCCAGCGGGTGGAGGGGGAGCTCGACGTTGGCGTAGCCGTGGTCGTCCTCGATCAGCAGGGTGTGCGGATACTCCCGGAGCACGGACCGCAGCGCACGCGCGCGTGCCGCGCTCACCGCGGCGCCGGTCGGGTTCTGGGCCCGGTCGGTGACGATCAGGGCGCGCGCGCCGGCGCCGAGCACGCGCCGCACGTCGTCGGGGAGCGGCCCCTCGTCGTCGACGCCCACGGGTGCCGTGCGCAGTCCGAGTGCCGGGACCAGGTCGAGGACGCTTCGCCACCCGGGGTCCTCGACGGCGACGGTGTCCCCCGGCCGCAGATGGGCGGCGAGGACCCGCTCGATGGCGTCCAGGGAGCCGGAGGTGACGGCCACGGGGCCCTCCGGCACCCCGTCGGCGTCCAGTTCGGCGCGCGCGACGCGCACCAGCTCGGGGTCCAGCGGCTCGTCGCCGTACAGGACCGGCGCCCGGTCGCCCTGTTCCGCCGCCGCCGCGAAGGCGGGGGCCAGCGGGGGCAGCAGCGCGGGGTCGGGGTTGCCGTCGGCCAGGTCGCGCACTCCGGCGGGGACGTCCGTACGGACGTACTCACGGGCCGTGGTGGCCGGTTTCGGCCGCACCCTGCTGCCCCGGCGCCCGGCGGTCTCGATGACCCCGCGCTCGCGCAGGATGCGGTAGGCGGCGGCGACCGTATTGGGATTGACCCCCAGCTCGACCGCCAACTCCCGCATGGGCGGCAGCGATTGTCCCGGTTCCAGCTCACCGGAGCCGACCGCGCCCTCGATGTCGGCCGCAATCCCGGCTGCGCCCCGACCCGTGATCCGATATTCTCCTAGCACAAACCAGATTATGCACTAGTGCAATGGAGACCGCAATGCAGGGGACGCACCAGGGGACGCAGCAGGGCACACCGCAAGGGACGCCGCGGCCGACGCCGGAGCCCGCCACCTACCCGCCCACCGAGCGCACGGTCCCCACCCGCTCCGCCGACCGGGCGTCGTACGACAGGGAACTGGTGCACTCGATACTCGACGAGGCCTACGTCTGCCATCTCGGCTTCGTCCGCGACGGCGCCCCGGTGGTCCTGCCGACGCTCTTCGGCAGGGTCGGCGAGCGGCTCTACGTGCACGGCTCGACCGGCTCGCGCCCGCTGCGGATGGCAGGACAGGCCGACCCGGGCCTGGAGGTCTGTCTGACGGTCACGCACGTGGACGCGCTCATCCTGGCGCGGTCGGCCTTCCACCACTCGATCAACTACCGGTCCGTCGTGGTGCACGGCACCGCCCACGAGGTGACGGACCCGGAGGAGAAGCGGCTCGCCCTCGACGCCCTGGTCGACCATGTCGTACCGGGCCGCTCGGCGGACTCCCGGCCCGCCAACAAGAAGGAACTCGCCGCCACCGCCGTCATCCGCCTCGACCTGAACGAGGTCTCCGCCAAGCTCCGCACGGGCGGCGTCAACGACGAGCCCGAGGACCTCGCCCTGCCCCACTGGGCCGGCGTGGTCCCGCTGCGCAAGGGCTACGAGACCCCGATCGACGACCCCGACCTGGCTCCGGGCACCGAGGTCCCCGCCTACCTCAGGTGACCCTCGGCCGCAGGTTCCCGCTCGGCGCCGCCGCTCGCCACCGGTTCGACGGACCCCTTGCTCGGGGCCGAGGACTGGGCGATGAAGGCGCCGAGCAGGACCACCGCACCGCCGATGATCTGCGGCGCGGACAGGTGCTCGCCGAGCAGCACCCAGGCCAGCACCGTCGCGATGACCGCTTCCAGACAGGCGACGACGCCCGCGACCTGCGGGGACAGCCGCCGCACGGAGACCACGCCGGTGACGTAGGCGAGGACGGTGGCGATCAGCACGATCCAGGACAGCAGCAGCGCCGCCGCGACCGGGGTGCCGTTCATCCGCGCGCTCTCCCCGAGCACGGACCACTCCATCGACCAGGGGCGGGCGATCACGGTGAGCACGGCGGCGCCGACGAGCAGGCCGTAGGCGATGACCCCGAGCGGGTCGGGGGCGTCGTCGGCCGAGTCGGCGCCCTGGTCGGACAGGACGAAGTAGCCGACCTGGCAGCAGGCCGCGCCGAGCGCGAGCAGCAGGCCGAGCACGTCGAAGCTGAGGCCCGCCCACACCTCGACGACACAGGCGAGGCCGCCCACCGCGAGGACGACACCGAGGGCCGCGGCCCGCGTCACCGGACGCCGCTGCACGAACCGCACCCAGCCCAGCACCAGGGCGGGCGCGAGGTACTCCACGAGCAGCGCCACCCCGACCGGGATGCGGGAGATGGAGGCGAAGTAGAAGGCCTGCACACCGGCCACGCCGAGCAGGCCGAACCCGGCCAGCAGCGCGGGGCGGCGGCGCACCAGATCCCGGTGCCGCACGGCCAGCGGAAGCATCACCAGGGCCGCCCCGGCGACCCGGAGCCACACGACGTGCAGGGGGTCGAGCCCCGCTTCGATCAGCGGCTTGGCCGCGACACCGGATCCTCCGAAGGCGAGCGCGGAGACGAGGGCGAGACCGAGCCCCACTCCCCTGCCGCTGCCGACATGGCTGCTTTCAGACGTACGCACCGGCACATGATGACAGGCGTCGACATGAGCGTCACCCCCAATGACACCTGTCTCAATGTGCGGACGGCCACGACCGGCTCAGCAGCCGCAGTCGTGGGCGTAGTTCTCGGGGCGGCTCTCGATCCGGGCGTAGAGTTCGCGCGCGTCGACCCCGGCGCGGTCGAGCACCTCCACGGCCCGGGCGTCCTTGTCGACGCAGATCGCGGCGAGCAGGTCCACACCGCGCGCGGGTTCGTCACCGCGGCTCGCGGCGCGGGCGCAGGCGTACTCCAGCGCGCCCGCGGCCAGCGGTGAGAACCCGTCGGCCTCGCGCACCACGGGCACGGACCCGGAGTCCTCGACGCTGCCCTGCCAGAGCAGGCCGTAGCCGATGCTGCGCTGGACGAGGTAGCCGAGCAGCCGGGCGATCCGGGGCCCGTCGTCGAACACGGACCGCACCTCGGGGTCGTGCTCCAGCAGGGAGTGCAGCAGATGGGCGGTGTCGACCTGGCGGTCGGCGTCACGTATGGCCCGGCGGCGGGCGGCGGCTATCACCGCTGCCAGTTCGGCGCCGAGCCGGGCATCGTCGTCCGGGGGCCCTCCGGCCTGGTGGGTGTCCGGCCGGCGGGGGAAGCGGGGTTGCACATCCTCACCCCATCAGCCCCGGCGGTCGGGGGCATCCCCGGTGCGATGCATTTCGGCGTCCCACACAGAGTGGACTCGGCCACCCGCAATCTCCTCCTTGGGGATGACATCAAGCCCGGACCACCCCTACCGGCGCGCGCCGCCTTGCCTCGCGCCCCGGGCGCAACCATGGCTCCTTCCCGCACGTCCAACTGGTGCATGGAGAGCAGGTGCTGGCTGGTCGCACTGCCGGCCGTCGACGGCAGACAGTACGTCTACCGGGTCTACGCCCCGGAGGACGCGCTGCCCGCCGACCTGTTCTGGGACGCGTGGCACTGCCACAACGAGAGCGCGCACCCGCGCGCGTGGGACGTGTTCGACGCGGCCGTCATACGCATGGTCGGCTGAACCGTCGGCCGAATCCCGCCCGGTTCACGGCCTCCACATTTTCTGACGGTTCATCAGTATTGAATGTTCCCGGCCCTGGGGCTACGTTCCGCGACACCGTAGCCCGAGTCGAAGGGGTGGTCGCATGGCCGAAGTCAGCGCGGAGGCACGGATCGGGGCACCGGCCGACAAGGTGTGGGCCCAGCTCGTCGACTGGCCCGCGTACGGCGAGTGGAACGCGACCCATACCAGTTTCCCGGGCGGCGGCCCGTCCGCGCTCGAAGTGGGCGGGACCTTCCAGGAGAACATGAAGCTGATGGGCTTCCCGGCCGAGGTCGAGTGGACGATCGAGGAGCTCGAACCGTCCCGGGTCCTGGCCCTGCGCGGCAAGGGACCGATGGCGGTGAGCGTGGCCACCCGCTACACCCTGGTGCCGGAGGGGGACGCGACGACCGTCCGCATCGACGGCGAGTTCACCGGCGCCGCGGTGTCGTTGATGGCGGGCCGCCTGAAGGACTCGGGGACGGCGGCGCTGAACGAGTCACTGCGCAAGCTGGCGGGGCTGGTGACCTGACACGCGAGGGCGCCTCCCGCGCGGGGGGCGCCCTCTTCTGCTGTGCCGGGCGGACCGTCAGGCCTCGTCTTCTGCCGTGCCGGGCGGACGCTCAGTCCTCGTCGGCGAGGATCAGGTACAGCTTCTTGCGCGCTTCGTTGATCACTGCGATCGCCTTCTCGCGCTGCTCCTTGCTGCCGGTCTTCCACACCTGCCCGAACGCCTCCATCAGCCCGAACCCGGCCTGCCGAATGTCGTTCACGGCCTCCCAGTCCACCCCGCGAGAGGCTTCCTCCCAGGGCGCCTCGGGCCCCTCCTCGGCCGCGCTGCGGCCGGAGTCGGTGAGGGAGAACAGCTTCTTGCCGCCCTCGCTCTCACTGACGATCAGACCCTCGTCCTCCAGCAGCTGGAGGGTCGGGTACACCGAGCCGGGGCTGGGCTTCCAGGCCCCGCCACTGCGCTCGGCGATCTCCTGGATCATCTCGTAGCCGTGCATCGGCCGTTCCTTGAGCAGGGCCAGGATCGAGGCACGCACATCTCCGCGCCGCGCCCTCCCCCGGGGCCCTCCCCTTCCCTTGGGCCCCCAGTGCCCGGGTCCGGGCCCGCCACCGAATCCGGGCCCACCGAAGCCGGGACCGCCCGGCCCGAACGGCCCGAAGGCGGCACGCAGCCCCTCGAAACCACCGGGGCCCCGACGACCGGCACCACCGCATCCACGCTCGTATCCATGGGCATGCATCACGATCACTCCATTCCATCGTTGACCTGTCGCGATGCGTCAACGATATATCGGCAACTCGCTTACGACAAGTCTCTGCCCCGCCGCGTAATCTCGACCGCGTGCCTCGCCGTGCCAAGAACCCCCGCCGCCTGGTCGCCGACAGCCGCCTCTACCTGTGGACGACACGCCACAGCCACCGAAGGGACGAGGACGGCAGGCCCGTCGACTGCCGCCAGGTGCTCACCCTCACCCCGCAGCCGTCCGGCACCGGCGGCCCCCTGCGCATCGTCTTCGCCGACGGCCCCGGCCGGTACGTCCCGGGCGGGGCACCCCTCGGATCCGGGGATGTGGGTCTCACCGCGGGCGCACACCTGAACCTGCACGAGCCGGGCGCCGTCCGCGCCCTGCTCGACGCGGCACTGGCCCGGGGCTGGCAACCGGAGGAGCGGCGGGCGCTGGAGCTCGACGGCTGGCCCCTGCTGGAGGCGGCGGCCAGCGGCAGCCCCGCCGACGACGACTGACGGAATTCGGTCCAGCACCCCGCATCGGCCTCAT
>NZ_FLSP01000136.1 GCF_900091315.1 Streptomyces sp. DI166
CCTCCGCCGCCCGGTCCGTCGGCGACGCCCGCCCCGTCCCCCGGCCCGCCAGGAGCTGGGTGACCCCTCACCTCGGCCGCAGGCCCGGCGCGCTGTCCTCGCCCCCGCCGTCCGGCAGGCGCAGTGTCGCCACCGCTCCGCCCTCCTCGGCGTTGGTGAAGGTCAGGCGGGCGCCCAGGACCTCCGCCTGGCCGAGTGCGATGGTGAGCCCCAGTCCGTGGCCCTTGGCGCCGGCCTCGGTGCGGAAGCGCTGCGGACCGTGCTCCAGCAGATAGGCCGGATACCCGTCCCCGTGGTCCCGCACCGTGATCCGCGGCCCGTCCACCTCCACCCGCACCGGAGCCCGCCCGTGCCGGTGCGCGTTGGCCACCAGGTTCCCCAGGACGCGCTCCAGCCGCCGCCGGTCGGTGTCCACCGGCACGTCCCGCACCACGTCGACCTCCGTCGGCTCCCCGGCCGCCCGCACCACCCGCTCGACCAGCGGCCCCAACTGCTCGGTGTCCACGTCGCGCCGCTCCCGCCCGGTGTCCAGCCGGGAGATCTCCAGCAGGTCCTCCGTCAGCGTGCGCAGTGCCGCCACCCGGTCGCGCACCAGCTCGGTCGGCCGCCCCGGCGGCAGCAGTTCCGCCGCCGCGTGCAGCCCGGTCAGCGGAGTCCGCAGCTCGTGCGCCACATCCGCGGTGAACCGCTGCTCGGCCTGGAGCTTGCCCTGCAACGACGCGGCCATGGAGTCCAGCGCGGAGGCCACCGCGGCCACCTCGTCCTGAGGCCGCGTCGGATCCTTCGTCCGCGGATCGTCCACCCGCGCGTCCAGGTCGCCGCCGCTGATCCGCCGGGCCACCCGCGCCGTGGCGTGCAGCCGCCGCGTCACCCGGGTCACCGCGAGCGCGCCGACCAGCAGCGTCACCCCGATGGCCAGCGCCGAGGACCACAGGATCGCCCGGTCGAGCGCCTCGATCGTGCGGGCACGCTGCGTGTAGTCCACCCGCACCGCCAGCGCCCGCGCGTTGTCCGCCGGGCCCGCCGCCCACATCGTCGGCCGCCCGTCGTGGTCGGCGACCATCGTGCCGCGCTCCCCGGAGACCGCCAGCTCCCGCAACTCCTCCGGCAGCCCCGGCGGATCGACGCCCGCGCCCGGCATCAGCCGGTCCCCGGCCTCGAACGCCGCGGTGGCGTCGGCGAGGTGGGACAGCGCCTCGGTCCGGGCCCGCCCGACGGTCTGATTGGTCACCGAGACATGCACGAGCACACCGAGCAGCGCCGCCAGCGCACAGCACATCACGGTGATGAACACGGCGGCCTTCGCGGCGAGCGTCCCGGCCCAGCGGGGCAGCGCGGGCCTCATCGGCCGCTCGCGGACGGCGTGGCCGACGGCTTCCGCGACGCCTTCTGCGACGGCTTGTGCGCGCCGGTACGCAGCATCTCGTCGTGGGTGAGCAGCATCGAGTTGGCGTCGGCGTCCCAGGTCCACTGGAGCCGGTACTCGTACCCGGGGACCTCCGAGGGAGAGCGGACGATCACCGACCGGCCGGCCAGCTCGACGGCGCTGACGGCGTCGTCGTAGGCCATGACCCGCACCAGCCGGTGCTTCTGGACGGTGTAGACGCGGATGGCGGTCAGCTTCTCGGGCAGCAGCCGGAAGCCGAGCGTGAGGTCCTCGTGGCCGTCGCCGTTGAGGTCCCGGTAGTAGGGCGTGAGGACGGGACAGCGGGCAGCCCGTTCACCGGCCGCCCCGCAGTCCGCCATCCGGGCGGCCGTCTCACGGTACGGAGCGTCGGCGGCGTCGTAGTCGTCGGGCTCGGACGCGATCTCGGCGCGCACCGCCGCCACCGGATCCACCTCACGGATGTCGTCGCCGGGCACCTCGACGCCCTTGACGACCTCGGTGGTCACCTCGCCGATCTCGTACGCCGGGGACGACGCGGGCGTCAGCTCCGGCCACAGCCGCGCCGGGCTCACCGCCGTCGGCGTGGCCCCCGCGCCGCGCAGCCCGCCGGCGTCACCGCAGCCCGCGGCGGCCGCCAGCACAAGGGCGACCGCGGCGGTCGTACGGATACGGCTGAGGGGCACGGTGCTCCTGTGGTTCTGAGGTGAGCGGTGGCCCCGACACCTTATTCAGAGGGAAGTCCCTATTCTCAGAGAAATCCGTCCCGCCCGCCCGGGCGGGCCGGAGCGATCACTCCGTCAGCTCCTCCAGCAGCCGGGCCGTGTGGAGCCCCGCACGCAGGTACTCGACGAAGAGGTCATTGTGCAGCGCCCAGGGGGAGCGCCGGGACCGTATCAGCCGGATCGCCGCGTCCGCCGAGTGCCCCCTGCGCATCAGCGTCTGCGCCACCACCAGCGCCGAGCGGTTGTAGCCGTGGTAGCAGCGCACCAGCACTGAACGGCCCGCGTCCAGCGCCTCCCCGGCGGCCTGCGCCAGCCGGATCACGCCCGCCAGCTGGGTCCCGTCCAGCGGCCCGTCCGGGATCGGCCAGACCTGGTGCTCCACCCCCGGGTCGGGCCCGTGCCCCGGCAGCCGCAGCAGCGTCTGCACCAGGTCGAACTCGTCCCGGACGACGACGAACTCCAGTTGGCCCGAGGCCGTACGGACCTCATGACCGCCCATCCACAGACCGGGCACGATCTCGTCCCACCGGGTGTCCGGGGCCGGAACGTCGGGTTGCTTCCTGCGGGTACGCAATTGGCGCCTCCCCCAACTTCCCCTCCCAAGTCCTCTCAAAGGTAACCGGGTTCTTGCCCCTGGAGCACCCCGCCTGTTCCCATGGTCAAAGGGGTGATGGTGCATGAGCGGACTGCGCGTCGTGCCGACCCGGCGCCACGGACAGGAACGGCTGTACGTCTGTCTCCCGGACGGCAGGAACATCGCCTGGTACGACAGGGAGGCGGCAAGGGTCAACCTGATCAGCGACGACCACAAGGACGACGTCCTGGAGGTGCTGGCACCCTTCCTCACGGGCCCGGTGACCGTGGGCCCGCCACCGGTGCCGACCCCGGCCGAACTGGCCCGGCTGACCCTCCATCCGGACGACGACCTGGCACCCAACCGGCCCGGCGAGGCCCTGCTGATCGACCTGGAACGCGACCCGGGCCCGACCCGCCGCCTGCGCACCGACCCCAGGCAGCGGGCGCTCACCGCCGAGCGGACGGTCGGGGAGGCCCTGGACCGCCTAGACGGCACGGGCTGGCACACCCTGCACTCCGTCCCGCTGCCCGGCGGCGCCCGCATCCACCACCTGGCCATCGGCCCGGCCGGCCTCTTCGCGGTCCACACCCTGTACGCGCGCAAGCAGCGCGTCCGGATCGCCGACCCCACGGTCACCGTCGGCCGCCGCGAGCCCCAGCCCCTGCTGCGCCGCGTCCGCGCCGACGCCGACCGCGCCTCGTACGCCCTGACCGCCGAGGTCCGCCCGGTACTGGCCCTGGCGGGCCCGGCGGACGTCTCGGTCACGGGCCCGGTCCGGGAGGTACGGATCCTCCAGGACACGGACCTGGCGGGCCTGGCCCGGCAGGGCGGGGTGCTCAAGCCGGGGGACGTGGAGGGGCTGCACGCGATGGCGCGGGACCGGAGGATCTGGGAGCGGGTGTAGGCCCGTATGTACGTGCGGCTTACGGGCTCGGCAGGGCCTGCGACTCGGTGAGTGGGTGCTACGGGCTCGGCAGGGCCTGCGACTCGGTGAGTGGTGCTACGGGCTCGGCAGGGCCTGCGACTCGGTGAGTGGTGCTACGGGCTCGGCAGGGCCTGCGACTCGGTGAGTGGTGCTACGCGCTCGGCAGGGCCTGCGACTCCGTGAGCGGTGCTACGCGCCCGGCAGTGACTGGGACTCGGTGAGCAGCGGTGCCAGCAGGTCGCCGTAGTCCTGGACGCGGGGCGGGATGTCGGGGGCGCCGAAGGCCAGCCGGCCGGGGGAGCGGCACTCCTCGACCTCCGCCCAGGTGACGGGCGCGGAGACCCAGGGCTCGGGGCGGGCGCGCAGGGTGTAGGGGGCGGCCGTGGTCTTGCGGGCGGCGTTCTGGCTCCAGTCGACGAACACCTTCCCCGGCCGCAGGCTGCGGGTCATCCGGTGCAGGGCGAGCCGGGGCATGGCCTCCTCGGCCTCCAGGGCGAGCTGCTTGGCGTACTCCGACACCTCCTCGGAGGAAGATCCCGAGACCGCGGCGAGCAGATGCAGCCCCTTGGAGCCGGAGGTCTTGGCGTAGGCGTCGATCCCGTCCTCGGCGAGCCGGTCCCGCAGCCACAGGGCGACCTCGCAGCACTCCACGACGGTCGCCGGGGAGCCCGGGTCGAGGTCCAGGACGAGCCGGTCGGCGACGCCGGGCGCCTGGGCGACCCACTGGTGGGTGTGGAACTCGGCGACCTGGTTCGCGGCCCACATCAGACTTGGCAGGTCCTGGACGAGCACCATCCGGGCGGGCCCGTCCGAACGGGGGACCTCGGCTGTGGTGACCCAGTCGGGCGTACCCGGCGGCACGTTCTTGGTGAAGAAGATCTGCCCGTCCGGCCCGTCCGGGTAGCGCAGGAAGGAGACCGGCCGGTCACGCAGATGAGGCAGGAACACCTCGGCGACGGTGGCGTAGTAGTGGAGCACCTCGCCCTTGGTGAAGCCGGTCGCCGGGTACAGCACCTTCTCCAGATTGCTGAGCGCGACCCGCCGCCCCTCCACCTCTGTGATCGGCGTCATACGATGAGAATCCCATGCAAACGGGACGAGTATGAAGAAAGTCCGCCATAGCGTGGCGAAAGGGTGCTGCACGTGAGATCCATATGGAACGGAGCCATCTCGTTCGGCCTGGTCAGCATCCCGATCAAGGTGGTGAACGCGACCGAGAGCCACTCCATCTCCTTCCGCCAGATCCACACTGAGGACGGCGGGCGCATCCGGTACCGGAAGTTCTGCGAGCTGGAGGACCGGGAGGTCAGCCAGTCGGAGATCGGCAAGGGGTACGAGGACGCGGACGGCACGATCGTGCCGATCACCGAGGAGGACCTCTCCCACCTGCCGCTGCCGACCGCGAAGACGATCGAGATCGTGGCCTTCGTCCCGTCCGACCGCATCGACCCGCTCCAGATGGACGCGGCGTACTACCTGGCCGCGAGCGGCGCCCCGGCCGCCAAGCCGTACACCCTGCTGCGCGAGGCCCTCAAGCGCAGCAACAAGGTCGCCATCGCGAAATTCGCCCTCCGCGGCCGTGAACGCCTGGGCATGCTGCGCGTGGTCGGCGACGCGATCGCCATGCACGGCCTGCTGTGGCCGGACGAGGTCCGTGCCCCCGAGGGCGTGGCCCCCGACGTGGACGTGACGGTCCGCGACAAGGAGCTGGACCTCGCGGACGCCCTCATGGACACCCTGGGCGAGGTCGACCTGGAGGACCTCCACGACGAGTACCGCGAGGCGGTGGAGGAGGTCATCGCCGCGAAGGCGGCGGGCGAGGCCCCGCCGGAGACTCCCGAGCCGGCCGAGGGCGGCAAGGTCCTGGACCTGATGGCCGCCCTGGAGAAGAGCGTCCGGGCGGCCAAGGAGTCCCGCGGCGAGGAACCGGCGGAGGTCACGCACCTCCCCCGCAAGACGTCGGCCCGCTCGACGCCGAAACAGACGACGGGGAAGAAGTCGACGGCGAAGAAGACGGCGACGTCGGGCTCCGGCTCGTCGAAGAAATCAACGGCGAAGAAGTCGACAGCGAAATCGACAGCGAAACCGACCGCGAAATCGACGGCGAAATCGACGGCGAAGAAGACGACGGCGAAGTCCACGGCCAAGAAGACGACCGCGAAGAAGACGAGCACGCGCAAGCGCTCTGCGTGACGCGTGCCCCCGCGTGACCTTGCGCGCCCCCGCTTGGCTCAGCCGGCCCGACGCAGGGCCAGAACGGCGTTGTGCCCACCGAACCCGAACGAGTTGCTGAGCACCAGATCCCCACGCGAGGGCAACTGGCGCGGAGCCCCGCACACCACATCGAGCCCCATGGAGTCGTCGACGTCCCCTTGGCACAGGGTGGGCGGCACGACTCCGTGATGGAGAGTGAGCGCGGCGGCAACGGCCTCCACCCCACCGGCGGCCCCCTGCAGATGCCCAAGGTGCCCCTTCAGGGCGGTAACCGGCACAGCCCGCCCCCCGAACACACTCCGCAGCGCCCCCGCCTCGGCGAGATCCCCCTCCACGGTGGCAGTGGCATGCGCGTTGACGTGTACGACGTCCACGAGATGCCCGCCGGCGTCCCGTACGGCCCGCCGCAGGGCAAGGGCGACCCCGTCCCCGGACGGATCCGGCGCCGCCATGTGATGGGCGTCGGCGGAAAGCCCCCACCCGGCGGCCTCGCAGTAGATCCGGGCCCCGCGAGCCCGAGCATGCTCCTCGGCCTCAAGTACGAGCACCCCGGCCCCTTCCCCGTTGACGAACCCGTCCCGCTCCTTCCCGAACGGCCGCGAGGGCGACCCGGAGTCAACGCCCCCGGAGGCAAGGGCCCGCATGGAGGCGAAGGAGGCCATGATGGCGGGCGTGACAACGGCCTCGGCCCCACCGGCGAGGGCGACATCGACCCGTCCGTACCGAATCCGGTCGACGGCCTCCCCAATGGCCTCGGTCCCGGAGGCACAGGCACTGGTGACGGTGCGGGCCTCACCGGTGATGTGCAGATCGAGTGACACCTGAGAGGCGGCCTGCGAGGGCACGGTCATGGGAGTGGTGAGCGGCGAAACGGCCCGGGCCCCCTTGTCCCGCAGCCGCCGATCCCCACCGACGAGCACGGAGGCGTCCCCGAGGATGGCCCCGAGACTGACTCCCACCCGCTCGGCCGGAACGCCACTCTCCCGGGTCCCCCCTTCCCTGAACCCGGCATCAACCCATGCCTCCCTGGCGGCAAGCACAGCAAACTGAGCGGCCCGATTCATCCGCCGAGCAGCGGCACGGGGAAGAAGCGCTGCGGGATCGACGGGCACAACCCCAGCAACCCGCACAGGCAACTCGGCGAACTCGTCCCCTTCCAACTCCCGTATCCCATGCCGCCCGTCGAGCAGCCCCTGCCACAACTCCCCAACCCCCACCCCCAAGGGCGAAACGGCCCCCAGCCCGGTGACAACAACCCGCCGCCCACGAGCCTCCCCACCTGCGGATGAGGCGGATCCCCGCCCCACGTACCGCACGACGAACCCGTCCCGATCGGCGTCCCGGGCCCACCCCCGAACAGCCTCGTCCCCAACGGACTCGCCCTCCCCGCCTCCCGTCGGCGCATCCAGATCCCGGTGCCACACCCCCCACCGCCGCACGTACACGACCTCGTCCGCCAACGGATCGACGGCCCTGAGCGAGGTGACCCGATCCCCGTCCCGGAACGGAACACCGTCGAGCGCCCCAGAGGACACAAGCGGTACGTCGGCGACATCAAGCCGCCGACAATCAACCGTCACCACCCGCTCCCGCTGCAGCAGTTCCTCCCGGTCCACCCCACCCAACGGCGGCCGCAACACCACCCGAATCGCCTCCGGCGACTCGGGCACGGTGTGCATGACGACGAACCACCGCTGCGCATCGACATCTTGAGGCGACAACGCAACCAGGTCCCCCGGAATGACCTCGGCAGCGCTGACAGAGTGCGGGCGTATGGGTACTTGACGCATATCTGTACTGCTTCCTATGACCCCGAGTGCTCTTGTCGGACTTGTCCGAGTGAACGCGACGAACCACACGGAGGCCATACTTGAATCGCAAACCACCACAGACTGTGTGGCGGCCGATCGATCGGGAGTGCACAACGCCCAGCCCCGCGGCGGGAGTTACCGTATGCCCCTTTTGGGCTGATGTGTGAAAGGTCACCTCCGCGCGTGACGCAGCGTCACGTAAACCGGGGCGGCTCACGCCGTGAGCATGCTGGCGGCATCCTCCCGTCGCACATGCGGGGGCTTTCGCTGTCTCTCGGCCTTGTGCTGATGGCCTTTGGTTGCGATCTGCGCCTGCCGCGTCGCATTTCACCCCGCTGGAAGTCGCCCGTCTCAACGGATTCGTCCGGATAGCGCCCTACGCCCGGAGTGCCGAGCTGGCCACCCTCACGGTATGGGGGCCTTAGGCGAGAAACCGCGGCGGTTGGATGGCGGGCAGTCCCGGTGTCCGAGGTGTGGGCTGGCAGGGGACTGGGCGGCGACGCTCGACCATGACTGGGTGCTGTTGGAGCCGGACATGCGTCCGTTGGCTCACACGGTGCCGGCGGACCGCCGATGGATCGAGCTGTCCGACGGACGGGTGACGGTCTACGGGGTGTGTCCGCCTGATCAGTTCCAGCGGTGCCGCATCGAGCACGACCTCGCTTGTCCAGCACAGCCCCTACCCGACCTGTGGCCATGGTTGACGAGCCTGCGGGACGAGAACGCACGGCGAGTGGAGCGTCAGAACGATCCGGAGCCGCCCACTCCTCCGGAGCTATGGCCGGACGCGGGCTAAGGAACTACGGCGCTGGCCAGGGTGGACAGCCCCGACGTAGGGCCGCTCAGCGCTGCACACGGCACAAACACGAAGACCCCGTCCGCAGCGTTCGCGCTGTTGGCGGGGTCTTTAGGCACCTTCTGCAAGGTGCCCCCGGCAGGATTCGAACCTGCGCACACGGCTCCGGAGGCCGTTGCTCTATCCCCTGAGCTACGGGGGCTTGTCGTGTCCGCCCTTGCTGGCGGCGACGGGTAGAACACTACCAGCTCCGGTGGGGTGTTCATGAACGTGTTTCTCGGGGTGGGGGCGCCCGCAGGGGGTGGAAGTGGGCAAAACCCGGACGCGGTGGCCGGTCCGGACCTACTCTCAACTTGTGCCAGGCGCGTCGGGTCGGGTGCTTGTTGTGGACGACAACAAGGTCATCCGGCAGCTGATCAGGGTCAATCTCGAACTGGAGGGGTTCGAGGTCGTGACCGCGGCCGATGGTGCCGAGTGTCTGGACGTCGTGCATCAGGTGCAGCCCGACGTCGTCACCATGGACGTCGTCATGCCCCGGCTGGACGGGCTGCGCACCGCCGCCCGGCTGCGTTCCGATCCCCGTACCCGGGAACTCCCTCTCGTCATCGTCAGCGCCTGTACGCAGTACGAGGTCGACACCGGCCTCGATGTCGGTGTGGACGCCTTCCTCGCCAAGCCCTTCGAGCCTGCCGAACTTGTCCGTCTGGTTGGGAAGTTGATCGAGCGGGCTCGTAGCCGGGCCGGTAACGGTGTGGGTGCTGGCGCCAGTGCCAGTGCCGGCGGGAGTGGGAGGGCAGGCACGCCCGGCGACGGGCCCGCCTAGGCTCGGCCCAGTGGCCTCTCCAGTGGCCTCTCCAGTGGCCCCGGCGGCTCCCAGCCTCCGCCCCACCCCGTCCCACATCTCGGACGATCGTCCAAACCCGCTCGCTTACCCACCCCCCTCCTCCCATACGCTTGTCCCGTGACCCCCGTCGAGCTCTCCCGTACCGTGCTGCGCGCGGTGCGTCGTGCTGTCGATCAGGGGGAACTGCGCGTCGCCGTGCCGGAGCGGGTCGTCGTTACCGTGCCGGGGCCCGGGGGGTGCGGGGACTACGCCACCAACGTCGCCCTTCAGCTCGCCCGGCCTGCCGGGGAGGCTCCGCTGCGCGTCGCCGAGATTCTGCGGCAGCAGCTTGTCGAGGTCGGGGAGGATCTCGTCGACGACGTCGTCGTCACCGGGCCCGGCTTCCTCAACTTCCGGCTGCGTGGCAACGCGCCCGCCGGGCTCGTCGAGGACATCCTGCGGGGCGGGACGCGGTACGGGTTCAGTGAGCAGCTCGGTGGGCAGGTCGTGCACCTGCACGCGCCGTGCGAGGTGCGTGCCGTCGTCGTCATGGACTCCGTCGGCCGCCTGCTGCGGTCCCAGGGCGCCCGCGTGCAGCTCAGCTACGACTCCCCGCCCCCGGAGGAACCGGCGGGATGGGAGAACCTCCTGGGCGTACGCGTCGACCACGGCTCCGAGGTCGCTGTCCCCACCACCGGCCCGCCGACCGTCGGCGCCGTCCACCTACGGCCCGTCCCCGCCCCCTCCGATCCGCTCCCTCTCGGCCCCGACGCCGCCCGCTGGGCCCTGCTCCATCCCGCCCCCCACGACCGGCCCCGCATCACCGACGAGCACCTGGTCCAGCGCGAGGCCAACCCCCTCTTCCGGGTCCGCTACGCCCACGCCCGCACCCGCGCCCTCACCCGCAACGCCGCCGACCTCGGCTTCACGAGCGAGCCCGGTCCCATCGGCCGTACCGCCGCCGACCTCGGCTTCACCGGCGAACCCGGCCCCACAGGCCGTACCGCCGAAGCCCACGCCCTCGCCGCCACCCTCGCCGACCACCCCCGCATCCTCCTCACCTCCGCCACCCGTCACACCCCCGACCGTCTCGCCCGGCACCTCGTCGACGTCGCCGATGCCGTTCTCGCGTTCCTGCCCGCCGTGCTGCCCCGCGGTGCGGAGAAACCCTCGGCCGCCCACCGTGCCCGGCTGGCTCTCGCCGAAGCCGCCGGGGCGGTGCTGGCCGGTGGCCTGTCCCTGCTCGGCATCGACGCACCCGAACATCTCTGAGGAAGCCAACAAGAGTCATGAGCCGTTCCGCACACCCCGCCGGGCCCCGTCACGCCGATGTCCTGCCCGAGGGCCACTACTCCGGCCCGCCCGCCGACCTCAACGCCCTCGACCCCAAGGTGTGGGCCCAGACCGTCCGGCGGGACGAGCACGGGGTTGTCACCGTGGGGGGCGTTGACGTGCAGACCCTCGCGGAGCAGCACGGCACGCCCGCCTACGTCCTCGACGAGGCCGACTTCCGGGCCCGGGCCCGCGCCTGGCGTACCGCCTTCGGCAGCGAGGCCGACGTCTTCTACGCGGGCAAGGCCTTCCTCTCCCGTGCCGTCGTGCGGTGGCTGTACGAGGAGGGGCTCAACCTCGACGTGTGCTCCGGTGGGGAGCTTGCGACAGCGCTGTCCGGTGGGATGCCCGCCGAGCGGATCGCCTTTCACGGGAACAACAAGTCCAAGGACGAGATCCGGCGCGCCATCGAGGCCGGGGTCGGGCGGATCGTCCTCGACTCCTTCCAGGAGATCGTCCGCGTCGCCCACATCGCGCGGGAGCTGGGCAAGCGGCAGCGGGTGCAGATCCGTATCACCGTCGGCGTCGAGGCGCACACCCACGAGTTCATCGCCACCGCCCACGAGGACCAGAAGTTCGGTATCCCGCTGGCCGGGGGACAGGCCGCGGAGGCCGTGCGGCGGGCGCTGCAGCTCGACTCGCTGGAGCTGATCGGGATCCACTCCCACATCGGCTCGCAGATCTTCGACATGAGCGGTTTCGAGGTCGCCGCCCACCGCGTCGTCGGGCTGCTCAAGGACATCCGGGACGAGCACGGCGTGGAACTGCCCGAGATCGATCTCGGGGGTGGGCTCGGAATCGCGTACACCAGTGACGACGATCCTCGTGAGCCGCACGAGATCGCCAAGGCGCTCACCGAGATCGTCACCCGTGAGTGTGAGGGTGCCCGGTTGCGTACGCCGCGGATTTCCGTGGAGCCCGGGCGGGCCATTGTCGGGCCCACCGCCTTCACCCTCTACGAGGTCGGCACCGTCAAGCCGCTCGACGGGCTGCGCACCTACGTCTCCGTCGACGGCGGCATGTCCGACAACATCCGCACCGCGCTCTACGACGCCGAGTACAGCGTCGCGCTGGTCTCCCGCACCTCCGACGCCGAGCCGATGCTGGCGCGGGTGGTCGGCAAGCACTGCGAGAGCGGGGACATCGTGGTGAAGGACGCGTTCCTGCCGTCCGACCTGGCACCGGGTGACCTGATCGCCGTACCGGCGACCGGGGCCTACTGCCGGTCCATGGCCAGCAACTACAACCATGTGCTCCGGCCGCCCGTCGTCGCCGTGCGCGACGGCGAGTCCCGGGTGATCGTCCGGCGGGAGACGGAGGAGGATCTGCTGCGTCTCGACGTCGGCTGAGCCCTCGGACAAACGGCGGGAAAGGGCGGCGGGAGATCTTCCGGTTCTCACCTGCCAACATAATGAAATAGTCGTCTCACGATCCGGACCAGAGATAGAAACTCCGGTCCGGTGAGTGAGACTGGTCCAACCGTAGAAGGTAAAGGAAACGAGGTCGGATGATGCGTACGCGTCCGCTGAAGGTGGCGCTGCTGGGCTGTGGAGTGGTCGGCTCAGAGGTGGCGCGCATCATGACGACGCACGCGGACGACCTCGCCGCCCGCATCGGTGCCCCCGTCGAACTCGCCGGTGTCGCCGTGCGGCGGCCCGACAAGGTGCGCGAGGGCATCGCGCGGGAGCTGATCACCACCGACGCCACCGCGCTGGTCAAACGCGGCGACATCGACGTGGTCGTCGAGGTCATCGGCGGTATCGAGCCCGCCCGTTCGCTGATCACCACCGCCTTCGAGCACGGCGCCTCGGTCGTCTCCGCCAACAAGGCGCTGCTCGCCCAGGACGGCGCCGATCTGCACGCCGCCGCCGAGGCCCACGGCAAGGACCTCTACTACGAGGCCGCCGTCGCCGGTGCCATCCCGCTGATCCGCCCGCTGCGCGAGTCCCTCGCCGGCGACAAGGTCAACCGGGTGCTCGGCATCGTCAACGGCACCACCAACTTCATCCTCGACAAGATGGACACCACGGGGGCCGGCTACCAGGAGGCCCTCGACGAGGCCACCGCCCTCGGGTACGCCGAGGCCGACCCCACCGCCGACGTGGAGGGCTTCGACGCCGCCGCCAAGGCCGCCATCCTCGCCGGGATCGCCTTCCACACGCGCGTACGCCTCGACGACGTCTACCGCGAGGGCATGACCGAGGTCACCGCCGCCGACTTCGCCTCCGCCAAGGAGATGGGCTGCACCATCAAGCTGCTCGCCATCTGCGAGCGGGCCGAGGACGGCCAGTCGGTCACCGCGCGCGTGCACCCCGCGATGATCCCGCTCACGCACCCGCTCGCCTCCGTGCGCGGCGCGTACAACGCCGTCTTCGTCGAGTCCGACGCCTCCGGCCAGCTGATGTTCTACGGCCCCGGCGCGGGCGGCGCCCCGACCGCCTCCGCCGTCCTCGGTGACCTGGTCGCCGTCTGCCGCAACCGGCTCAGCGGCACCACCGGACCCGGCGAGTCCGCGTACGCCGCCCTGCCCGTCTCGGGTATGGGCGAGGTCGTCACGCGCTACCACATCAGCCTCGACGTCGCCGACAAACCGGGCGTACTGGCCCAGGTGGCGACCGTCTTCGCCGACCACGACGTCTCGATCGATACGGTTCGGCAGCAGGGCAAGGACGGCGAGGCGTCCCTCGTCGTCGTGACTCACCGTGCGTCCGACGCGGCCCTCGGCGGCACCGTCGAGGCGTTGCGCAAGCTCGACACCGTGCGCGGTGTCGCCAGCATCATGCGGGTTGAAGGAGAGTAACCAGCAATGACCCACCAGTGGCGCGGAATCATCGAGGAGTACCGGGACCGGCTGCCGGTATCCGACACCACGCAGGTCGTGACGCTCCGCGAGGGCGGTACGCCGCTCGTGCCCGCGCAGGTGCTCTCCGAGCGCACCGGTTGCGAGGTCCATCTGAAGGTGGAGGGTGCCAACCCCACCGGCTCCTTCAAGGACCGCGGCATGACGATGGCCATCACGCGGGCCAAGGAGGAGGGCGCGAAGGCGGTCATCTGCGCCTCCACCGGCAACACCTCGGCCTCCGCCGCCGCTTACGCCGTACGCGCGGGAATGGTTTCGGCCGTTCTTGTCCCGCAGGGGAAGATCGCGCTCGGCAAGATGGGGCAGGCGCTGGTGCACGGCGCGAAGATCCTCCAGGTCGACGGAAACTTCGACGACTGCCTCACACTGGCCCGTTCGCTCAGCGACAACTACCCCGTGGCGCTGGTCAATTCGGTCAATCCGGTGCGTATCGAGGGCCAGAAGACGGCCTCGTTCGAGATCGTGGACATGCTCGGCGACGCCCCCGACATCCACGTCCTGCCGGTCGGCAACGCGGGCAACATCACCGCGTACTGGAAGGGTTACAAGGAGTACGCCGCCGACGGTGTCTCAAAGCGGACCCCGCGCATGTGGGGTTTTCAGGCGTCCGGCTCCGCGCCCATCGTGCGCGGTGAGGTCGTCAAGGACCCGTCGACGATCGCCACCGCGATCCGGATCGGCAACCCCGCCTCCTGGCAGTACGCGCTTGCGGCCCGGGACGAGTCCGGCGGCCTCATCGAGGAGGTGACGGACCGTGAGATCCTGCGCGCCTACCGGCTGTTGGCCTCGCAGGAGGGTGTCTTCGTGGAGCCCGCCTCCGCCGCCTCCGTGGCCGGTCTGCTCAAGGCCGCCGAGCAGGGCAAGGTCGACCCGGGCCAGACGATCGTGTGCACCGTCACCGGCAACGGTCTGAAGGACCCCGACTGGGCCGTCGCCGGCGCCCCGCAGCCCGTCACGGTGCCCGTCGACGCGGCCACCGCGGCCGAGCGCCTCGGCCTGGCCTGACCGCCCGGAACAGCACGTTCCACCGTTTCAAACGGCACGAGGGTGCACAGGGGGCTTGCGACACGCATCGTGCGCCTCCTGTGCGCCCTATGTCGCCACAGAACCTTCCTTCGATAGGCTGTACTGAACCCGCCCGCCGCATATGCCCGAGCATCCGGTGGGCCGCCGCGCCGTTTCCCACGGCCCGAGGGTCATCCCGTACGTATCGAATGTCTTCGACAATCACGCAGCTCAAGGAGAGTCATCGAGCGATGGCCGGTCCAGCGTTCCGCGCCGCCGCCGTCCGGGTGCGCGTCCCCGCCACCAGCGCCAACCTCGGCCCGGGCTTCGACGCCCTCGGCCTGTCGCTGGGGCTCTACGACGACGTGGTCGTCCGGGTGGCCGACTCCGGGCTGCACATCGACATCGCGGGTGAGGGCAGCGAGACGCTGCCGCGTGACGAGAGCCATCTGCTCGTCCGCTCGCTGCGCACCGCCTTCGACCTGCTCGGCGGACAGCCGCGCGGCCTGGAGATCGTCTGCGCCAACCGCATTCCGCACGGCCGCGGCCTGGGCTCCTCCTCCGCAGCCATCTGCGCCGGAATCGTCGCCGCCCGTGCCGTGACCATAGGCGGTGAGTCCCGCCTCGACGACGCCGCGCTGCTGGAGCTGGCCACCGAGATCGAGGGCCACCCCGACAACGTCGCGGCCTGTCTGCTCGGCGGTTTCACCCTCTCCTGGATGGAGGCCGGCGCCGCCCGCGCGATCAGGATGGATCCCGCCGATTCCATCGTTCCGGTGGTTTTCGTGCCCGGGAAGCCGGTCCTCACCGAGACCGCGCGCGGCCTTCTCCCGCGCACCGTGCCGCATGTCGACGCCGCCGCCAACGCGGGCCGTGCCGCCCTGCTCGTCGAGGCCCTGACCAGGCGCCCCGAGCTGCTGCTGCCCGCCACCGAGGACCGTCTTCACCAGGAGTACCGCGCCCCGGCCATGCCGGAGAGCGCCGCACTGGTGGAGCGACTGCGTGCCGACGGGATTCCCGCGGTGATCTCCGGAGCAGGACCCACCGTGCTGGCGCTGGCCGACGAGGCCAGTGCCGACAAGGTGGCCGATTCGGCAGGTGAGGGCTGGGCCGCGAACCGGCTCCAGCTCGACGCCCGGGGAGCGAGCGTGCTGCCGCTTGCTCCCTGACACACGGTTGCCGGATTAAGAGAGGGGGAATGTTTGTTGGATCCGGTAGTGTTAACCTCAAGTCTGCACCCGACCCCACCATGGCGAGGTGCTTTGTGTCCCCGTCCGGGACAGACATTCTTCCGGGAGCCTCCCAAGCCGCACTGTGTTCCGTACGTCGTATGCGGGCAGTACCTCGTACACGAGCATTGAGCGACTTGCCGGGCACGCTCCGGAACCGGTGCGACCAGGCCACCTGACATTGACACTCGGTGTCACGGCTTGGGCAAGCGCCAATCATCGATATTTCTTCCGCCGCACAGGGCGGACCACCGCCCCGGCCGGTCCACGACAAGGACCACAGCCGGACAGCACAACCGGTCGCCGAGCCAGACAGGCCGACGTCCGCTCCAGGGAAGGACCCTTCGTGAGCGACACCACCGATCTGATGGGCGCACGTGTCGAGGAGACCGCTGCCGCGCCCGCCACGGACGCCTCCGCGCCTGCCACCGGTGCCGGCTCCCGGCGGCGCCGCGGTACCGGCCTTGAGGGCATGGTGCTGGCCGAGCTTCAGCAGGTCGCATCCGGCCTCGGTATCAGGGGCACGGCGCGCATGCGCAAGAGCCAGCTGATCGAGGTCATCAAGGAGGCGCAGGCGGCGGGAGGTGCCGCGGCTCCCAAGGCGGAGGCCGCCGCCGAGACCAAGCCGAAGCGCCGGGCCACCTCCAAGGCCCGCACCGGCGAGGACGCGCCCGCCAAGAAGGCGGCGAAGGCCGAGGCGCCCGCCGAGAAGGCCGTGGCGCAGCAGCAGATCGAGATCCCCGGCCAGCCGGCCGGCCGTGCGAGCGAGACCGAGCGCGCCGCGGACGAG
>NZ_FLSP01000137.1 GCF_900091315.1 Streptomyces sp. DI166
GGCGGGATTTGCCTTTCGGCCTCGCGGCCTTTCGACATTCACTACGCTAGCGGATTCCCCGCCCAACTCATAATCGAGTCTCTGCGTTCTCGAATTCGGGCATGCGGGCACGCCGAAATCGATCCCGCGAAGGGAATCTAGTAGGTAGTGGGTTGGCCGCTCCGGCTGCTGGCGATTGCCGTACCCGGTTCAGCGGCTCGGGCTACGTTACGCGCCTGTCCAGGGCGAGTCAACTTGAGCGGCGCCGCGGCACATGGGCCCGATACGGGCTCACCGTGGGGTCGTTGGCGATCCAGTAGCGCCAGGGATGGGTGTCGCCGTTGCCGCCCTCGCCGGACACTCCCGTGCGAGGTCCGTTCCGTACCTGGTCAGTGGGGGCCGGGGTGCCGGTCAGCATCCTCAGAGGGGTCTCGTCGCGGGCGCAGGCGTCCGTGCCGTTGAGGGCGCGGTCCACGCCCAGGGCGGTCGCCAGGCGGGCCGGGCCTTTGGCCAGTTCCTTGTCATTTCGGGCCGAGATTCGACGTTTGCGGGCCAGCTCGATCCCCTCGACGATCTCGCCGGCGCGGAGGAGCACGGCGCCCGCCCTGCCGTCGGGGCCGCACACCAGGTTCATGCAGTGCCACATGCCGTAGGTGAAGTAGACGTACACATGACCGGGCGGGCCGAACATCACGCTGTTGCGGGGTGTGCGGCCGCGATAGGCGTGGGAGCCGGGGTCGTTCTCGCCGTCGTAGGCCTCCACCTCTGTGAGGCGGAGGGCGATCGGACCGTCCGGGGTGGTGCGTACGAGGATGCGGCCCAGGAGGTCGGGGGCTACTTCGAGAACGGGCCGGTCGAAGAAGCTCCTGGGGAGCGGCGTACGGTCGGGGGTCGCGATCATGCCGTCCGAGAGTAGTGCAGACGGGTGGCGGTCATGGGGTGGTCAGCGGCCCGTCCCCTTGCGAGGGTGAGGGTGCGGAACCGGTCACGGCCGGATCGCGTTTGTAGGGATCAAAGGCAGTCGTAGAGGGAGAGTCATGGCGTTCAAGAAGCTGCTCGCGAGTCTGGGGGCCGGTGGCGCGTCGGTCGAGACGGTGCTGACCGAGGTCAACGTCGTTCCGGGCGGCGTCGTCCAGGGCGAGGTGCGGATCCAGGGCGGTTCCGTCAACCAGCAGATCGAGGGACTGTCGGTGGGCCTGCAGGCCAAGGTCGAGGTGGAGAGCGGCGACCAGGAGTACAAGCAGGACATCGAGTTCACCAAGGTGCGGCTCGGCGGCGCCTTCGAGCTCCAGGCGGGCGCCGTGCACGCGGTGCCGTTCGGACTGGAGATCCCGTGGGAGACCCCGGTCACGATGATCGACGGCCAGCCGCTGCGCGGGATGAACATCGGTGTGACCACCGAGCTGGAGATCGCGCGCGCGGTGGACTCCGGTGACCTGGACCCGATCAACGTGCACCCGCTGCCGGCGCAGAAGGCGATCCTGGACGCGTTCATCCAGCTGGGCTTCCGCTTCAAGAGCGCGGACATGGAGCGCGGCCACATCCGCGGTACGCGGCAGAAGCTGCCGTTCTATCAGGAGATCGAGTTCTTCCCGCCGCAGCAGTACCGGGGTCTGAACCAGGTCGAGCTGAGCTTCGTGGCCGATCAGAACGCCATGGACGTCGTGCTGGAGATGGACAAGAAGCCGGGTCTGTTCAGCGAGGGCAGTGACACCTTCCGCTCCTTCCAGGTGGGTCTGAACGACTACCAGGGCACCGACTGGGCGGCGTACCTCAACCAGTGGCTGTCCGAGGTCGGCTCGAAGCGCAACTGGTTCTAGGCTCGGAACCCACTGATCGATCCGACTCAGGAGGTACCGAGGTGACCGAGCTCAAGAGGCGGCCGCTCCCCCACGACTTCCATCCGCCCGTGCCGTCGTTCACGGTCACGAGTGAGGACGTCTCGGAGGGCGCGACCCTCAAGGAGGCTCAGGTCTACGCGGGCGGCAACACCTCGCCGCAGCTGCGGTGGGAGGGCTTCCCGCCGGAGACCAAGAGCTTCGCCGTGACCTGCTACGACCCGGACGCGCCCACGGGCAGCGGGTTCTGGCACTGGGTCGTGTTCGACATCCCGGCCTCCGTGACGGAGCTGCCCGCGGGTGCGGGCAGCGGCAAGTTCGAGGGGCTGCCCGAGGGCGCGGTGCAGGCGCGCAACGACTACGGGTCGAAGGACTTCGGTGGTGCGGCGCCGCCCGCGGGGGACGGTCCGCACCGCTATGTGTTCACGGTGTACGCCGTGGACCAGGAGAAGCTCGGTCCGGACTCGGACGCCTCGCCGGCGGTGGTGGGCTTCAATCTGCGGTTCCACACGCTGGCGCGCGCTCAACTCATCGGTGAGTACGAGGTGCCCGCCGAAGCCTGACGTTCACAGAACGTTTGCCCGCCCCTGGTCATGGAAGTGATCAGGGGCGGGCATTTTTTATTTCGTTGTCCATCTCGGCGTGCCCGGCCAGAGTTGATCCCAGCCCGCCACGGGGGTGGGCCGCTGCACACAGGAGGTGGGCTGGTCATGCGGGACACGCTGGTACTGAACGCGAGCTTCGAGCCGCTGTCGACGGTGACTGTGAACCGTGCCGTCGTTCTGGTGCTCCAGGACAAGGCCGTGGTCGAGCAGGCCCACCCCGAACTGCGCATGCGCGGAGCCGCGGTCGACATACCGGCGCCCCGGGTGATCAGGCTGTGCAGGTACGTACGGGTGCCGTTCCGAAGACAAGCGCCGTGGTCGCGGCGGGGTGTGCTGGTCAGGGACCGGCACCGGTGCGCGTACTGCGGTCGTAGGGCGACGACCGTGGACCACGTGGTGCCGCGGTCGCAGGGTGGTCAGGACAGCTGGCTGAATACGGTGGCCTCGTGCGCGGAGGACAACCACCGCAAGGCGAACCGGACTCCGGAGGAGGCGGGCATGCCGCTGCTCAGGCAGCCGTTCGAGCCGACTCCGGCGGACGCGATGCTGCTGTCGCTGGGGGTCGAGGAGTTCTCGGCGCTGCCGGACTGGTTGTCCCGGGACGCCGCCTAGCGTGTGCCGAACCGACGTAAAGGCCCGCCTTCTTGGGAAGGCGGGCCTTTCGCCGTAGGGCGCTGTCCGCTAGTCGATGCTCGGGTTCTCGCGGCGCTCGGTGCCGTTGCCGCCGGAGTTGCCGTTGCCGCCGCCCGAATTGCCGCCCAGGGGGCCGAAGTTGCCCATGGCGCCGGAGAGGCCCTTGAGGGCGTCGCCGATTTCGCTGGGGACGATCCAGAGCTTGTTGGCGTCGCCCTCGGCGATCTTCGGGAGCATCTGGAGGTACTGGTAGGAGAGCAGCTTCTGGTCCGGGTCGCCGGCGTGGATGGCCTCGAAGACCGTGCGGACGGCCTGGGCCTCGCCCTCGGCGCGCAGGGCGGCGGCCTTGGCCTCACCCTCGGCGCGCAGGATCTGGGACTGCTTCTCACCCTCGGCGGTGAGGATGGCGGCCTGGCGCGTACCTTCGGCGGTGAGGATCGCGGCGCGCTTGTCACGGTCGGCGCGCATCTGCTTCTCCATCGAGTCCTGGATGGAGGTGGGCGGTTCGATCGCCTTGAGTTCGACGCGGTTGACGCGGATGCCCCACTTGCCGGTGGCCTCGTCGAGGACGCCGCGCAGGGCCGCGTTGATCTCCTCGCGGGAGGTGAGGGTGCGCTCCAGGTCCATGCCGCCGATGATGTTGCGCAGCGTGGTGACGGTGAGTTGCTCGATCGCCTGGATGTAGCTGGCGACTTCATAGGTGGCGGCGCGGGCGTCGGTGACCTGGTAGTAGATGACGGTGTCGATGTTCACGACCAGGTTGTCCTGGGTGATCACCGGCTGGGGCGGGAAGGGCACGACCTGTTCGCGCAGGTCGATGCGGTTGCGGATGGTGTCGATGAACGGGACCACGATGTTGAGGCCCGCGTTGAGGGTCCTCGTGTAGCGGCCGAATCGTTCGACGATGGCCGCGCTCGCCTGCGGGATGACCTGGATCGTCTTGATCAGGGCGATGAAGACCAACACCACCAGAATGATCAGGACGATGATGACCGGTTCCATCGTCGTTCCCCGTACCCCTTCTCCGCTGCGGCAACTTCGGCAGATCTTATGCTTGTTGAAGATCTTGCCGATTGAGTCTGACAGACCGTTGTGTGCGTCGTGGGGTGTTCCCCCAGTTATGTATCGGGCGAGGTCACATGACGATCGCGGTGGCCCCCTCGATCTCCACCACGTCGACTTCCTGGCCCACTTCGTAGGCCTGCCCGCTGTCGAGAGCGCGGGCCGACCAGACAGCCCCGGCCAGCTTGATCCGGCCGCCCGAGGAGTCCACGCGTTCCAGGACGACCGCCTGCTTGCCCTTCAACGCGTCGACCCCGGACACCAGTTGGGGCCGCTGGGTGCGGTGCCGGGCGGCGAGGGGGCGGACGGCGAAGATCAGGGCGACCGAGACGGCCACGAAGACGAGGACCTGGGCGACCACTCCGCCGCCGAGTCCGGCGACGCCCGCGGCGGCCACCGCGCCTACGGCGAGCATGCCGAGTTCGGGCATCGCGGTGATCACGAGCGGGATTCCGAGCGCGGCCGCGCCGATGAGCCACCACACCCATGCGTCGATGTCGTTCACATGGTCATGGTAGGACCGCACAACCTGCCTGGGACAGGGCGCACTTCGGGTGCATCAGCTCAAAGGCAGGCCCTGGGCGGTCCAGCGGTCGCCGACCTGCTCCACGACGAGCGGGAGGCCGAAGCACAGGGAGAGGTTGCGGGAGGTGAGTTCGAGCTCCAGCGGGCCCGCGGCGAGGACCTTGCCCTGGCGGATCATCAGGACGTGGGTGAAGCCGGGGGCGATCTCCTCGACGTGGTGGGTGACCATGATCATCGACGGGGCGATGGGGTCGCGGGCCAGGCGGCCGAGGCGGCGGACCAGGTCCTCGCGGCCGCCGAGGTCGAGGCCGGCGGCGGGCTCGTCGAGGAGAAGCAGCTCGGGGTCGGTCATCAAGGCGCGGGCGATGAGGGTGCGCTTGCGCTCGCCCTCGGAGAGGGTGCCGAACTTGCGGTCGAGGAACTCGCTCATGCCGAGCCGGTCGAGGAAGGCGCGGGCGCGCTGCTCGTCGACGTCCTCGTACTCCTCCTGCCAGGCGGCGGTCATGCCGTAGGCGGCGGTGAGCACGGTCTGCAGGACGGTCTGGCTCTTGGGGAGCTTGTCGGCCATGGCGATGCCGGCCATGCCGATGCGCGGGCGCAGTTCGAAGACGTCGACCTTGCCGAGGGTGTCGCCGAGGATGGTGGCGGTGCCCTTGCTGGGGTAGAGGTAGCTGGACGCGATGTTCAGGAGGGTGGTCTTGCCGGCGCCGTTGGGGCCGAGGATGACCCAGCGCTCGCCCTCCTTGACCGACCAGGAGACCTGGTCCACCAGAGCCCGGCCCTCACGGACCACGGATACGTCCTGAAGCTCCAGAACATCGCTCATGAGCGCGTTGTCTCCCCTTGCAGTGTGACCGGTCTCGGCGTCGTCGGTGGTCCGTGCGCCGACGGGCGCACCCCTCAACGAAATCTACGCCACCGGTCCACCGCTTCATTCCATCGGTACGGTCCTTAGGGTGGAGGCATGCTCTTGGAACCGCGTTCAGGACGCCTCGCTGCTTGGGGAAACGCCCTTTTGGCCGGACTTGTCTCGCCGGACGACTCGGTGCTCGCGATCGTCGGCGAGGATGCCGTGCACCGGGTGGAGGAGCTGCCGGGCGAGTCGGCGCCGGTGGGGCTGACCCTGGCGCTGGGGCGGCTGCGGTCGCTCGGGGTGACCGGGCTGCGGGTGGCGCTGCCCGCGCCGGGGCATCCGCTGGGGCTGAGCGGGCCGCCGGAGTTCAACGCGCGGGCGCTGGAGGCGGAGGAGGCCGTCGTCTGTCAGGGGGCCGCGTTCGGGCTGGTGCCGGAGGTGTACGCGGCCGGGCCCGAGGGCGATGAGCATGTCGAGGTGGTCTGGCACGTGCTGTCGGTGCGGGAGGCGCCGCCCGCGGACGTGCCCTCGCTGGGAGAGGCGGAGCGGGAGTTGGCGGAGGCGCTGCGGGAGGCCACCGAGGTGCTGTCCCGGCTGGATGTGGCGGGGTCGGGGCCGGTGGCCGAGGCGGCGATCGACGCGTACCGGGCGCGGGCCGAGCGGGGGCGCGAGGTGCTGGCGCCGGGGTATCCGCCGCGGGCGGTGCGGGTGCTGGAGCTGGCGCAGCGGGTGGGGATGCTGGTGGAGCTGGCGTCGGAGAACGGGCACGGGGCCGCGGTGACGTCCGGTGAGATGGCGGCGCGGGCCGAGGCGCTGCGGCCGGTGGAGCGGACGGCGCGGCGGGCGCAGGTGGCGGCGTACAACGCGTATGTGGAGGAGCGGGAGCGGGGGGTTCGCTGACCGTCGGCCGTACGACGCGGGACGGCATCGGACTGCCGGTAGGCGCGCGGGGTTCGCTGACCCTGCTGTGGGAGACACGGCACCGGCCTCCCGAGTCGTGCCGGGAGGCCGGTGGGCGTTTGGGGGGCCTGGGTCAGTGGTTGAGGCCCAGGTTGCCGAAGGCGGGGTTCAGGACACCCACGACGTTGACGCTGTTGCCCACCGCGTTGACCGGGACGTGGACCGGCGCCTGGATGAGGTTGCCCGAGACGACGCCCGGCGAGCCCACGGCGTTGCCGTCGGCGTGGGCGTCGGTGGCGGAGGCCATACCGGCACCGGCGGCGATCAGACCGCCGGCCATCATCGTCACGGCCGCTGCCTTCTTCAGGTTCTTCACTTTCTGAGCCCTCCCTAGTGGCTGCCGCGGCACTCGCCGCAGCACGCACTGGAGAACGGGCGAGGCCTGAAGAGGATGCGCCGTCCGGGGGACATTCCCACGACAGTATGAATCTCGGTCCGGAGCGGAACCCTCCGTGTTGCCGCGCGTTCCGCTCCTATCCGGCCACACCGTGCCGTACCGCCCACAGCGCGGCCTGGGTGCGGTCCGCCAGGTCGAGTTTCATCAGGATGTTCGAGACGTGGGTCTTGACCGTCTTCTCGGACAGGACGAGGGCGCGGGCGATCTCGCGGTTGGAGCGGCCGTCGGCTATCAGGCCGAGCACCTCGCGCTCCCGTTCGGTGAGCGATCCGGCTCTGCCCTGGCCGGGGCCGTTGTCCTCCTGGGACAGCAGGGCGCCCGCGACCTCCGGCTGGAGCAGGATGTGTCCGGCGTGCACGGAGCGGATGGCGCCGGCCAGGGCGTCGGGGTCGACGTCCTTGTAGACGTAACCGGCGGCGCCCGCGCGCAGGGCCGGGATCACCGTGCGCTGTTCGGTGAAGCTGGTGACGATGAGCACGCGCGCGGGGTTGTTCAGCTCGCGGAGCTTGCGCAGGGCCTCCACGCCGTCCATGCCCGGCATCTTGACGTCCATCAGGACGACGTCCGGTTTCAGTTCCTCCGCGCGGGCGACGCCCTCGGCGCCGTCGGCCGCCTCGCCCACGACCTCGATGTCGTCCTGGACCTCCAGGAATGTGCGCAGGCCCCGGCGGACGACCTGGTGGTCGTCGACGAGCAGCACCTTGATTGGGTCAGCCACCGGGGACCTCCATCTCGATCGTGGTGCCCTTGCCGGGCGCCGATTCCACGGTCAGTGTGCCGCCGACGCCACTGGCGCGGTCCCGCATGGAGACCAGGCCGAGGTGGCGTCCGGCGCGGCGTACGGTCTGCGGGTCGAAGCCCTGGCCGTTGTCGGTGACCCGCAGGACCGCTCCGACGCCCCGGCGGTCGAGGGTGACCTCGACGGTGTCGGCGCCGGAGTGGCGCAGGGCGTTGTGCAGGGCTTCCTGGGCGACGCGCAGGACGGCTTCCTCCTGGGCGGCGGGCAGGGCGCGTATGCCGCGGCCGTCGAAGGTGACGCGGGCACTGTGGGCGCGGTCGAGGACCTGGACGTGGGTGCGCAGGGTGGCGACCAGGCCGTCCTCGTCGAGGGCGGCGGGGCGCAGTTCGACGACGGCGGCGCGCAGTTCGTCGGCGGCTTCGGCGGCGAGGGCGGCGACCTGCTGGAGCTCGCCCTTGGCGCGGGACGGGTCGCGGTCGACGAGGCGGGCGGCGGCCTGGGCGGTCAGGCGCAGGGAGAACAGTTTCTGGCTGACCGCGTCGTGCAGTTCGTGGGCGAGGCGGGAGCGTTCCTCGGCGATGGTCAGCTCGCGGCTGCGTTCGTAGAGGCGGGCGTTGGTGAGGGCGATGGCGGCGTGCTGGGCGAGGATGCCGAGCAGTTCCTCGTCGTCCTCGGTGAAACCGCAGGTGCCCTCCGGTTTCGGGCAGTTCTTGTTGGCCAGGAACAGGGCGCCGATGATCTCTTCGCCGTCGCGGATGGGCAGGCCGAGGAAGTCGGACATCTCGGGGTGGGCCGAGGGCCAGCCCTCGAAGCGGGGGTCCTTGCGGACGTCGGCGAGCCGCTCGGGGCGGGCCTGGTGGAGCATCGACGCGAGGATGCCGTGCTGGCGCGGGAGAGGGCCGATGGCCTTCCACTGCTCGTCGCTGACGCCGTCGACCACGAACTGGGCGAAGCCGCCGTGGTCGTCCGGGACGCCGAGGGCGGCGTACTGCGCGTCCAGCAGCTCGCGCGCGGAGGCGACGATCGTCTTGAGGACGTCGCGCACCTCCAGATGCCTGCTCATGGCGAGCAGCGCGGAGCTGACGGCGGCCAGACCGGTTCCCGGACCTTGATTCATGTCCTCACCGTACCGGCGGGGTGTGACGGCGCGGATCGGTCGCGTGACCAGCGCCGCCTAGGCCCGTGGGCCTAGGGCTGAGGTCCCCCGGCGGCGGACCCCGGTCGAAGGGACCCGGTGATCAGCGACCTGCGGCGGAGGCGGGGCGGGCGGGGCCGTTCCTACGTTGAGGGCATGTCGAGTCGGAGGGGGCTGTCATGCCGGTAGCGATCATCACAGGGGCCTCGAAGGGGCTGGGGCGTGCGTTGGCCGAGGGGCTGGCGGCGCGCGGCTGGGATCTGGTGCTGGACGCCCGTACGGAGCGGGTGCTGAAGGAGGCCGCGGCGGCGGTGTCCGCGTACGGCACGCGGGTGGAGGCGCTGCCCGGGGATGTCACGGACGCCCGGCACCGGGCCGCGCTGGTGGCGGCCGCGTGGAAGCTGGGCGGGGTGGATCTGCTGGTGCACAACGCGAGCGCGCTGGGCGCGGAGCCGCTGGTGCGTCTTGAGGAGCTTCCGCTGGAGGGGCTGCGGTGGGCGCTGGAGGTGAACACGGTGGCAGCGCTGGGCCTGGTCCAGGAGGCACTGCCGCTGCTGCGGGCGGCGCCGGCGCCCGCCGTCGTGACCGTCTCCTCGGACGCGGCCGCGGAGGCGTACGGCACGTGGGGCGGGTACGGGGCCTCCAAGGCGGCCGTGGACCAGCTGGCGGCGGTGCTGGCCGTGGAGGAGCCGGGGCTGCGGGTGTGGGCGGTGGACCCCGGGGACATGGCCACGGACCTGTACGCGTCCGCCGTACCGGACGACGGCGATCCGCGTCCGGCGCCGGGGAGTGTGGTGCCGGGGTTCCTGCGGCTGCTGGACGAGCGGCCCGCGAGTGGGCGTTACTCGGCGCCCGCGCTGCTGGAGGGGGCCCGGTGACGCTGACCGTACGGGTTCCGGAGGAACTGTCGGCGCGGGTTCCGGTGGAGCAGCGGGCGCCGGGGCTGGCCCGGGACTCGGTACGCCTGCTGGTGTCACGGGGGACGCGGGTGGCCCATCACGCGTTCCGGGACCTGCCCGCGCTGCTGCGGCCCGGGGACCTCCTGGTGGTGAACACCTCCCCCACGCTCCCCGCCGCCGTCGACGCGACGGTCGGCCACGCGCGCGTGGTGGTCCACTTCTCCACCCGCGCCGACGACGGCCGGTGGGCGGTGGAGCTCCGGGACCCCGACGGCAGCGGCACCACACGCGCGCGTGCGGGCGGTCCCGAGGGGACAGTGGTGCGGCTCCCCGGCGGTCTGCGGCTGGTACTGGAGGAGCCGCTCAGCGCGGACGGTGAGCGGCTGTGGTGGGCGCGGGTCGGGGAATCACGGGGTGCCGGCGCCGTGGCCGGCATGCTGCGCGAGCACGGGCGGGCCATTCGGTACTCCTATACCGCGCGGGACCAGCCCCTGGCCGCGTACCAGACCGTGTTCGCGCTGGAGACGCCCGACGGGGCGGGGAGCGCGGAGATGCCGAGTGCGGCGCGGCCCTTCACCGGGCGGGTCGTGGCGGAGCTGGTGAGCCGGGGGGTGCAGTTCGCTCCGGTCACGCTGCATACGGGGGTGGCTTCCGGGGAGGCGCACGAGGCGCCGTATGCGGAGCGCTTCGTGGTGCCGGAGGCCTCCGCGCGGGTGATCAACGCCGTGCGGGCCGGGGACGGGCGGGTGATCGCCGTGGGGACGACCGCGGTGCGGGCCGTGGAGTCGGCGGTGGGGGCCGACGGTGTCGTACGCGTGCGTGCCGGGTGGACCGATCTCGTGGTGACCCCGGAGCGCGGGGTGCGGGTGGTGGACGGGCTGCTGACCGGGCTGCACGAGCCCGAGGCGTCGCATCTGCTGATGCTGGAGGCGGTGGCGGGGCGGGCGGCCGTGGGCCGTGGGTACGAGGAGGCCGTGCGCGGGCGGTACCTGTGGCACGAGTTCGGGGATCTGCATCTCCTCCTCCCGGCGGACAACCCTCACACAGAGCATTGCTCCAGCAACTGATGGTGAGGCGGCAGGGGCGCCGATGTGAGGCCGCGCATAGGGTCCACATCACGTACGAAGGGACATAGGAGATAAAGGTCCCCTATGTGAGCGGGAAAGACGTTCCTGTCTGTCCCGATTTGCCCTCTCCTGATCCACTATCGGGGATCGTACGTCACACCTTTGCCTGGCGATTTTGCGGCCGCTAAGAATTGCTCTCGTCGCTCAGCGCCGCGGGTTCCCCCCGCGGCGTTTGTGCCGGAAGCACCCGTGTCCCCCGCCGGACAGCGAGCGACCTCCGCGCTATTCGAAGAGGTCCCCCTGCCATGCCCAAGAACATCCTCACCGCTGGTCGACGTTCGCTGACCAAGCAGCACAAGATCGCGATCTCCGGTGTCGCAGCGCTCGGCGCCGCCGCCCTCGCCTTCTCCGCGGTTCCGGGCAACGCGCAGACCACGACCACCGCCGAGCCGGCCGCCGCCAAGGTCGCCTACAGCACCGAGCAGATCAAGGACGTCAAGGCGAGCGTCACCGACCAGCTCGCGAGCGCCAGCCTCAAGGCCGAGGCCGTCGCGGCCAAGAAGAAGGCCGCCGCCGACGCCGCCGCGAAGGCCGCCGCGAAGAAGAAGGCGGAGGCCGCGAAGAAGGCCGCCGCCCAGGCCGCCGCGAAGAAGAAGGCCGAGGCCGCCCGCAAGGCCAAGGCCGCCACGAGCCGCGCCAAGGCCCGCCCCGCCGCCAAGCCGGTCGTGAAGAAGACCTACGCGAACAACCTCGACGGCTGGATCAAGGAAGCCCTCGACATCATGGACAAGCACAACATTCCGGGCACCTACAACGGCCTGTACCGGAACATCATGCGCGAGTCCTCGGGCAACCCGAACGCCATCAACAACTGGGACATCAACGCCCAGAACGGCGTTCCGTCCATCGGCCTGCTCCAGGTCATCAAGCCCACCTTCAACGCGTACCACGTTCCCGGCACCGCCTGGAGCCAGTACGACCCGGTCGCCAACCTGACCGCCGCCGCCAACTACGCGGCCGACCGGTACGGCTCGATCGACAACGTCAACAGCGCGTACTGAGGTCGGCGCGGACCTCGTACGAACGCCGAAGGGCGGCACCTCCTGACGGGTGCCGCCCTTCGGGGTCGTACGGGCACTACTTGCGCATGACCTCGGGCTCGTGCCGGCGCAGGAAGCGGGCCACCAGGAACCCGCAGAGCACGCCGAGCGCGATCAAGGCGATCATGTCCATGCTGTAGGCGCCGACCGTGTGCTCCCACAGCGGGTCGGTGTCGCCCTTCTCCTTGGGCGGGCTGATGTTGTTGAAGTCCAGCGTCGCGCCCGCGGCGGCCACCGCCCAGCGGGACGGCATCAGGTACGAGAACTCGTTGACGCCGATGTTGCCGTGCAGGATGAACAGGCAGCCGGTGAAGACGACCTGGACGATCGCGAACATCACCAGCAGCGGCATGGTCTTCTCGGCGGTCTTCACCAGCGAGGAGATGACCAGGCCGAACATCATCGAGGTGAAGCCCAGGCCCATGATCGGAACGGACATCTCCAGCAGTACCGCGGCCTTGCCCTCGCCGAGGATCAGCGCCTCGTCCGGGATGGTCCGGCTGGAGAAGCCGATGACGCCGACCATCAGGCCCTGGAGCACGGTGATGACGCCGAGCACGATCACCTTGGACATCAGGTACGCCGAGCGGGACAGACCGGTGGCCCGCTCCCGTTCGTAGATCACCCGTTCCTTGATCAGCTCGCGGACGGAGTTCGCCGCGCCCGCGAAGCACGCGCCGACCGCGAGGATCAGCAGGACCGTGGTGGCCGTGCCGTTCGGCACCGGCAGGCCCGTCTGCGGGTTCACCGGCCGGACCAGCAGGTCCTTGTCAGGGTCGATCAGCAGGCTGACCGCGCCGAGCACGGCCGGCAGGATCACCGTCAGCGCCAGGAAGCCCTTGTCGGAGGCGATCACCGACACATAGCGCCGGACCAGGGTCATCAGCTGCGAGCCCCAGCCCTGCGGCTTGGGCGGCCGCATCGCCTGCATCGGCGGCATCTGTACGGACTGCGGGGCGATCGCGTCGATGTCCGCGGCGTACATCTGGTAGTGCTGCGAGCCCTTCCAGCGGCCCGCCCAGTCGTAGTCGCGGTAGTTCTCGAAGGCGGAGAAGACATCGGCCCAGGTGTCGTAGCCGAAGAAGTTCAGCGCCTCCTCCGGGGGGCCGAAGTAGGCCACCGCGCCGCCGGGCGCCATCACCAGGAGCTTGTCGCACAGCGCCAGCTCGGCCACCGAGTGGGTGACCACCAGGACCGTACGGCCGTCGTCGGCGAGGCCGCGCAGCAGCTGCATGACGTCGCGGTCCATGCCCGGGTCGAGGCCGGAGGTCGGCTCGTCCAGGAAGATCAGCGACGGCTTGGTGAGCAGCTCCAGGGCCACCGAGACACGCTTGCGCTGGCCACCGGAGAGGGAGGTGACCTTCTTCTCCTTGTGGATGTCCAGCTTCAGCTCGCGCAGCACCTCGTCGATGCGGGCCTCGCGCTCCTGTGCCGTGGTGTCGGCGGGAAAGCGCAGCTTGGCCGCGTACTTGAGGGCCTTCTTGACGGTCAGCTCCTTGTGCAGGATGTCGTCCTGCGGGACCAGACCGATGCGCTGGCGCAGCTCGGCGAACTGCTTGTAGAGGTTCCGGTTGTCGTAGAGGACGTCGCCCTGGTTGGCGGGGCGGTAGCCGGTGAGCGCCTTGAGCAGCGTCGACTTGCCGGAGCCGGACGGGCCGATGACCGCGACCAGGGACTTCTCGGGGACGCCGAACGAGACGTCCTTGAGGATCTGCTTGCCGCCGTCGACCGTGACGGTCAGGTGGCGGGCCGAGAAGGAGACCTCACCGGTGTCGACGAACTCCTCAAGGCGGTCGCCGACGATCCGGAACGTGGAGTGACCGACGCCGACGATGTCGGTGGGGCCGAGCAGCTGCGCGCCGCCCTTGGGGATCGGCTGGCCGTTGACGTACGTGCCGTTGTGCGAGCCGAGGTCGCGGATCTCCATACGGCCGTCGGGCGTCGAGTGGAACTCGGCGTGGTGCCGGGAGACCTGGAGGTCGGAGACCACGAGGTCGTTCTCCAGCGCACGGCCGATGCGCATCACGCGCCCGACGGAGAACTGGTGGAACGTGGTCGGGCTGCGGTCGCCGTAGACCGGCGGCGCCCCCGCGCCGACGCCGGGGCCCTGCTGCTGCGGGATACCGGGCGCGGCCTGCTGCGGCTGGGGCTGCTGCCAGCCGGGCTGCGGCGCCTGCTGCTGCGGCGCGGGCTGGCCCCAGCCCGGGTTGGCGCCCTGCGCGGCGTACGGCTGCTGCTGCGGCTGGGCGGCCGGGGCCGCCGAGCCGGACAGGGTCAGCCGTGGCCCGTCGGTGGCGTTGCCCAGGTGCACGGTCGAGCCGGGGCCGAGCTCCAGGTGGTGGATGCGCTGCCCCGCCGCGAACGTGCCGTTGGTGGAGCCGTGGTCCTCGATGGACCAACTCCGGCCGCTCCAGCTGATCGTGGCGTGACGCCAGGACACCCTGGCGTCGTCCAGCACGATGTCACCCTGCGGATCACGACCGAGGGTGTATGTCCTGGACGGGTCGAGCGTCCAGGTTTGTCCGTTCAATTCCAGTACGAGTTCCGGCACTCCATGCCCCACTGAGTAGTCCCCCGAGTAACGCCCCATCACAGGGAGTCTAGGGATGTCGAACATCGTCGGGAACTATTTCAGGCTCGCCCCCCTGACCGAAAGTCGGGCCTTGTAAAGACCACGCGCACACTCGTCGACCGGTTCCGTTGACGGGGTTGAAACCGGCCCGGAGAGTGGTAATCCACGCGAGGGGGACATGCGCGGCCAGTTCGCCGCCTTGCGGATCGGGGGGTCTGCCATGAGTGCGTCCGGGAGCGTCGAGCGTACGAAGGTGCCGTGGGCGGACGTTGTGCTGTCCGCGGTCGCCGCGGTGAGCTGGGCGCTGATCGGTATGGCGGGTACCGCCGCGCTGGGCCTGCATCTGCTGGAGGCGGACTCGGCCGGCTCACTGGGCCCGATGACAGCGGCTGTTGTGGCGCTCGGGGCAGGTGGTTCCGTCACACCTTCCGGCGATGTCTCCGCGTTCGGGCTGACGGGGGCGGAGGCGACGACCGCCATCGAGATCACGCCACTGGGTGTGAGTCTGGTCGGCGCCCTGCTGCTGTCGTGGTTCTTCCTACGATCCCTGCGCGCGGCCGGTGTTGCGATCACGCCTGCCGAACTCCTCGCACGGGCGGGCGCGGTGGTGGCGCTGTTCGTGGCGATGCTCGGCGGGCTCGCGTGGGCGGGTCACGATGTGATCACCGTTGACGGCGGCGCGCTCGGACTGGACGATCTGCCCGGCGGCGGGGGCGGCGTCGAGATCCCGGGGCTCGGGGACGTCGGGGACATCGGGGGGCTGCTGCCGGACCGGATCGGGGATCTGATCGACGCGGAGGCGGCGGTCGGGTTCACCGTCGACACGGCGGCCACGCTGCTGGGCGGACTGTGCTGGTCGGCCGGGGTCCTGCTGATCGCGCTGCTGGCCTCGCGCCGCGCTCCCCTGCCGGCCCGCTGGACGGCCCTGAACCGGGTGGTCCGGCCCGCCGTGTCCGCGCTCGTCGGCGTGCTGCTGATGGCGGTCCTGGCCGGGTGGGCGGCGGCGGTGTACGCGCTGATCGGCGACGACAACCCGAAGCGGATCGCGGGCGCGGCGCTGCTGGGGGCGCCGAACGGGGTGTGGCTGGGCATCCCGATCGGCCTGTTCGTCCCGTGGGACGGGGAGGCGAGCGGCCCGCTGGCCCAGTTCCTGCCCGACCCGGTGGACGACCTGCTGGTCGACTCCGACCGCGCGCTGACGCTGGGACGGCTGGCCGAGCTGGACGGCCGGGTGTGGCTGCTCGGGGTCGCGGCGGCGATGGCGATGCTGCTGACGGGTGTACTGACGGCGGTACGCACCCCGGTGGAGACCGGCACCCTGGGCTTCGCGGGCCGCTGCGCGGTGCGCCTGGGCGTGGTGACCGCCCTGGCCCTGCCGCTGCTGGCCTGGCTGACGGAGGTCTCGGTCGACGCCTCCCTGGCGGTCTTCGGCATCGACGCGTTCGACGCGGGCGTCGAGCTCCACGGCCGCCTCGGCATGGCCCTGCTGCTGGGGGCCCTGTGGGGGGCGGCGGCGGGCGCCACGGGGGCGCTGCTGGCGCGGGCCACGGGGGCGGCGGGGCGGGGGGCACCGGGTGCCGTCGCCCGTTCCGAGGGCGGCCCTCCGCCCGGGGTCGCCACGGGCTCCGGGCCGGGCCCCTACGAGCCGGGTACGCCGTACCGCCCGCCGAACCCCGACACGAACCCGTACCTCCAGGTCCCGGAGGGCCTCCACGAACCGGAGGACGCCCGCCCTCCACACACCG
>NZ_FLSP01000138.1 GCF_900091315.1 Streptomyces sp. DI166
TTAGCTTAGGCTTCCCGTCGAGTCGCTTGTCCTCGCTCGAAGGGAACCTGATCATGCCCCGCCCCCTGCGGGTAGCCATTGTCGGAGCCGGCCCCGCCGGGATCTACGCCGCCGACGCGCTGCTCAAGTCCGAGGTGGCCGCCGACCCCGGTGTCTCCATCGACATCTTCGAGCGCATGCCGGCCCCGTTCGGTCTGATCCGCTACGGCGTCGCTCCCGACCACCCGCGCATCAAGGGCATCATCACGGCCCTGCACCAGGTCCTCGACAAGCCCCAGGTCCGCCTCTTCGGCAATGTGGAGTACGGCGCCGATCTGCACCTGGACGATCTGCGCGCCTTCTACGACGGCGTCATCTTCTCCACCGGCGCCATGGCCGACCGCGAGCTGAAGATACCGGGCGTCGAACTGGACGGTTCCTTCGGCGCCGCCGACTTCGCGTCCTGGTACGACGGCCACC
Source organism: Streptomyces sp. DI166 (assembly GCF_900091315.1). Classification (GTDB taxonomy): domain Bacteria; phylum Actinomycetota; class Actinomycetes; order Streptomycetales; family Streptomycetaceae; genus Streptomyces; species Streptomyces fuscus. The sequence continues at coordinate 460 of NZ_FLSP01000138.1, forward strand.
CCGACGTGCCGCGCACCTGGCCGCTGGAGGCGGAGAAGGTCGCCGTGCTGGGCGTGGGCAACGTGGCGCTGGACGTCTCCCGCATCCTCGCCAAGACCGCGGACGAGCTGCTGCCGACCGAGATCCCGCCGAACGTCTACGAGGGCCTGAAGGCCAACAAGGCCGTGGAGATCCACGTCTTCGGCCGCCGCGGCCCGGCGCAGGCGAAGTTCAGCCCGATGGAGCTGCGCGAGCTGGACCACTCCCCCAACATCGAGGTCATCGTCAACCCCGAGGACATCGACTACGACGAGGGCTCCATCGAGCAGCGCCGCTCCAACAAGCAGGTCGACATGGTCGCCAAGACGCTGGAGAACTGGGCGATCCGGGACGTCGGCGACCGTCCGCACAAGCTGTTCCTGCACTTCTTCGAGTCGCCGGTGGAGATCCTCGGCGAGGACGGCAAGGTCGTCGGTCTGCGCACCGAGCGGACCGAGCTGGACGGCACCGGCAACGTCAAGGGCACCGGCACGTACACGGACTGGGAGGTCGGCGCGGTCTACCGGGCCGTCGGCTACCTCTCCGACAAGCTCCCGAAGCTGCCGTGGGACATCGAGTCGGGCACCGTCCCGGACGAGGGCGGCCGGGTCATGCAGGAGACCGGTGAGCACCTGGACTCCACCTACGTCACCGGGTGGATCCGGCGCGGCCCGGTGGGTCTGATCGGCCACACCAAGGGCGACGCCAACGAGACCGTGGCGAACCTGCTGGACGACTTCGCCAACGGGCGGCTGCAGACACCGGGCACGCCCGAGCCGGAGGCCGTGGAGGCGTTCCTGGCCGAGCGCGAGATCCGCTTCACCACCTGGGAGGGCTGGTACAAGCTGGACGCCGCCGAGAAGGCGCTGGGCGAGCCGGAGGGCCGTGAGCGCGTGAAGATCGTCGAGCGGGAGGACATGCTCCGCGCGAGCGGCGCCTGATCCGTTACGGCACGGAAGGGCCCGGGACCGGCCGTCCCGGGCCCTTCCGCGTACGCCGAGTGGCTGCCCGGCTGCACGTCGTGCACGATGTGGCGGGGGGTCGTGAAAGCCGACGGAAGGATCACCGGCCATGCGCACAGGCCCCCAGCGACCGACAAGACCGCCCCGGAGCCGCTCGGCGGCCATGGCGCTGGCCGGGATCCTGGCGGCCGCCGTGGGCGCGGTCTCCCTGGTGTCGTGCGGCTCGGACGACGACGACAGCGGCTCGGCGCCCACGGGGAGCCGTACGCCGCCGGACACGGCGTCGTTCTCCGGCACGCTGCCCTCCGCACTGGGTTCGGCGGCCGAGTCGGTCAAGGCGTCCCTGTCCGCGCGGGCGTCGTCGGCCTCGGCGCGCGCCTCCGAGTTCGAGGCGTCGGTCTCCGCGGAGGTGGCCCGCGCCAACGCCGCCGCGCAGGAGCAGTTGAAGGACGTCGAGGGCCAGGGCAACGCCATGGCCGACGTCTCGCTACGCGGCAAGCCCCGGGCCGACACCGGCGGACTTCTCGCCGTCGTCGTCAGCATCACCAACAGCACGGACGAGACCGCCTCCTACGCCGTCCAGGTCGACTTCACCGACTCCGACGGCAAGGTGGTGGAGACCCGTTACGTCGGCGCGGAGGACCTGGAGCCCGGCGAGCGCGTCACCCCCATCGCCATCAGCCGCAAGCCCCCGGAGCCACCACTGACGGCGAAAATCGCCAAGGCGCAACGCTACTGAGGCAGTTGCCGTCCCGCGGCGGCGGGATGTCGTCCAGCGGGAAGACCTGATCGAAAGGTCTTCCCGCTGGACCGTTTTGTGAACGGTTCCGACCCATCGACCCCAACGGACCCCAGCAGTCCGCGGCATGCATATGATCGGGTCTCTTCACTGAACCTTCACAAGGGGGGCTTCGTCATGCGCATACGCATACTTCTGGGGGCGACGGCCGCCGCGGGCACGCTGGTCGCACTCACCGTGGTCCCGGCCCAGGCCGCCGAGTACACCTCGGCGCTGAAGATCAAGGGTGTCCAGTACGACGCGCCGGGCCGTGACTCCAACAACTGCGCGACGGGCAACTCCAAGTCCGAGTACCTGGAGATCAAGAACTACTCGTCCACCAAGACGGTCAACCTCAAGGGTTACGTCGTCAAGGACGCCATCGGGAACAGGTTCACCTTCACCGCGAACCACTACCTGCAGCCCGGTGACCGGATCAAGCTGCGCGGCGGCCACGGGACCGACTCCGACGCCAAGAACGTCGTCTACCGCGACAACTGCAACTTCATCTGGAACAACGACAAGGACACCATCTACCTGAACAAGCCCACAGGCGCGCGTGCCGACTCGCACAAGTACACCAAGAGCGGTTCCGACCCGGACGGCAACGGCTACATCAGGTACCACGGCTGACCGTGTGCGCAGGGCCCGCCCCAATGCGGATGGTGGGCGGGCCCCGCGTACCGGCCATTGTCATGAACGGAGCCGCCTCGGACCACGAGTGAACGGCATCCGGCCGGTGCGGTCCGCACACACCCCGTGTGCGGGCCCCCGGTGACAGGGAACCGCTCCCAGGCCCCGATACTGGACGGAGCACCTGCCCCCGTCGCCCCCAGGACTCATGCCCAGCACGCCGAACGTCCGCCCCACCGCTCCCCCCACCGTCTGGCTGGCCCGCGGCCGGCACACCGGCTCCAGTGCCGCCGAGGAGGTGGTACGGCAGTGCCTGCGGCGGCGCAAGGACGACGGCGGCATCGACGACTTCGCGGAACCGGCCGCGGAACAGCGCGAGGACCAGCGCGTGTTCGAGGCCCGCTCACGGGTCGAGGGCTCGACCGTGACGGTACGGGCCCGGCTGGCCCTCTCCGGCAGCGGGGACTGGGTGCTGGCCGCCGAGGCGGAGCGGCCCTGGGATCCCCGCTGGCCGTCGCCCGCCGAGTCCTTCTGGCCGTCGGAGCCGGACGCCGGGTGGGACCGGGACCCGGCCACCGGAGCGCGCCTGGGCGGCCTCGACCCGCTGCCCGACGACGACAAGGCCATGCGGCGCCTGCTGAAGGACGCCACCGGTGACGGCTGGGCCGTCCATGTGGTCGTGCACGAGGCCATGACCACCGACCAGCGCGGACAGCGGCCCCTCGGCGCGATGCTGCCGCCGGGACTGCGGCACCGGGTGGTGGAGCACCGCGCCGCCCCGCACCAACTGCGCACGCTGAACTGGGCGCTGCGCGGCACCGGCGTGGAGGTACCGCGCGGCGGCGCCGTCGTCCTGCCCGGCTCCCCCGTCCCGCCGGACTACGACGCGGCCGCGTTCTCCGTGCGCACGGTCTTCCTCGACGGCACCGAACCGGCCGAGCTGATCGCCGCCGTCACCCGGTACGCGGCGCTGGACCGCCCGCTGCCGGAGGGCGCCGAGGACGCCGTCACCGCGCTGCGCGAGCGCTGGACCCTGCTCACCGTCGAGGAGGAACTCGCCCGCGAGCGCGCCCTGGTGGCGATGTACGCCGAGGCGCTGGAGGCGATGACGAAGTCCCGGGACCTGTACCGGGAGGCCGCGGAACGGGCCCACGAGGCGCTCGCCGCCTACCGCGAGTCGGCCCAGCTCCCGCCCCCACGGCAGCCCTCGTCCGAGGGGTCACCCCTCCAGTCCCTGACCCGCACCTTCACCCGTTTGAAGGAATCCGCCCTGTCCCTGCGCCCCAGCCCGACGCCAGAGCCCTCGCGGGGCTCGGAGCGCTCCGAGCACAGCCCGGACACGGTCTGACGGAAGTCGTCGTACGGGCCGGCGCCCGGAGGCCCTGTGACAGGGCCTCCGGGCGCCGGACGCGCGCTGTCCGACCGTCACTCCGGACCGGCGCTCACCCCTGCCGGTGCACGCGGCGCCGGCTCCTCGGGCGTCGCCTTCTCCACGGGCGCGGGTGCCGTCCGCGCCCGTGCCCGTCCGGGTGCCGTCACATGAGCCAGAAGGCCCGTCAGGGCCACCACCGCCGCGCACGCCGCGGTCAGGGCCGCGGCCCAGGACGGGGCGAGCGTGAGGTCCAGGGAGCGGGACAGGGGCGCCAAGGGCAGCCGGTCGTCGAGGAGTTGGGCCGCGGCCAGGGCCGCCGGGAGCAGGGCCGCGGTCACCAGGAACGGGGCGGTGGTCCGCAGCGTCAGCAGCAGGGCCACCGCCAGGCACGCCACCGACAGACCCAGGGCCAGGGCGTAGACCCGCAGGCCGAAGCCCTCCGGGCGGAGCGGGAAGTACGCCACCGCGCACACCACCAGGGCCGCCACGGTGAGCCGGCCGGTCCAGATGGGCGGCCGGACCGGGCGCGGGGGCGCCGCGGGCGGCTCCGGCGGCGCGTCGGGGGTCGAGAGACCGTCGCGTTCCGCCGACAGACGCCGGATCAGTTCGACGAGTTCCTCCACCGGACGCCCGGTGGCCGCCGCGCGCACCACCAGCCGCCCGCAGTGCGGCTGCAGGTCGGTGCGGTGCAGCAGGCCCACCAGCCGCGACACGTCCTCGACCGGGCGCCGCTCGGCGGCGGCGCGGATCGTCTCGTCCGCGCCCTCGGCGGTGCGCGGCGGCCGGGTGAGCAGGTCGACCAGGCGGGTCACGTCCTCCACGGAGCGGTCCACACCGACCGTACGGAGTGCCTGAACGGTGGAGCCGGCGTGCTCGGGCGAGCGCTCCAGCAGGGTGATGAGCCGGGCGACGTCCTCCACGGGCCGGTCGGCCACGGCGGCGTGCAGCAGCCCGCCCACGGGGTCGCCGTCGGCGGCCTCGGAGGGGGCAGTGGGTATGGCGGGGTCGTTGGAACTGGGTGATGAAGAGCGGGTGGTCATGCAGTGCTCCAGAGAGGGGTGCGCTGCCGCTGCTGCGCCCCGAAGCGACACGCGACTGTACGGAGTCCATTACTAAGCGTTGCCAAGCGGAACCGCCACCGGAGTACGCCAGAGGTATGAGTCGCCTCCCAGCAGACCCTCCCGGCAGCCTGAGCCACCGCTTGGTCAGATGTGCGATTGCTCCGGTTGCCGCAGTGCGGCCATAGCCGCGCCGGAGCAGGGAATCCGTTGGATGAGGCGTGCGCGCCGCGGGCTCCCGCGCGCGCCCTAGGGACGAGGAGGGCTCGGTGGAATCGACCACAGCGGTGATCGTCGGCGCCGCCGTCCTCGCGGCCGGTCTGCTGGCCGTGGCGACTGCGGTGCTGGTCCGGCTGGTGCGGACCCGGCGCAGGCTGCGCCGTGCGGGCCTGCCGACCGGGCCGCGCTGGGTGTTCTGGGGCGCCCTCGCGTACTTCGTGCTCCCGGCCGATCTGCTGCCCGATCCGGTGTACTTGGACGACATCGGCGTACTTCTGCTCGCCCTGCGTGCCTTGCGTGGATCCGTCGACCGGCGTGGTCCGGGGACGCCGTCGGAGCCGGTCGGGGCCAGTCGCCGCGGGGATGCCGTCTGAGCCGTTCGTCGGTCAACGGGCCTGCTGGGAGCGGTAGTCGGGCGGTCGATTCGTCGACAGTCACGGAGAGTAAGGAAACCAACCACTCGTTCGATTCGTATAAGTGGGTGGAAGCCGAAGGAAGTCGGCGGACCGAGTGACGTCCCAGGGTGGGCGGCGCGCTCGATCGAAGTAGCACCGGCGAGGGAGAGACGATGCAACCGTTCGCGCTCAACTACGCACGTCCGGCAGTGGACGCGCAGGTCACGGCCGGGTACGCCTACGATTCCGGACTGCAGTTGAACGTGACTCCGGACGGGCGGATCGCCGCACGCGACCACGCCCTGCTGAGAGAGCTGGGCACCACGACCTCCACGGCGGGTTCGAAGACCCACTTCGACGACTGAACGCGGACCCCGCCACCATGACCGTGTTGATTCTGACCACCGAAGAGGACGTCACCGCCGACATGGTGGTGGTGCACCTCAACGCCGGTGCGGTGCCGGTGGTCCGGCTCGACCCAGCCGATCTGACCGAGGGCGCCGCGCTGTCCGGCGAGTATGTGCACGGCGCCTTCCGGGGCCATCTGTCGTCCGGGGGGCGGCTGGTGAGCCTGGACGGGCTGCGGTCGGTGTGGGTGCGCCGACCGGGGGTACCGGCCGCGCGCGCCGCGCGGCCGTCGGCCTGGCTCACCGAGGAGTCGGCGCAGGCGCTCTACGGCATGCTGCGTGCCACGGGCGCCCGCTGGATGAACGACCCCGACGCCGCGCACCGGGCCCGGCACAAGCCCTGGCAGCTGCGGCTGGCGCAGAGCTGCGGGCTGCCGGTGCCGGCCACCCTCATCACGACGTTCCCGCAGGCGGCGCGGGAGTTCGCCGAGCGCTACCCGGATCTGGTGGTCAAGCCGGTCTCCGGTGCCCATCCGCAGGATCCGCCGCGGGCGGTGCCGACCAGCAGGGTCGCTCCCGACGCCGACTTCTCCGCCGTGGCCTACGGCCCCACCCTGCTCCAGCGGCGCGTCGCCAAGCGGGCGGACATCCGGCTCACGGCGGTGGGCGAGCGGCTGCTGGCGGCCCGGATGCCGGTGGCGGCGGACGCCGACCCGGACGAGGTGGACGTCCGGTTCGCCCGGGCCGCCTCGCCCTGGGAGCCGGTGGAGGTGCCGCCGCGGCTCGCCGAGAGTGTGCGCGGCTATCTGCGCGAGGCCCAACTGGCCTACGGTGCCTTCGACTTCGTCGAGGACGCCGACGGGACCTGGTGGTTCCTGGAGTGCAACCAGTCGGGGCAGTTCGGGTTCGTCGAGGTGGACACCGGCCAGCCGATAGCGCGGACCATAGCCGAGTGGCTCTCCCGGCCGGCCGTGCCCCGGCAGGCGCGGTTCAGGGGCGCGGACTCGGCGGTGTGCTGAGGGCCCGGGTCAGCGCTGCGGCCCGGGCGGCAGCGCCGAGCGCTGCCATCCGGTCCCCGGCTGGGCCGGGCGCTCGGCGGGCAGCGGACTGAAGGACTCCAGCGGCTGCATGACGAACTCCAGCTCCCTGCTCACGCGTTCGGCCTCCCGCCGCACCTGCGAGGGAACGTCGCCTCGTTCCGAGATCAGTCGGTCGTAAATGGGAGAATCCTGGAACACCCGTCAACGCGCCTTTCGTGTCGCGGCCCATCCGCATGGGCACGACCGCCGAGTGTAGGCGCCCCGGCACACGCGCGTGCTAATCAGGGGACCGCCATTGACGAGGCAGGACCCGGCGCTACGGCGCATTCGGGGGCGCGCGCGACCCGCTCAGGCGCCGGTGGTGGAACCCGGCCGGACGATCATCAGGACGGTGACCGTCGCCCACAGCAGGTTGAAGACGCCGGTGAACATGGCGAGTTGGACGGTCCCGGACCGTTCGACCGGCTGTTCGGCGGCGAGTTGCTCCACGATCTCGTCCTGCCGGGGCAGAACGAAGGCGACCAGGATTCCGGCGGCGACCGCGGTCAGGGTGATGGAGGTGATGAGCCAGGCGTCACCCAGGACACCCATCGCCGCGCCGGTCGCGAGACCGAGCAGTGGAACGGCGATGCCGATGCCGGAGTAGACCCTGCAGATCCGGTGCAGCAGCCGGACGGTGTTCAGCCGGCCCTCCCGGTCGGTGCGCGCGGCCGGTGGGAACATGCTGGCGGCGACGGTGACCGGGCCGACGGCCACGATCGCGGCCAGGACGTGCAGGGTGAGCAGGAACTTCGTCATCGCGGGGCGTCCGCCTCCGTGCCTCGGGGGTGCTGGGGTACGCGGCCACGCTAGGAGCTGCCCGGACGGTCTCCCAGAGGCGAAAGTGACAGCTTCCAACGGGTTCTCGCCAACCGCCGTGGACTGACTTCTTGGACGGGGAAGCGGCTGGACCTGGCTTTCTTCCTCTGGCGGGAATCCGCTTATGGTGGTTGCCATGCACACCGTGGCGATCCTTGCCCTCGATGACGTGGTGCCGTTCGACATGGCGGCGCCCATGCAGGTGTTCGACTGGACCCGGCTGCCGGACGGCCGCCCCGCCTACCGGGTGCGCCTGTGCGCCGAGACCCCGGAGGTGCGCGCCGACTGCGGCTTCGGACTGCGGGTCGACCGGGGCCTGGAGGCGCTGGAGGACGCGGACACGATCATCGTGCCGGGCCGTGCCGAGGGTGCCCCGCCCGCCTCACCGGCCGTGGTCGCCGCGCTGCGCCGGGCGGCCGAGGCCGGTACCCGGATCGCGTCGGTGTGCGTGGGCGCGTTCGTGCTGGCGGAGGCCGGGCTGCTGAACGGGCTGCGGGCCACGACGCACTGGATGGCCGCCGACCTGCTGGCCCGCGGCTACCCCGAGGTGGAGGTGCAGCCGGACGTGCTCTACGTCGACAACGGCCAGATCCTCACCTCCGCCGGGGCCGCCGCCGCCCTGGACATGTGTCTGCACATGATCCGCCGCGACCTGGGCTCGGCGGTCGCCGCCGACGCGGCCCGGATGTCGGTGATGCCGCTCGAACGGGAGGGCGGGCAGGCCCAGTTCATCGTCCACGAACACCCGCCGGTGCCCCGCGGCTCGACCCTGGAGCCCTTGCTCGACTGGATCGAGGACCACCTGTCGGAGGACATCACCCTGGCGTCGATGGCGGCCCGCGCGGGGATGAGCGAACGCACCTTCGGCCGCCGCTTCCGCGAGCAGACCGGCACGACCCCTTTGCAGTGGCTGCTGCGGGCGCGGGTGCGCCGGGCCCAGTACCTGCTGGAGAACTCCGACCACTCGGTGGAGCGCATCGCCGGACAGGCCGGTTTCGGCTCGGCGACCGCCTTCCGGGAACGGTTCCGCAAGGTCGTGGGCACCACCCCGTACGCCTACCGGGCGGCCTTCACCACCAGGACTCCGGGGAGCTGAGCGGGTTTCGAACAGACCGGGTGATAAATCACCCGCGTCCCCCGGGGGCCGCTCGCCGTTGAGCAGGGCGCATTGCCCATCGCACGGACGGTGTACACCCATGAACTGCTCCAGCCGCCTCCTCTCCACCCTCTACATCGCCACCAGCTCCGGGCTCGCCTGGACGGCGGTCCTCGAATACCTCTACGGGCCGATGTGGGCCGCGTGCCTGTTCGCGGCCGCCGGCATCGTCCCGGTCATCGCGGTGGTGCGCGAGAGCGTCATCGGTGACCAGCGCCGGGCCCTGGCGGAGTGGTCCGCACGGGCCGCGGCGCCCGTCCCGGCCCCCGTCGGACCGGACCCGGACGCCGCCGAGGACATCGTCCGTGCCGAACTGGACGGCGCCTGCTGCGAGCGCTGGTGGACCAGCCTCGGCAACGACCACGACCGCACCTGCCGCCACCACATCCGCCGCAGCAGCAGCGCGGCCTGACGCTCTCGCCACCGGGGCGGAAACGGTTGCGCAGGCTCAGGCGACCTGGCCGCTGTGCAGGGCCGCGTAGGCGCCGCCCCGGAGCAGGAGTTCCTCGTGGGTGCCGGTCTCCTCGATCCGGCCGTCGGCCATCACCACGATGCGGTCGGCGCCGCGCACGGTGGACAGCCGGTGCGCCACGACGAACGTGGTGCGGCCGCGCATCAGCCGGGCGAGCGCCTGCTGCACCAGCGCCTCCGAGCGGGTGTCCAGGGCCGAGGTCGCCTCGTCCAGGATCAGCACCCTCGGGTCGCGGATCAGGGCGCGGGCGATGGCCAGGCGCTGGCGCTGCCCGCCGGACAGACGGGCGCCCCGCTCCCCCACCAGCGTGTCCAGTCCCTGCGGCAGCCGGTCGACGAACTCCAGCGCGTTGGCGTCCCGCAGGGCGGCGCGCACGCTCTCCTCGTCGGCGTCGTCCATGCCGTAGGCGACGTTCTCCCGGACGGTGCCGTCGAAGAGGATCGACTCCTGCGGGACGACCGAGACGAAGCGCCGGTAGGTGCGCAGGTCGAGGGTGGTCATGTCGGTGCCGTCGAGCAGGATCCGGCCGCCGGTCGGGCGGATGAAGCCGATGACGAGGTTGAGCACGGTGGACTTGCCCGCGCCGGAGGCGCCGACCAGCGCGATCGTCTCCCCCGGCGTGACCGTGAGGCCGAAGTCGCGGACGGCGGCCCGGTCCTCGTCGTAGGCGTGGGTGACGTGCTCGAAGGTGACGGCGCCGCGCAGCGCGGTGAGTTCGGTCTTGCCCTCGTTGTCCTCCAGTTCGGGCGCCTGGAGCACCTCGCCGACGGAGCGCACCGACTCCAGGCCCTTGGTGATGACCGGGGCGAGGCCGGCGAGGGTGGTGGTGGAGTTGGTGAGGGTGGTCAGGAAGGCGCTGAGCATGACCACGTCGCCGGGGGTGACACCCCAGACTCCGTAGTACGAGACCAGGGCCGCACCGGCGAGGACGAGCACGCCGACCACGTTGAGGACCACCCAGGACAGCGAGCCGAACCGGCCGTTGACCAGGTCCAGGCGCATCCCGGAGGCCAGCAGCCGGTGCAGGGTGCCGTCCATGCGGCGCAGCGCCTTGCGCTCCAGGCCGTGGGCGCGGGTGACGGGGATGAGCCGGGTCATCTCGGTGACCTGGGAGGAGAGGGTCTCGACCTCGTGCCGGAAGTGTTCGTTGTGGCTGCGCAGCCGTGCCCGCAGCCTGGCGACGACGAGCGCGGCGACGGGCACCACGACGAGGAAGACGGGCAGGAACTCCGGGGTGCGCACGCCGATGATGACGAGGCCGCCGACGAGCACGGTGGTGGCGCCGAGCCCGAGTTCGGCGGTCTGCTGCACCATCTGCTCCACCGTCTCCACATCGCGCACCACCTTGGCCTGGAGCACTCCGGCGCTGACCCGGGAGTGGTAGCCGATGGAGAGCTGCTGCATACGGGTGCACAGCGCGGAGCGCAGGGTGGTGCCCATGCGGCGGACGCTGCCGTAGAGCAGACGGACGTAGAGCACGTGCAGCGGGTAGTTGACCACCAGGATGAACAGGATCAGGCCGGTGCTGAGCCACAGACGGCCGATCGGGTGGTGGGCGACGACGGTGTCGATGATCTCCGCGGTGATCAGCGGCAGCAGCCAGACGGGGCTGTGCTTGACGGTGAACACGCCGACCGCGCCGATGAGTCGGCGGCGGTCGGCGCGCAGCAGGTAGCCGAGGGTGCGGACCGGGTGTTCGCCCCGGTAGCGGTGGTCGAGGGGTCTTTCCAGCGGCGAGGCCACGGGCGGTGATCCTTTTCGGGGTCCGGCGGGGTGCGAGCGGCTACACCGCGTCCAGCGCGGCGATCTCCTCGGCCGTGAGGGTGAGGTCGGCGGCGGCGACGGAGTCGCGGATCGTCTCCGGGCGGCTGGCGCCGGGGATGGGGACGACGACCGGGGCCTTGGCGAGCATCCAGGCCAGGCAGACCCGCTGCGGGCTCACCCCGCGGGCCTCGGCGACGGCGGCGAACGGCGCGTAGGCGGAGCCCAGTTCGCGGGCGCGGGAGATACCGCCGAGGGGGCTCCAGGGCAGGAAGGCGATGCCGAGTTCGGCGCACAGGCGCAGTTCGGGCTCGCTGGAGCGGAAGGCCGGGGAGAACTGGTTCTGCACGGAGACCAGCCGGCCGCCGAGGATCTCGTCGGCCTCACGGATCTGGTCGGGGTTCGCGTTGGAGATGCCGGCCATCCGGATCTTGCCCTCGTCGAGCAGTTCCCGGATCGCGCCGACGGACTCCGCGTACGGCACGCGCGGGTCGGGGCGGTGGAACTGGTAGAGCCCGATGGCCTCCACGCCCAGTCGGCGCAGGGACGCCTCGCAGGCCCGCTTGAGGTACTCGGGGCGGCCGTCCAGGGTCCAGCTGCCGTCGCCGGGGCGCAGGTGGCCGCCCTTGGTGGCGACGAGCACGGCGCCGCCGCGGTCGTGGGAGGCGAGGGCCTTGGCGATCAGGGTCTCGTTGTGGCCGACCTCGTGGGCGTCGCGGTGGTAGGCGTCCGCGGTGTCGATGAGGGTGACACCGGCGTCCAGGGCCGCGTGCAGGGTGGCGAGGGAGCGGGCGGTGTCGGGGCGGCCCTCGATGGACATGGGCATCGCGCCCAGTCCGACGGCGCTGACGTCGATGTCACCGATGCGGCGGGAGTGCATGGGGTAGTGACCTCTTCCGGATCTCACGCGGAGTGCGAGGGGACACTCAAGCGTGGCTGCCGGACGGGTCGCGGGTCCAATAGAGGATGGAGAACGCATTCATCGTTGGCGGCGCTGAATCCCGGTCCGCGGCGCCGCCGGGGCACCGCGGACCGGGTGATGCGCCGTCAGTTCTTGGCGGCCAGGTACTCCTTCACTCCGGGTGCCTCGTGCGCGTCCTCGACGTTCACCATGGCGCCGACGGCCTTGGCGTCCGGCCTGAGCACGTAGGTGGCCGAGCTGGCCGGCTTGGCCATGTCGGAGAAGTCCTGCGGGCTGCCCAGACCGGTGTCGATGTCGTTCTGCGAGCGGTGCGCGGCGACCACGTCCTCGCGGGCGAGGCTGCCGTTGTCGCAGGCCTTCTTCAGGTCGGCGCCCATGAGCTGGGCGGCGTTGTAGCCGGAGAGCACACCGGAGTCGACCAGGGCGCCCGGGTACTTCTTCTGGTAGGCGGCGACCATCTTCTGCACGCCGGGCACGTCGGCGCTGACGGCGGGGGCGGCGCTGACGACGTTGAGCATGGCCTCCAGGGCGGCAGCGGCGGGGGTGTCCATCAACTGAGGTGCGAATCCGGGGGCGCTGCTGACGACGGGCACCTTCAGTCCGCGGGAGGTGGCGACACCGACCAGGGAGGCGGTCTGGGCCGGTCCGGCGCTGATCAGGATGGCCTTGACGCCCTCCTTGCGCAGCGCGGAGACCTGCGCGGACAGATCGGTGTCGGTGGCCTTGATCTTCTGGCCGACGACCTTCATCCTGGCCTTCCCGGCCGCCCAGGTGGAGCCTTCGAGCGCGTTGGCGCCGTAGTCGCCCTCGAAGTAGACGTGACCGATCTTGTCGCCCTTCTTCAGGCCCTTGGTGCGGGTGAGGAAGTCGACGGCGGCGATCATGTCGAGGTCGTACGTGGTGCCGATGACCTGCACGGCGTCCTTGCCGAGCAGGGAGGCGGCCCAGGCCTGCGGGAAGGTGAGCACCTTGTCCCGCTCGATGTCGTCGAGCAGGGCGGCGACCACCGGCGAGCCGATGACCTGGGGCAGCGCGACCACGTCCGGGGAGATGTCGGCGTAGGCGGTGACCGCCTTCTGCACGTCGTAGCCGTGGTCCTTGACCACGATCTCGATCTTGCGGCCGCAGATCCCGCCCTTGGCGTTGGTCTCGTCGGCCCACATCTGCTGGGCCTGCACGATGGACTTGCCGAGGGTGGCGTACGGGCCGGTCAGGTCGGTGAGGGCGCCGAGCTTGATGGTCTTGTCGGTGACGCCGGGTCCGGCCTTGACGCCGTCGGCGCCGTCCGCGGCGCTGCCGCCGTCCCCCTTGGAGCTGCATCCGGTGCCGGCCAGCAGCAGGGCCGCGACGGCGGCGGCCAGGACCGTCCTGGTGCGGTGAGTCGGGTGGTTCACGGTGTCGGCTCCTTGGCTCGTACGGCTGAGGCGGGTGAGGGGGTCGGGGTCGCGGGGTCCGCGTCCTTGGCGGCGGAGCGCCGGCTGCGGATCCGGGCGCGGGTGCGCCTGAGGAGTCCGTGCAGTCCGTCGGGGGCGAAGAGCAGGATCAGGACGATCGCCGCCCCGTAGAGGTAGCGGGCGGCCTCGGTGGGGCCGACCACGCCGTCGGTGGTGCCGGGGGCGGCCACCAGGGGGAGCTGGTCGGCGTACCGGGTCATCAGCAGGGGCAGCGCGGTGACGAAGACGGCGCCCGCGGTGGCTCCGGCGACCGAGCCGAGGCCGCCGATGACGATCATGGCGAGGTAGTCGACGGAGAGGGCGAGGGCGAAGTAGTCCGGGACGACGCGGCGGAAGGCGAGGGCGAGCATCACTCCGGCCAGGCCCGCGTACATGGAGGAGACCACGAAGGCCGCCGAGCGGTAGCGGGCGATGTGCACGCCCATCACCGCGGCCGCGGTCTCGCTGTCCCGCAGCGCCACCAGGGCCCGGCCGGGGCGTCCGCGCAGCAGTCCGCGTGCGGTGAACCAGGTCAGCGCGAACAGCGCGAGGCCCAGGTACCACAGCCGTTCCTCGGCGCCGAACGGCACGCCCAGCACGGTCAGTTCGGGGTCGGCGCCGGTGAAGGTGAACCCGCCGATCTCCAGCGGCGGCACCGAGCGGCCGTTGAAGCCGCCGGTGACGGAGTCCGCGGTGAGCAGGACGTGGTGGCCGAGGAAGACCAGGGCGAGGGTGGCGACGCCCAGGTAGATGCCGCGCACCCGGCCGGCGACGGGGCTGAACAGTCCGCCCGCGGCCCCGGCGAGCAGCACCGCGAGGACGAGCGCGAGCACGGGTGGCAGCCCCGGGCCTGGCTCTCCGGCCAGCCAGACGTATCCGTACGCGCCGACGGCGAGGAAGAAGGCGTGGCCGAGGGAGAGTTGGCCGGCCGTGCCGGACAGCAGGCCCAGTCCGACGGCGCCGACGGCGGCGGCCATGGAGAACAGGCCGATGCGCAGCCAGAAGGCGTCGAGGTAGAAGGGCAGCGCGCAGAGCAGGAGGACGAGCAGGGCGGTTCCGGCGCGGTAGCGGCGCAGCAGCTCAGACACGGGCCGCCCCCTTCGCGCCGAACAGCCCGTTGGGCCGTACGAGGAGGACCAGGACCATCACGGCGTACGGCGCGACATCGCCGAACCCCTCGCCGAGGACGTGCAGTTCGGTCTGGTATCCGGCGACCAGGGCCTCGGTCAGCCCGATCAGGAGGCTGCCGGCGAGGGCGCCGGGCGGTGAGGCCATGCCGCCGAGGATGGCCGCGGGGAACGCCTTGAGGGCGATCTGCCCGGTCGTGCGCTCAAGTCCCGGCGCCGGGAAGGCCGCGAGGAACACCGCGGCGAGTGCGGCGAGGCCGCCCGCCAGGCACCAGGCGAGGGTGCGCATCCGCACCAGCCGTACGCCCATCAGGGCCGCCGCTTCCAGGTCCTCGGCCGAAGCCCGCAGCGCCAGGCCCCAGTTGGTGTACCGGAACAGGGCGAAGACCGCGCCGATGACCACGGCGGAGACCACGATCGCGGCGAGGCGGCTGTCGGCGACGGTGATGGGGCCGAGTCCGCTGACCGAGTCGCCCCAGGGGTCGCCGAGGGTGAGCAGGTCGCCACCGATGCGCCGGGACAGATCGGTGAGCAGGACGATGTCGACGCCGATGGTGACGATGGTCTGCACATGGGCGGCCTGCGGGTCCTGTTCGCCGGCCTGGAGCAGGAAGCGGTCCATCAGCCCGGCCACGGCGGCGGTCGCCAGTACGGCCACCGCGAGGGCGCCCGCGAAACCGAGGTCCTCGTGCAGGACGGCCGTGAGGTAGCCGCCGAGCAGGAGCAGGGAACCGTGGGCGAAGTTGATGACGCCGGAGGCCTTGAAGATGATGACGAACCCGAGGGCGACCAGGGCGTAGACCGAGCCCAGCGCGAGGCCGTTGAGGACGTTGTCGAGGAAGCC
>NZ_FLSP01000139.1 GCF_900091315.1 Streptomyces sp. DI166
GACGGATGCACTACTCACCGAGCTGATCGACGGGTTCGAGATCGCGGCCGGGATTCAGCACGCAGGCAAGGCCACGGCGGTCTGATCCCAGAGCTTCTCCGGTTCGGCCCGATGCAGGATCACTTCCTCGGACGGTCCGCCTACGCGATGGGGCCGAGACGCCCGCTCTCGGTTGTGCATGTGGTGGGTGGGGGTGCCGGCCACTCCTGACCCGCATCCTCACGACAGCCGGCCTCGTGATCTGGGACTCCTTCGAGCAACCCCATCGCAAGACCCACGAGTACGCGGCATTGGGTTACCAGTACAGCGAGTCACACCACCGCCCGGGTGAGCTCCCCACGCGCGGATGCTGTCAAACCACACGGCGAGACATGCCCTGGCAGGTGCACCCAGCGGTACTCTTGGCCTCGCGCACGGTGATGGACGGGTCAGTTGCCTGCTCGGCAGGGGTGCAGCAGGCAGTCACGCCGCAGCAGGAGTCGTCCGTGTTGGCATCCGCCGCGGTGGCGGTGGTGGCGGGCTTGGTGGCGCGGACGATGGCGGAGTGCATGCCGTCGGCGACCGGGTGGGTCGCAGTGATCTCGATGTCCGTGAAGCCGGCCGCCGCCAGTCCCGCCCGGTACTCGGTGAAGGACAGTGCGCCGGCGATGCAGCCGACGTAGTCGCCCCGTTCGGCGCGCTGTTCGGTGGTGAGGGTGTCGTCGGCGACGACGTCGGAGATGCCGATGCGGCCGCCGGGCTTCAGGACTCGGAAGGTCTCGGCGAATACGGCGGGCTTGTCGGTGGACAGGTTGATCACGCAGTTGGAGATCACTACGTCGATGGTGTTCGCGGGCAACGGGACGGCTTCGATGGTGCCCTTGAGGAACTCGACGTTCGTGGCGCCGGCCTTCGCCGCGTTGGCGAGGGCCAGGGCGAGCATCTCCTCGGTCATATCCAGCCCGTACGCCTTGCCGGTGGGGCCGACGCGGCGGGCGGAGAGGAGGACGTCGATACCGCCGCCGGAGCCAAGGTCGAGGACTCGTTCGCCCTCCCGCAGTTCAGCGACGGCGGTGGGGTTGCCGCATCCGAGGGACGCGGCGACGGCCTCGGCGGGCAGGGCATCGCGCTCGTCGGCGGCGTAGAGGGTGGAGCCGAAGTTCTCGTCGACCTCGACCGGCTCGGGCCCGCAGCAGGCGGTGCCCCTTTCGGTGACCTTCACGGCTGCCGCCGCGTACCGCCGGCGGACGGTTTCACGCAGGTCGGTGGACTGCTCGGTCATGAATCACTCCTAGGTGACGGGGCATGGCAAGCCCCGGAACAGCCTGTATTGACGTTCATTGATGCAACCTTGCACCCTGAATCGAAAAACGTCAACATAGAAGCATGTCGAAACACGAGCTTGAGGTGATCGGCCAGGACGCAGCCTGCTGCCCCGGCCTGTCCGTCGCACCGCTGGACGAGGACCAGGCCTCGGAGCTGGCCAAGGTCTTCAAGGCCCTGGGAGACCCGGTCCGGCTACGCCTCATGTCGATGATCGCCTCACGGGGGGAGGGCGGCGAGGTGTGCGTGTGCGAGCTGACCCCGGCCTTCGACCTGTCCCAACCGACGATCTCCCACCACCTCAAACTGCTGCGCCAGGCCGGGCTGATCGACTGCGAGCGCCGTGGAACCTGGGTCTACTACTGGGTGCTGCCCGGTGTCCTGGACAGGCTCGCCGCGTTCCTGACCACCACGCAGCCCGCCGAAGTCACCGCGTAAACGCACCGCTCTGCCGCCGCGTGCGCAGGCATCCGGTAAGGGTTCTGTGACGTATCGGCCTCGTCGGCCGCGGCGTCACGGGTGACCCCGTCGACACGCTCCTCAGAGACCAGCGGCCGCATCGGGGAGGTCCGCAGATGGGCCACGACCGGAACGCCGGTGCGCGACGCGGCGCCTGGCGGGCTTCCCGAGCAACTCCTCGCCGACCACGTCCCCGAGCCCGCCGCGCGCCTGCTGGGCACCCCGGCGCAAGAGACCGGGATGCGGCCGGTACGCACCGTGCCACTGAGCGACTTGAGCGTGCCCCGCCGCCCAGGCGGGCGGGAGCGGAGCGGCGATCCCGGCCCTCACCTTCTGCTGGAGGCGCCCGCGCCCCCGTCGGACGAGGCGCAGGTCCTGCTGGAGGCAGACGCAACCGGCCTCGTGCGCTGGGTGTTCCCCGAGACGGCAGTGCGTAGTGATCGCCAGGACCGGGCCGCCAGGGCCCAGACGTTCCATGAGCCAGTGGAACAGTTCGCCCTCAGCGCCGATGGGTCGGCGACGGACCGGAGCATCATCGGGTTCGGTGTCGGCAAGGTCCTGCACCTGCTGCGGTTCCCCATCGAGCAGGTGGCCGGTTATGCGGCTGACTTCGCGGTCAGCCGATGGAAGAAGAAACACCGCCCCTACGGGCTCCGGCTGACCACTCCGCAGACGTTCCTCTCGGCAGGCGAACAGACAGTGGAAGGACCCGAAGGGCAGGTGGGCGTGCGTCGACTCGCCGAGCTCGCCGACCAGCCCTTCCTGCTCTTCGTCCACGGCACGTTCAGCACGTGTCCAACCGGCTTTCGCGGCCTCGCCGACGACGAGCCTCTGCTGCACGACCTCCATCGCCGCTACGACGGCCGCGTCCTGGTCTTCGACCATCCAACCGTCCACCTCGACCCGGTCGACAATGCGCGCTGGCTCCTGGAGCACCTGCCCCACGACCGCCAGCTCACCCTCGACGTCGTCACCCACACCCGGGGCGGTCTCGTCGCCCGCCACCTGAGCCGGAACAGCCTGGCAGCAACCTGCTCGCGCTGTTTCCCTGGACCGGTTGTTCGGCGTCGGCAACGACCTCGTCGTACCGACCGAGGGGGTCCACCGTGCCGGTTCGTACGTCGTCCCCGATCCTCTCGTTGTCCCCTCGGACAGAGCCGTCGTCCACAGCGGTTTCTTCCGGGACGCGCAGGTCCGCGCGGGTCTCTCCGAGTGGCTGCCAGGAAGCTGACCACGCTCTGGACGTGCCGTTTGTCACGCGGAGTGGCACTTCACAGACCAGGACGAGCACTTCCGCATGACGCTGCGCAGCAGTGCCCTGGCCCATACCCAGGTCGGTGGCGTCCAGGTCGTTCCCAACCCCGCCGCCCTTAACCGGCTCACCGTCGCGGTCCTGGCTGAACTCCGTTCCGAATGGCAGGACTTCGTTCGCTGATCTTTCCGAAGCCTCCCGAGCTCTTCACCATCAAGCAACCCGAACCCGCACGGATCACCCCACAACCGGAGCCGAAATAGCTGGGGCAACCACCCCACCTGGTGAGACATGTCTTTCGCGGCGCCCACGGGCCGACACGTATAGCCGAATCCTGTGCATGCTCGCGTTGCTCGGCAGCCCCAGCCTCCGCCGCCGGGAGGCTCGCAAGCCGGCCCCTCCAGACCCGAATTGAGTATCAGGCATCGGCTGGAGTGAGTACGCGTGCTCACGCCTCGTCCTTCGCGGCCCCCGAGGATGAAGATCATCATTCTTGCGATCGGGAGTCCCTATGCTCAGCCGCTTGGCCGCCGGCCTTGTCCCAGTCTTCGGCCGGCTCACCGTGACCGCCGACGCCGGTGCCACCCTTGCGCCGGGCAGCATCCTCGTGGCCAACCACACCTCTCTCGCCGACCCGGCCATCGTTCTCGCCGCCTTCCACCGACTCGGCGTCCACCCGGCCGTCCTTGCGACGGCGGGCCTCTGGCGCGTACCCGTACTCGGCCGCACCCTCGACCGAGAGGGCCACATCCCAGTGCACCGCAACAGCCACCGCGCGGCCCGATGCCTCGATCTCGCGGCGGCCACGTTGAGCGAAGGTCGCACGGTCCTCCTCTACGGCGAAGGCGGACTCCCGCACCGCACCGATGCCTCCGAAGCCGAACCCACGCCCTTCCGCAGCGGACTTGCGCGGCTGGCGGAGCGCACGGGTGCACCCGTCGTCCCCGTGGGCCAGGCAGGAGCACGGCGCATCACCTCGGGCACAACCGTGAAGCAAATCGCCGGGCTGGTCACCGCGCCACTGCGCCGGCCCCGGCTGCACGTCCACGTCGGAGCGCCGATCACCCTCACCGGCACCACCGCCGCGTGCACCGCCACCGCGCACACCGCGGTAACAAACGCCTGGCGTAAAGCAGTTGGCCAGCTCGACGAACCCTCCCTGGCGATACGTTGACATCGACCCGCAAGTAACAGCCGACACCTGCCGGCCAGTGGCGGGGGGCGGAGGAAGCAGCAGCGTGCCCGGTCACCGTTGGTGGCCGGGCACGCTGCTGGTTACGGGTTCGCGCGGGTGGGGTGTTCGGCTGTCACCTGCGCGGGGTGTGGGTGGTCAGTGGCGGCTGGTGTGGTGGTTGCGGTCGCCGTGGTGGTGCTTGCCGCCCTGGTGGTGGTTGTTGTGGTGCTTGCCGCCGTGGTGGCTGTGGCGGCCGCCCCAGGATTCGTCATCGATGAAGCGGCCGCGGTCGTTGCGCAGGGTGAGGGTGCCGTAGCGGTTGTCCCACAGGTGGTTGCGGCGGTCCTGGTACAGGTCGGTGCGGGTGTCGCGTCCGACGCCGGTGTGGATGCGGACCGTGGCCCGGCCCGCCAGGCGGTAGTGGTCGAAGGTGTAGCCGCGGCCGTGGGTGTCCTGCAGCCTCCACCCGTCCAGGTTCACGGCGTGGCGGGCGTTGTTGGTCAGCTCCACCCACTCCCTGTTCAGCGAGCGGTTCGACCGGTCGTCGCGTCCCGGGGCGTCGTACTGCACGGCCGTGATCTCCACCTTCGGACCGCGGTGGCCGCGGTCAGCACCGGCGGCGGACGCCGGCAGCGCCGCCGCTCCGATGACGGCTCCGGCCGCGAGCGTGGCGGCGAGCAGACGGCGGGAGACGAGGGAAGAAGAAGCAGACATGAACCCACCTGCATGGTGCGGGCACCCCTCCCGGAGAGGGCCGGCCCTCGCGGGCCGGGGCTCCGGGTGGTGGTGCGTGGTGTGTGGCGACGGCCGGGTCGGTCCGTCGCTGCACAGACCCTCGCGGCCACACCCGCCACGCCGGGACGCAACACCCGCCCTGTTACCTGTTACCCACATTTCCGTGACTCTCGAATGCAATGCCCATGTATGCCCGATATGGGAACAGGTCGACTGTCCAGGGACGATGCGCCCCTGACGGGAACAGGGCCACTCCCCCTCGATCACCGCCGCACGTCAACACTCACGGACCGCCCGTCACCCGAAAGTGAGTAACAGCCCGGTGGACCCACCGCACACCGGCGGCTTGAAGTCCTTGGTGCGGCGGCTGCCGCAGGAACGTCACACCAGATCGGGGGCACTCTCCTGCGCGAGGTCATTCGAGACCGGCTGAGGTGGAGTGTCGGCCAGGGCCGCGGCGCACCGTGCTGCCTCGACGCGGCGGTTGCTGGTCATGGATGCGGTCACTGCCGTCATCGTCAGCAGGAGGATGCCGGCGGCGTAGATCGCCCGCCGCAACGCACGCGACTACGAACGCCTGCCCCAGCACTCCGAAGCACACCTGAACTGGGCACTCATCACCACGATGACCCGACGCCTCACCCGCAAAAAGCCCCGCACCGACTGGACGAAACAGTCCGGTATGTCCCCTCGATGACTTCTAACCCCCTGAGACCAGCGCCAGCGCCTGGTGCAAGTGGTGCTCGGCAATTCCCTGCATGAACGCCCGGTCGGGGAAGTCTCCGTCCAGCAGCCGAAGCGGCCCCGCCGTCAGGGACAAGTGCTGGGTGAGCTTATAGAGGGCGAGTCGGTCCTCGTCGAGGTCCTCCACCGCCAACCGTCGGTATTGGTCCTCGGAGTGGCGGAGCCGCAGGAACACGTGCTCCCACTCGACGTCGAAGTACAGCAACTCCTCGAAGTCGATCACGACGGGGTTACCGTCCCGGTCCACCAGCACGTGATCCAGCCCCAACTCACCGTGGACGACCGAGTACTCGGCACGCGGCCGTACCGCCGCGGCGAGTTCACGCAGCCGCTCCTCCAGCCTGCCGCGAGCGTCCGCGATCCTCCTGTCACGGGACGCCGCCTCGGCGAGGCAGCGCAGCGCGAACTCAAGCGCTGCCTCCTCACACGACGCCGCTCTGGACCTTCCCCTCTTGTCGATCTGGGCCACCTTGCCGAACGACGGCGCTCGATGGCGTCGCATCGCCGCCAGGGCATCGGCGAGGCGGGCCATCGTCGGCTCTGCAGCGCGCGGGTCGCGGTTGAACAAGTCCATCAGATCCTCGCCGGGGAAGTCCTCCACGATCGCCAGGTCGGCCGGGTAGTGAGTGCGGTCCCGGTCAACCAAGTAGACCTCGGGGACCCGCAAGCCGAGCGAGGCCAGGCGCGCGTGGCTGGCCTCGAACAAGTCAAGCCCGACACCGGGCGAGAACGGGTCGGTGAGATCGCCATCGCCCTCAGCCACCGGCCAGTAGTTCTCCGACTTCTCCCACAGGTAGGCGACCACCGTCGTGGCGTCGTTCATCGTGAGGCGGTACACGCCCTTCGTGGTGCCGCCGGTGAGCCGCTCGACCGCCTCCAGCTTCCGACCGCCACCCAGTGCAGCCCGGGCTGCCCCCGCCAACTGGTCCCGCATCACTTCCCGAGGTGCCACGCCCACGACCACCTTTTCAGCTCGGCAACTGGGGAACCCTACGCGAGCCACTACTCAAGCCTGAATCCCTTTTTGCGGAGCCTCAGTCCTCTGCCCACCTTCAAAAACACCTACTCAGCTTCACGGGCGCGTGACCGCGGGCGATCTCGACATCGCCGTCGTCACCGACGCTCCACCGGGGCTGCCCGTCGACGCGCAGGTCGAACGCCTCTTCCTCGGCCTGGACGCGATGGTCGTCGTACTGCCCGTCGGCCATCCGCTGGCCGGTTGCGGACCGGTGCGCATCAAGGCACTGGCCGACGAGTGCTGGGTCGAGGACAACGAGGGCTCCGCGGCGCTCCTGCGCCAGCACGCCGCCCGCGCCGGAGTCAGCGCCCGCATCGACCTCACCGCGGCCGACCTGCCCGGCAAACTCGCCCTGGTCGCCACCGGTCACGCCATCGCGCTGATACCCGGAGTGCTGACGAGCGCACTGCGGGCCGATGTCACCACCCTGCCCCTCGTCGATCCCCCGACCCGCGGGATCTACGCGATCACACCGCGCCGCGCCCCTCACCCCCGCACAGAACCCCTCCTGCACGAGCTCACCGCCGCCTTCACTTCGGCGTATCCGGCGCAAGCCGAACACCAGCCGACCGAGCCCGACTGCCACGCCGCCGCGCCCGGCACTCCGCGCCAGCAGCGACACGGGGACTGCAAATCGTCTGGTTCTGCCCCGTAGTCCGCGGCGGCGAAGACCCAAGATCGTCGTTGGCATGGCATGTGAGCCGTCAACGAGCTTGTGGGCGTGGTGTTTTCGGGACACGCACGCGTCGCTCGTTGTCGCACGTCGAGGGGTGGCGGGCGAGGGTAAGTTCAACCGGGTGCACAGCACACCACCTCTGCGCCCGGTACCAACCGTGCTCCCAGATCGGCAGCACTTGACAGCGGCCAGAAACGCAGTGGCGTCATTCGCCGAGGAAGATCTCTTCGATCTTGAGGTCGAAGAGCTTGGCGAGACGGAAGGCGAGGGGAAGGCTGGGGTCGAACCTTCCTGTTTCGATGGCGTTGATCGTCTGCCTGGACACGCCGACGTGCTGAGCCAGGTCGGCCTGCGTCCAGCCCCGTTCAGCGCGAAGGTCTGTGATGCGGTTCTTCATCGGTAGCGGATCTTGCCGACGGCGAAGGCGACCACAAAGACGACCCCCATGAGCGCGGGGAGGACGGCGGCATTGATGTCGCGGGCGATGAGGCTGGCCTGGTCCGTGACGACATAGGCGAATCCGAGAATCCACCCCACGCCGAGGGTGACCGCCAGAGCATCCTGGATGATCTTCCGTTGCAGCTCATCGAGTGCGCGGAGAAAGCGCGTGAAGGCGGTGATCCAGCCGAAGCCGACGACGAGATTGACAGCTACGGCGGCCCAGCCGGCCCCCCGCTGCGGCGGAGCCCACAAGAGTTCCGGGCCGAACTTGGCCAGAGCAAGGGTTGCCGCCCAGGCGAATGTCCAGAGCACGAGCCGAGCGCTCGCCCTGATCTCGTTATGCGTTTGCACGGGCGCCACCCCCGGTGCGATATCAAGGACACTTGACACGCTACGAGCGGCTGCGTCGTGATGTCAAGCTTCCTTGACACCGGTGTCGTCTGGTCAGTCAGCTGAGCAGAGATGTCCCTGGGTTCACTCGTCGCGGATACAGCGGACGTGCGCGACTTTGCAGCAGCCGCTGATGAGGCTGTGCATCGCCAACGGCCGTGCCGCTGAACAATTCGAGGGTGAATTCACCGACTGGTACGGGCTCGACGATGTCAGCGAGGAAAACGCGGAGCAAGTCACCCGCTGCGCCCCCGGCTTCAACGCCTGGCAGGATCCGCACTGGCTAGTCCACCGCAACGACGTGGCCGCCTTCATCGGCGAGGTTGGATACACCGAATTGGCAGCCCGCCCCGAGGCGCTCGACCAACTTCGACTCGGCCCTCTGATGGGTGGTGGGCACGACACATCCCGGGTGGCGAGCTTCCTGACCCTCCTCAGGCAGGGGGCGGGTGTCATGCTCTTCCGCTGCACCGCCCGCGGAACCCATCTCGCATATGCCAGTGCTTCATAGCCCGGCCCCGGCTCAACCTGCCCGTTCCCTTCAAGGGATCCACAGTCTTCCTGGAAGGTCGATCAGTCCCACCAGAAGTCCCAGTGGTGGACGCCTGTGATCCGCTCGGCGTAGGCCGCGAGCGTGTACGGCCTGTCGCCCTGCCAAATGTTGTCCGGGCAGAAGGCGAAGTGCTCGGCCGCGACCAAGAGAGCGTCATGCTCGTTCGCCGGTGGCGCGACGACGCTGAGGTGCAGCGTGGAGAAGCCGACCGCGACGACACGAGCGCCGAACCGGTGCTCCCAGTCACGGACAACCGCGGAGAACTTCGCGGTGTCGTTGTCGTAGTTACAGGGTCCGGCCCAGCCTACGGCCGCCACCGCCTCGGCACCGGATGCTGCACCGACCAGCCCCAGACGCGCCTGGGGGCGGTCGACGAGGTACGCCTGCGCGAGCTCGGCGGCCAGTTGATCAGGGTTCGTTGTCGACTCCCGACTGGGCGCGAGACCGGGCCAGGTCCGCCCGAAGGGAGCTGTGACGGCGAGGCGCGTGTCGGCGTGGAGCATGTCGTCGTCTTCGTCGACGGCTGTGTAGGTGTCCCACCACCGGGCGAGGAGGCCGGCAGAGTCGTGGCTCGTCGGGGAGGACATCTGCTCGGGAAAGACCTCTCGGACCCCCACGGGCGGAATGCGCCGTCGTTCGGATCCAGCGAGTCGAGCAGCAGCGGCCACAGGCCGGAACGTGAGTGTTCGGCGTGCATCCGCGTCCACAACTCGATCACGGCCGGCCCGTCACTGAGCCATAGGGGCTGCATGTCTCCGTCGCCTTCAACGGACGTGACCGTCCGACCGGGCGGAAGGCGACTGGCGGTGGAATCGGCAAGCAAGTCGGTCAGGCGTCCCACGTTCATGGCGGGCACCCTAACCGGGTGCACTGACAAGGATCTCTGCTCAGCAACGACGGGCGTCGAGCCCTTCGTCGTTGTTCCATCTCGGCGTGCATCAGGCCCAGGGTGCGCAGCCTCCCCCACGCGGGCCCGTGCGCCAGTATGGGGTGACCTCCAAGCCGGTCAGTGCCGCGCCTTCACTACTGCCGACGCGGCCTGCGGCGACGGCGTGGTGTCCATCACCGGCAGTTCGTTGTGGCAGGTGGGTACGTCAGCGGCGGAGACCCCGATGACGCAAGGTCATCGGGCAAGCCGTGCTCGGCGCAGTCCGACTACTGCCGCAGGTACGGGAACCGTTGCCGCAGATGACGCCGGCCACGTGGGTGCCGCCGACGCGGATTCCTGTCGGTTCGCGGGCGATTCCGGGGTCTTGGGTAGCGCCACGCAGGGGGGCGAGAGGTATTGCCATGCCAGTGCTCCTTCGGGGCGGTCGGTTGGGCGCGCAGGCGCAGGCGGGCGCCGAGGACGGTGGAGGCGAGTACCGCAGCATGGGTGTAGTGCTGTTCCGGGTCCTGCGCGTACGCCGTCACGCACGCGCAGGGCCCGAAGCTCTGCCACGGTGGACCCGTGCCCGCCTAGCAACTGGCCTGGCTTACTGGCGACATGCGCCGTGGTCGCGGTCCGCACGCACCCGGCAACGCCTCAATGACTGTCGGCGGCCCTGCAGTTCGGCCTCACTTCAAATGCCGGACGAAGAACCGGGCCGCGGCCTCCCCCGCCCACGGTGGGACGCCCGCGTGCCCGCCCAAATGGGCGTGCAGGGACTTCTCCTTCGAGCCGAACGCGTCGAACAGGTCCAGCGCTGCCTGCCGGTCGTTGCCCTCGTCGTCCCACTGCAGCAGGACATGCAGCGGAACGGAGACGCGGCGGGCCTCCTCAAACACGGCGCGCGGCACGAAACTGCCCGCGAACAGTACGGCTGCCTCGATCCGCGGCTCGACAACCGCGAGGCGGACCCCGACGGAGATCACTCCGCCCGAGTAGCCGACCGGCCCGCCGATCTCGGGCAGTGACATGAGGGCGTCAAGGGCGGCTTGCCATTCCGGGACCGCCTCGTCGACGAGCGGAAGGACGAGGGCGTCGATGATCTCGTCACTGACCGGCTCACCGGCCTCCCTCGTCCGGCGCATGGCGGCCCGGGCCTGATCCAGTGCGGGCAGGCGGGGCCGGACTCCGCTGCCGGGGAGTTCGATGGTGGCAGCGGCGAAGCCGTCCGCCGCGGCGTGCCGTGCCCGCGCTGACAGCCGCGGGTACATCGCATCGAGTCCGAGCGGGGGGTGTCCGAGCAGGATCAGGGGCGCTGGTGCGGATCGGGATGGGGATGCGGTTGGGGGCGTCCACAGGATGCCGGGGATGTCACCGAGGATGAATGCCTGTTCGAGGACGCCGTCGTCGTGGCGCTCTTGGGAAGTGAAATGAAGGGCCATGGCTGGCCGTGCCTTTCGGGAGTGCGCGTAAGCGGCGCTCCCGGACGGCCCTACCGCCCTACCGTGACTCCGAAGGAGAGCACCCCTGTCATAACGTTCACGGGTACCACCTCCTCGCTCCATCGCACGGCCACCGGGAAAGTAGCAGCCGCCGCCGGAGGCCGCCAACCGGTTTTCGTGCGAACCCGGCGGTCGGCTGTCGACGAGCTGGGACTCCGGCGCAGAGCTGCTCGAACTTCCACGCATGCGGGGATCGAGCCTTGACGGCCTCCCCCACTGCGGCCTCGCCCAGGCCGTCAGCGAGTCAACGGCATCGTCGTGATTGAAAGGGCCGATGCCCCAGGCGCCCGTTCCTCTACCCCAACGCTCGTCGGAGGATCATCGCACCGGCCCTCGACAACCAGGCGGGAGGATCGCCATGAGTCGAGGTTGCCAGCGGAGCTCCATCGACCCCAGAAGCCTCGGTTCGTCCGAGGTTCTTGGCAAAGGGTTCACCCAGATGGCCCACGGGAGCGGCAGCCCGTTCGATTCGTACTATTTTTGACCACAGATGCTGCAGCGAGAAGGACCTCTGGCCGACGACCCGCCGGATGGACTTCTCCCTGGTCCCGCGTACCTCAACCGCCAGTACGGGGATGGAGGAATCGCAATCGAACCGGCAGGCGGCTCACGTTGCGACTCCCAGCCGTGATGTCCCTGTCGGGTACCCACTCGTCGAGCCTTCGGGCCAACTTTCGAGAGAGCAGCCATGGTCGATCTCGGCTTCGTGGGCCCCAGTCGGCCCGCCAACGACTACCGCTTCTTGAGCGTCACCGACGGTGACACACCGAACATCGCCATGGCGATTCGCATGGTGTCCATCGACACTCCGGAAAGCCAGTACGGCGGCGCCCCGGCCACCGCCCAGGCCGCTCTGGACCGCACCAAGGCGCGGCTGCTGGACGGCACGTACGACGCGCTTCCAGAGGACCTGCGCGACTATCTCGTCTCGCGGATCAGTCCCGACGCGGCCGAGCGCCATCAAGCCGCGGGCAAGGCGGCCGCCCAGGCACACACGGACATGGTCGCCACCCGCCTGACCCGCCCCGACGGCTCCCAGCGCAAGATGGCCGTCATCGCCACCGGCGAACTCGTCGAGGGCAACGGACGGCTGCTGGCCTACACCGCGCCCTGGTTCAGCGGCAGTGCGTCCGACCCTCTGCCGCCGCGCGACGACCCACGTCGGCACACCTTCAACCTCGACCTGGTGGCACTGGGCTGGGCGGCCACCTTCCTGATCTACCCCTCCCTGCCGCCCAAGTCCGACCTGAACCTGTTGCTGGACGAGGCGGAGGCGGCCTGGACCGAGCAGCGGGGCGCCTGGGCGCAGTTCGGGAAGGACCTGCTGCTCGGATACGAGTTCCGTGCGTGCATCAAGCTCGGCGCCAAGCAGCTGCCCGACCCGGCCAAGGCAATCGCCCAGGCCTTTCAGCGGGTGTGTGTGGACCTGCGGACTCTGACCGAGGTCGGCCTGTACGGCTACCACCGGGTTCCGCCCCAGCACCGGCTGTGGATCTGGGAGGACGACCTCGACCAAGCACGCAATGACCTACCGATCAGCCCCTGAAACGGGAGCCCAGCACCACCTTCACCGGGGGCCGAGGCAGCGCAGCGGCGCGTGGGGAGGCGGCAAGCCCCGCGTGCCTGATATGCCTCAACAAGCCGCACACACGCGGCCGTGAGACCCCCAGATGCTAGCCGATCGCTGACGGGGAACGACTTACCGCCGATGCTAGGCCACGGCCTCCTGGACGGGGCTGATCACGGCCGGCACCATCCGAGGTCCGGCAGCCCGGACTGGACGTCGGGTACGCCCCCGATGGTCTGGATGAGATTACGCGGCACCTCCCCTGCGCGGTCCCCCACGCGACCTCTCTCGTATCGACGGCGAGTTCGAACGTCGCCACGATCTGAAACGCCATCTCGATGCCGCCGCGGTCCAGTTCGGGGACCCAATTCGTCGACGCTGAACAGATTCAGGCGCCCGTGGCGGACAAGATCGAGGTTCGGCCACCGGGGGCGGCGGTCTGGAACGATGCAGTTGAGGCCTGTCAACAACAATCAGGGCCAGCTGATGAGACGGGGAGGGCTAACTGTGCCCTCGATTACACGTGGGCTTTCCGCAGCCAGCCCGCGTGAGGTGGAGCCGCCCTCGCCGGTGCGGCGGGTCGTCCGCAGCAGCGTCGCTCCGGCGACCTGGGCAGTTACGACGTCAGGGGATCTCTCGCTGTTGCACGGCGCGGCCGATGAGTTTGTCGCTTCCGGACGGTCCAAGCTCGTGACACCACAGGAAAGGACACCGTCATGTCGGAGCTTCTCGTCGACTTCATCACCTCCCTCGACGGCTACGCCTCGGGAGAAGGGTGGCCCGGGTTCTGGGGGCTGGAGGGTCCGGAGTACCTCGCGTGGCTGGGCGAGCAGCCCGAGGTCACGTACTTGATGGGTGCCCATACCTACCGTCTGATGTCGGGCTTCGCCGCAGGTGAAGTCCCCGAGGGTCAGGATGAGTTCAGGCCGGAGGAGGAGGCGTCCGTCGACGAGCTCACGCAAGCGGCCAAGGTGGTGTTCTCCTCCTCACTCGATGAGCCACTGACATGGGCCAACTCCACGCTCGTCCGCGGCGACGCCGTCGAGGCGGTCCGCACGATGAAGTCGACCGGGTCGGGGCTCCTCAGCACGATCGGCAGCCTCAGCCTGTGCCGGTCCCTGCTGCGAGCCGGCCTCGTCGACCGCTTCCGGGTCGTGATGTTCCCGGTGATCACCGGAGCCACGGGTGCCGAACGCATCTACGACGGCTATCCGGACGTGGCCCTGGACATGACGCACCACCGCACCTTCGACGGCCGTATCCAGCTGGTCGAGTACAAGCCCCGCGTGCTGGAGCACCCGCCCCTCGGCGCCCCCGCCTGACGTCGGCCCCGTTCGCATGCCGCTGGCGTTCACCTCACCCCAGGTCAGGTCGGTAACGTACCCGTCTTCACACAGGTCATGGCCCGCCTGCGAGTACCCCAGAGCGTCGGGCGGCCCCGCACCACGCCACAGGCGCTCCGCGCCGACAAGGCGGACTCGTACCGGACCATCCGCGCACACCTGCGGCGCCGAGGTGTGCGTACTGTAATCCCGCAGCGTTCCGATCAGATCGGCCAACCCGAAAGTCCACTTCCGCGCAGTCGTGGTGTTCAGCGAGCAGGACCTGCTGATCCGCGGCGGCGGCAGCTGCGTCGCCGCCGTCGAACCACAAGAACAGCCCCTACCGGTACTGCTACGCAGGACTGCGGCTCTTCCACGTATCCGGCGACCGGCTCTTCCTCGTACCGCGCCACTGGACGCCATGGAACGGCACCCTGCACATACTGGGTGAACGAGACGAGACCATACGCGTGAAGTACAGCAGCGGAAGCAGCCACCGCACCACGGAATGCCAGTAGAGCAGGGGGCGCCTTCAGTGGACGAAGACCCGGGGCGCACGCGGCCACGCACCTGACACCCCCCCAGGCACAGCCACGTCAGCCCGCACCACCCCAGACCTGCGCCACACGGCTCCTTCGATGACGCTGTCGCAGTGAAACCCACCGCGGCAGCCGTGGGCTCCGGAGCAGACCGGGGGATCCATCCCGCCGACCAGACGCATACGCCGTTCATGGCGGTCGAGCAGGAGGCAAAGGCTCATGGCGAAGCAGACCTTCGATCCCAACAGGCTCACGTTCGAGCAGGGAGTGGAGCGCATCAAGAACGCAGTCCGCGAGAGCGGACTCGACGTGGAAGGCCGGATCATCACATCGAGGGACGCGGCGGTCGAGGAGGCACTGAAGATCCTCGAAGTCGACAACGTCCCGCCCGGATTCCGCAAGTGGCAGCTTCCGGTGTACATGGCGTGCGAGACCCAGCTCTACATCACCGTCGCTGAGCCCGGCGCGCAGGCCGCCCCGCACTCGCACAACGGCGGCGCCGGCATCCGGTTCATCGCGAGCGGCTCGATCCACTACAACGGCCACGAACTCACGGCCGGCGACTGGATGTACATCCCGGCCGGCGTCGAGTACTCCTTCGAAACCGGTCGATACGGCGCGCTCATGTGCTACTGCTACTGCTGCTCCTGCGCCTGAGCAAGCACCCCGGTCCGAGAGCCGGGGAAGCCGGAG
>NZ_FLSP01000140.1 GCF_900091315.1 Streptomyces sp. DI166
ACGGGCATCGATCATTTCGGGGTGGTGTTCCGCGCGGGCGGGAGCGGCCTGTGGTCTGTCGTCAGTCCTCGTCCGAGCCCGAGCCCGAGCCCGGTCCCGGCGCCGGGCGGGCGGTGGGCAGCGGGCCCAGGGCGGTCGGCGCGGGGGTGCGCTCGCGGCGGACCGTCAGACGCGGGTGGACCAGGCGGAGCCAGAGGAAGACCAGAAGGGCCGCGCCCGCGGCGAACGGGAGGACGGCCGCGACGGCCACGACGATCCAGCGGAGCATCGTCAGGAAGGCGCCCCAGCCGCCCGCCAGCGCGTCCAGGACACCGGGGTCGTCGTCCTCGGCCGGCGCCTTCTTCCCCGGCGTCTCCGACAGCGACAGGGTGATCGTGGCGAGGCTCGTACGGTCCTTCAGGGACGCCTGCTGGGCGAGGAGGGACTCCAGATCCGCCTGGCGGGTGCTCAGTTCGCCCTCCAGGACCACCACGTCACTGAGCTTGGTGGCCTCGTCCATCAGGTCACGGATGCGGGCGACGCTCGCGCGCTGCGACTTGATGCGGCTCTCCACGTCCACGACCTGCTCGGTGACGTCCTGTGCCTTGGCGGTGCGCTCCAGCAGCTTGCCGGTGCCCTCCAGATCGGCGAGGACGTCCGCGTAGGAGGCGACCGGCACCCGCAGGACGACCTTGGTGCGCTCGCGGCCCTTCCCGTCGCGCGTGGTCGTCTCGTTGCCGATGTAGCCGCCCGCGTCCTCGGTGACCGAGCGGACCTCGTCCAGGGCCTTGGGCACGTTCTTGACCCGCACGGTCAGCGAGGCCTTCCGGATGATGTGGCTCGCGGTCGCCTTCGGCGGCTTGTCCGCCTGCTGCCCCTTCTCCGCACTGAAGTCCCCGGCCGCCGGGCCCGCCGCCGCCTCGTTCCGGGACTGGGCGGCGCCCCCCTTCGCGGAGTCGTTGCCTCCGCCGCTGTCGTCGGCGGCGCCGGAGCAGCCGGTCAGGGCCAGTGCCGCGGCCAGCAGCAGGCCCGCGAGGGCCGGGCCCGGTCGTACGGAACGTCGTGCGTGCATGGGATGTACCCCCCGGGGTTCGTTGCCGACGTGACGCTCCTTCGACGCCGGAGCGGGCCCCGGCGTTGGATCCCGCCGGTTCCGAACAGGTCACGGTCGGGACTCGGACCGGGCACACGGTCCCGCCCGCGCCGGGCGACCGAGGGCCGAACGGCCCTGGCGGGAATGTCAGGGGGGTTTGAGAGAGTGGGATCATGCACGCAGCGGACACTCCAGCGGATCACGGACATGTCGTCGTCGTAGGTGCCGGTATCGCCGGCCTCGCGGCGGCCCACCGGTTGCTCGCCGAGGGCAGACGCGTGACCGTCCTGGAGGCCGCCGGGCGGGTCGGCGGCAAGCTGCTGCCCGGCGAGATCGCCGGCGTCCGCGTCGACCTCGGCGCCGAGTCGATGCTGGCCCGCCGCCCCGAGGCCGTCGAGCTGGCCCGCGAGGTCGGCCTCGACGAGAAGCTCCAGCCCCCCGCCACCGCCAGCGCCTCCCTGTGGACCCGCGGCGCCCTGCGCCCCATGCCCAAGGGCCATGTGATGGGCGTCCCCGGCACCGCCGACGCGGTCGCCGGAGTGCTCTCGGCGGACGGCCTCGCGCGGATCGCCCGCGACACCGAACTGCCCCGCACCGAGGTCGGCGACGACATCGCGGTCGGCCGGTACGTCGCCGAGCGGGTGGGCCGGGAGGTCGTCGACCGCCTGGTCGAGCCGCTGCTCGGCGGGGTGTACGCGGGCGACGCCTACCGCATCTCGATGCGCTCGGCCGTCCCCCAGCTCTTCCAGGCCGCCCGCACCCACCACTGCCTGACCGAGGCGGTCCGCGAGATCCAGGCCAAGGCCGCCGCCAACCCGCGGACCGGCCCCGTGTTCATGGGCATCGAGGGCGGCATCGGCACCCTCCCGCTCGCGGTCGCGGACGCGGTGCGCGCCAAGGGCGGCGAGATCCTCACCGGCGCCCCCGTGACCGCGCTGCGCCGCGGGACGGACGGCTGGACCGTCGTCACCGGCGACCGGACCCTGCACGCGGACGGCGTCGTCCTCGCCGTACCCGCCACGGCCGCCGCCGGTCTGCTGCGCGCCGATTTCCCCGCGGCCGCCGCCGAACTGGCCGCCGTGGAGTACGCCTCCATGGCCCTGATCACCCTCGCCTACCGCCGCGCGGAGACCGACCTGCCCGAGGGCAGCGGCTTCCTGGTGCCGCCCGTCGACGGCCGCACCATCAAGGCCTCCACCTTCGCCTCCCGCAAATGGGGCTGGATCGCCGAGGAGGACCCCGACCTGCTCGTCCTGCGCACCTCCGTGGGCCGCCACGGCGAGACCGAGATCCTCCAGCGCGACGACGCCGGACTCGTCGAGGTCTCCCGGCACGACCTCAAGGCGGCCACCGGCCTCGACGCGACCCCGGTCGCCACCCGCGTCACCCGGTGGAACGACGGACTGCCCCAGTACCCCGTCGGCCACCACGCGCGCGTGGCCCGCATCCGCGAGCACCTGGCCGTGGCACCGGGCCTGGCCGTGTGCGGCGCGGCCTACGACGGCGTGGGCATCCCCGCGTGCATCGCGAGCGCGTATGCCGCCGTCGACCAGATCCACGGTGACCTGCGCGCAGTGCAGGAGCTCACCGCGAACCCGGTGCAGAGTCTGCACGGAGGAGCAGGAGAATAAGGGACATGAGTGACGACGCCCCCACCACCGAGCCCGGCAGGATCCCGAACAAGGGCAAGCTGGCCAAGGACCTCAACGAGGTCATCCGCTACACCCTCTGGTCCGTCTTCAGGCTGAAGGACGTGCTCCCCGAGGACCGCGCCGGATACGCCGACGAGGTCCAGGAGCTGTTCGACCAGCTCGCCGCCAAGGACGTGACGATCCGCGGCACCTACGACGTGTCCGGGCTGCGCGCCGACGCCGACGTCATGATCTGGTGGCACGCCGAGACCAGCGACCAGCTCCAGGAGGCGTACAACCTCTTCCGCCGCACGAAGCTGGGCCGCGCGCTGGAGCCGGTGTGGTCGAACATGGCGCTGCACCGCCCCGCCGAGTTCAACCGCTCGCACATCCCGGCGTTCCTCGCCGACGAGACGCCCCGCGACTACGTCAGCGTCTACCCCTTCGTGCGCTCCTACGACTGGTACCTGCTGCCCGACGAGGACCGCCGCCGCATGCTCGCCGACCACGGCAAGATGGCCCGCGGCTACCCGGACGTGCGCGCCAACACCGTCGCCTCGTTCTCGCTGGGCGACTACGAGTGGATCCTCGCCTTCGAGGCGGACGAGCTGTACCGCATCGTCGACCTGATGCGTCACCTGCGCGGCTCGGAGGCGCGGATGCACGTCCGCGAGGAGATCCCCTTCTTCACGGGCCGCCGCAAGTCCGTGAGCGAACTGGTCGCGGGGCTCGCCTAGCCCTCGGTCTCCGGGCGCGGCTCCGGGTGCGGTGCGCAGGACGCGCGCCGCACCGGCAGCCGCCCCTCCAGCAGGTACGCGTCCAGGTGGGCGTTGACGCAGGCGTTGGGGCCGCCGCCGATGCCGTGCGTGCCCGCGTCCCGCTCGGTCACCAGGACCGAGTGCCACAGCCGCCGGTGCAGCTCCAGCGCGCCCTGGTAGGGGGAGGCGGCGTCGCGTTCGGCGGCCAGGATCAGCGTCGGCGGGAGTTCGCCGGGTCCCGTACGGACGTCGAGCGGGCGCTGACGCGGCACCGGCCAGTAGGCGCAGGGCAGGTTCATCCACACGTTGTCCCACGTCTCGAACGGGGCCACGCGGGCGAGCCGGGTGTTGTCCCGGTCCCAGATCCGCCAGTCCGTGGGCCAGGGGCCGTCGTTGCACTCGACGGCCGTGTAGACCGCGCGGCTGTTCTCCGCCTCGGCCGCTGCCTCCGTGACCGGGGCCGCGATGTCGACGAGCGGCTGCGGGTCGCCCTTCAGATAGGCCGACAGCGCGTACGCCCGGTAGGGCCAGTAGTCGTCGTAGTAGCCGGCCTGGAGGAAGGCGTTCTGCAGCTGGCCGGGGCCCACCTTGCCGCCCGCGGGCTTCCTGGCGAGCCGGGTGCTCGCCCGCTCGTAGCTGCGCAGCACCTTCGCCGGGGTGTCGCCCAGTCCGTAGACCTTGTGGTGCTTGGCGATCCACTCCCGCATGTCCGCCCAGCGGGCCTCGAACGCCGCGGACTGGTCGAGGTTGTTGCGGTACCAGATCTGCTCCGGGTCCGGGTTCACCGCCGCGTCGAACACCATGCGGCGCACATGTGAGGGGAAGAGGGTCGCGTACAGCGCGCCGTAGTACGTGCCGTACGAGGCGCCCATGAACGTCAGCTTCTCCTCGCCCAGCGCGGCCCGCAGGACGTCCAGGTCACGGGCGTTGTTGAGGGAGTGATAGTGGCGCAGGGCGCTGCCGGACCGCTTCGCGCAGCCCCGGGCGTACGCCTTGGCCTGCGCGATCCGCTCGCGCTTGTAGGACTCCGAGGGGTGGGTGGGTGCCTGCGCGGGCCCCTTGAAGAACTTGCGCGGGTCCTGGCAGGACAGCGGGGCGCTGCGGCCCACCCCGCGCGGGGCGTAGCCGACCAGGTCGTAGGCGGCGGCGATGCGCTTCCACTCGGGCATCAGGCCGATCAGCGGGAAGTACATGCCGGAGGCGCCGGGGCCGCCGGGGTTGAAGACCAGCGCGCCCTGCCGGGGCACCCGTCGCTTGCTGTTGTTGGGGTCCTTGTGGGTGGCCTTGACCCGGCTGACCGTCAGCTTGATCTGCTTGCCGTACGGGTCGGCGTAGTCGAGCGGGACGCTGACGGTGCCGCACCGCATGCTCCCCGGCATCTCGCCCTCGGCGGAGCAGGACCCGAATGTGATCCCGCCCGCCTCGGCCCGGGCGACCGCCACGGCGACCCCCCGCACCTCGGCCGCGCCGGGCAGGACCTCCGCCCCCGAGGCGGGCGCCGCACCGACCCCGGCCAACAGCAGCGACCCGACGGCCGAGTAGAGAACGGGAACCCTCATCACGTGTCCCTTCGGTGCGCGTACGCAACAAAGGGGATGTTTCGTCCCGGGGTTGCGGAAGGCAAGCACCACCGGGCCGGTGTCGGGGTCAATGCCCCCTGTGCGCCCCCGCGCGGGGTCAGTCGCGCCAGGCCTGCTCGCGGTGTTCGAACGCCGCTCGCAGGTCCGGTTCGCCGATGGCCCGGATGCCATGGACGGCGACCGTGGTGAGGTAGGCGCGGTCGCCCGCGCCCCGGTGGCGGGTCAGGGCGGTGAGGAGGCGCTGGCCGGCGGGGGAGGCCCAGCGGGAGTAGGGGTGGATCTCGACCCGGGCTATGGCCAGGCAGCTCAGGGTGAGGGTGAGCGGGAGACCGAACCAGAGGGCGACCAGGTGGCGGGGGAGGTCGGAGGCGCCCGGCAGCAGGAGGGCGGTGGCGCCCAGGGCGAGGACGACCGCCGCGGCGAACTGCACCTGGCGGACCGCCGCCGCGATGTTGGTGCGGGCTCCGGCCGGTACCGCGAGGCCCGCGCGGACCAGGCGCTCGGCGAGGGTGCCCACCGCCTCGGCACCGGCCGCCGCGTCCCGTACCGGCTCTATGCGGGACTGGCCCTCGGGGCCGATCGCGCCTATGACGGACCGTTCGATGTCGTCCCGGCCGCGCGGGTCGACGACTGTCGCCCAGCCCGTGCGGGCGAGCAGCAGCCGGCGCTGGCGGGCCATGGAGACCAGGGTCAGTTCGGCGACCCGGCGGGGGCCGCCGGACAGGAACGCGGCCTCGTAGAGCGTCAGATCGTGTTCCCGGCCCGTGTCCGCGGCCGCCGAGTGGACGGCGGCCAGGCACAGCCGGGTACAGGCGGTGCCGGCGACGGCCCAGGCCAGGAGCAGGAGAAGGACCCAGAACATGCCGCGTTTCTATGCCAAAGGCGCATGAGGCGCCATGCCTTGTTCAGTATCCGGACCGAGCGTTGTCGGTATGTGACGTTCCGTTCGAAGTTCGCGGGGGTCTGTCACGATTCCGGTGGGCGGCTCGCCGCGGGCGGGAGCGAGTAGGAGGGCTGCTGCGACGGGGTCACCGGGAGCGCCGGGGAGGGGTCGGTCACGGGCCCGGGCGGCGCCGGGGTGTGGGTGAGCGGGGGAGTCCTCCCGGCGGCCATCTCCCTGGCCAGGGCCTCGAAGTCGACGTACCCGGTGTCCTCCAGGACCTGGATGTGGTCCAGCACGGTGGTGCCCGCGTCCTCGGCGAGTTTGCGCACCAGCGTGTTGCGGGTGCTCGCGCGGACCTCGGCGACCAGCGAGAACACCTTGCCGTGCGCCAGCCGCAGCAGGTTGGCGAACTGCCAGTCGTACGCGGAGCCCTCACTGGCGTCCAGGGTTCGCAGCCACTCCCGCTGCTGCTCGGTGGGCTCGTTGGGCAACTGGAGGGAGAGCTTGGCCGCGACGTCGCGGACCCGCTCGTCCAGGAAGGTGTGCCCCTCGACGAGATGCTCGCCCGCCTTCTGCACGGCCGCCGTGTGGCCCTTCAGTCGCGCCTGCTCACCGGCGGGCAGCTCCCAGAGCCCCGCGAGCCGGACCTTGGTGAGGAAGTCGCGGTCCAGGCCCGACAGGGGGCCGTACTCCGTGGCCACGGTCTCGGCGTTGAGCAGCGCCTCACCGGTCCCGCCGCGGTCGGCGTACGACCACACCGGGAAGATCAGTGCCGCGAGGGTCGCCGTGAGGCCGGTGATGATGAGTCCGGTTCCGCTGAGGATGCCCCGGCCGGGGGCGGGCGGTCGCGGTCGCATGGTGCCTCCTGGTACGGCACCGCACGTCAGTGCGTTTCGAGGGGTGGGACAGAATCGGCATATTAACCACTGATCCCGGCCCCTCGTTCACCGGCGGGTCAGCGACCGCCGGATCCGCGCCAGCCGGGACGGCGCCAGCGGCGCCGGGCCGGAACGCTCCTGCCACCACCGCGTCAGCTCCTTCCTGGCGCGGTTCTCCAGCCCCCCATCCGCGTCCAGCAGTTGACCGGCGAAGTCCAGCGCGTCGCGGCGGTAGCCGCCGGTCATGGGGGTGCGCCGGGCATAGGCGAGGAAATCCCGCCGGTAGCGCGGGCCCAGGATGACGGGCAGTTCGGGTGCGACCTTCGCCACCACGTCCGCCCGTTTCCCGGCCAGCGCCCGCGCCTGCACCTTCAGCCGCGCCCGGTCGAAACCCTCGGGTGCGGGGGTGCCCGCGACCAGGGCGGAGAGCAGTGCCGCCTGGGCGAGGCCGAGGCGCTCGCGGGCGTCGTCGCAGACGGCGGGCTCCGGGGCCGGACGGGACACGGCGGCCGGTGCCTTCGGCCCGCCGCCGCCCTTCTCGACGGCCGCCCGGATCTCGGCCAGTTCCCGCTGCAGTTCGGCCGGCTCGGGGAAGTGCTCGTCGCGTTCCAGGAGCACGCCGGGCGGGTCCACGCGGGAGGCGAGGTCGGTGAGGATGTCGAGCACCGGGCGCGGGACCGGGTGGGCGTGGCTGTCGTGCCAGACGCCGTCCCGCTCGAAGCCGCCCGCGACATGCACGTACGCGAGCGCCTCCAGGGGCAGTTCGGCGAGCGCCTCGGCGGGGTCCTCGCCCCGGTTGACGTGGTTGGTGTGCAGGTTGGCGACGTCGATCAGCAGCCGGACCCCGGTGCGGTCGGCGAGGTCGTAGAGGAACTGGCCCTCGGTCATCTCCTCGCCGGGCCAGGAGAACAGGGCGGCGATGTTCTCCACGGCGAGCGGTACGGAGAGGGCGTCCTGAGCGATCCGGACGTTCTCGCACAGCACCTTCAGGGCGTCCTTGGTACGCGGCACCGGCAGCAGGTGACCGGCCTCCAGGCGCGGGGAGGCGGTGAGCGGGCCGCCCGCCCGGACGAACGCGATGTGCTCGGTGACCAGCGGCGAGCCCAGCGCCTCGGCCCGCTCGGCCAGCGCCGTCAGCCGTCCCTCGTCGGGGCGGTCGGCGCCGCCGAGGCCGAGCGAGACACCGTGCGGCACGACGGTGACCCCGCGCTCGCGCAGCCGCAGCAGCGAGGCGGGCAGATGGCCGGGGCACACGTTCTCGGCGACGACCTCGACCCAGTCGATGCCCGGCATCCGCTCCACGGCCTCGGCGATCTCCGGCCGCCAGCCGATCCCCGTCCCCAGTCGCGTCATCACCGTCCCCCTCCCGCGTGTTCCCTTGCGTGCAGGGGGTATGGCCCCGGCCCGCGGAGGTGAATCCAACCAGAGCGTGCTTCAGAGCAACATTTGAGGTTGGACCGTTCCGCGCGCCCCGCTCAGCGCAGAGCGGGATGGTCGGCGACGACCGTGCAGGAGCCGGGGGCGATCTCGGTGAAGCCCGCGTCCCGAACCACGGGCAGCCCGCTGGTGGTCAGCGCCGGCCAGCGCTCCTCGGGCGCCGTCCGCACCGCGAGCGGGAAACCGGCGTCGCGCCAGGCCGCGCGCTGCTCCCCGGCCAGCCCCCACCAGGCGAGCTGGGCGCCGTGCCCGGCCTGGGCCATGGCCTTCCCGGCGGACATGCCGAGCGCGGGGTTGAGCCAGAGCACGGGCGCCGAGGGGTCGGCGGCGGCCGGGGGCTCGGGGTCGTCGAGGTCGGTGCCGGAGACCTGCAGCCGGGCGAGGTCCTTGGGCCAGCCGTCCAGCGGTACCGGCGGGAAGACCCGCACCTCGGCGGACTTCCCGGTCACGGTGATCCCGGGCAGGGCCTCGGCCCGCCGCCACTCGGCGCCGCGGGCCCGCCGTACGACCTTGCGGATCCGCGCGTCCTGCCAGTCCCGCACGGCCTCGGCCCACTCCCCGTTCCCGTTCGCCCGCTCGTCCGCGAGCAGTTCCAGCACGGCACGGGCGGCGGTCTCCAGCGCGTCGGTACGCCCGGGCGGCGCGGACCGCTCGATGCGCACCACCAACGGCAGCACGAACTGCGGCGCGAGGTCGCGGTCACCGGGCTCGGAACGGAAGGGGCTGTCGGCGGGGGCGGATTCCTGGCTCACCCGTCCCAGTCTGCCAGCCGGAAGATCGGTGCCGCCCGGGGCGTCTCAGCCCGAGCAGGCCGTCCGTTCCGCCTCGCGCCACTCGCACACCGGGCACAGGGTGATGCCCTTGTAGGACTCGGGGTACTCCGTGGGCTCGCGGCACTGGACGCACTCGGCGTAGGGCGGGCCGTCCGCCTTCGGGGGGCGGGGGGTCTCGGCGATCATGCAGTAGTCGCTGTCGCTCATGTGTCCAGCGTAGAACGTTCAGTGGTGCTCGCCGGCCGCGCCGATCAGTTCGGAGACCTTCACGAAGCGGTACCCCTGTCGGCGCAGCTCGGGGACGATGGTGCGGACGGCGCGTTCGGTGGCGGGGGCGGCGCTGCGGGTGCAGTGCATGACCACGACCGAGCCGGGGCGGACCTGGTCCAGGACCTGCCGGGCCACCGCGTCCGCGTCCGTGGCGAAGGCGTCCCCGCTGACCACGTCCCACTGCACGGCGGTGACACCGGCGGAGGTCAGCGCCTTCAGGGCGGTGCGGTCGTAGCAGCCGCCGGGGAAGCGGAAGTACGGCATCGGGTCGGGCACCCCGGCCCTGCGGAACGCGGTGTACGCCCGCTCCACGTCCTCGCGCATCCGCGCTTCCGGGAGCCTCGGCAGGCCGTAGCAGTCGCCGGTGAAGGCGTAGTGGCTGTACGAGTGGTTGGCCACCTCGAAGAGCGGGTCCCGGCCGATGTCCCGCGCCTGTGCCGGGTACTCCTCGGCCCACCGCCCCGTCATGAACACCGTCGCCGGGACCTTCAGCCCGCGCAGGGCCGCGATCAGCTCCGGGTTGTCGAAGCGCTCGCCGCGCGCCGCCCGCGCCCCCTGATCCGCGGTCATGTCGGCGTCGAAGGTGAGGGCGACCGTCTTCGCCGGGGTGCGGGCGGCGCTGCGGAAGACGGGGGTCAGGCCCTCGGGGCCCGGGGCCAGGGTCGGGGGCCCGGACGGGGTGGCGGTGGGGGTGGGGGTGGCGGGGCGTGCGGCCCTGGGTGCCTGGGGTGTCGCGCAGGCGGCCAGGGCCGCGGCCAGGGCGCAGGTCGCGGTGACAAGTCGTACGCGTGCGATCACCGCACGAACATAACGGGATCAATCAGACAATCCTCGGATTGCTTTCCGCGCCCCGGCTGCGCGTCACCCTCGCCAGGGGCCCCGCACGGCGAACGTCGTCCCCGGGTTGTAGCAGTTGACGTACATCGTGCGGCCGTCCGGGGAGAAGGTGACCCCCGCGAACTCGCCCCACTCGGGGTCCTCGGGTGTGCCGATGTTCTGCGCGTTGCGGGCCACGGCGTAGACCTCGCCGCGCCGCGTCACGCCGTAGACGTGCTGGGCGCCCTCGCCGTCCTCGCACACCATCAGGCCGCCGCTGGGGGCGAGGCAGATGTTGTCGGGGGAGTCGCCGGGGAGCTGGACATCGGTGTCGGGGCCGAACACGATCACCAGGGTGAGCCGGCGCCGGCCGGGGTCGTAGCGCCAGATCTGGCCGTAGTGGTCGCCCGCCGAGCCCTCCGCGCTGCGGGCGAAGGAGGAGACGAAGTACACCGAGTGGCCGCCCCAGTAGCAGCCCTCCAGCTTCTGCGCGTGGGTGATGCCCCTGCGGCCGAAGTCCTGGAAGCGGATGGGGGTTTCGGCGGCCAGTGGGTCCGGTACGTCGACCCACTCGATGCCGTCGAAGCTGGTGCCGGTCTCCTGGATCGACGACAGGTCGGGCACGCCGGGCACCCGCATCGCCTGGAGCCGGCCGCCCGCGCGCAGCGAGCCCGGGCCGCCGCGCGGGTGGCGGGGGAGGAAGCGGTAGAAGAGGCCGAAGGGTTTCTCGAAGGCGTCCTCGGTCTCGTAGACGACGCCCGTTCTCGGGTCGACCGCGATCGCCTCGTGCTGGAAGCGGCCCATCGCGGTCAGCGGTACCGCCCCGCTGCGGTGCGGGTCGGCGGGGTCGACCTCGAAGATGAAGCCGTGGTCCTTGGTGTAGCCGTTGGTCCCGGCCTTGTCCTCGGTCTCCTCGCAGGTCAGCCAGGTGCCCCAAGGAGTGGGTCCGCCCGCGCAGTTGACGGCCGTGCCGGCGATGCCGACCCGTTCGGAGAGGACCTCCCCGTGCGGGTCCAGGGTCAGCGCCGTACAGCCGCCCTTGCCCGCGGGGTCGTAGGTCAGTCCGTCGACGGTCGGGACGCCGATTCTGCCGTTGTGCCGGTTCTCGTGGTTGCGCACCAGGTGGACGCGGCCGTGGCGGCCGGGCAGGGCCGTCATGCCGTCGTGGTTGGAGGGCACCTTGCCCTCGCCGGAGCGCAACCGGTCGCCCTCGCGGGACAGGACGCGGTAGCGGAAGCCCTTGGGAAGATCGAGCAGGCCGTTCGGGTCGGGGAGGAGGGGGCCGTAACCCGAGTGGCCCATGGTCTGCGCGGCGGCGGTGCCCGCGAAGAGTTCGGTGAGGTTGCCGGCGAAGGCGATCGAGACGCCCAACGCGCCGGTGCGGGCGAACAGTTGACGGCGGCTCTGGGTGCCGTGCTCGGACATGGGGGGAACCTTCCTGCTGGTGGACAGGACAGTGTCGAGCCGTGTCTACCATCTGGTTCCCCTCCGGTGAACCACGCGCGTAGAGCGTGTTCAGCCTCCTTCGGGGCGTTCGGGAAGCGGTTGCTGGGCCTTTTCCAGGAATCTCAGCAGCTCCACCGGGAACGGCAGTACCAGCGTGGAGTTCTTCTCGGCGGCGACCGCCACCACTGTCTGGAGCAGGCGCAATTGGAGCGCGGCGGGGGTGTCGGCCATCTGCTGGGCGGCCTCGGCGAGCTTCTTCGACGCCTGGAGCTCGGCGTCGGCGTTGATGACGCGGGCCCGGCGTTCCCGGTCCGCCTCGGCCTGCCGGGCCATGGACCGCTTCATGGCCTCGGGCAGGGAGACGTCCTTGATCTCCACCCGGTCCACCTGCACGCCCCACCCCACGGCCGGGCTGTCGATCATCAGCTCCAGGCCCTCGTTGAGCTTCTCGCGGTTGGAGAGCAGGTCGTCCAGCTCGCTCTTGCCGATGATCGACCTGAGCGAGGTCTGCGCCATCTGGGAGACCGCGAACCGGTAGTCCTCCACCTTGATCAGCGCGCTCGCCGGGTCCACGACCTTGAAGTACACGACCGCGTCCACCCGCACGGTCACGTTGTCCCGCGTGATCCCCTCCTGGGCGGGGACCGGCATGGTCACGATCTGCATGTTCACCTTGTGCAGCCGGTCCACGACCGGAACGACCATGGTGAACCCGGGCTCCCGCACCTCGCCCCGGAGCCTGCCGAGGCGCAGCACGACCCCGCGCTCGTACTGCTTGACCACCCGGGCCGCGGCGGCGAGGTACACCGCGCTCACCGAGACCGCCGTGACGGCCGCCACCAGGACGTCTTCGAGCATGACGAGCCTCCTGCCCAGAGTCCCGCGAGATGCCCTTCTTGTAACGATATGCCCGGGTGGCCGTACGGTGACCCGTCGGGGCTCAGGGCGCCTCGGTGAGGCCCTTCGCGTCCCGGGCCAGCGCGGTGAGGCGGGAGATGGCGCGGAAGTACTTCTTGCGGTACCCGCCCTTGAGCATCTCCTCGCTGAACAGCCGGTCGAACGGCAGCCCCGAGGCCAGCACCGGCACCTCACGGTCGTAGAGCCGGTCCGCCAGGACCACGAGCCGCAGGGCCGTCGACTGGTCCGGGACCGGGCGCACGTCCGTCAGGCACACCGCCCTGACCCCGTCGGTCAGCGCGCCGTACCGGCTCGGGTGGACCCTGGACAGGTGCTCCAGCAGGTGCGGGAAGTCGTCGAGGGAGGCGCCCTCGGTGGCGTACGCCGCCTTCGTCACCTGCTCGTCGCTGAACGGCGCCGGTGCCTCGGGCAGCCCCCGGTGCCGGTAGTCCTCGCCGTCGATGCGCAGCGGCCGGAAGTGCGCCGACAGGCCCTGGATCTCGCGCAGGAAGTCCGCCGCCGCGAACCGGCCCTCGCCGAGCTTGCCGGGCAGGGTGTTGGAGGTGGCGGCGAGCGCGACCCCCGCGTCCACCAGCTTGCCGAGCAGGGTGGAGACCAGGACGGTGTCGCCGGGGTCGTCCAGCTCGAACTCGTCGATGCACAGGAGGCGGTGCCCGGAGAGGGTCTTCACCGTCTGCTGGAAGCCCAGGGCGCCGACCAGGTTGGTCAGCTCCACGAAGGTGCCGAACGCCTTCAGCGCGGGCTCGGCCGGGGTGGCGTGCCACAGGGAGGCCAGCAGATGGGTCTTGCCCACGCCGTAGCCGCCGTCCAGGTAGACGCCCCGGGGGCCGGGTGCCGCCTTGGGTGCCTTGGCGCGGCCGAAGCCGAAGAAGCCGCGCTTGCCGCCGCCCACCGCGTGCGC
Organism: Streptomyces sp. DI166; assembly: GCF_900091315.1. Taxonomy (GTDB): domain Bacteria; phylum Actinomycetota; class Actinomycetes; order Streptomycetales; family Streptomycetaceae; genus Streptomyces; species Streptomyces fuscus. Next base: position 13,364 of record NZ_FLSP01000140.1, read on the forward strand.
CCCGCCGAGGCCCGCCGCGAAGGTCTCCAGGACCTGGACCGCCTCCGTCTGGCTCGGCTGGTCCGGGTCGGGGAGGTAGGTGGCGAAACGGACCGAGTCGAAGCGGGGCGGGGGAACCATCTCGGCCACCAGCCGGTCCGCGGGGACGTGCGGCTCGCGGGAGCAGAGGGAGACGGGGGTCGCTTCGGCTATGGATGTTTCGCCGGCGGTGGGAGTGGAGGACACGTTCACCGATTTTAGGGGGTGGCCGGGAAACGCGGTTCGGTGTGCCGGGCCGGGCGGACGGGCGGGGTGCCGCGCTCGTGGGGCCTTGTCCCGGTCCCCGTGGAACACTTCCGGCATGCGACAGCTGTTCCCTGTGACCGATCAGACACTCGAACGCGCGACGACGGACCGGGAGTGGAGCCTGGACGAGCTGGCCGACGCCTACGCCTGTCCGGACACCGACGGGCCCTTCCTGCGCGCCAACATGGTGTCCACCCTCGACGGGGCGGCCCAGCACGACGGCAAGTCGCAGCCCATCTCCAGCGCCGCCGACATGCGGATCTTCGGCACCCTGCGGGCGCTGGCGGATGTCGTGGTCGTGGGTGCGGAAACGGTACGGCAGGAGGGGTACCGGCCGGCCCGGGCGCGGGCGGAGTTCGCGCGACGGCGGGAGGCCGCGGGGCAGGCGCCCGCCCCGGCCGTCGCGGTCGTCACGGCCGGGCTCGACCTGGACTTCTCGCTCCCGCTGTTCACCTCGCCGCTGGTGCCGACGGTGATCCTCACCGGTGCCGGGGCGCCCCCGGACCGGGTCGCCGCGGCGGAGAAGGCGGGCGCCCGGGTGGTGTTCGCCGGTGACGGGGCCGGCGTGGAGCCCGCCCGCGCGGTGCGTGGGCTCGCCGGGCTCGGGTACCGGCGACTGCTGACGGAGGGCGGGCCGCGGCTGCTCGGGCAGTTCGTGGCCGCCGACGTGCTCGACGAACTGTGTCTGACGGTGTCCCCGACACTCACCGCCGGGGACGCGCAGCGGATCGCCGGGGGGCCCGGGGTCGAGGTGCCCCACCGATTCGCACTGGTGTCCCTGCTGGAGGAGGAGGGGTTTCTGTTCACCCGGTACGGGCGGAACCGACAGGGCTGATCACGTGCCGCGGGCGGACATGCCGACCTGCGGGTGACGGCTTCGACATCTGTTCCCGACAACGGCGGAATGGTTCATTCCGTTTAGTCACCGGACGGCACACTAAAACTCGTAGTCCCCGTGCGAGCACGGGGCAGGATGGTTTCCGCGGGGCCGCGACCGGTCCCGCGGGAGAAGGGGCGCCTGGTGTTCAGAAGCGTTTTGATGATCGAGAAGGCCCTGACGTCCGCGGACGTGGAGTTCGTGACCACCTTGCACGGGGACGAGCAGGTCTCCTTCCACGTGCTGCTCCAGCCGCGCGGAGACCAGGCGGACCGCCTGCTGCGGGCCATCGACGACGTGGCGATGGGGGAGCTGGACGAGGCGGCACGCGAGGGGGACACCCCGGAGGGCGAGGAGGCGAAGAGCTTCGGAGAGCGGGCCCTGGAGGTCTCCCTGCAGGCCCTGCGGGCCTCCGGCAACGAGGCGGACGGACGGCTGGTCGAGGACCATCCGCTGGACGCGCTCAGATCGCTGGTCGAGGAGACCGGGGCGGACGAGGTGATCGTGCTGACCGATCCGCACTACGTGGAGGAGTTCTTCCACCGCGACTGGGCCTCCCGGGCCCGGCACAAGGTGGGGGTACCGGTGCTGAAGCTGTTCTCGCACAGCAAGGCGTAGGGCCTGTCGTTTGGATCATCCTGGCGTCGCGGGGTCTGGCACGCACTCCCCCAGAGGGG
>NZ_FLSP01000141.1 GCF_900091315.1 Streptomyces sp. DI166
GGGCATGGGGAAGGCCCCTGACCGATGGGCCTGGTCAGGGGCCGTTCTCACTGCTCACGCTGCGGAGGCGGTGGGATTTGAACCCACGGTCGTGTTGCCACGACGACGGTTTTCAAGACCGTTCCCTTCGGCCGCTCGGGCACGCCTCCCCGCGTCGGGAAGATCCCGGCGCGGGGACAAGAGTAACGGGTCGGGTCGGGGCGGTGCCGGTCAGTTGTCGCCCACTCGGGAGCCGAGGGTGACTTCCACCGTGCGGGTGTCGCCGCCCCGTTCGTAGGTGATCTTGACCTTGTCGCCCGGCTTGTGGGTCCAGATCTCGCCGATCAGGGTGGGGCCGGAGTCGATCACGCGGTCGTTGAGCTTGGTGATGACGTCGCCGGGCTTGAGGCCGGCCTTGTCGGCGGGGCCGCCCGGTTCCACCGGCTCGGAGTTGCCCGCGCCGTCCTCGCTGATCTTCGCGCCGCCCGTGCCCTCCTCCAGGGAGACCGAGGCGCCGATCTTGGCGTACACCGGCTCGCCGGTCTTGATCAGCTGCTGGGCGACGTACTTGGCCTGGTTGATCGGGATGGCGAAGCCCAGGCCGATGGAGCCGGACTGGCCGGAGCCGCCCAGGCCGTTCCCGGTGGACTGGATCGCGGAGTTGATGCCGATGACGTTGCCCTTGGCGTCCAGCAGAGGGCCGCCGGAGTTGCCCGGGTTGATCGACGCGTCGGTCTGGAGCGCGCTCATGTACGAGGCGTTCGAGCCGGTGCCGTCGCTGGAGGCCACCGGGCGGTTCTTCGCGCTGATGATGCCGGTAGTGACCGTGTTGGACAGGCCGAAGGGGGCGCCGATGGCGATCGTGGAGTCGCCCACCGCCACCTTGTCGGAGTCGCCCAGGGTGAGCGGCTTCAGACCCGAGGGGGCGTTCTTGAGCTTGATGACGGCGACGTCGTAGCCCTGGGCGTGACCGACCACCTCGGCGTCGTACTTCTTGCCGTCGGGGAAGGTCGCCGCCAGCTTGCCGCCGTCGACCGCCTCGGCCACCACGTGGTTGTTGGTGACGATGTGGCCCTCGGTGTCGAAGACGAACCCGGTGCCGGTGCCGCCCTCCCCGCTGCTGCTCTCCGCCTCGATGGTGACCGTGCTCGGCAGCGCCCGCTGGGCGACGCCCGCGACGGTGCCCGCGTCGCGCTTGATGTCACCGCCGGTGTCGGCGGCCGAGACCGTGGTGGAGGAGGAGTCGTCGTCCTTGGCCAGGGTGTAGCCGATGCCACCGCCGATCCCGCCCGCGAGCAGCGCGGCGACCAGGACCGCGGCCAGGAGGCCGCCTCGCTTGCGGCCCGCGGGGGCGGGTGCGGGGGCGGGCTGCTGGTACGCGGCTCCCCAGACCGTGGGCGCGTCCGAGCCGCCTCCTCCGGCGGAGGCGTCCGGGCCCTGCTGGGCGTAGGAGGGCGTCGCCGGGGCCGGGGGCGGCCAGGACGCCTCGGAGGGCGCCTGGTGCGCGGGCGGGGCCGTCGGGGGTGCCGGGTGGGCCTCCGGAGCAGCGGGAGCGTCCACCGGCACGGGGGGTGCGGAAGGGGCCGGGGGTACCGCGGCGCCCTCGTTCTCGGTGCTCACAGCTTCTCTCCTCGATCCACGGCTGTCGTTTTCGGTCGCACTCGGTCACGCCCGTTCACGTGTGTCGACGGCCCGGTGCGCTTCAGCTGTGCATGGTTTTTGTATGCGGTCAGCTTTTCCCACGGGCCGTCAGAGCACCATAAGCGGTGGCTGTGGGTCCGTGACCATTCTTTATATAGGTCATGTCCGACTAAAAGGGCGCATCCTTACGCCTCCCCCGACACGCCTACCCCCGCTCGATGGCACCATGACGCGGTGACCCACGCACGACAGCACACGCCTCAAGTCGTCGCCCACCGCGGAGCCTCCGAGGACGCGCCCGAACACACCCTGGCCGCCTACCGGAAGGCGATCGAGGACGGGGCGGACGCCCTGGAGTGCGATGTCCGGCTCACCGCGGACGGTCATCTCGTCTGCGTCCACGACCGCCGGGTCAACCGCACCTCCAACGGCCGCGGCGCCGTCTCCGCCCTGGAGCTCGCCGACCTCGCCGCACTGGACTTCGGCTCCTGGAAGACCGGGCGCGGCCCGGACGAGGAACCCGACTGGGAGCACCGGCCCGAGGACCGCGAGGCCACGTCCGTACTCACCCTGGAACGGCTGCTGGAGCTGGTCGCCGACGCCGGGCGGCGGGTGGAGCTGGCCGTGGAGACCAAGCACCCCACGCGCTGGGCCGGCCAGGTCGAGGAGCGGCTGCTGCACCTGCTGAAGCGGTTCGGACTGGACGCCCCGGCCTCGCCCGCCGAGTCCCCGGTCCGCGTGATGAGCTTCTCGGCGCGTTCGCTGCACCGCGTGCACGCCGCCGCGCCCACACTGCCGACGGTCTACCTCATGCAGTTCGTCTCGCCCCGGCTGCGCGACGGACGGCTCCCCGCGGGCGTGGGCATCGCCGGACCGTCGATCCGGATCGCGCGCAGCCACCCCGCGTACGTGGAACGGCTGAAGCGCGCCGGTCACCAGGTGCACGTGTGGACCGTGAACGAGCCCGAGGACGTGGACCTCTGCACGGAGCTGGGCGTGGACGCCATCATCACCAACCGGCCCCGCGCGGTACTGCACCAGCTCGGCCGCTGAGCTGCGGAAAGCCGAATCGTGACCGGCGTGGGCCCGTCTGTCCGGGTACGACCTCTTGACCCCGGCGTCACAGCGGCCCCATCCTCCACATCTCGGCCACACCGTCGATTTCCAGCCAAGTAATTACAGGGAGTGCTCCGGCGCGTTCGCTGCGTATTCGATCGTTTCGAATGCGTCACCGGACCAGGGTTGGCCGGTTTCCGGTACAGGCCAATGGGGCATCCACACCGTGGCGTGGGGCGAAGGAGGTCTCGGGGGTGGCGTTGGTGGTGGCACAGGAGGTGCCCACGTCGTCAAGCATGGCCGTACCCCATGGCCCTGCGGGCGTGGGGAAGGCGAGACGCCGGATGCGCGAGCAACTGCGCAGCGGCGGGGTGGCGGAATCGGTCATAGACGACGCCGTACTGATCCTTTCCGAGCTCTTGAGCAACGCGTGCAAACACGGTCGGCCACTGGGCGACGCCCTGGCCGGGGACGGCGACGTACGGGCCGCGTGGCGGGTGGACGCCACCGGGCGGCTCACCGTGGAGGTGACGGACGGCGGCGGGCCCACCCGCCCGGCTCCGGCCACGCCCTCGGTCACCGCGCACGGCGGCCGTGGGCTCAACATCATCACCGCGCTTGCCGAGGACTGGGGCGTCCGCGACGACGTCCACGGCGAGGTCACCGTATGGGTCGTGGTCCACGACTCGCACGCGCACCGGCGCCACGACTTCGCTACGCGCGTCGCCGCACCGGCGGTCGCCGCCATCCCGGAACTGGACTTCGCGGACGCCTTCGAGGACCTGGACTGACCCTCCCGGCCCGACCGCCCTGGTGACGCGTTGTCCACAGGGTCACGTCGGTCATGGCGTGAACAGCTAGGCTCCCGACGTACGAGACGAGCCGTTTCCGGGAGACACCCTCATGGCCAAGAAGCGACCCCAGACGAAGGCCGCGCGCCCGCAGCTCACGGACGGAGAGATCCCGGTCGTCGGCGCCCGCGAGCCGTGCCCGTGCGGCAGTGGCCGCCGCTACAAGGCGTGTCACGGCAAGGCCGCCGCCGAGGCCGTGACCGAGCTGGTGCAGCGCCCGTTCGAGGGGCTGCCGGGCGAGTGCGACTGGGTGGCCCTGCGCGAGCTGGTGCCCGCCGCCACCGTGCCGCTGACGCTGAAGGGCGGCCTGCCCGAGGGCGTTCCCTCCGTCACCCTCGCCACCGTGCTGCCGATGGCCTGGCCCGCGCTGCGCCGCGATGACGGCTCGGTCCTGCTGGGCCTGCAGAACGACACGGCCTCCGGCGACATCAGCCGCGACCTCGCCGACACCCTGCAGCGCGCGCTGGAGGCGGAGCCGGGCTCCCCGGTGCAGGCCCGGCGCGCCCCGGCCGACGGTCCGCGGCTGCAGGATCTGCTCGACCCGGAAGGCGCGTTCGAGCCAGTTGTGCACACGGGCTTCGAGTTCTGGGTGCCGGACGCGGAGAACGCCACCCCGGAGGTGACCGCCTCCCTGGAGCGGGCCAACGCCGCCGCCATCCCGACCGTCCGGCTGACCGGCGTGGACGCCGCGTACTGGTGCGAGACGCCGGAGAAGAACCACCTGCGCTGGGTCATGCCGCACCCCGAGGAGCAGCTTCTGGACGCGCTCGCGCGGCTGCACGCGGCCGGGAGGTCCAGCCTGGGCGAGGGCACCCGCCTGGTGGGCTCCTTCCGCGCCCACGGCCTGACCGTGCCGGTCTGGGACCTGCCCCGCGAGATGGGCGCCCAGGACGTGGAGAAGCCCGCGGCGGAGTTCGCCGAGCGGCTCGCGGAGGCCCTCGCGTCCGACGCGCCCCTCACCGCGGACGAGCGCCGCGCGCGCGGCGGCCTCACCAACCGCCAGGTCACACTGAGCTGACGCACGCGGTGAGGAGCGTCCGCAGCTGACCGACCGGTCAGCTGCGGACGAGGTCCGGAATCGGTGAATCCGATCACAACTCCCGGTCAAGACACGGAAATCGGTGACCGGAAAGCCCGGATCGAATTTGCTAACGGCCGATCTCTTGTTACCGTTCCAGTAGCCCGGTTGCTGGTGCATCCCCCGTCGCCAGCAACCGGGTCTTTCCATGCCCGCCGAGCTGTACAGAACGCGGTCGGACGTCAACTGCTGGTAGGCGCGGAGGAGTTGCTGCCGGAACGCAGCAACAGCGGCTCCTCGGCGGAGGCCGCGAACTCGGCGACCGCGGTGTACTCCTGCGGCCCGCCCCGGACCGGCTCACGGGGTGTCTCGCAGGTGCCGGGCTCGTCGTCGGCGCTCACCGCACAGCGCATCTGCACCGCGCGCCCGGCGGGCCCCATCAGGCTCAGCACCGCCTCCAGCGCCCCGCCGGTGGTGTTGCGGTAGTAGGTGCGCGCCCAGGTCTCCTCGCCCTGGGTGAGGACACAGGTCTGTGCCTCGATGCCCTCGGGCGAGGTGAGTTCGGGTCCGCAGCGGGCGGCGGTGGCCCGGCCGAGGCCGAGGTGCGGCGGCGAGGGGGAGGCCGCTTTGGCGTCACCGGGCGGCGCCGCACCAGCCGTACCGGACGTACCGAGGAGGGCCTCGCCGACCCGGCCCGCGGAGGGGGCCCGGTCCCCGGGGGCGACCTGTTCCCCGGACACGGCCGGTGCCCCCAGGGCAGCCGGTCCTCCGGAGCCGACCTGCCCCGCGGACGCCACGGCCAGCGGCAGCGCGACCGCGCACACCGCGACGCCCGCGAGGGCGAGGAGTCGGACGTTCATGGACGGACGATAACGACGCGAGGGCGCGCGCCAGGACCGGCGCGCGCCCGACACCCCTACAACTCGGGTGCGCTCACACCCGTACGAGTGAGGGCCTCCACCACCGCGTCCACCACGGCCTCCACGTCCGGCACCCAGGGGGACGCCGAGCCGGGCAGCGGCGCGCGCTCCCAGGTGATGGCCCCCTGGCCGGTCTCGGAGGGGGGCAGGGCGATGTAGCCGCCCGAGCCGTGGAACCGCAGGGAGCCGGGGACGAAGTCCTTGGCGTACAGCAGCTCGCCCAACTGCTCCATGGAGTACGGCTTCACGAGCAGCGCCCACCGGGTGGGCGAGGCGATGACGGGGCCGAGCCGCATGCCCTTGCGGTCGAGTGCGGCGAGCGCGTGGGCGGCCGGCAGGGCGGGCAGGCTGACCGCGCAGGGCGCCTTTCCGCCGGTCGCCAGCACGATGGGGGCGGTCGGCCGGTTGGTCCACCACCAGCGCACCATCCGGGCGTCGGTGGTGGCCGCGAGGAGCCCGGGATCGAAGGGGTGCGCACCGGGCACCGTGCACTCCGGGTCGGGGCAGCCGCAGCGGCCCCGCGCGTCCGCCGTCACACCCGGGAGTACGGGCCACTGCCATTGAGTCGCGAAGGTCAGGGCCGCGCTGAGCAACTCAGGCCGCCCCTCGCCGCGCTGGGACAGGAGCCTGCGTCGCCTTCCGAGGATCTCGCGCATGAGCGCTCGTTCCTTTCCGTTGCACCGCTGGCAACACCGTGGTCCACATCACATCATGTGTCGATCACTTCACTGTGCGTACCTGTTGGCGCATCACACCCCCGCTGCACGCAAGGGGAACCCCTATGGGCCGATCGTTGGCTGCGTCCGTGACAGCCTCGTCCATACCGCGTCTATCAAAAGCATGGGCGTGGCGTGGGGTGGCGAAGTCTGGCGTTTTGCCGTCCCGCGTATTTCTCTTCGCCTCCGCCACGGGAGGATGGGGCACGGTCGTCGGTGGCTAAGACGCCCGGGTCCGGTCACCAGGTTCCGGGTGTCTGTCAACCACCCCTGGCCTTCTCCGAGTACGTACCCATCACGACCGCTGTGACGCTCCGTGGAGCAAGGCCAGTCGACCGCAATAACGCGTTCACTGAGGCAGTTTTAAGCCAACTTTGCCTTTCCGCAAGGGGTTGGGGAGATGTCCACTCAGGACCCATGGACACCAGGAATCCCAGCAGGACAATGCTGGACATCCCCTCACGAGTGCGTGTACATGTGGAGACACTGCTAGCGGCGCAGAATGACATGGGGGTTTGCGATGCTTTTGAGCAATACGCACCGGTCGGAAAGCCGGACGCCATGAACGCCCCTCACCCTCCGAAAGTGGCCGGAATCGATTCAACGGTTCCCTCGCCCGCACACACTGTCGCGCCCGCGCCCGTGGCATCGGAAAGCGCAGAAAGCACAGCAGACGCAGAACGCTCCGTCGCCACCGCCGTCGCCGCGACCGGCGCCGCCGGACTCCTCCTCCAGGACCGTCTCGCCGGCTGGGTCTCCGACCTCACCACCCTGCACGAACTGACCGAGCGACTGGCGCGAACCGACTCCCTCTCCGACGCCCTCCAGGAACTGCTCCGCGCCGGAGCCGCCCTCGTCGGCGCCCGGCGCGGACTCGTCGTCCTGGAGCCCGCCGACGGACGGGGCCCGGACACCACCGTCGGCCTCGGCCTCGGCCGCGCCGACCTCGGCACCATCGAGACCGTGCCGCGCGGCGCCATGTCGTACGGGAAGATCCTCGACGGGCTGCCCGGCGGGGACAGGGAGATCGCCCAGCCCGACCTGTTCGCCGAGGACGGCCTCGACCCCCGGCACCGCGAGGTGGCCGCCCGCCTCGGCTACGCCGCGAGCTACGCCCTCCCCCTGAGCACCGAGGCTGCCGGCCGGCTCGGCGCCGCCGTGTGGCTCTACGACGAGCCCGCCGAACCCGCCGAGCGGCAGCGGCACCTCGTCGGCCTCTACACCAGCCACGCCACCGAGCACCTGGCCCGGCTGCTGGAAGTGGAGCGCACGCGCGCGTGCATGGCGACGATGGCGGAGGAACTGCTGCCGTCCCGGCTGCCCCGGGTGGCCGGGGTCCAGCTCGCCGCCCGGCACCGCACCGGGCCGCTCGGCGGCGGCGACTGGTACGACGCGCTGCCGCTGCCCGACGCCGCCCTCGGGCTCGCCGTGGGCTCGGTCACCGGCTCGGGGCCGAGCGCGATCGCCGCGATGGGGCGACTGCGCGCCTCGCTCAGGGCGTACGCGGTGATGGAGGGCGAGGACCCGGTCGCGGTCCTGTCCGACCTGGAGCTGCTGCTGCGTCTGACCGAGCCCGCCCGCTCCGCCACCGCCCTGTTCGCCTACTGCGAACCCGCGCTGCGCAAGATCACCCTCGCCGGGGCCGGGCACTGCCCGCCGCTGCTGATCGGCGAGCGCCGCACCGAGTTCGTGGAGACCTCCGTCTCCGCCCCGCTCGGCATGCTGGCCTGCTGGGAGGCGCCCAGCGTGGAGTTCCAGGTGGAGCCCGGAGAGACGGTTCTGCTCTACTCCGACGGGCTGCTGCACCGTACCGGCGACGCCACGGACCGGGCCTTCGCCCGGCTGCACACCGCGGCGGCCGGAGTACCCCGCTCGATCCGCAACGACCCGGACGCCGTCGCCGAGCACGTCCTGCGCACGGTGCTCCCCGACGGCCTGGACGCGGCGGACCACTCCGAGGACGTGGTGCTGCTCGCGGCCCGCTTCGAGTAGGAGTACGTGAGCCCGGTAACAGGTCCTTCGCCCCTGGGCCCCCTTCCTCGCGACCGTACGATGGAGGGGGTCCAGTGCCGTATCTAGGAGGATGACCGTGTCGGAAGAACTCACGCCGGAGACCCCGGAAGAGTCCGAAGAGCCGATCAAGCAGCGCAAGAACGGCCTGTACCCGGGCGTCTCCGACGAGCTGGCCGAGAACATGAAGTCCGGCTGGGCCGACACCGAGCTGCGCGACCTGGAGCCGATCCCCCAGGCCGCCGAGACCGCCGCCCGGCGCGCCGCGCTCTCCGCCCGCTTCCCCGGTGAGCGGCTGGTGATCCCCGCGGGCAACCTGAAGACCCGCTCCAACGACACGGAGTACCCCTTCCGCGCGTCGGTGGAGTACGCCTACCTCACCGGCAACCAGACCGAGGACGGCGTCCTGGTCCTGGAGCCCGTGGCCGACGGTCACGAGGCCACGATCTACCTGCTGCCGCGCTCCGACCGGGAGAACGGCGAGTTCTGGCTCTCCGGCCAGGGCGAGCTGTGGGTCGGCCGCCGGCACTCCCTCACCGAGGCCGGGACGCTGTACGGCATCCCCGCCTCCGACGTGCGCGAGCTGGCGGACAAGCTGCGCGAGGCCACCGGCCCGGTCCGCGTCGTACGCGGCTACGACGCCGGGATCGAGGCCGCGCTGACCGACAAGGTCACCGCCGAGCGGGACGAGGAGCTGCGGGTCTTCCTCTCCGAGGCGCGGCTGGTGAAGGACGACTTCGAGATCGGCGAGCTGCAGAAGGCCGTCGACTCCACCGTGCGCGGCTTCGAGGACGTGGTGAAGGTCCTCGACAAGGCCGAGGCGACCTCGGAGCGCTACATCGAGGGCACGTTCTTCCTCCGCGCCCGCGTCGAGGGCAACGACGTCGGCTACGGCTCCATCTGCGCGGCCGGTCCGCACGCCTGCACCCTGCACTGGGTGCGCAACGACGGCCCGGTGCGCTCCGGCGACCTGCTGCTGCTGGACGCGGGCGTGGAGACGCACACGTACTACACGGCCGACGTCACCCGCACCCTGCCGATCAACGGCACGTACACCGAGCTGCAGAAGAAGATCTACGACGCGGTGTACGACGCCCAGGAGGCCGGTATCGCGGCCGTGAAGCCGGGCGCGAAGTACCGGGACTTCCACGACGCCGCCCAGCGGGTGCTCGCCGAGCGGCTGGTGGAGTGGGGTCTGGTCGAGGGTCCCGTGGAGCGGGTCCTTGAGCTGGGCCTCCAGCGCCGCTGGACGCTGCACGGCACGGGCCACATGCTCGGCATGGACGTCCACGACTGCGCTGCCGCGCGGGTCGAGTCGTACGTCGACGGCACGCTGGAGCCGGGCATGGTCCTCACGGTCGAGCCCGGCCTGTACTTCCAGGCCGACGACCTCACCGTCCCGGAGGAGTACCGCGGCATCGGCGTCCGGATCGAGGACGACATCCTCGTCACGGAGAACGGCAACCGGAACCTGTCGGCGGCGCTGCCGCGGCGGTCGGACGAGGTCGAGGCTTGGATGGCGGGGCTGAAGGGCTGACGGTCCGCCCCGTGGGATGACTCGATGTACACCCTCGGTACGGAGAAATGCTTGGTGTGTTCGAGGGGCGCGCTCTAGCGTGCCGCACCATGCGACCACGATCCGTGTTATCCACTGCCGCACTTCTCCTCGTCGCCGTCACCGGCTGCGTCAGCTCCACCGACTCGCTCGGCGAAGCACCGGAGGTGGAGGTGACCGACTACGGCACCCGCTGGCGCGAGGAGAAGTTCGTGGCGGAAGCGGAGTACACCATTCGCAACCCCTACTCCGACCCGGTCGAGTTCCGGGTCGGGTTCAGCTTCACCAGCGACGGCAGCCACACCCTTGAGTGGGCCACGGCGACGGTGGATGCCGGGACAACGGTCACCGGAACGGTGTTCGTGCCGTGGGAGAAGCACCTTCCGTCCCCGCGGGTCGAGGTGGAGTCGGTACGCGAGGAACGGCGCTCTTAGCGGGGAGTTCTGTGGACCTGCACGTGGAGCTCGCCCCCGGTGAGGGGCGGCGGGACGGGCTGGAGCGGGCTCTGCGGGATGCCGTGCGGGACGGGCGGCTGGCGGCCGGGGAACGGTTGCCTGCGACGCGGCGGCTCGCGGAGGAGCTGGGGGTTTCGCGGAACACCGTGAAGGCGGCGTACGACCAGCTCGTCGCCGAGGGGTACTTCACCGCGCGGCAGGGGTCCGGGACGCGGGTTGCCGAGCTTGCCTCCCCCGGTGCTGGGGCGGTGGAGACAGCGGCACGCGTGCGTGCGCCGAAGTTCGATCTGCGGCCGGGGAGTCCCGATGTGGGGGCGTTTCCGGCGGCGGCCTGGCTGCGGGCGTTGCGGCGGGCCGTGGCGACAGCGCCGTCCCTCGCATACGACTACGGCGATCCGCGGGGACGGATCGAACTGCGGACCGCGCTGTCCGGGTATCTGGGGCGGGCGCGAGGCGTCATCGCGCCGCCCGAGCGGATCGTGGTCACCTCCGGGTACGTGCAGGGGCTGGCGTTGCTCACGCGGGTGCTCGACGAGGGCGGGGGGTTCGGGATGGAGGATCCCGGGCTGCCCTTTCATCGGGAGGTCGTGCGGCGCAACGGCGGGACTGTCGTACCGGTGCCGGTGGACGAGCGCGGGGCCGTGGCGGACGGGCTCGGGGACGCGGCGGCGGTCGTCGTGACGCCCGCGCATCAGTACCCGACCGGGGTCACGCTCCATCCGGAACGGCGGCGGGCGCTCACCGACTGGGCACGCGCGCGTGGCGCGCTGATCGTCGAGGACGACTACGACGGGGAGTTCCGGTACGACCGGCAGCCCGTGGGGGCGCTTCAAGGGATGGCGCCGGGGTGCGTGGTGTATCTCGGGACCGCCTCCAAGACGCTCGGGCCCGCGTTGCGGCTCGGGTGGATGGTGCTGCCGCCCGCCCTTGTGGACGCTGTCGTCGACGTCAAGCTGCACAGCGACCATCACACGGAGACTTTGGGGCAGTTGGCGCTCGCCGAGCTGATCGACAGCCATGCCTACGACCGTCATGTGCGGGCCAGCCGGTTGCGGTACCGCAGGCGGCGGGACCTGCTCGTGGAGCGGATCGCGGGGCGGCCGGGAGTGCGCGGGGTGCGGGGCATCGCGGCCGGGCTGCACGCGCTGGTGGAGGTCGACGACGAGGCGGAGGTGCTGGCGCGGGCGCGGGCGGAGGGGCTCGCGGTGGGAGCGCTGGGGGAGCACTGGCATGGGGAGGGGGGCCGTCAGGGGCTGGTCGTGGGGTACGGGACGCCTCGGGAGCGGGTGTATCCGGAGGCGGTGGAGGTGTTGGGGAGGGTGTTGGGCGGGGCGTAGGGGGCCGGACGGCGGGGGTAATTGGGCCAAGATTTTTGGTTGTTAGTGGTCCTGTTTATGGGTCCAGTTGGTTCCTAGTGTCGTCTGTATGACGAACTCACTCGTTCCGCCCGCGGGTCCGCAACGCGTCCTGGCGCTGGCCCAGTTGTCCAACTCGGTCGGTGACGGTGCCTTCTATGTCACCTCGGCGCTGTACTTCACCTACGTCGTCGGGCTCGACCCCGCGCGGGTCGGGCTCGGGCTGACCGTCGCGTGGGCGGTCGGGTCGCTGGCGGGGGTGCCGCTGGGGCGGCTCGCGGACCGGCGTGGGGCGCGGGGGACGGCGGTGCTGCTCGCGCTCGCGACCGGGCTGTCGGTGGCGTCCTTCCTTGTCGTGCGGGGGTTCTGGCCGTTCGTGGCGGCCGCCGTCGTCTATGCCACCGCGCAGTCCGGGCTGGCGGCGGCTCGGCAGGCCCTGCTGGCGGGGCTGGTGTCCGCCGAGGAGCGGACCGGGTTGCTGGCACATCTGCAGTCCACGCTGAACGCGGGGCTCGCGGTGGGGGCGGGGCTGGGTGGGCTGGCGCTGCATGTGGGGTCGCGGGGCGCGTATCTCGGGGTGTTCGCCTTCGACGCGGTGAGTTTTCTGCTGTGCGCGGGGGTGTTGTCGCGGTTGCCCTCGGTGGCGCCGGTGGCCGTGAATCGTTCCGCTGGGGCGTCCGTGACGGTGCTGCGGGATCGGCCGTATGTGGTCGTGGCCGCGTTGAACGCCGTGCTGCTGCTGCGGATGCCGTTGTTGAGTCTGGGGTTGCCGCTGTGGGTTGCCGAGCGGACGGCGGCGCCCGAGTGGGTGGTGTCCGTGCTGTTCGTGCTCAACACCGTTGCCGTGATGCTGTTTCAGGTGCGGGTGGCTCGGGGGGTGACCGGGATCCTGTCCGCGGTGGGGGTGTTGCGGCGGTCGGGGTGGGTGATGGGCGCGGCGTGCGGGGTGTTCGCGGTGTCGGGGCCCGCTGGGTCGGCGTGGGTTGCGGTGGGGGTGCTGGTGGTGGGGGCGGTGCTGCTTGTCGTGGGGGAGATGGGGCAGTCGGCGGGGGCTTGGCAGTTGTCGTTCGATCTGGCGCCTGGGGATCGGGTCGGGGAGTACCAGGGGTTCTTCGGGACGGGGGTGACGGTGGCGCGGACTGCGGGGCCGCTGGTGCTGACGGTGCTGCTGGTGGAGTGGGGGCCTTGGGGGTGGGGCTGTTGGGGGCGGCGACCTTGGGGGCGTCGTATGCGATGGGGCCGGCGGCGCGGTGGGCTTCGGCGCGGCGGGAGGCGGTCCTGGTGCCGGTTGCTTGATCGGTGCCCTGGGCTGGGGCGGCGGGGGTGCGCTCACCGGCGCGCTGGGCCGGGGCGGGCGGGAGTGCGCTCACCGGCGCTGGCCGGGTGCCGCTGCGCCCACCCGTGCCGCCCCAGCGGCACGACTGCCCGCAGCTATGTGGGTTTGGCGGCGCGGTCGGCCACTGCTACGCGGGTACGGCGGCGCCCCAGCGGCACGACTGCCCGCAGCTACGGGGGTTTCGCGGCGCAGCGACGCTACGAACAGTGCCCCCGTCAGTAGTGTCGCGCTCCCCCTCGGGGTCCAGCCCCGTTCGTGTAGGTCCGTGTTCAGGGCTGACAGGGCCCTGGCTCCCGCAAGGGTGTCCGTGCCGCCCGTCGACAGGATGTCGGCCGCGCGGGCCTGGACGTGGTGGAGGCCGTGGGGGCCTGCGGTGTACAGGAGTTCTGTGTCGCGGAGGGTGGACATGATGGTGAGGAGGGCGTTTCGGCGGGAGGCGGGGGACTCCGTGAGGAGCGGGAGTGCTCTGCGGATGTGCGGGAAGCCCGCGCGGGCCTCGCCGCGGGCGCCCTGGGCGCCGTACTTGGCGGACATCGTGGAGCCCCGGGACGGGCGGCGCGGGGCGCCTCGGTCGGGGAGGGCGGCAAGGCGCTTCGCCGTCGGCAGTACGTCGGCCGGGGTCATCGCCGCCGCGGCCACCAGCAGGCCCAGCGTCCACAGCGCGCCCCGGTGTCCGCCGCCCGCAAGACAAACGGAGTGCTCCGTGCCGCGGGCTATCGCGCCGAGTTCCGCGCGCAGGGCGGGGGTCGGCTCGCCGGTGCGGCGGGCCGCCGCCGCGATGGCCGCGAGGCCGGGGGCCAGGGCCTTCGCCGACCAGCGCAGGGTGTGGTGGTCCGGGTGGGAGGGGTCGGGCAGGCCCGGTTTCGACGTCAGGGCCAGTTGTTCCGTCAGCGCGGTCACCGCCGTCCGCGCCAGCTCCTCATCCTCGTGGCTTCCCGTCATGGGCCCGAACGTAGGACCCGTGGCTGTGCGCGAGCTGGGAGTCGGGTGAGAGACGCGGCCACAGGGGCCAGTTGTGGCGGCGGGCCTGTTCGCGCATTTCCGGGTCCTCGCCCACCACGACCGCCCGGCCCGTCGTACGGAGCAGGGGCAGGTCGGAGACGTGGTCGCCGTAGGACGTGGAGGCCATGAGGTCCAGGGCGGCCCGGTCGGTCAGGGCGTGGATCGCCTCCGCCTTCGCCTCGCCGATCATCGGGCGGGCCACCCGGCCCGTGTACCGGCCGTGTGCCGTCTCCGGGTCCGTGCACAGGACCACGTCCGCGTCGAGGTGGCGGGCGATCGGGGCCAGGCAGTCCCGGAAGGAACCCGAGACCAGGACGATCAGGTCCCCGGCCCGTCGGTGGGCGTGAAGGGCCTGCACCACCTGGTCGTTGTAGAAGCCGCCCCGGTCCAGTTCCGCCCGGAACCATTCCTCCGCCAGCGCGGCGACGGCCCGTA
Organism: Streptomyces sp. DI166; assembly: GCF_900091315.1. Lineage (GTDB taxonomy): Bacteria > Actinomycetota > Actinomycetes > Streptomycetales > Streptomycetaceae > Streptomyces > Streptomyces fuscus. Next base: position 14,330 of record NZ_FLSP01000141.1, read on the forward strand.
CGTCCGCTCCCGCGTACGAGGCGAAGTACGCGCGGTTCGTCTCCGAGCGCGGCACCCCCGCCGCGGTCATCGCCTTGAGGCGCTGGCGTTCGTGGCGGTACGCCGACGGCGGGTGGCCCTCGGCGGCCAGGCGGAACTCCAGGAAGCGGAACATGCTGGTGGCGTTGATGACGGTGCCGTCGACGTCGAAGAACGCGGCCGGGCGGCGGCGCATGGCGGGTCCCTCCTGGGGCGTGGGAAAGGGGCCCGCCCCGCGCGTGCCCGACGGGGGTGGGGGCGCGCACGGGGCGGGAGTGTCAGCCGGCCTCGGCGAGCGGGGCGTCGGCCGCCGGGGCGTCCGCCACCGGCAGCAGGCCGCGCTCGGCGAAGACCCGCTTGGCCGTGCTGAGGCCGTTGAAGGTGCGCGGGAAGCCGACGAAGGCCAGGCCGTGCACCAGGGCGTCCACCACCTCCTGCGGGGTGACGCCCGCGTTCAGGGCCAGGTTCAGATGGAAGGCGAACTGCCGCTCGGTGTCCCCGAGCGCGGTGAGCAGCGCCAGCGTGACCAACTGCCGCTGCCGGTCGTCCAGTCCGCCCCTGCCGTACAGGTCGCCGAAGACGAACTCGGCGACGTAGCGGCCCATGTCGGGGGCCACGTCGGCGAGGGCGGTGAAGATCGCGTCACCGTTGTCGCCGAGTTCCAGCAGCTTGGCGTGGCCGCGCTCGAAGCGGGGGTTGCCGCGCTGCTCCTCACGGATGTCGC
>NZ_FLSP01000142.1 GCF_900091315.1 Streptomyces sp. DI166
ATCACATCGACGTCAGCGGGCGAGAGACCGGCGTTGGCGAGCCCCGCCCGAATCACGCGCTGCTGCGAGGGCCCGTTGGGCGCGGACAGGCCGTTGGAGGCACCGTCCTGGTTGATGGCCGACCCTCGCACCACGGCCAGCACCCGGTGCCCCTTGGCCCGCGCGTCCGACAGCCGCTCGACGACGAGGACGCCGACGCCCTCGGCCCACCCCGTCCCGTCGGCCGCAGCCGCGAACGGCTTGCAGCGACCGTCCGCCGCCAGCCCCCGCTGACGGCTGAACTCCACGAACATTCCGGGCGTAGGCATGACGGTGACCCCGCCCGCCAACGCCAGGTCGCACTCCCCGTTCCGCAGCGACTGCACCGCCAGGTGCAATGCCACCAGCGACGACGAACACGCCGTGTCGACCGTGACCGCGGGCCCCTCCAGGCCCAGGGCGTAGGACAGGCGCCCGGAGACGACACTCGCGGCGTTGCCGGTCAGGGTGAAACCCTCGACGGGTTCGGCGGCCTCGTGCAGTCGGTCACCGTAGTCCTGGGCCGTGGCACCGGCGAAGACCCCGCTGTTCGAGCCCCGCAGGGAGCCCGGCGCGATACCCGCGTACTCGATCGCCTCCCAGCTCGTCTCCAGCAGCAACCGCTGCTGCGGGTCCATCGCCACCGCCTCACGCGGCGAGATGCCGAAGAACTCGGCGTCGAACCCGGCGGCATCCGTCAGGAATCCGCCCTCTCGCGTGTAGCTGGTGCCGTGGTGGGCGGGATCGGGGTGGTACAGGGCGTCCAGGTCCCAGCCGCGGTCATCGGGGAACGGCGTGATGACATCGACCTCGTCACGGACGACGCGCCACAGGTCCGCCGGAGAGGCGATGCCCCCGGGGTACCGGCAGGCCATACCGACGATGGCGATGGGTTCACCGGTGTGCGCCCTGGCGGCGGGCACCGAGGCCGGAGTAACCGCATCCCCGAGCAGCTCCGCACGCAGGTGATCGGCGAGGGCGGCCGGGGTCGGGTAGTCGAAGAGAAGCCCGGACGGCAGGCGCAGACCGGTCGCGGCGCTCAGCCGGTCCCGGAGTTCGACGGAGGACAGGGAGTCGAAGCCCAGGTCCTTGAAGGTCCAGGTGACGTCGATCGCGTCGAGATCGTCGGCCGCGTGCCCGAGAACGATCCCGATCTCCTCGCGCACCTGCTCCAGCACGGCCCGGCTCTGCTCGGCCGTACTCCCGAGTCCGGACAGACGCTCCCGCCAGTCACCTGCCGTGCCGTCCTCGGCCGCCGCCCCGCCGCCTTCGCCGACCGGGCCCTCCTCGGCCCCGCCCCCATCCCGAACCGCCGCGCCATCCGCCGCCCCGGCTGCCGCCCCGTCCGCCCCCTCGCCGTCCTCCAGCCAGTACCGCTTCCGCTGAAACGCATACGTGGGCAGCTCCACCCGCCGCCCGCACGGGGCCACGGCCACCGCCGGCACCGCGCCCCGCACGTACAGCCCCGCGATCGCATGCCGCAGCGTCTGCTCCTCGCCCCGGTCGCGGCGCAGCGCGGTGAGAAAGGTGACGTCGGCGGGGCGGGTGTCGTCCGGCCGGGCTGCCAGGCACTCGCGGGCCAGCGCGGCGAGAGCCCCGTCGGGCCCCAGCTCCAGGAACGTCGTGGCACCCTCGTCCAGGAGCCACTCGACCCCGTCGGCGAACCGGACCGCCTGGCGGACATGGCGTACCCAGTAGTCCGGGTCGCAGAGGTCCTCGGCCGGGGCGGGTCGCCCGGTGAGGTTCGAGACGATCGGGATGGCGGGCGGATGGAAGGTGAGCCCGCGCGCCGCCTCCCGGAACTCCTGCAGCATCCCGTCCATATGGGCGGAGTGGAAGGCATGGCTGACCCTGAGCGCATGGGTCTTCCGGCCGCGTCCGGCCCAGGTCGCGGCGTAGGCGGTGACGGCGTCGGCGTCCCCGGAGACGACGCATGAGCGAGGTCCGTTGACGGCGGCGACGGTGATACGGCCGTCGAGGTCACCGAGTTCGGCCGCGACCTCCGCCTCGGTCGCCTCCAGCGCGACCATGGCGCCCCCGTCGGGCTGTGCCTGCATCAGGCGCCCGCGGGCGGTGACGAGGGCGCAGGCGTCGGGGAGGGAGAGCACTCCGGAGACGTGGGCGGCGGCGATTTCGCCGACGGAGTGGCCGAGGAGGTGGTCGGCGGTCAGCCCGAGGGATTCGGCCAGCCGGTAGAGGGCGACCTCGATGGCGAAAAGGGCACTCTGGGTGAGGGCTGTGCGGTTCAGCCGGGCCGTGTTGGCGGGCGTGGGTTCGGCGGTCAGCAGGAGCTCGCGCACCTCCGGGTCGAGGTACGCGCAGGCGTCGTCGAGGGCTCGGGCGAAGGCGGGCCGGGTTGTGTACAACTCGCGCCCCATGCCGAGGCGTTGGCTGCCCTGTCCGGAGAACAGGACGGCGGTCTTGCCCTCGGTGACCGTGCCTGTCACGACATCCGCCGAGGACCGGCCGGCGGCCAGGGCCGCGAGCGCCGTGACCGCCCGGTCCCGTTCCATGGCTACGACGACCGCCCGATGGGCGAAGGCCGTTCGGGTCGTGGCCAGCGAGTGGCCGATGTCGGCGGCGTTCGGCTCCGGGTGGGTGTCGACGTGGTCCCGGAGCCGGCGGGCCTGCGCGCGCAGCGCGGTCCCGGTACGGGCCGAGAGGGGCCAGCCGGGCACCGTCCCGTTCGCCTCGGCGGGCGGTTCCTCCCGGTCGCCGTCGGGTGCTTCCGCCAGCACGACGTGGCAGTTGGTGCCGCCCATGCCGAAGGAGCTGACCCCTGCGAGGAGTTGTTCGTCCGGCCGGGGCCAGTCGCTCAGGGCGGTGTTGACGCGCAGGCCCAGGTCGTCGAGGGGGATGTCGGGGTGGGGGTGTTCGAAGTTGAGGCTGGCGGGCAGTTCGCGGTGGCGCAGGGCGAGGACGGTCTTGAGGAGTCCGGCGATGCCGGCGGCGCCTTCGAGGTGCCCGATGTTGGTCTTGACCGAGCCGACGGTGACGCGGCGGCCCGCGGCGCGCGCCGCGGTACCGGCCGCGGTGCCGAGGGCGGTGGCCTCGACCGGGTCGCCGCGGCGGGTGCCGGTGCCGTGGAGTTCGACGTACTGGAGGCGGGCGGGGTCGATTCCGGCTCTGCGGTAGGCCTGGGTGAGGACCCGGTGCTGGCCCTCGGGGGTGGGCACGGTCAGGCCCTCGCCGCCGCCGTCGTTGCCGGTGGCGCTGGAGACGATGACGCAGTGGATGTGGTCGCCGTCGGCGAGGGCGCGGGAGAGGGGTTTGAGGACGACGAGTGCGGCGCCCTCGCCGCGTACGTAGCCGTTGGCGCGGGCGTCGAAGGTGTAGCAGCGGCCGTCGGGTGAGAGGGCGCCGAACTTGGCGGCGCCGATGGTGCTCTCGGGGACGAGGTTGAGGTTGACGCCGCCGGCGAGGGCGATGTCGCTCTCGCCGCTGCGCAGGCTTTCGCAGGCGAGGTGGACGGCGACGAGGGAGGAGGACTGGCCGGTGTCGACGGTCATGCTCGGGCCGCTGAGCCGGAGCGTGTAGGAGAGGCGGTTGGCGATGATGCTGCGGTGCAGCCCGGTGACGCTGTGCGCGCCGATGGCACCGGCGCCCCGGCGGTGCAGGAGGGCGGCGTAGTCGTCCCAGATGGCGCCGATGAAGACTCCGGTGGCGCGGTCGGCGAGGGTGGCGGGGACGATTCCGGCGTTCTCCAGGCTCTCCCAGCCCAGTTCCAGCATCAGGCGTTGCTGGGGGTCCATGGCGGTGGCTTCGCGGGGGGAGATGCCGAAGAAGGCGGGGTCGAAGCGGTCGACGTGGTCGAGGTAGCCGCCGCGCCGGGTGTTGATCTTGCCCTTGGCGGTGATGTCGGGGTCGAAGTGGGCGTCGGCGTCCCAGCGTTCGGGCGGGGTGGTGGTGATGGCGTCGCGGCCCTCGCGCAGCAGGTCCCAGAAGGCGGCCGGGTCGGGGGCGCCGGGGAGGCGGCAGGCGAGGCCGACGACGGCGATCTGCTCGGGGGGTGCCTGCTCAGGGGATGTCTGCTCGGGGGATGCCCCGGTCCGCGTGTCCGCGGGGGTCGTGCGTCCGACAGAGCTGCCCGTATTCGCCACCAGGTCTCCCATTGAGCTCGGCTTCAGTGGTTCGGGACGAGTACCGGATCGTGCATTCGGTCGAGTACCGGATCGTGCATCGGGACGGGTACCGGATCGGGGCCGGGCGGGGTGCGGTGTCCGGGCGGCGGAGCGGCGCCTCGTCGCCCCGCCGGCGGCCGGGAATGACCCCAACCCTAGGAACCCCTGACGGGCCCGCCCAACCCCTGATCTGCCGGTCCGGCGGGAGTGCCGGGAGGGCGGAGCGGAATAGGGGTGGGGAGGGGGTACGGGTAGGGGTACCGCGGCTCACGGGCGGGCTGTGACACTGCTGCGGTCCGTGTGCTGCCGAGCGGTGAGGGGCGGGACCGTGCCCGACGAAGCGACGCGCAAGGCCCTGGCCGTGGCGCACTGCGAGCGCATCAACTCCGGTGATGTGGAGGGGTTGTTGGCGCTGTACTCACCCGCCGTGCGGTTCGAGGATCCGGTGGGTTCGGGGCAGCGCATCGGTCATGGCGCGCTGCGTTCGCACATCGCGGGCGCGGTGGCGGCCGGGGTCCACGACGCGTACGGGGAGCCGGTGGCGGCGCCGGACGGGCGGACCGCCGCGGTTCCGGTCACCTCGACGATGGACTTCCTGCCGAACGGGCCGTTGTTGGTGCGTCACGGGCTTGTGGAGGCCCCGCCGGAGCCGGGGACGGCCCGCCTGGAGTTCACCTGCATGCTCGTGGTCGAGGTCGGCCCGGGCGGACTGATCGAGGAGATGCGGGCCTATTGGGGCCGCTCGGATGTGCGTTTCCTCAACTGACCTCTCAGGATGGTGGGTTCGTGGTGCTGGACGAGGCCAAGCGCAAGGAAGTCGCGCTGGAGTACTGCCGGTTGATGAACGCCGGGGATCTGGACGGTGTGCTCGCCCTGTTCGCGCCCGATGTGCGGTTCGAGGATCCGGTGGGCACCGAGGTGCTGGTGGGGCGGGAGGCGCTGCGCGGGCATCTGGGGGCGGCCATTGATGCGGGCATCGAGGAGGTTCCGGGTGCCCTGACGGCGGCGCTGGACGGGACGAGCGTGACGCTTCAGGTCTCGGGGACGATGGGTGTGCCGGGAGCCGGCCGGGTGGCGTTTCGGCTGGTCAGCCTGATGCGGGTGAACGGGGAAGGGCTGATCTTTGAGGTCCGGATCATCGCGGGGCAGTCGGATGTGACGCCCGTGAGCGCTGGCTGAGGAGGCCCGGCGCGGGCCGACGGCGGGTCAGCGCAGCAGCGCCCGCTCCTCCGCCGTGAGCGGCGGCTCGGTCGGCGGCGGCTGTGCGGGGCCGGTGCGCAGCGCGTTGAGGACCGCCGGGGACTGGAGGCTCGCGACGGGTGCCGCGAGTGTCGTCACTCCGGCGGAGACGGCGCTGACGACCGGGTCGGACAGGCCGACGGTGCCGACCCGTTCGGAGAACTCCTGGCGGCTGTTCAGTTCCTCGGAGAGCCTCGGGTCCTTCGCCTCGACGCGGCAGCCGGGGTAGAAGACGTCCTGCGAGGCGGCGAGGATCCAGGGGTCGTCGACGGCCTCCGCGATCCGGCGCAGTGCGGTGGTGGCGAGGTCGGGCCCGCCGCGGTGGCGGCGCAGGGTGCGGTCGAGGACGGCGACGGAGCGGGCGGCGGCGCTCATGCCGTGGCCGTAGACCGGGTTGAAGCCGGCGAGTGCGTCGCCGAGGACGACGAGGTTGTCCGGCCAGCGGTCCAGGCGGTCGTAGTGGATACGGCGGTTGGCGGTGCTGCGGGAGCCGCGGACCGGGCCCTCGGGTTCGGCGGTGGCGAGCAGTTCGCCGACCAGGGGGTGGCGCAGCCCTTCGGCGAAGGCGGTGAACCCGGGCCCATCGGTGGGGGGTTCGGCGCCCCGGGTGCCGGAGAGGGTGACGATCCAGCGGCCGTCGTCGATGGGCAGGATCAGTCCGCTGCGGCCGGGTTCCCCGGCGCGGTAGTCGGCGTAGACGCTGACCATGGGGAAGCGGGCGGCGGCCCGTTCGGGGGCGCGGTAGATCCGGGTGGAGTAGGTGATGCCGGAGTCGACGACGTCCTCCTCCGGTTCGGGTACGCCGAGCGGTGCGGTCCACTGGCGCAGGCGGGAGCCGCGTCCGCTGGTGTCGACGACGATGTCGGCGTCCAGTTCGGTGACTTCGCCGCTGTCGAGGTCGCGGACGCCGATGCCGTCGAGATGGCGGGCGGTGCCGCGCAGGGCGTGCATCTCGGTGCGGCCGAGCAGGGTGACGGCGTCGTCCGCGAGGACCTGGTCCCGGACGGTCCAGTCGAGCAGGGGGCGGTCGGCCGCGATGAGGAACTGGGTTCCGGGGAACCGCCGTTGCCAGCCGTACGGGGACAGGTTGACCATGTCGGAGGGGACGCCGATGCGGTGGGCGCCGGCGGCGCGCAGCCGGTCGAGGGTGCCCGGGAGCAGGGACTCCACGATGCGTGCGCCGCCGGACCAGAGCAGGTGGGCGTGGCGGGCCTGGGGGACGCCCTTGCGTGGTTCGGGGCCGTCGGGGAGGTCGTCGCGGTCGATGACGGTAACCCGGTCGAGGTGCCTGCGCAGGGCTCGCGCGGTGAGCATCCCGGCGAGGCCGCCGCCGATCACGGCACCGTGGCTGGGCTTCGTCGACACTGGGGCTTCCCTTCCGTCGGAACCCGGACCAGGTTCGCAATGTAGGGAGCCGGGGCGGGGCCGACCAACCCCTAAAGTCGCGGGCCGGGGTGCGGGGGTGGGGTGTGGTGTCAACCCCTGTGCGGACAACAGGGGTTGGGGTTCGGGGCGGGGTGGATCCGGAATGTGTCGTGCCGGTGGAGCGGCGGATCCGGGGGCGCTCGGCATAGCCATGGGACAGCAAAGATTCGGCAAGATTTCGGCCCCTGGTCTGTCGTAAGCTGACGGTTCGAACGGGATTCGACGATGGCTCCGCGGTATGACCGGCCGAGCGGGCGGGGCCTGCCGACGGCCGGGTGGAGGTGGTCCTCGACACGGGACGTCCAGGTGGGCGCGAGCCCGCCACCGCTCCCGTTCGACCCGGACTCCACCACTTGACGGCTACGGTTTCAGCCACAACCGGAGCGCCATGACGCCTCCGTCATCACGCCGACTTGTTCCCGGGCATCGCGCGTTCAGGGGGGACCGACGCGAGTGGTACTGATACAGCGGAAAGCACAGTTGGACCGGCTCCGCGCGGCCTTCGAGCAGTGCGACGACCGGCGCGGCGGGCAGGTGTGCCTGATCACGGGCGGTGTCGGCAGCGGCAAGACCGCGCTGCTGGAGGCGTTCGCCCGGGAAGTGACCGAGCGCTCGGCCCAGTTGCTGCGCGCGGTGGGCTCACGGGCCGAGCGTGATCTGCAGTTCGCCGTGATGGACCAGCTCATCGACAGTTCCGGTCCGGGGCGGGCGTCCCTGCGCCAGGTCGCCACCGCCGTACGCCTCCTGGCCCGTGCCGCCCCGCTCGCACCGGCCGCCGTCGAGGAGAGCGGAGTACGGTCCGACGGCACCGCCCACCCGGGGGCCGTGACGGCCGAGCAGCCGCTGCCGTCCTCCGTGCAGGGCATGCTCGCCTCACTGTTCGACCTGGCCCGCCCGGCGCCGCTGGTGATCGCCGTCGACGATGTGCACCACGCCGACCGGGCTTCCTTGCAGTGTCTGCTGTACGCGGTGCGCAGGCTCCGCCACAAGCGGATCATGGTGGTGCTCACCGAGTCGTCGTCGCTGCGCACCCCGCATCCGGACTTCCGGGCCGAGCTGATGAGCCAGCCCTGCTTCTCCCGGATCGACCTCGCGCCGCTCACCGACGAGGCGCTGGGCCTGCTCGCCGACACCCACCCGGTCCCGGCGGCCCGCGCCCGTATCGCCCGGCTGGCCCCCGCGGTGACCGGCGGCAGCCCCTTACTCATGCGCGCCCTCCTGGACGATCCGGTCGCTTCCGGCACCGCCCCGCGCCCGGAGGCGGCCCCGGCACTGGGCGGAGGCGACGGGCCACTCGCCCAGGCCGTGCTCCGCGCCCTGTACCGGCACGAACCCGAGGTGCGCGCCACCGCCAAGACCCTGGCCGTACTCGGCCGCCCCACCCCACTGCCCGTACTCGCCCGGCTGCTCGCCCTGACCCCCGACCTGACCGCACAGGCGGTCCAGCTCCTGTGCCAGTGCGGGCTGGTGGACGGCGACCTGCTGAGGCGGCCGCTCGTCCCGGCCGTCCTCGCCGACCTGCCCGCCGAGGAGCGCCGCCGGCTGCACCGCAGGGCCGCTGAGGTACTGCACGAGTACGGCGCCGAACCGGAGGTCGTCGCCCGTCATCTGATCGGCGCCGAGTGGGCCGAGCCGGACTGGGCCGAGCCCGCGCTGTACCGGGCGGCCACGCAGGCGCTGGACACGGGCCGCCCCGACTTCGCCTCCGCCTGCCTCGGACTGACCCGGCGGCGCGCCGGCGACACCGGTGCGTGGACCGCGTACGACAGTCTGCTGCTGCGCGCCCGCTGGCAGGTCAACCCGTTGTCCGCCGCCACGGACCTGACGGTGCTGACCGCGGCCGAAGGGCCCGAGCTGGGTACGCCGGCCGCGCTGACGGGTGTGCCCGCGCTGCTGTGGCACGGCCGCGGCGACACGGCCCGCGCGATCATGGCGGCCGTCGCCCAGGAGCCCGGCCTGACCGCGAGGACCCGCACCCTGCTCACGGCGGCCCGCCTGCTGACCTCCCTGTGCCGCCCCGACCACAGCCGGGACGCGCGCGACGAGGCCCGGCGCGTCACGGAGTCCGGCACCGCCACCTCCGTCACCGGCCGCTACCTGGACGCGCTGGTCCTGCTCGCCGACACGCTCGATTCCGAACGGGCCTCGGCGGACGCCGCGGCCCGGGCCGAGCCGATGATCCAGCGGTACCTCGCCGAGGACGGCGCGCTCGGCCTGCTGGCGGCGCTGCTGCTGGTGATGGTGTACGCGGGGCGGCCCGGACCGGCCCGCGCGTGGGCGCGGACGCTGCTGGAGCGGCCCTCGGTGCGGTACGCGCCGACCTGGCAGGCGGTGCTGCACGCGATCCGCGCGGAGGCGGGGCTGCGGCTCGGCTCGCCCGAGGAGGCCGACGAGCAGGCCCGGGCCGCGCTGACCGTGATCACCCCGCAGGCGTGGGGCGTGGCGGTGGCCGCGCCGCTCGGCACGCTGGTGGCGGCGGCCACCGAGGCGGGCCGGTTCGAGGACGCCGACCGCTGGCTCGCCCGGCCCGTCCCGGCGGAGGCGTTCCGCACCCCGCTGGGGCTGCACTACCTGGCCGCGCGCGCCCGCTACCAGCTCGCCGCCGGGGCCCACCGGGCCGCCGCCGACGACCTGCGCTGGATCCGCCGCGAGATGGCGGCCTGGCAGATGGACACCGCGGCGCTGGTGCCGTGGCGGCTGGACCTGGCCCGGGTGCAGATCGCGCTGGGCCGGCGGCAGGACGCCGTACGGCTGCTGGAGGACCAGCTCGATCCCGCCCGTTCGGCGGACGACGGCACCCGCGGCCGCGCCCTGCGGCTGCTGGCCGGTCTGGTCCCCCCGGAGCAGGGCCGGCAGCTTCTCGCCCGGGCGGCGAAACTGCTGGGACCCGACGACCGGGGCGAACCGTCCCGCCCTCCGGCCGCGCCGCGTCCCGCGCCCCCTGACCCGGAGCGTCCGGCCGTCCGGCTGTTGGGGCGCCGCGCCGGCTCCGCGGCGAAGCCGCGTCCCGAACGCGCCGAACCGCCGGGCGGGTTGAGCGAGGCGGAGAGCCGGGTCGCCGCGCTGGCGGCGCAGGGGCACACCAACCGGCAGATCTCCAGCAAGCTGTTCATCACGGTGAGCACCGTCGAGCAGCACCTGACCCGGATCTACCGGAAGCTGGACGTCAAGCAGCGCACCGATCTGGCCACCAGGCTGGCGGCCGTGGGCGCGCTCGGCGAATGAGCCGCGCCGTCACGGGGAGGTCGGGGCGGCGGCGCCGCGGAAGGCCTCGATGCTCTCCCGGACCGCCGCGGTGACCTCCCCCGGGCGGTTGTTGAGATAGAAGTGACCGCCGGGGAAGGACCGGAAGCGGAAGGCGCCGCTGGTCAACTCCTGCCAGGCGCGCGCGTCGTCGAGACCGACCCGGGGGTCGCTCTCGCCGGTCAGCACGGTCACCGGGGCGGCCAGCGGCGGCACTTCGGGGCTCTCCCGGTAGGTCTCCACGGCCCGGTAGTCGGCGCGCAGGGCGGGCAGCACCATGCGCACCAGTTCCTCGTCCTCAAGGATGCCCTTGTCGGTGCCGCTCAGCTCACGGATCTCGGCGATGAGCCCCTCGTCGTCCCGTAGGTGCACGGTCTCCTCCCGGAACCGGTGCGGCGCGCGGCGCCCCGAGGCGATGACCCCGAGCAGCTCACCACCACCGGCCCGCTCCAGCCGCCGCGCGATCTCGTACGCGAGGACGGCGCCCATGCTGTGCCCGAACAGCACCACGGGCCCGACCGGTTCGCCGACGAGCGCCCGGTACACCCGCTCCGCCAGCTCCCTCAGGTCGGTGAGCGGCGGCTCCCGGTGCCGGTCGAGGCGCCCCGGGTACTGCACGCACAGCACATCCACGCGCGGCGCGAGCGCCCGCGCCAGCGGCAGGAAGTAGGGGGCGGAACCCCCGGCGTGCGGCAGCGCGAGCAGCTTCACGGCGCCGGGCGAGGCCGGCTCGTAGCGGCGGAACCAGGTGTCGAACTGACCGGACACTGCCGACATGACGGGCCGTACCTCCAGCGGTCGAAGAGCGACGGGACACGCACACTGATCCAGCCCACCCTACGAGCGGCGCGGTCCGCGGAAGTAGCCCCTACTGCCCCTATCCACGGGCTGCAGCCGGCGCACCGTGATCGGGAAGTCCACGTGCCGGAACGGGTTCGGCAGCCCGTGTGCCGCCGCGCGGGCCGGGTCGTCGGTCGGGGCGAACGGGCGGATCAGGCTCGCCTTCACCCCGAACACGGCGTCCGAGTCCAGGTAAGGGGAGTCCGCGGCGAACAGATGGGTCGTCAGGGTGCGTACTCCGGGCGCGGAGATCTGGAAGTGGATGTGGGCGGCGCGGTTGGCGTGGCGGCCGGTGGCCCTGAGGAGGGCGCCCACGGGGCCGTCGGTGGGGATCGGGTAGGGGCGCGGGACGACGGTGCGGAACCGGAAGGCGCCGTCGGCGTCGGCGGTGAACAGGCCGCGCAGGTTGCCGTCCGGGATCTCGCCGGGGTGCTGGACGTCGTAGTGGCCGTCCGCGTCGGCCTGCCAGACGTCCACCCGTGCGCCGGGCACCGGTGCTCCGTCGGTGTCGGTGACCCGGCCGGTGACCAGGCACGGCTCGCCGCTGCGGCCCGTCTCGTCGATGGTGTCGCCGAGGGCGCGGGCGGGCGAGTCGACGAGGTGGAAGGGGCCCTCCACGGTGGCCTCGGTGCAGTGGCCGTCCGTCGGGTTGTCGAGCGACTCCACCAGCGAGGACACCCCGAGGACGTCGGAGAGCAGGATGAACTCCTGCCGGGTCGCGTCGCACCGGTGGCCGGTCTCGGTCAGGAAGCGGATGCCCTCGGCCCACTCCTCGGCGGTCAGGCCCACCTCCTTGACGAAGGCGTGGGTGTGCCGGACGAGCGAGGTGAGGATGTCCCGCAGCCGCTCGTCCGGCGCTGCGGCGAAGGAGGCGGCGACGACCTCCGCGGAGCGGTCCGTTTCGAAAGCTCCGGACCGTTCGTGGGGCTGCTCGATCATCTCCGCCTCCTTCAGAGAGCGCTGCTCACCGCACGGACGGTCGCACGGCCGCGCCCGGCACCTCTTCGGTCACCCCGTTCAGCTCCGACTCCGGGTGGGAGCCGTAGGGGCGGGTGAGTGCTTCGAGGGCGTGTCCGGACGGCTCGCGGAAGTACACGCCCCGGCCGCCGTCATTGCGGTTGATGCGGCCCAGGTGCCGGCCGTGCGGGTCGGCCTGGATGGGGATCTGCTCCTCGACGAGCCGGGCAAGGATGCCGTCGAATTCGGCCTCCGAGACGAGGAACGCGAAGTGCAGGGTCGGAATGTCACCGCCGACGGTCGCGAAGTCCAGCGTGACGCCGTTCGCGGTGTCGACGGGCAGGAAGGGCTCCGTGGGTTCGCCGACCTGAAGGCCGAGGATACGGGCGAAGAAACGAGCGGACTCTTCCCGGTCGTGGCAGGGAACGATGGTGTGGTTGAACTCTACGGACAAGACGAATGCCTCCGTGGGCACATCCGCGGCGCCTCCATGCCTCACCCGGCCGGTGACCGGCACGCGATGCCGCGAAGATCACCCTAGGCACACCCCGGCCGACGCGTCGAGCGCTTTGCGCCGGTGGGTCCGCGGCAGGGCCGCCGCGTACACCTCCGCCGTGGCCGCCGCTGCCGTCTCCCAGCCGAAGTTCCCGGCATGGCGCACCGCGGCCCCGCCCATCCGGGCCGAGCGCTCCGGGTCGTCGGCGAAGGCTTCCAGGGCGCGGGCGTAGTCCTGCGGGTCGTGCCCGCGTACGAGCATGCCGCTCACCCCGTCCCGTACGGCCACCGGCAGACCTCCGACCCGCGACGCGACGACCGGGGTACCGCACGCCTGCGCCTCCACGGCGACCAGCCCGAAGGACTCGCTGTGCGACGGCATGACCAGCACGGACGCGGCCCGGTACCAGTCGGCCAGCCGCTCCTGCCGCACCGGCGGCCGGAACAGCACCACGTCCGAGATCCCGAGCCGGGCGGCCAGCTTCTGCAGACCTTCCGGCTCGGCCAGGCCGCTGCCGCTGGGCCCGCCCACGACCGGCACCACGATCCGCTCGCGCAGCCCCGGCCGCCGCTCCAGCAGCAGGGCCACCGCATGCAACAGGACGTCCGGCGCCTTCAACGGCTGCACGCGGCCCACGAACAGGGGGATCAGCGCGTCCCGCGGGAGCCCGAGCCGGGCGCGGGCGGCGGCCCGGCCGGCGCCGGGCGAGAAGCGGTCCAGGTCGACTCCGGGGTGGACGACGGCGACCCGTGCGGGGTCGGCGGCGTAGTGCAGGACCAGGTCGTCGGCCTCCTCGGCGGTGTTGGCGATCAGCCGGTCGGCGGCGCGTACGACCCGGGTCTCGCCGCGCACACGGGCGGCGGGCTCGGGGGTGTCGCCGTGGGCGAGGTGAGCGTTCTTGACCTTGGCCATGGTGTGCATGGCGTGCACGAGCGGGACACCCCAGCGGGCGGCGGTCAGCCGGCCGACGTGACCGGAGAGCCAGTAGTGGGAGTGGATCAGGTCGTAGGGGCCGGGGCGCTGTCCGGACCGGGTCCGGGTCACTGCGTGCGCGAAGACCCTGAGCTGCGCCAGGAGGTTCTCCTTGGCCAGGCTTTCGTACGGGCCCGCGGCCACGTGCCGGACCAGGACGCCGGGGGCGAGTACGACGCTGGGCGGCAGGTCCGCCGACGCGGCCCGGGTGAAGATCTCGACCTCGATACCGCGGGCGGCCAGGCGCCGGGCGAGTTCGACGACATAGACGTTCATCCCTCCCGCGTCACCGGTACCGGGCTGGTGCAGTGGCGAGGTGTGGACGCTGAGCATCGCGACGCGGCGCGGGAAGCCGTCGCGCCCGCTCATGCGCCGGCCTCCGCCGCGATGCGGTGCCCGCCCGCGTACACGTTCATGGAACCGCCGCGCAGGAAGCCGACCAGGGTGAGCCCCGCCTCCGTGGCCAGGTCCACGGCGAGGGAGGAGGGCGCCGAGACCGCCGCCAGCACCGGGACGCCCGCCATCACGGCCTTCTGCGCCAGCTCGAAGGAGGCCCGCCCGGACACCAGCAGTACGGTCCGGGACAGCGGCAGCGCGTCGTCGCGGAGTGCGCGGCCGACGATTTTGTCCACGGCGTTGTGGCGGCCCACGTCCTCGCGCAGGTCCAGCAGTTCGCCCTCGGGCGAGAACAGCGCGGCCGCGTGCAGGCCGCCCGTCCGGTCGAACACCCTTTGCGCGGCTCGCAGTTGGTCCGGCAGTACGGCCAGCAGCTGCGGGGTGACGCGGACCGGCGGGGTGTCGGCGATCGCCCAACGCGCCGTCGTCCGTACGGCATCCAGACTCGCCTTGCCGCACAGGCCGCAGGAGGAGCTGGTGTACACGTTCCGCTCCAGCGTGATGTCGGGCAGTGGCACGCCCCGGGCGAGCCGCACGTCGACGACGTTGTAGGTGTTGGAGCCGTCGGCCGTGGCGCCCGCGCAGTACACGACGTTGGCCACCTCCTCGGCGCGGCCCACGACTCCCTCGCTCACCAGGAAGCCGACGGCCAGCGCGAAGTCGTCACCGGGGGTGCGCATGGTGACGGCGAGGGGTCTGCCGTTCAGACGGATCTCCAGCGGCTCCTCCGCGACCAGGGTGTCCGGGCGGCTGCTCGCCCGGCCGTCACGGATCCGCAGCACCGGTCGCCGCTCGGTCACGCGTCCCACGGCCCCTACTCAGCACTCGATGACGTTCACGGCGAGCCCACCGCGGGCGGTCTCCTTGTATTTGACCTTCATGTCGGCGCCCGTCTGTTTCATGGTTCTGATGACCTTGTCGAGGGAGACGTGGTGCCGTCCGTCGCCGCGCAGGGCCATGCGGGCGGCGGTGACCGCTTTCACGGCGGCCATGCCGTTGCGTTCGATGCAGGGGATCTGGACCAGGCCGCCGACCGGGTCGCAGGTCAGGCCCAGGTTGTGCTCCATGCCGATCTCGGCCGCGTTCTCGACCTGTTCCGGGCTGCCGCCCAGCACCTCGGCGAGCCCACCGGCCGCCATGGAGCAGGCGGAGCCGACCTCGCCCTGGCAGCCGACCTCGGCGCCGGAAATGGAGGCGTTCTCCTTGAAGAGCATGCCGATCGCGCCCGCGGCGAGCAGAAAGCGCACGATTCCCTCGT
>NZ_FLSP01000143.1 GCF_900091315.1 Streptomyces sp. DI166
CCGAATCCACGGCGCGCGAGCCCGCGGCGGCGGGGCCCGAGCGCGAACAGCCGGTCGCGGACCGCGAGTCCGGAGAACCCGGAGCCGAGTCCGCCGCGCGCGAGCCCGCAGCGGCGGCGCCCGGACACGAACAGCCGGTCGCGGACCGCGAGTCCGGAGAACCCGGAGCCGAGTCCGCCGCGCGCGAGCCCGGGGCGGCCAGGCCGCGGACGGGACCGGGTGGGCGGGGCAAAGACACCGCGGCGACCATCCGGCTGCCGATGAGCGCGCAGCGGGCCTCCGTGCCGGGGAACGGGCCTCGGTCGACGCGGAAGTGGACCGGGGCGGCGGGGTCGGTGCCGGGTGGGGGTTCCTGCCACTCCAGGGCGACGGACTGGAAGGAGGTGCCGTCCTGGTGGTCCGGCGGGAGCGCCTTGTAGAGGGCCTCCTTGACGCAGAAGAGCCGCAGGACGGCGAGGGCCGGGTCGGCGGCGCCGCGCAGGCGCTCGCGCTCCTCGGGGGTGCACACGTAGTGCACGGCGGAGAGCAGTTCCTCGCCCGTCTCCAGGGGCTCGATGTCGATGCCGAGCCCGACTCCGTCGTCGGGGCCGGTCACGCACAGGGCGACCCGGTTGGTGTGGCTGAGGGAACCGGCCACCCCGTACGGCCAGCTCGGCGCCCCGCGCCCGTCGGCGCTCAGCCACCGGGGCATCCCGGTCAGCGCGGCGGTGGCCCGGGCGGCGGCGAGCCGGCCCGCGGTGAACGTCTCGCGGCGCAGCGGCGCGGTGTAGCCGTGCAGCAGCTCCCGCACCGGCGCGGGCAGTTGCCCGAACTCCAGTTCCCCGGTGTGCGCCTGCGCCGCGATCACGCGCGGCTCGAACAGGGCCGTCACCGCGTCCAGGTCGACCGGCTCGGGCGCGAGCACGGCGCTCACCGCAGGGCTCCGACCGGGGTACGGGTCAGGTGGGCGACCGCGTTGTGCACGACCAGGCGTCCGGTGTGCCCGGCGTACGTCATGATCGACTCGGGGTGGAACTGGACCGCAGCGAACCGGTGTGCGGGCGCCTCGACCGCCATCGCGACCATGCCGTCCTCGGTGGCCGCGGTGACCCGGAGGGAGTCCGGCAGCGTGGCCGGGTCGGCGTACAGGGAGTGGTAACGGCCGACGGTGAAGCTCTTGGGCAGCCCCTCCAGCAGCAGGGAGTCGGCCTCGGTGCGGCGGACCCGGGAGGGCTTGCCGTGCACCGGCTCGGGCAGCACGCCGAGGGTGCCGCCGAGATACTCCACGATCCCCTGCAGGCCCAGGCAGACGCCGAAGACGGGGATGCCGAGCCGTTCGGCCTCGGCGAGCGTGGCGGCGGTGCCGAAGTCGGCGGGGGTGCCAGGGCCGGGGGACAGCACCACCAAATCAGGCCGCTGCTCGGCGAGCAGGGGCAGATGGGTGCCGCTGCGGTACGTACCGACGTCGGCGCCGGTCTCGCGGAGGTACCCGGCGAGGCAGTGCACGAAGGAGTCGCGGTGGTCGACGAGGAGGACGCGGCGGCCGGCGCCGGGCCCCTCGGAGACCACGGATGCCGCGCGCAGCGGCCGGACGGGCTCGTCCAGCACCCCCAGCAGCGCCTTCGCCTTCAGCTCGGTCTCCAACTCCTCGTCCTCGGGGGAGGAGTCGTGCAGCAGGGTGGCACCGGCCCGGACCGTGGCCACGCCGTCGTGCAGGTGGATGGTGCGCAGGGTCAGCACGGTGTCCAGGCCGCCGTCGAAGCCGATCCGGCCGACGGCACCGCCGTACCAGCGGCGCGGTGAGCGCTCGTGCCGCTCGATGAACTCGATCGCGGACAGCTTGGGCGCGCCGGTGACGGTGACCGCCCACAGGTGGGCGAGGAAGGCGTCCAGCGCGTCCCGGTCGGGCCGCAGGACGCCCTCGACGCGGTCGACGGTGTGGATGAGGGTGGAGTACTTCTCGATCCGGCGGCGGGCGGTGACCTGGACCGTGCCGGGCAGGCAGACCCGGGACTTGTCGTTGCGGTCGACGTCCGTGCACATCGTCAGCTCGTGCTCGTCCTTGGCCGAGTTGAGCAGGGTGCGGATCCGCTCGGCGTCCTCCAGGGCGTCCCGGCCGCGGGCGATGGTGCCGCTGATCGGGGAGGTCTCGACGAGGGCGCCGGCCTCGGCGCGCGGGGTGACCCGGACGAACATCTCCGGGGAGGCGCCGACCAGGTACTCGTCCTCGGCGAGGTTCATCAGCAGGCTGTGCGGGGCGGGGTTGCGTTCGCGCAGGGTGCGGAACAGCCGGGACGGCGGGCGGGTGACGACCCGGTGGAAGGACTGGCTGGGCACGACCTCGAACAGGTCCCCGGACCGGAACAGCGGGCGCGCCAGCTCCACGACCCGCGCGTACTCGCCGGGCGCGTGGTCCCGCTCGGGCGCCTGCCGGGCGGCCGTGAAGGGGCGGGCCGGGGTGGCGCGGTCGAGCCCGTCGGTGCGGGTGGCGCCGACCCGGAACTCGTAGTCGTGCCGGACGGCTTCGTCGGCCTTGAGGTCGAGTTCGTAGACGGTGTCCGGCAGGTGCAGCACCATGTCGCGGTCGCCGGGGCGGCGGTCCTGGGTGAGTCCGACCGGGTCGACCTGGAAGATCAGGTCGTACCCGAAGGCACCGTAGAGCCCGAGCAGCGGGTCGTCGGGCAGGGCGAGCCCCTCGACTACCGAGCGCACGACGGCGAAGACACCGACCTGCCGGGTGCGGTCCTCCTCGGCGAAGGTCCCGTCGGGAACCCCGCCGGTCACCCGCAGGCTGTCCCCACCGGCCTCGACCCGCCCGCCGGGCCCGACGGCACGGGAGAACAGGGCCAGCAGGGCCGGAAGCAGCACCCGCCCGCGCGCGTTGAGCGCGGTGGCGCGTATCTCCCTCCCGCTCGCGGTTATCTCCACCGGTGGATCGCTGTAGCCGATGATCCGGTCGGGGCCGCGGAACAGCAGCATGCCGCGGCGTTCGTCGAGGGTGTCCTCCAGGGCGGTACGCAGGGTGGCGGCGGAGCCGAGAGCCTCGGAGATACGGACGACCTCGACTCCGACGGGCGTGGTCCACCGCCCGGACGGCGCTGCCCGACCGGTGCGCGGACGGGACGTTTCCAGCTGGGGCATCCCCCAAGTTCCTTTCTCGAACCCGGTAACAAACCGGGGTGGCGGTTTCACGTCGACGCGATGGACGGACAACACCCGGCCGGGGTGGGGGGGTTGCACACAGGCACCCGGCACGTCGGGGCAGGAGCGGACGGGCCCGCTACTCCCGCGTCGTCCACACCTCGGCCGCACGCCCCGAGCGGACGTGGGTCCAGCCGTGGTCGAGGTCGGCCGGGCGGCAGACGTAGGCGGTGTGCAGGCCCCTGGCCGTGAGGCGCTCGGTCAGGGCCGAGCGGGCGGTGCGGTCGGCGGCCGGGAGGGAGGTGCCGGGGCCCACGGCGACGACGTCCAGGGCGACGGAGGCCGCCAGTGCCGTCACCGATTCGACCAGCCGGGCCACCTGATCCTCCGCCGGCGCCGGGGCGCTCACCAGCAACCCCAGGGAGGCGGAGGGCCGTTCGCAGCGCAGCATCCGCAGCCGCTCCCCCGCCGCGCCGACCGCGAGGGCGTCGGGGGCCGTCGGCACCAGGACGGGTCCGTCGGGGCGGCCGGACAGGGTCAGCGTGCCGTCCGTCGTGGCGGCCAGCTCCGGCACCTCGCCCTCCGGCAGCGCCGTCACCCCGTCGCCGATCTTGGCCAACTGCGGGTCGAGCCGCAGCAGGACGCCCGCCGTGGACTGACCCGTGCGGGTAAGCAGGCGCAGCATCAGCGTGCCCGGGTCCAGCGCGCGGTGCTCGGAGGCGTGGGACCACATCCGCTGGCTCGCCCAGGCGACCTCCTGCACGGACCGCACGATCGGCCGCCGGTTCGCCTCGTACGCGGCGAGCGTCGCGTCGAGGTCGTCGCCCTCCCTGTGCTCGGCCAGTTGCCGCGCCAGCTCCACCGCGTCCTCCAGGGCCAGGGTCGTCCCCGAGCCCACCGAGAAGTGCGCGGTGTGCACGGCGTCCCCGAGCCCCACCAGGCGCCCGGTGGACCAGCGCTCGCTGGAGATCCTCGGGAAGGTCAGCCAGCGCGAACCGTTGGACAGCAGCCTCGCCCCGCCCAGGTGCCGGGCGAACACCTCGGCGCAGAACTCCATGGCCCGCTCGTCGTTCCAGCCGGGCGGCATGCTCGCGCCCTCGGTGAAACCGGCCCGCTCCCACTCCTGTTCGCCGAGTTCCACCAGGAACGTCGAGCGGTCCGGACCGTACGGGTAGACGTGGGCGCCGACCGGCCCGTACGGGCTGTCCTCGAAGAGGAACGTCATCGCGTCGAAGGCGCGGTCCACGCCGAACCAGGCGTACCGCCCGGGGCCGGGCAGGACCGAGGCCCCGAACTCCCGCGCGAACGCGGCCCGGGTGCGGCTGCCGGCGCCGTCCGCGGCGACGACCACGTCGTAGCGTCCGAGCAGGTCCTTCGCGTCGGCCTCGGTGCTGAAGTGCAGGCGGGCACCGGCCTGTTCGGCCAGCTCGTTCAGCGCGGTGAGCAGCTCGCGGCGTTCCACCGCGGCGAAGCCGTGGCCGGTGGAGCGGACCCGCTCGCCGTCCCGGCGGACCTCCACGTCGTCCCAGCGGGCGCCCCGGTCCAGCAGGGCGGCGACCACGTCGGGGGCGGCGCGGCGCAGCCGGGCCAGGCTGAAGCGGGAGAAGACGACACCGAAGCCGTAGGTGGCGCCGGCGGGGCTGCGCTCGAAGACGTCGACCTCGTGGCCGCCGAGGCGGCGCAGCAGCAGGGCCAGCATCAGACCGCCGGGCCCGGCACCTATGCAGGCGACTCGCACGGCGCTCACTCCCCCCGCTCGCCGGGCGGCACCGGGGCCGCGCCGGGCATGCCGTCGGCGAACCGCTCGCGCAGCTTGCGGCGCAGGATCTTGCCGGCCGCGCTGCGCGGGATCTCGGCGACGAACTCGATCCGCACCGGCCGCTTGTAGCTGGCCAGTTCGCTGGCGCAGGCCTTCAGCAGCCCGGCGGCGGAGACCTCCTCGCCCTCCGCGACCACGAAGGCGACCGGGACCTCGCCCCACTCCTCCGAGGGCGCGCCCACGACGGCCGCGTCGGCGACCCCGCGCTGGGCGCCCAGCACCCGCTCGATCTCGGCCGGGTAGACGTTCTGGCCGCCGCGGATGAGCACGTCGTTGATCCGGTCGACGAGGTAGAGGTAGCCGTCGGCGTCGGAGTAGCCGAGGTCGCCGGTGCGCAGCCAGCCGTCGC
Organism: Streptomyces sp. DI166; assembly: GCF_900091315.1. Classification (GTDB taxonomy): domain Bacteria; phylum Actinomycetota; class Actinomycetes; order Streptomycetales; family Streptomycetaceae; genus Streptomyces; species Streptomyces fuscus. The sequence continues at coordinate 5,289 of NZ_FLSP01000143.1, forward strand.
GCAGCGCGGACTCGGTGGCGGCCGGGTTGCGCCAGTAGCCGCGCATCAGACCGTCGCCGCGGACGCAGACCTCGCCGATCTCGCCGGGCGGCAGCGCGCCGCCCTCCTTGTCCTGGATCTCGATGTGGCAGCCGGGCAGCATCCGCCCCGCCGAGCGCAGGCGCAGCTCACGGGCGGCCGCGTCGGCGCCGTGGTCCTCGGTGCCGCCGAAGAGGACCGTGGCGATCGGGCCGCCGCCCTCGGTGATGCCGTAGATCCCGCGGAAGGGGCAGGGGAAGCGCTCCAGGGACTCGCGCAGCAGCTCCTCCGGCATGGGGGCGCCGCCGAACATCACGTCGACCAGGCTGGACAGGTCGGTGGTGTCGAACGCCTTGGTGCGCAGCGCGAAGCGGACCATGGACGGCACCACGAAGGCGCGGGTGGCGCGGCGCTGCTCGGCCTCGGCGAGGAAGCGCTGCGGGGCGAACTCCCGCTGCAGCACCAGGGTTCCGCCGGCCGCCAGCAGGGCCAGGCCGATCACCATCGAGCCGTGGAAGAGCGGGCAGGGGTTGAGCATCACGTCGTCGGCGGTGAAGCGGGCCTCGGCGGCGAGCGCGGTGTAGCAGGCGGACACCGAGCGGTGGGTGACCGCGACGCCCTTGGCGCGGCCGGTGGTGGCCGAGGTGTGCAGGATCGCGAACAGGTCGTCCATCTGCGGCAGCGGCAGCGTGCGGCGGGGCGTGGCGAGCAGTTCCTGGTAGCCGGGGCCGTCCAGGGCGATCCGCCAGGTGTCGCCGAAGGCGTCGCCGAGCCGGTCCAGCACGCCCTGCTCGGCGATCACGCCGCGCGGCGCGGAGTTGGAGACGACGTGCTCGACCTCGGGGGCGGGGAAGGAGTGGTTGACGGGGCAGACGATGGCCCCGGCCTTCCCGGCCGCGATGTACAGCTCCAGTACCTCGACCCGGTTGGGCGAGCTGACCACCAGGCGCTCACCGGGGCCGACCCCGCGGTCGATCAGGGCGGCGGCCAGGGAGTCGGTACGTTCGTCCAGTTCACGCCAGGTGAGCGAGAGCCGTTCGTCGGCCAGGGCGAGGGCGTCGGGGCGCTGTCCGGCGTGCCGCCGGACGAAGTGGGCCATCCACATCAGCGGGCCTCGCTCACGGTCGCGGCGCGCGCGGTCAGCACCTCGTCGATCCCGGCGATGGTGTGCAGCGCGGTCAGTTCGTCGTCGTCGAGCGGGCTGCCGGTGCGCTCCTCGATGGCGAGGGCGAGCCGGATCAGGTCGCCGGAGTTCAGGCCGGCCGTGGTCAGGTCGTCGTCGCGGCCGATGCCGTCGAGCAGTTCGGGCAGATCGACGAACTCCAGCAGGAGCGCGTGGCCTTGGGTGAGCTGGTCGGACATGGTGGTCCCCTCGGAGTGTGCGCGGTGGTGGGGTGGTGGGCGGGTCCCGGCGGGGCGCCCGGTGGCCTCGGAGCGGCCGATGGCCTCGGGACAGCCGGTGGCCTCGGGGCGGCCCCGCCGGGAGTCGGTGCGGTGCGTACGGTCAGCTGCCGATGTCGGCGGGCGTGCGGCCGGAGTCGGCCTGCTTGCCCGCGTTGGCGGGCGCGGGGGCCGGGGCCTCCTCGCCCTCGCTCAGCCCGAACCGCTCGTAGATCCGGGTCAGCGGGCGCGGGGCCCACCAGTTGTAGCGGCCGGCCAGGCGCATGAAGGCCGGGACGAGGATGCCCCGGACGAGGGTCGCGTCCATCAGGACGGCCAGCGCCAGACCGAGGCCGAGCAGCTTCATGTAGGTGATGCCGGAGACCAGGAAGGAGACGAACACCAGGGCGATCAGCGCGGCGGCCGCGGTGACCAGGCCACCGGTGCGCTGGAGGCCCAGCGCGACCGCGCTCCTGTTGTCGCCGGTGCGGTCGTACTCCTCCTTGATCCGGGAGAGCAGGAAGACCTCGTAGTCCATGGAGAGGCCGAAGGCGACGCAGAACATCATGATCGGGGTGGTCGCCACGATGCCGTCGGTGACGGTGAAGTCACCGGTCAGCCACATCAGGTTGCCGTCCTGGAAGACCCAGACCATGGCGCCGAAGGTGGCGGTGAGGCTGAGCAGGTTGAGCACGAACGCCTTCACCGGCATCAGCACGCTGCCCGTCATCAGGAACAGCAGCACGAAGGTGGAGACGGCGATCAGCAGCAGCGCCCACGGCATCCGGTCGGTCAGCGAGGTCATCGTGTCCTTGAAGGAGGCGGCGGTGCCCGCGACCTTCACGTCCTCGAACGGTGCCTTCGCGGCCCGCACGTCACCGACCAGGTCCTGCCCCTCGTCGGTGTAGGAGCCGACCTCCGGGATGACCGACAGCCAGGTGCCCTCGCCCTTCTCGTAGCGCTCGTTGAGGGCGCCGGCCGGGGCGATCTGCTCGCCGTCGGCGTAGGAGCCGGTCTGGGCGTCGACGCGGGCCACGTTGTCGAGCTTGCTCAGCGTCTGCGCGTACTCCTCGACCTTGGCGTCCCGCTCGGCCGGGTCGCCCGCGTTCTCGGCGACGACCATGAGCGGTTCCATCTCGCGGGCCGAGTAGTCCTCGACCAGGACCTGGCCGACCTGGTGGGCCTCGGCGTCCTTGGGCAGGGTGCGCTCGTCGGCGAGGTTGAGGTTGATGCCGAGGAACGGCGAGCCGAGGAAGAGCAGGATCACGATGACACCGGTGGCCAGCGGCAGCGGGCGGCGCATCACCAGGGTGGCGAGCCTGTGCCAGAAGCCGTTCTCCACGGCCCCCTCGGGCTTCTTGCGGTTCCAGGACCACTTGTTGATCCGGGTGCCGATGACCGCGAGCAGCGCCGGCAGCAGCACCAGGGCGGCGACCACCGCGAACGCGACGACCGCGATACCGGCGTAGGCGAAGGAGCGCAGGAAGTACATCGGGAACAGCAGCAGCGCCGACAGCGACAGCGCCACGGTGATCGCCGAGTACAGGACGGTACGGCCGGCGGTGCGCAGGCTGGTGCCGATGGCGTCGTTGACGCTCGCGCCCTTGCGCAGCTCCTCGCGGTACCTGCTGACCACGAAAAGGCTGTAGTCGATGCCGAGGCCGAGCCCGAGTCCGGTGGTGAGGTTCATCGCGAAGACCGACACGTCGGTCAGCTCCACCAGCACCCGCAGCACACCGAGCGCGCCGATGATGGCGACGATGCCGACGGCCAGCGGCAGCAGGGCCGCGATGACCCCGCGGAAGATGAAGACCAGCAGGATCAGGGTGAGCGGCAGCACCAGGGTCTCGGCGAGCGCCAGGTCCTCCTGGGTCTGCTCGTTCATCTCCGCGTAGGCCTCGGCGCGGCCGCCGAACTGGATCTGCAGACCCTCGAAGCCGTCCTCGTAGTGCGGGCGCAGCTTCGCCAGGTAGTCGTCCACCTCGTCCTCGTTGCCCTCAAGGTGGGCGAGGACGAGCGCGGAGTCGGACTTCTCGGCGCGCAAGCTGGGCGCCTTGTCCAGGGTCCAGTAGGAGGCGGCCTCCTGGACGCCGTCCTCGGCGGCGAGCTTCTCGGTCAGCTCGGCGCCCTTGGCGGCGGTGTCCGGGTCGTCGACGCCCTGCGGGGTCTTCACCAGCAGCACGAGGTTGGGCTCACCGGTGCCGAACTTCTCGCTGAGGATCTCGTTCGCCTGCGTCGACGGTGCGTCGGGCACCTCGTAACCACCGGAGGACAGCTTGCTGTTGACGGCGCCGCCCAGTCCTCCGGCCACGACACAGAACAGCAGTCCCAGCCAGAGCACCAGCTTGCGGCGGCCGGTCGCGAGCGCGGCCAGCTTGTTGAACATGGGTGTTTCCTCCAGGAAAGACGGGGCGGGGCGTCGCCCCGATGGGGGGATGTGTCCGCCCGTACGCTCAGGCGGGGGTACGGGCGGCGGGGAGCTGACGGCAGTCGACGCGGACGTGTCCGCCGGCCACGCAGTCGTGGTCGGCCAGCGACTCGTCGACGGACCGGTCCCAGACCAGGAGCCGGTTGTGCACCGAACCTCGGGTGAAGTCGGCGAACTCGGGGTGGGTGGCCTTGTGCCGGGAGCCGAGGTACGCCAGCACCGGGTCCAGGAGCAGCCAGCGGCCCTCCTCGAACACCTCGGTCCAGGCGTGCTCGACACCGACCAGGCCGAGCAGGAAGCCGCGCCGGGTGCGGGCGCGCACGCCCGCCTCCTCGGCCCACTTCTGCATCTGCCAGGCGGCCACCACGCAGTCCACGGCGCGGTGTCCGATCGCCTCGGCGGGCCGGGAGCGCAGTGCCTCGGGCACCCAGCCGTACTGGTACTCGCCGGAGACCAGCCGCTCCAGCAGGTCGTCGTGGATACGGCGGACGGTGTCGGTGCGCGGGGCGTCCCGGTGGCCGCGGGTGGTGACCGTGGCCAGCATCGAGTCCGGCCGCTCGGGGTCCTTGGCCCACTCGGTGAGCCGGCCCTCGTACAGCTTGGGCGCCGGCTCGGCCGGTACGGGCGGGGTGACGCAGCTGCTGCAGCCGGCCGCGTCGCAGGTGGCGGTGAGCCGGATGCGGGTGACCCTCTCGGTGAGCCAGCCCTCGGGCTGCCCGGCGGCCAGCCGCATGCACTGGCGTTCGCCGAGCTCGGCCAGGGAACGGCCGAGGCCCGACTGGAGGCCGAGGTTCATCACGTCGTGGTAGTCGTAGCGCAGCCCGCCCGGGGTGTCCTCGGCGGGGAAACCGGCGCCGACCAGGTGCTCCAGCACGTCCGGGTCGAGGGCGAGTTCGCGGGCCGCCTCCTCGTGGGCGACGGTGGCCGAGCGGTGCTCCTCGGGCACGGGGACCAGCCGTTCCACCGCGGGGAGCCAGTGCTGCCAGAATTCCGCCGCCGTGGTGGTCCGGCGCGGAGGGGCGGTCGTCATCGTTCCTCCCTCGCCGCGGCCAGTACCGGCAGGTCTCCCGCGGCCAGCCGGCGGGCCACCTCCAGACGCTTGACCTTCCAGGTGGCGGTGTGCGGGATGTCGTCCCAGCGGCACTGCACGGGCGGGGACAGCTCGGGCAGTCCGGCGACCGCCTCGGCCCAGGCGGCGCGGTCCAGCGGGAGGTCGCCGCGGGTGCAGACCAGCGGGACGGCCGGGCCGCCGTCGCCCATCGGGATGATGGCGACCTCGGTGAGCTGCGGCAGCGCCTCCAGGATGTCGTCCTCGGCGGCCAGCAGGCTCTCCACGCCGCTGCCCCGGTCCACCAGCCGGTCGTACAGGTGCAGACAGCCGCGGGCGCTGACCATGCCGTAGTCGCCCATCGCCCACCAGCCGTCGACCCGCTGGTCCGGGGAGCCGAGGTAGCTGGGGGTGACGCCGGAGGAGCGGGCGAAGATCTGGCCCGGGATGCCGTTGGGCACCTTGTCGCCCTCGTCGTCGACGACCCGGATCTTCGTGTGGCCGAGGACCCCGCGGCCCACGCAACGGCCGTGCTCGCAGCGGCTCTTGAGCTTGTGCGACTTGACGGTGACCGGCCCGGTCTCGGTCTGGCCGTACGCCTGCATGTAGCGGGCGCCGGGCCGGGCGGCCCTGAGCAGGGTCCGGATGGTGCGCGGGTGGGCGGCGTCGAAGGAGCTGACGAACAGCCGCGTCTGCGCGAAGAGTTCGGGCCGGGTCTCGGCGACCTCCTCCCAGCGGATGAACGCGTTGGGGACGGTCTCCACCACACCCGGGCGGACCGCGGCGAGCAGTTCGGCGGCGTTCTCGGGGGAGGTGTCGGTGAGGAAGCCCAGCGGCAGGCCGAGCGCGAGGATGGCGAGCATCCCGGACATGCAGCGGGCGTGCACCGGCGACAGGCACATCAGGTACGGGTCGCGCACCCGCAGCACCTTGCCGATGGTGATCTGCGGCCGGGCGTGCCCGGCGAAGCTGTGCACGGAGTGCAGCACCAGCTTGGGCACCCCGGTCGTACCGGAGCTGTGGGTGACGAGCTGCGGGGTGTCCACGCTCGGCACCACGGCGGGCGGGATCGCGCCGCGCTCGGTGTCCAGCAGCGACAGTCCGTGCTCGCCGCGCTCACCGACGTACCAGCGGGGCAGGGTCGGGTCCACGGAGTCGAGCACCCCGGCCGACTCGGTGGCGGCGTCGCTGATGACGGCCGCCGGGGCGGCCCGCTCGGTCATCACACCGAGCGCCTGGAAGCCGACCGCGGAGTGCACCAGCACCGGCACGGCACCGATCCGGGCGCAGGCGAAGGCCAGCAGCGGGATGTCGAAGTTGGACCGCTTGACGATCAGGACGCGCTGTCCGTCGCGGATACCCGCGCCGGAGAGCATGGTTGCGGCCTCCTCCACCAGGTCGGCGAAGGTGGCGTAGTCGAAGTTCCGGCCCGCCTGCGGGAACAGGTCGAGCGGCCGGTCGAGGCGGATGGGGACGGCGCCGTGGCGGCGGGCGGCCTCGGCGGGGGCGGTGGCCAGCGCGAGCCGGCGGTTCACGCGGGCCATCACGCGACACCCCCCGCCTTGGCGGCGCGGCGCTCCAGGTGCGCGGTGACGTGGGCGAGCAGGGCGTCGTAGGACGAGAACGCGTCGGTCGGCTCGTCCAGGTCCCACTCGATACCGAAGGCGTCCTCGGCCTCGGCGAGCAGACGCATGAAGCCCGCCGAGGTCAGGCCCAGGTTCCACAGGGACGCGGCACGGGCCGCGGGGTCGTCCAGCGGCAGCGGGGCGCCGACCGCGTTCTCCAGCAGGCCGCGCAGGTGCTCCGCGACCGTCGTGCTGTCGTACATGTCTCCTCCAGTGACGGCCTACGGAGGTACGCAGGCTCAGGGGTTGGTCCGTCGGCGGACAGAAAGCCCGAACGGGTGGCGGGCGGGTCAGGCGGCGACGGGGTGGACGACCCGCTCGCTGCCGGTGTTCTCCTGGAAGCCGCGCAGGGTGCGCAGGTAGTAGAGGAGGTACTCGGCCATCTCCTCCGGGCCGGTGGGGGCGTAGGAGGCGTCCGGGCCGCAGACGGCGGCGGTGTTGGTGAGGTCGAAGCGCTTGTTGTAGCGCAGGTAGGAGCGGTAGAAGTTCATGCCGCCGTCGAGGGCCTCGTCGATCGCGGTGAAGCCGTCCCGGTCGTCCACCCACAGCGGCTCGCGCAGACCGAGCAGTTCGAAGACCTGGGTGACCATGGCCCGGACCGTCGGTCCTTCGGAGTTGCCGAGGTGGAAGTACGTCTCCGGGGAGTCCGACAGCGAGATGGCGACCGCGTTTCGGGCGACGATGTCGACGGGGACGAGGTTGACCACGGTGTCGGGGTCGGCGAGCAGCCGGACCCGGGCGTGCGAGAGGAAGGTGCCGAGCTTGCGCGAGGCGGTCTTCTTGAAGACCAGCACCTGACGCGCGAAGCCGTACAGGCCGGACCAGTTCAGACCGTGCCGGGTGACGCTGTGGCCGATGACGACGGTGGGCCGCATGATGCGGATCCGCAGGTCGCCGGCGGCGGCCTCGACGAGGGCCTCGGCGCGCATCTTGGTCTGCTCGTAGCAGTTGTTGGCCACCGAGGGGTCGGTGACCGGGCCCTCGGTGATCAGGTCGGTGCGGGAACCCGCCACGTAGGCGGTGGAGACGTAGTTGAAGGTGCGCGCGCCCACCGTGCGGGCGAGGTCGAGGACGTTGGCGGTGCCCTGGACGTTCTGCGCCTCGATCTCGGTGCGGTACTCCTCCTCGTAGCGCAGGGAGGCGGCGCAGTGCCAGACCTCGTCGACCGGCGGCAGCGCGGAGACGTCGGCGCCGCAGCCGTCGACGGTCATGTCACCGTGCACGGCCACGGTCCGGCGAAGGATCTCGGGCCGCAGGTCGGAGCGGCCGTAGCCGTCCGCCATCGCGGAGAGGGTGTCGTGCAGGCGCCGCGTCGCCTCGGAGTCGTCCTTGCCGCGGACCAGTGCGATGACGGGGTCGTCGGTCCGGTCGAGAAGTTCGAGGACCACGGCTCCGCCGACGAAGCCGGTGGCCCCGGTCAACAGACGTGTTGTCATGAGTGCTTGTCTCCAGCGTCGGGACGTGGTGTGCGTCCTGGGTGGTGCTGCGGTGGTGCAGCGGGTGGGTCTGGCTCGGGTTCGCGGGGCGGGGCCGGGGGCGCCGGGCCCGGGATCACCGGGGTCGGGGGCGCCCCCGCGCCGTCGTCCGTCCGCCCGCGCTACGCGGCCTCGGTGGCGGCCACGGTGGGACGGCGCGCCTCCAGCTCGTGTACGAACTCGGAGACGGCGGTCTGGAAGCCCTGCGGGTCGTCGAAGAACGGCACGTGACCGGCGTGCTTGAGGGTGACGGCGCGGCTGTCCGGGATGCGGTTCAGGGCGTCCTCGATGACGGACTCGCTCCAGGCGAAGTCGCCGTCGCCGTTGATGATCAGCGTCGGGGCGGCCAGACGGGCGAGCTCCTCGGGGCTGTCCTCGATCTCCAGGGAGGCGAGGAGGTTCTCGCGGATGGAGCCGACGGAGAGCAGGGACAGGAAGTTGTCCTTGAGCGCCAGGTAGGCCGCGGTGCCGCCCTCGTGGATCATCTGGTCCGGGAAGACCAGCGGGTAGAGGTGGTTGAAGAGCTGGGTGGTGCCGCCGGACTCCAGGCTGGCCAGCCAGGAGCGGCTGACGAGCTTGCGGCGCAGGGTGCCGTTGGGCGAGAACGCCGGGCCGACGAGGACCAGGCCGGCGACGCGCTCGGGGTACTTCAGCGCGAACTCGCGGGCGATGAGGGTGGATATGGACGTGCCGACCAGGTAGGTCTTCTCGATGCCGAGGTGGTCCAGCAGGCGGCGCACGTCCTCGACGTGGTCCATGAACGCGACCGGCTCGGGGCCCGGGTTGGAGGCGCCCTGGTTGCGCAGGTCGTAGTGGACGAGCCGGAAGTCGTCGGCCAGGGCGGTGGTGAAGTTCCGCCAGATCGGGCTGACGATGTAGAAGTTGTTCAGCAGCGTCACCGCCGGGCCTTCACCGCTGTCCTCGTAGTACAGCTCCCCGCCGCCGGGCAGGGCGAGCGCGGAGTGGTTGAGGTAGCGGACGTCGAGCTGACCGAACTGCTGGTCCGTCATGAGGGTCTCCTAGAGGATTCGTTTCCGTCGCCGTTGACCAGACTCCGACCCCCCGTTCAACACCTGCCCAAGGCATATCCAAGGACGGGGAAACGTACAGGTCAGAGCGGATTTTCGGGGGGTTGTGCAGGGGGTTGCGCGGGGGCCGGTGAGGGCCGTGTCGCGGCTGGCTTGAACTGGTGGGGCGGGGGGAGAGAGAAGGTGCTCCCGGCGTGCCGGACGGGCGCCCGGGACTGGTTGTACGCGGGTGGCCGTCCGGTGCGGCGAGCGGGCGTGCTGGGCGTCGGGGCGGCAGGCGGGACTTGCGGACTCGACCTACTGGCTGCCGGTCCTCACCGTCCGCCGCCGCGCGGGCCCGGGTACGGCCCCGTGCGGACGGGCACCGTACGCCCCACGCCGCCCCGCACCGAGAACCGGTGGCCGGTCCACCCCGGCCTCCATGGCATCGGCGCGACCGCCCCCGGCCGGCGCCGCATCCACGGCATGGACGCGACCGTCCCCGTCCCGCACCACATCCACGGACCCGGCGCGACCGCCCTCGGCCCGCG
>NZ_FLSP01000144.1 GCF_900091315.1 Streptomyces sp. DI166
GGACCGGGACCGGGGACCGACACGGGGACCGAGCCCACCGAGGACCGGGGGCACAAGGTCCCTCTCCGCCGGAAGACGACTCCGAAGCCGCGGACGAAGACCAAGGGGAAGCGCACCCGGTCCCGCACCCCGCAGACGCAGCGTCCGCCGCGCGAGCCGGAGCAGTCGGTGGACCAGCTCGTCCAGCAGGTCCGTCCGCACGTCCCTGCCCTGCTCGAACGGGACGGCAACGAGTCCGTCACCCGGGTCCAGCTGCGAGAGATCCTTCGCCGCGAGGGCCTGAAGGGCGGCCGGAACGACCGGCTCAGCCTCGTGCTCCAGCAACTGCGGAGCGACGCCACCACTACAGCAAGGAGCACCGCCCCGTGAAGACCTGCCACCAGTTCGACGCCGTCCGTGCGGAGTACGAGCGGGAGATCGGCTTCATGCTCGCCCACTCCAAGCGGCACGAGGGCAGGCCGGCGGCGAAATCCAGCGCGAAGCAGGCTGCCTCGACGAAGCAGCGGATGGCACGGGCGCTCAGCAGCCACGTCGGTCGCTGCCCCGAGTGCGGCTGAATCTGCAAAGCCCCAGCTCAACGCCCCTAATCGCAACCGGCGGCCCGGCTCTGTGCCGGGCCGCCGCACTTGAGGAGAAACGCCGTGATCGCGCGACCTACTCGCTCATCCGAGCCCACAGTCGTCGAGGCCGGCGCCTGGGCGGACGTCCTGGTCCGCCGGCGGCTCCTGCACGCGGCCGTCCTTACGCCGAGCGGCCAGTGGCTCGTCCAGGACCAGCCCGACGGACCCGTCCGCGTCCTCATAGGACCGGCCGACGTCCTCGCGCTGGCCGCAACCATCCAGCACCACACCCGCTCTACGAGGCCCGAATCCCGATGACGAACCCCACCCAGAACGGCACCACCCCGGAACCTGCTGGTGACTCCAACTCGGTCTCGGGGCGAGCAAGTTATCCCCTTGGATACTCCGCCTTGAGCGGAGTATCCAAGGGTTCCCCTGCCCCTGGGGGGCAGGGGCTCGTCCGGCGCCGGGGGACGCCAGACGAGGAGGCTGCGACCGAGGGCGGATCGCAGCCAGAGGGGATAAAGGACGGACGTGAGCAGCCGCGCACGCGCCGCCGCAAGTACCAGCGTCGTCAGCGCCCCCATGTCCGCAACACCCGCTTCAGCGACGACGAACTCGCCCTCGTGACCGCTGGCGCGAAGGCCGCCGGCCTCACTCTCGCTGGCTTCCTCGCCCGCGCTGCCCTGTCCGCCGCCCGCGACCTTGAACGGACCGCGAGTGCCGTCGCCGGCGAGCGTGAGGTGATCGCCGAGTTGTTCGCCGCCCGTCGGCACCTCGGTCATGTCGGCGGCAACTTGAACCAGGTCGCCCGAGCGGTCAACGCCGGAGGGCACCCGCACGAACTCGACGTGGTCATCGCGGCCACCGACCGCGCAGTCCAGCGCGTCCAGCACGCCACCGACCGGCTCCTCCACCAGGACTAGGACCCCCTCACCGGCATGATCCCCAGGATCCAGAAGCGCGGACAGCGCACCATCGGCCTCCTCTCCTACCTCTACGGGCCGGGCAAGTTCGAAGAGCACACCGACCCGCACCTGGTCGCCTCCTGGGATGGCAACGCCCCCGACCCCGGCCGTGACCCGTCCGCCACGCTCAAACAGCTCCAGCAGCTCCTCGATCAGCCCGTCGAGAACGTCGAGCAGGCCGACCGGCCCAAGAAGCATGTGTGGCACCTCTCGGTCCGCAACGCCGAAGAAGACCGGATTCTGAGCGACGAGGAATGGTGCGAGGTCGCCCGGCGCATGGTGGCCGCCGCCGGCATCGACGACCCCGAGGAAGGCGCCGGATGCCGATGGGCGGCGGTCCGGCACGCCGACGACCACATCCACATCATCGCCACCCTCGTGCGCGAGGACGGGTTCAAGCCCGACCTCGACCATGACGCCGTCCGGGTCCAGGCCCAAGCCCGCACCCTCGAAGCCGAACTCGGCCTGCGCCGCCTGAACAAGGGCGACGGCACCGGCGCGAAGCGACCCACCAGCGCTGAGCGCCACAAGGCCGAGCGCCAGGGCCGCGAGCGCACCGCCCGCGAGGAACTGCGGGAAACGGTACGGCGCGCGGTGACCGGCGCGAGGAGCGACGAGGAATTCTTCGACCGGCTCGCCGCCGCAGGTCTCCTGATCCGCAAGCGTGCCGCGCCCTCCGGCGACCTCCTCGGATACAAGGTCGCTCTGCCCGACGACCTCAACAAGGACGGCGAGCCGGTCTTCTACCCCGGCGCGCGCCTCGCCCCCGATCTCTCGCTGCCCCGCATCCGAGAGCGCTGGTCCGGCGACGCCCAGGACAACCCAGCCGCCCGGCAACAGCAAGCACCCCGTACGGGACCGGGCGCTCCGGCCTCCGCCCGCCGCAGCACGGCATCAGCTGCCTGGCAGGCCGTCCTCGTCGTCGAGCACGGCGACGATGCGATCGCCGCTGCCCACATCGCCGCGGTCGGCGAGGTCCTGGATGCCCTCGCAAAGACGTCCGCCGCCCACACCCGCCGCGAACTCCGGGACGCGGCTACGGCCTTCGAACGTGCCTCGCGCTCCCATGTCCGCGCCCTACGCGGGCACGACCGAGCCCTGCGGCAGGCCGCCCGCGACCTCGTCCACGGCGGCCCGGCCCTCGGCCGCGGTGAGGACGGCGCCACCACGGCGATGGCCATCGACATGCTGTTCTTCCTCATCACCGCCGCCGCGCACTGGCACGCCAGAAAGGGCCACGCTCAGCAGGCCGAGGCCGCCGCCCGGGCCGCCGAGCACCTGCGTACCGCCTACCAGACCGCCGCCGCCCAGCCCCTCGGAGCGCTCTACCAACGAGGCCGGCGTATGAGCCGGCCGATACTCCAGCGGCAGACCGTGCTGCTGCGCGAGGCGCTGCCGGAGCTGGCCGAGCAGATCCTCGCCGAGCCCGGCTGGTACGCCCTGGCAGCGACCATCGCGGAGGCAGAAGCCGCGGGCCACGACCCGGCCACCCTCCTGTCCGACGTAGCCGAACGCCGTGAACTCGGTACCGCGGCCTCCGTGAGCGACGTGCTCGTGTGGCGGATGCGGCGGACGGCCGACCTGCCCGCAGACGCCTCCCACCTGCCCGAGAGCAGCACCACGGGGAGCCGGTCCGCAACGCGCGGGACGACGACCAAAACCTCCGCGCCCGGCAGGCGGCGCAGCGGAGAGGAGGCATCGCGTAAGACGCGGTGAGCCCGACAGGTGCCGGCACGCGGTCTCAGCGCATCACCGAAAGAAGGGACAGCACCACCGCTCCGCTCGCAAGCCTCGGCATGGCCGTACGCCACATCGAACCTCGGTGACGACCAGGTTCGATGTGAAGGCCGTCGAAATCCGCGCACCTACAGGACAGGCGAGCATGACGTAGATGAGGTGAGTCGAGCCAGTAGGCGTCGCGGAGTTGGGCGGTCGAGGGAAACGGCGACGTGTGATCGGGCACACCGTGAAAGCGGCATCTCGCAGCACGAAGACACGCACGGTGGCCAACTCGTCATCCAGGCAATCGAGAAGCCGGAGCACCCCAGATGACCTGGCCGAAGGCGGCTGTGGACTTTGTGAATTGCAACCGTCGGGGACGTGGCGCACGATCTTGAAGCGCGCAGGACGAGGTGACGAAGTAGAGGAGGGCGCCAGGGTGTTTCACCGGATACGCCGCCGGGCGAAAGAGCCGACCGAAGCTCAAAGGCAGTTCGCCGAGCTGCACGCGCGGATGCAGGGCCAGGTCCCGCCAGGCATTGGGGTGCCAGCGGCCGAACCGGAGCCCGCCGAGCCGGCCCGCCTCGTGGACGACTTCCTTCCGCCGGAGCTGCGCGTGCCGAGCCACGACCAGGTCGACGGCAAGATGATGCCGTGGAAGCAGCCCCTCGTCCTCGACGGCGAGATGGCGGCCTGCGCCGAGTGCGGCGCCTACCGGGACTGGCTCATCCTCTCCACCCGCGGCGAGATCTGGCTGCGCTGCCGAGCAGGCCACCAACGGCAGGAGACCCGCCTCGACACGGCGTGGTTCAACCGGAACAGCGGACCGGCGGACGCGACGCACGCCACGTTCGAGGACTGCCTGCGCCACCTCGGGCACTGACCACCACTCCTACGACCCCACCGGGCCCTCGGGCCCGCACTGACCACCCGTCGCCTAGCACCAAGGGGTCAGTTCCGTCATGCGCGTTCGCGTCGCCACCACCGCCCTCGGCATCACCGCCGCCCTCCTCGCCCTGCCGGCCTGCTCCACCGACACCACCGGGGCCAAGCACCAGACCCCCTCCTCCGCCCGGACCGGAATGCTTTCCGGCGCGGTCCACAAGCCAGCCGCGCTCTCCTCGGCCGCGCTCGAGTCCCGTCTGCTCGACCAGAGCGACCTCGGCAGCGGCTACCTGTCCAAGTCGCAGCGTCCTGCCCAGCACGACGACGTCACCGTCATCGGCTGCCCGGCCCTGAGCGAGCTGGGCGGCGGCGCGGCGACCGGCGGCACGCTCACCTTCCCGCGCAAGGCGAAGGCCGCCTTCACCTACGGCGACAGCTCCTCGGAGTTCTCCGAGGAGCTCTACAGCGACACGGCAAACAAGCTGTCCGCCGGCATCGGACGGATCTTCGACGCCATGACCGGCTGTCCCGCCTATCAGGTCGTCGCGGGCGGCACACCGATCGACATAACCGCGCAGAAGCTGCCCGCGCCCCGACGACTCGGGGATCAGCAGTGGAGCCAGCTCCTGACGTTCTCCACCGCCGGGCGCAGCACCGTGGTGAAGCAGACCGCGATCCGGGACGGCAATCTGCTGCTGATCGTCTCCGGCGCTCCGGCCCTCGTCGACCGCCACCTCTACAAGGCCCTCGCCAAGGCCACAGCAACCGGCTGACCTGCCCGGTCATGCTGCTGCCCCCCGGCTATGGTGGTCGGGGGGCAGCAGCGCGTCAGCCGACGCGCTGAGCAGCGCGCGCCGCCTGGGCGGGGACCCAGGCTTGGACCTGGCCGGGCTGTACGTAGAGCACGTTCGGATTGTGGCTGTGGGGTCCATAGCCGCTAGAGGCATTGACGAGCAGGTACGCGCCCGCGGGGACGTGCCAGTTCCAGAACCAGGCGTCCTGTTGTCGACCGGTGTCGCACCAGGTCACAACGGCCTTCGACCCGCGGCGTCCGCGCTGGTAGACCCGCGTGATCTGAAGAAGATCTCCTCGGCCTGCATTCCTGTGCTGTTGGAACGCCTGCCACTGTGCCGCGAGGGTGGCCGTGCGTTTGCGGTGTGAACGGACCTTCAGCGCGACGATCACGGCGACGCCAAAGACGAGGACAAGAAGGACGCCGGGGCCGAGGTGCATTGCTGCATCCTGCAGCCTGGCGTCACAGGGTGGCAAACCCTTCACCGAACATCGAGGAGCAGTTTCAGGCAGCGACTGCGCCTCTCGCGAGCCGGGACCCGTCTCTGCTGCCAGGGAAAGCCAACAGCGCGTTGTGTGCACACAAGTGCCAGCCCGTGAGCACGAAGCCCGGCCCTCCATTTCGGAAAAGGCCGGGCTGTGTGTTTGAGAGGAAAGGCAACGGCGGGGCGTTAGATGGCCGGCGCGCGCAGGAGCCGCTCCCGGGTGGCCTCAGGCAGCACCCGTCGCAGGACCGGTGCCGTCGAGCTGAGGGAGGCGGCGAAGGCTGCCACGAGGTCGTGCGGGACGCTGGAACCGAAGGAGGCTGCCCACAGGCACGGTGCGCCGAGCGCGGGCTCGGCCCACGCCTGCCAACCGGCCAGCCCAGCCTCTTCGGTCTCAGTGATCAGGGCGCGAGGGTCGGCGTCCTGGATGAGCGGCGGAACCTCGCCGAGGCTCATGTGCGAGGTGAACGTCGGGTCCGTCGCTGCCGCCTGGGGCTGGTCGATGTCGCGGAGCCAGCCGTGTGCGGCGACCGCGTCGAGGACCATCTCGGGGCCGGCGAGCGGCATGGCGGCCTGGTCGCGGGCGTCGAGCGCGACGAGGAAGTCGGACACGGCCTCGCCAGGGACGTCGGGGGTGAAGTAGGCCGACCATTGGGCTAGCGGGCTGCTCGTGTCAGCGCGGGCGGAGATCTGCCACGCGATCGGCAGGTCCCCCAAGTGGAACGGTTCGTCCGCCAGGCTCCACTGGGCCCATCGGAGGGTGTCGGGGCTGATGTGCAGGACGGTGCTGCGCAGGACCTGGCGGCCCTCGGGTGCCTCGTCCGGCTCGTGGCGTCCGCGGACGATCGTCAGGCTCGTCCAGCCCAGGCCGGCGAGCGTGTCGGCGACGGTGTCGTAGAGCCGCCCATCGTCACCGGCCAGATGCCGGGGGCCGACCCAGAACGCAGGCTGGCCGCCACGTGGAGTGGACGGGTCGGGCGGGAATCCGGGATACAGGGGCGCCTCCAAGGGCTCGGTGCGGGTCTAGTTACCGCCGGCACGGCGGCGGGGGCGGCGCGGCGGTGCCTGCGTGTCGCCTTGCCAGGTCAGGGCGACAGCGACCTCGGGCGGCAGATGACCGAGCTGTGAGCCCTCGTCTCGGCCTTCGGCGAGGTACACGACGGTTTGGCCGGTCTCATCCACGGACTGCACGACTTGCGCCAAGCGGTGTGCCATCGGAAAGAACGGGTTCATGGCCTGGCGGACGGGAGCACTGCGGTCGCAACCGGACAGCAGGTCGATGAGATCGCCGACGGTCATCTCCGTGGACGTCATGAACGGCCTCCTTGGGTGAGGAAAACGGTCAGCGGTGGAGTTAGCCGACGGCCTGGCAGTCAGCCGACCACCCTCCCAGCGAGGACTACGCGTGGGGCACTGTCATACGCGACGCGAGGTTTCCAGCACGCGCGCCACGGCGGCAGCGACGATGTCGGCCGGCGTCTCGGTGTCGAACGACAGCTGGTAGCCGGGTACCTTGGCGGTTCCGGTGACGGCGATCTTCCATCCCTCGCCGTCGGTGCCGGGACGACCGAGCGGGAACCAGCCGAGGTAGAACCGGCCGTCCTTGGAGCTGACGTGCACGTCCGCACGGTCGTCCACGATGAGGTTGAAGTCCTCGGCGCAGAACTGGTCCATGACGAGCGTGGGCTGGCCAGGGCCCAGCTGCCACTCGCGCAGCCGCAGGGCTTCGACGGTGGTGGAGAAACCGGGGCCGACGGAAGCCACGGTCACAGACAATCACCTCTCTGACCTGGGGTTTCTTGCAAGGTCGTCTACGTTGACATGCTCCCGCGCAGGTTGGCCAGTCTTTCCGTGATCTTTCCTGTCTGCCCCCGGCGAACTGTCGTCCTTGGACAGTTGTAGGTTCTCAGATCCCGTGTCATTTTCTCAGTCGCGATGTCATGTGACTGGCCGAACTGACACGGGATTGACAATCGCTGGCCACTGCCGTCACTCGTTTGAGGACTCCGTTGCCAGCGGGATACCGCACCGCGGGCAGCCGTTTGCGTGGTCGTCCTGGCAGACGTAGCCGATGGCACCTTCCACGCACCATTCGGCGGCCTCCTCGGACAGCAGGTCGGGCCCGGCAAGGAGCAGCCGACGAAATTCCGTGGTGTCCGCAATGTCGGCCGGCCGGTTGGTGAACCACTCGTCGAACCAAGGCTTGTCCCGGTGTATGCGCCAGTGCGCATTCTCCCGGTCGTCGACAGCCGTAAGGAACCGATCGACGATGCGCCCCCAACTCGGTGCTCCGAACCAGCCGTTGTCGGACGCGCAGAAGGATTCAATCAGGGTTCTCAGGCCGAACTCCTTCTCGCTAAGGCAGTACCTTCGCCCCCATGAGATCGCGACCTGTGCCATCTCCGCGAGTTCTACGCGCGGATCAACCTCGTGTGCCGGGTCGTCAGGGTTGTGGCAGGCCAGCCCGAGCTCGAGCACAGACTGCCCGGTCGGTAGAACCCGGGACGGGTTGACGATCGCGAGACCGAGACCGATCCAGTCGACATGGTCGAACGACAGCATCGAGCGCACGAGTCGGGTGGTTGCCGTGTTGATCCGCATCATTGTGCCGTCGTGCAGCGGACTCTTCCCGGCATGCCAGTTCTCGACGGGTGTGTTGCGCCACACGGCGAGCGTGATGCGGGTGGCAGCGAGCCACAACAGGGCGTCGTCGTCGAGGTGCCCGAACCGCTTGGCGCACTCCTGGGCGCCGTAGGTGATCAGCTCTTCCGGTTTCGGCCACCTGTGGCTGTCGGGCCCTTCAGGCGCGTACTCGTAGTCGTCGGCGTACTCGTCGAGGATCGCGCTCAACTCGGCTGCGCTGTAAGCCTCGCTGTACTCGGAGCTGTCCGGCTCCTCGACGGTGTACATGTCGTGGTCCCAGGAGACGTACACGTCGCCCCAGAGCACGACGTCATCGCACTCGCTGGCGTTGTCCGTCACAACCGGCCTGATGGTGATCGGGGCAGTACGCCCGTCGGTTCGCTCGCCGTCCTTCTTGGCTGCCCATGCGGTGATGACCCCGAGCGGCTTAGGAAGGAGAGGACCGACCTCGGTGATGCTGAACGGCTCCTCGTCGTCATCGGTGTCGAACCGGCTGTTGACGAACGCGACCGCCTCGGAGGGCGAGCTGACGATGGACTGGGTACCACTCTCATTGTCAACCACTCGCCACAACGCGCTGTTCTTCACGATGCTCTCCGATCGCGGTGAGTGCGCCCGGGGCGGGTGCGATGCGCCGGGTCGCTCGGCACTGACTCCAATTATGGGCTGATCAACCCGTCCGTAGTCCCGCAGGCGCTTGTCGGCGACGACGCTCGGGACGTTCGTGTGCAACGAAGGTGTGTGAGTGGATGGAACGGATGGTTGCCGATGCAGGTTCGTGACGCCCCGGGGCGCGTTGCAGCCTGCTGGACAGCCTGAGGAAATGACACCGATCTGAGACAGCAGCCTGCCGACACATCGTGAGACTCAAGGGAAATATCCAGGTCACAGGGCCGGCGCCTGACACTGAAGTCGAGAACCTACAACTGTGAAGCCAATCGCCCTGGCATCTGATCCAGGCGCTTGACAGCGAACCGAGTCGTGGGGGCTTCCCACACCGTCACGGGCCCGAGGAAGTCAGCGGGAACGTCGCGATGCGGGTCTCTTGTCAGCGGCACCTCCTACACTCCGCAGATGCGACAGGCCAGGATGATGAGCTGCCTGGCCGTGGCCCTCCAGGCCATCAGGGCTGATGGGCATGGCGTCTGCCAGGCGCCTGCATGTCCCACAGGTCGCCGACAGCACGCGCCGGCAGAGCTTTCACGAGGACGGTCTCCGGTGCGGATGTCGGAGAGGGTTCCATTACCGTCCTTGTCTAACAGGGGGATTAGAGCTGTGCCTTCCGCTACTGGCTTGACCGACCTGCGCGAGCAGTGGATCCAGAAGATCTGCGCGGGGATTGCCACCTCTGTCGGTCGCCACCACCCGTTGCTGGATCCGGCGCGGATCGTCGGTAACCCGAGTGATCTGGATCTATTGCGTGCCCTCCTGATCCTGCGGATCGCCGTCTTGGACGCGCGTGGCCGGTCCACCGCGCACATCACGGGACTGCTGGCAAAGCACCCGGTCTTCGCCGATCCCAAGCCTGACACGGATCAACTCACCAGCCTGGTCGAGCATGTCCGCCGGCACGTGGAGCGCGACGGCCTTGTCGGTTCCGTCCTGCTGTTCGGCCTCGGACTGCGCGCTGCGGATCCAGAGAGCACGTATGCCCTCCTCCTGGACCACTGGTCACGTCGGTCGTCCCGCGCGGCGACCGCCGCCCAAGTGGCCAGGGAACTGGCCCGGCACTGGGGCGTGGAGGCTCGCACCGGAGAGGCTCTGGTGCCTCTCTCAGTCATATCTCTTGATGCGTACTCCGACACCATCTGGTCCAGGCTGGAAGCGGAACGCGACGCTCATGTGCGGCATGCCGCCTCAGTTGCCTTGATCAGGAAGGGCAACGACGCTCATCGCCTGTGGCTGGCGCAGTTTCCCGCCGACGAGGCCAGGCACCTATGGAAGTTGGGCGCAGATGTGGCCTACTGCACCGCGGCCAAGGAGCACCTTCGAGAGGTAAGCCGACAGCTCCGGAAGAATCACGCTCTGCGGCCAGTGATCGCCCGAGCCTTGAAACTGGTCAACGAGCAGCTAGAGATGCTCGGCGAGGCGATCGGCTGCCTGAGCGACACAGAGCGCGACATGCTGCGGGCGCGCACCCATCAGGAGCGCTTCCAGGACGCCTGCATTCAGACCTTCCTGAACCACTCCCTCGACTTCCGGCAGTCGTACCCAGGCAGTTCCTGTGTTCCTGATGCCGAAGCGGTACACGGCACCTTCGGCCCTCTGCCCTGGTGGAACATCATCGTCCGAACCGCAGCAGAGGCGGAGGCTGCCCTCGCCGCATTCACAGAGGGGGTGCTGCCCCTCGGTTTCGAGCGGGATCCCGAACATCGGAACCGCCTTCTACTCATCTGCCGTAAGCCCAGGACGGAGTCGCCGGGCATGCACGCCCACTTCGTCTTCGACCTGGACAACCCAGGCCACGCCTGCGAGCTGCTCCTCATCGCGAAGCGTGCCGGCGTCCCTATCGACCTCTATGCCCAAGCACACAACGAGTACGACGAAATCGAGTCCACCCACCTAGGCACTGTGTACGCACACATCGGTCCGGAGCTCGCCAGTCTGATCACGGAAGCCGCCACCAATGCACTGGCCCGCTCCCTGCCAGACTTCCGTAACCGCGACTACGACGAACATGAGGGGATCGAACCGCTCGAAGAAGCGTTGCGCTGTCTGTCCCGCGCTGAGGTGGAGCACTTCTCCTCGGGACGCCGCATAACCGTCTCATCCCGTCACAACCTCGAAGGTGGGATCGAAGTACTGTCGTCCGACCCGCCAGTCACGCTCTCCGGATTCTCCAGGGGCACCAAGAGGCACCAGAGAACCGGCAGCTCACGGAAGACGGGCAACGGGACTCCTCTGCCCCCTCCTCGGACCACTGGGTTCGTGTACGTCCAGCGGAACCCTGCCTTCCCGGACATGCTCAAGATCGGCTACACAGACCTGCTCGCGGAGGACCGAGCCAAGAACCTGTCGGGCACATCGGTCCCCTTCCCCTTCGACGTGCTCTTCAGGGCCCACACATCCCGGCCCAAAGACGTCGAACAGGCTGTCCACCGCCTCCTCACCGCCCAACGCGTTAACGCAAGCAAGGAGTTTTTCCGCGTCTCCCTTGACACGGCCATCGAGGCGATCCGCCGGTGCCAGAGGGAGGTAACCGGTATCAACAGCTGGGAGCCGATCCCTGCGCTTCATCGCCTGCCCGCGAATGACCGAGTCGTCCTGCCCCTGAGGGCAGGGCAGTTGTTCGTGCTCACCGCGTACCCCCATCTGCTCAGCTCGTCCGCTGAGGTTCTCGACATCTGGATGGCCCACGCGGACGGCGACCTCCTGGAGATCCACTCCACGCATGACCCCGGGCACGTGGCCGGAATCAGCGACAACGATCCCGGCGCTTACGAGGACCCCGTTCCCTTCCTCGACAGAGACGGAACCGTGCGGAACGGCATGCTCCATGGCAGGGAGCGCCTGGTAGCCGGCGACCGGCTGATCTGGTTCTCGGACGAGGAGGGGCCGACCGACGCCCGCGGCATCGTCTTTGAAGCGAACGCGTCCTGCCAGGTCACCTACCGGACACCAGCCCCCCGACGGGGCCCGCTGGGTATTCCTCTCCTGCTGAACGATCCTGACCGGGACCTTCCTGATGCTATGGGGGCACTCGTCAAGGATGTCCTCGCACTGCGCCCACCGCGCACCTGGGCTCCCCGGAACCCTCAAGAAGAGGACGGCTGGGCGGTAGCAGCCACGGATCCCCAGCCGCCCGAGCACTGGCTCCCTCAACTCGAACGACGGCGAAACGACGTTCGCCGGGACCGACCCTGAGTACCGTGCGGTATGGGGGCCAGCTCGACGTGTCCATCTCCAGCGCCAGGACTGAATTACCAGCCGGATCGATTGCGCCGCGGCTCCGTAGACGGCTCGATACCCGGCTCCGGGAGCGGTCTGAGCACATGCCAGAGTGAACCGCATGATCCCCGCGCACATCCCCGACGAGCCGCCGCTGACCTACCCCGACAGCTTCGACATACCAGTCCTGTTCCGAAACGGACCCGCGAAGAAGCCTCGGCGGCAGTGGCGGACGGCCAAGCACAAGGCGTGGGCGGGATCGGACGGGTTCCCGGCGGCCGACGGCTGGTACGCCCCGACCACCACGTGGCGGGAGATCATCAAGGCTGCCACCGAAGTCGGCCGCGACGTCACCCCGCACCTGCAGAACCAGCCGCGCTACGCACACGGGGAACTGGTCGCTCGGGTCTCTCCGCTGTACGCCTACCTTGGCGCGCACGTCGTCGAGCCCCGTCACCCTGTGCCTGGGGCCAAGGGCCGGCGCCTGACCTGGAACCCGGTGTACGCGCACGGCACCGAGCGCAGCGCAAAGAACGCCGCCGGCTACCGGCTGGGCATGACGATGACCGAGTGGGCCTGCCGTTCGTTGCTGTGCCTCGGCCAGACCGAGCACCTCGAACTCGGCGGGCCCATCCCCGCTCTGTACGACACGTTCAAGGACCCGAAGAAGAAGCTGCCGGACCTGTGGGGACGCCACGAGGCAGAGGAGAGGTACTGGCTGATCGAGGCCAAGGGTGGCGACGTCGGCCTGGGCACGCTCCGCAAAGGGTGGGCGCAGCTGGCGGCCGGCAGCAAGATCCTCGGCGCCTATGCGCACCGCACCGTCCTGGTCGGAGCGTCCGTACGTCCCGGTGACGATCTCTTCCTCACCATCGACCACGACCTGCACCCTGGCCAGCCGCCCCTCAGCTCTGATGGGTCTGGCATCGACGAGGAGGCGGCGGGCGCGGGCAACCTGGAAGACCGCCTCGGCGACAGCGACGACGCGCTCATCGGCGCGGCCCGAGCCCAGATGCTCACCTACCTCGCCTTGCGCTCCGCTCCCGTCTCGCAACTGCGCACCGTGCCCGTGCCCGCAGACCGCACTTCCCGTCGTCGGCGCACCGGACTCACCACGCCCCTGGAGCACGACGGCCTCACCCTCGCCATGCGGGCCGATGCCCGCGGAGCAGCGCTCCAAGCCGAGCAGCACACCTTGCGCGCCGGTATCCGCTCCATGGGGCTCGACGACTTCCTCACCTGCCGCATCCCCGGAACCGAAGTGCACCTCGGCATGTCCCGGAAGCTCTTCGCCGCCTGCGAGCGCCTCCATGAGGAAGACCTCGCCATCGCCCGGCGCACTCCAGGACTGCGCGCCGAGGACGAGCCGAGCGGTGACCAAGAGCTCAGCGACGAAGCGCAGGAAGAACAGCGGCTCACCCAGCGGCGGATCTTCCGCGAGCAGCAGGAGGAAGCCCGCCCCCGGCTGCGCCTCCTGCTCCGCGACGCCTACGAGCGGGGTGCGACGAGCGACTGGAGCAGCCTGCTGCGCCGATCCCAGGAGCCGGCACTCGACCTGGAAGGCGACGAGAGCCTCCTCGAAGCGGCGACACCAGAGACCTACCTGGCGGTCAGCCGCTACGACCTGCCCCCGGCACGCGCCTAAGACATCGTTTCACTTGGTGAGTCGGCGGTAGCTGATGAGGGTTGCGGCGATGCCGACGAAGGCCAGGAAGTGCTCGGCCTTGCGCTCGTAACGGCGGTGCAGCCTGCGGCATCCGGCCAGCCAGGAGACCGTTCTCTCGACGACCCAGCGGTGTCGGCCGAGCCGCGTCGACGACTCGATGCCCTTGCGGGCGATGCGGTGGCGGATGCGACGCTCGCGAAGCCATTTCCGCAGGTGGTCGTAGTCGTATCCCTTGTCGGCGTGGAGCTTGGCCGGGCGCCGGCGGCGCGGGCCGCGGCGGGAGCGGATGGGCGGGATCCCGCGCACGAGCGGCTTGAGGCCGAGGCTGTCGTGCGTGTTGGCGCCGGAGATGCCCAGCGACAGCGGCACGCCGTTTCGGTCGGTGATGAGGTGGATTTTCGATCCCGGCTTGCCGCGGTCGGTCGGATTCGGTCCGGTCAGTGGCCCCCTTTTGCCGCCCGGACGCTGACGGAGTCGATGGCGCATCGCGACCAGTCCAGCTCACCCCGAGCGCCGAGTTCATCGAGGACGACCCGGTGCAGCCTGGCCCACACCCGGTCCCGACTCCATTGGGCGAAGCGACGATAGACCGTGGGCCAGGCGGGCCCGAACACCGGCGGCAACTGCCGCCAGGTGCAGCCCGAGGTGGCCACGAAGATGATCGCCGCCAGGCATTCACGGTCACCGGCCCTCCGTTTGCCGCCGCCCTGCGGGCGTATGACCTCCGTCGGCGGGACCACCCGCCGAAACAGGATCCACAACTCGTCCGGTACCAACCGCTCCACCAGATCCGCCATGCACCGCTCAACGAGCCATCACGCCATCAGAAACGGCGTCTAAGTCTCCACATCAGCCGATACCAAGCGTTCGGGGGTGCGCCAAGGAGCAGCTCCCCTTGCTGGCATGACAGGCGGCAGCTGGCGCCTGGCGGTTGGAGCACCGAACGCACAGAGCCGATTCGCCGCTGTGGGGGCGTAGCTGAACAGTCGGGCGCGTGATGGCATCGATCAAGGTATCGGGGTAGACCGAAGGGTGTTCGCAATGGGATCTCTGACCGCTGCCGCGAGGGCTGCCCGGCAGCGGCCGGGCAGAACTGCGAGGGCTTCGTGCCGTCGCCTACGGCTCTGAGCGCGGCTGAATCGACAGCGACGGTCACAAGTCGGGAGACGGGGCTGCCGCCCGTGCGGCAG
>NZ_FLSP01000145.1 GCF_900091315.1 Streptomyces sp. DI166
GGGTCTAGTACTGCCCCTGGAGGTGCTCCCAGAACCCGTCCCGCAGTGCGCGCCGCAGGTCCGCCTGTCCGCGCAGGGAGTACTGGAGCAGTCCCTCGGCCTCGACCAGGAGGTCCTGGTCGACGGAGCCCGGGAGGTAGGGGTGGCCGGGCAGCAGTTCCGCCATTGCCTCCCGGCCCCGTGCCACCAGCCACTTCGCCGCGATCTGGGCGCCGACGAAGCGGACGTCCTCGCGGGTGGGCCGGACCGCGGTGGTGTCGTAGGCGGCGGCCGTGCGCCGGGAGACGTACGGCTTGAAGAAGTCGAGGTCGAAGGTGCGCTGGCTGTCGACCTCCCAGAGCAGCGGGTCGGCCTGGTTGCGCCCCTCCGGTGCCTCGATGCCCCACAGATGGACCCGGGCGCCGTACCCCTGCGCCGCCTCCACCGCGGAGACCAGGTCCTCGTCGCCGCCGAGCAGGGCCGCGTCGCTGATGGCGCGGTGCCGGGCGAGTGACTCCAGGTCGGTGCGGATCAGCGAGTCCACGCCCTTCTGCTGGTTGTTGGCGTTGAGATTGCCGAGCCGTACCTTCACGTCCGGCAGCTCGGCGATGGTCTGCTGCTCGGCGGTGTGGATGCGGCGCCGGGCGCCGTCGTACCAGTAGACGCGCAGCAGCCTGCTGTCGGCGAAGATGGTCCGGGCGCGGTCGATGAGCGCCTCGATCAGGCCCTCGGCGTCGAGGTCGAAGGCGCGCCGGTCCTCGGTGCCGGCGACGAGCCGGCCCGCGGCCGCGTAGAGGTAGCCCGCGTCGACGAAGATCGCATGGGTGGAGGGCGTCTTCGCCACCTCGGCGAGCATGCGCTGGAGCAGCTCGTTGGTGCGGTCGATGCGGGCGCCGAGCGCCGTGAGGTCGTCGTTCATCGCCTCCATTGTCCCGGCGGTCACGCTGCGAACACAACCGGTCCCGCTCGGTCTCCTTATGACGCTTACTGGTCAGTAATTAGTCGTTCGAAAAATTTCTTTAGCGTAGGGAATGTTCTTAACACGAGCGGGGTTGACTAGTACGTACCAAGACAGTCCGACGAAGGGAGAAGCGATTGCGCTTCGAGATCATGCGACTCGATGAGGTCGACGGCACGCCCGTCGACAGCACCGTCGTGGACGCCGCCTCCGTCAACCGCATCGTCCAGCAGGCCGCCGCGATCGGCCAGCGCCTGTGGATACGCCCGGCCGAGATGTCCGCCTCGTAGTACCCGGTCAATACCGGTCATTACCGGTCATGCCGAGAAGCTTCAGGGCCCCGTACGGAACGTCGTACGGGGCCCTTACGCATCCACGGGGCCTCGCGCATCCACGGCGGAACCGTCTCAGCTCGCCTGGATCACCTGCGTGACCCCGTTGATGATCTGCTGCACCGCGATCGCGGAGAGCATCATCCCGGCGAGCCGGGTCACCAGCACCACGCCGCCGTCCTTGATCACCCGGATGATCAGCAGCGAGTACCGCATCACCAGCCACAACACGACATGGATGGCGAGGATCGCGGCCCACACCGAGACCTGCGTGGGCACACTGTCGGCCTTCTGCACGGCCAGGATGACGGAGACGATCGCGCCGGGCCCGGCCAGCAGCGGCATGCCCAGCGGCACCAGCGCCACATTGACGTCCTTGGTCTGCTTCGGCTCGTCCGTCTTGCCGGTGAGCAGGTCCAGCGCGATGAGCAGGAGCAGCAGTCCGCCCGCGATCATCAGCGCGGGCACGGAGACATGCAGGTAGTCGAGGATCTGATGGCCCAGGAGCCCGAAGACCACGATGACGCCGCCGGCCACGCAGACGGCCTGGAAGGCCATCCGCCTCTGCACCTTGGCCGGGCGGCCCGAGGTCAGGGCCAGGAAGATCGGGGTGATCCCAGGGGGATCCATGATGACAAAAAGGGTCAGAAACAGAGAGCCGAAAACGGCAACGTCGAACATTGGTGAAGGGGGCCTTGCTGAAGAGATGAACTGGGGTGGGGCGGAGGGACTGCCTCAGGCTCCGCCGGTCCCCGGAACCGGGAACGCCCCGGTCGCGCGCCGCGTGATCTCCCCGTAGACCTCGGGGTCGGTGGTGTACTCGCCGAGCACACAGGTCTTGCGGCTGCCGTGGTAGTCGCTGGAGCCGGTCGTCAGCAGGCCGAGGTCCGCGGCGAGGCCGCGCAGCCGCTCCCGGGTCGGCCGGTCGTGGTCCATGTGGTCGACCTCGATGCCGTCGAGTCCGGCCACGGCCAGCTCCGCGATGGCCGACTCGGGCACCGTGCGGCCCCGCTTGGCGGCCGCGGGATGAGCGAACACGGCGACTCCGCCCGCGCCCTTGATCAGCCGGATCGCCTCGAAGGGATCCGTCTCGTGCTTCTCCACGAAGACCCGCCCGCCGTCGGCCAGCCAGTCGGTCGTGAAGGCCTCGTCCACGCTCGCCACGACCCCCAGCTCGACGAGCGCGGAGGCGATGTGCGGGCGCCCGACGGAGCCGTTCCCGGCGATCCGTTGGACCTGTTCCCAGGTGACCGGGACGTCCAGGGCGTTCAGCCTGGCGACCATCTGCTGGGCCCGCGGCACCCGGTCGTCGCGCACCAGCTCGCGCTCGGCGAGCAGTTCCGGCTCCTCGGGGTCGAAGAGGTAGGCCAGCATGTGCATGCTGATCCCGTCGAGGCGGCAGGAGAGTTCGGCGCCGGTGACGAGGGTGAGCCCCTCGGGCAGGGCGGCGATGGCGTCGGCGTACCCGCGGGTGGTGTCGTGGTCGGTCAGCGCCACCACGTCCAGACCCGCGGCGGCGGCGTTGCGTACCAGCTCAGCGGGGCTGTCCGTACCGTCGGAGGCGTTGGAGTGGGTGTGCAGATCGATACGCACGCGGACTCCAAACGGGGACGGACGGAAAGGGGCACGTCAAGGATAGCCCCTGTTTCACCCCTCGATGTCACACCCGCACAGCGGGGTCACCCCCTACACACAGGAGCCCTCAGGGCTTCAGCAAGCGGGGCGACAGGGCACCGCAGGGCACCAGGTCCACCTCGGCGCCGGCATCCCGCAGATCGGTGAGGACCAGCTCGTCGTACATCAGCAGACCCGTCTGCTCGGGCCAGACCACCGCCCACAGCCACAGCCCGCGGGCCTCGCCCGCGAAGACGGCCCGGTCGTCGGGCGCGCCGGTGACATGCCACAGCGGGGTCGGCCGTCCGGCGGCCAGCACCTTGGCCTGCGGGGGTTTCTCCACGCTCATGTACGGCCCCGGGTCCGGGCCGTCGATGCCCGCGTACCGCGCGCCGAGCCCGACTCCCAGCTCCTCCGCGACCAGGATGAGCTCACCCATGCCGCCGAGCGGTCCGGGACCGGTACAGGCGACGGCGGTCGCACGTCCGCCGCTGCGGTCGTCCCCCGCGCAGGCCACGCCCGTGAACAGCCAGCCGACCGGCAACGGCCAGGGCATCCACACCGGCACCTGCGTGCGATGCACGACGACGCTGAGGGCCTCGACGCTGGGCGGGATCACGGGCTGCAGCGGATGCACCGTGCCGTGCACATCGCACTGCCAGGAATCGGCGAAGAGTCCGGGAGCCCTGACCCGGCCACCACACTTCGGGCAACTGGGTTCGCCCCTCATAGGGCCCCACGGTCCTACCCCTCGTCCGTCACGTCAAGGACGATCACCCGTCCGGGCGGAACCACTTGACCCCGAGGATATAGATGTAGCTTGCATTAATTAGCTCGGCTAACTTATCGTGTGTAAATGCCAACCATCTGATCACCGGGATTGGAGTCACCCATGGACGACCCCTTCGACGCGGGAGCCGGCGGACTTCTGCGGCAGCCCAAGGCCGTGTGGGCCACCGCCGGCGCCTCCGTGGTCGCCTTCATGGGCATCGGCCTGGTCGACCCGATCCTGCCGTCCATCGCCCAGGGCCTGAACGCCTCGGCGAGCCAGGTCTCCCTGCTGTTCACCTCGTACTTCCTGATCACGGCGTTCGCCATGCTGCTCACCGGCTTCGTCTCCAGCCGGATCGGCGGCCGCCGCACCCTGCTGCTCGGCCTCGCCCTCGTGGTCGTCTTCGCCGGGCTCGCCGGAACCTCGGACTCGGTGGCCCAACTCGTCGGCTTCCGCGCCGGCTGGGGCCTCGGCAACGCCCTATTCGTCTCCACCGCGCTCGCCGTCATCGTCGGCGCGGCGGCGGGCGGCAGTGCCGCCGCGATCCTGCTGTACGAGTCCGCCCTGGGCCTCGGCATGGCGTGCGGCCCGCTGCTGGGCGCCCTGCTCGGCGACGCGAGCTGGCGCTACCCGTTCTTCGGCACGGCCGCCCTGATGGCCGTCGGCTTCCTGTGCGTCGCCGCGTTCCTCAAGGAGCAGCCGAGGCCCGCCCGGAAGACCTCCCTGCTGGACCCGCTCCGGGCGCTGGGACACGGCGGTCTGGCCACCGCCGCGGTGTCGTCGTTCTTCTACAACTACACGTTCTTCACCGTGCTGGCCTTCACCCCGTTCGTGCTGGACATGACCCCGTACAAGTCGGGTGCCGTGTTCTTCGGCTGGGGTGTGCTGCTCGCCGTGTTCTCGGTGCTCGTCGCGCCGCGCCTGCAACGGCGGTTCGGCTCGCTGACGGTGCTCGGCGGCTCCCTGGTGCTGCTCGCGGTGGACGTGCTCGTCCTCGGCTACGGCGACCACACCACGGCCGTCGTCTGCACGGTCCTGTCGGGCGCCTTCATCGGCGTGAACAACACCGTCTACACGGAGTTGGCGCTCGGCGTCTCCGACGCGCCCCGGCCCGCGGCGAGCGCGGGCTACAACTTCGTGCGCTGGTTCGCGGCCGCCGCCGCGCCCTACTTCGCGCCGAAGATCGCGGAGTGGACCGACCTCCACATGCCGTTCGTGGTCGCCGCGGTCACCGCGCTGCTCGGCGCGCTCGTGGTCGTCGTACGGCGCGGTGCGCTCACCCACGAGGCGCGGGCCAGTGGCGCACCGGACCTCGCCCTTGCCAACTGACGGCTCACAAAGGCCGGTTGGTGAGCTTGCTCACGCCAGGGAGACCGAGGCGCGGGACGGGTCGCGCAGATCCGTCCCCTGCGTGAGCCACCGCTCCTGGAGGGCCTGGGCGCCGTGCACGCGCTTCCAGGCGGCCTCGTTCGGCGTCATCGGCAGCAGCGGCAGGAAGTGGACGGGGTCCATCGGCTCGTCCAGCTCCAGGTCCTCCACCAGACCGCCCGGCTCGGCGACCAGCACCGAACTGAAGGGGGCGCCGGGCCACAGCGGCTCACCCACGTCCAGGGAGGCGCCGGGCGCCACGACCACGCCCTCGACCTGCGGGGACGCGGCGAGCACGGCGAGCGGGCGGAGCACCTTGTCGGTGTCGGCGAGGCCCGCCCGGACCGACAGGACCAGCTCCGCGCGCGGCCCCTTGACCGGGTCGGCGACCAGGGCGGTGGGATCGGTCATGGGGTGCGCGGACATGCCGAGCGTGGCGTAGCGGACGATGTCGTCCTCGTGGAAACGGAGCACCTCGACACGGTCCGTGCCGAGGAAGGTCACGGCGGCGCGGGCGTCCGGCTCGCCCAGCGCGGAACGCAACCGGGCCTCGACCAGAGGAAGAACATCAGCCATGCGGCGAGCATAGAACTCGTCAGCACCGGGCAAAGCAGCGCCTTGACACTTCGGTCGGCTGATACTCTTGCCCGGTGGTTCGGGGCAGCACGCTGAAGCGTCGCGGTCAAGCCCCGACGCCGACGACACTCCCTTACGAGGGACCGGCCGGAGGAGGTGGGGCTGCAATGGATCGAAGTCGACCGTGCAGTAGCACCCGCTCTTCCCGCCACTGACGCAGCTGCTCGATTCTGGCCGGCTGCCACCCTCTCTCGTGCCCTTCACGGCGGAAGAGCCTTCGTTTCGTCTTGCCTGATCTTGTCAGTCAGCAGCAGTAGCTGAACCAGCAGCGAAACCCGCTACCGCGACGGTGCGGTGCTCCCCGCTTTGTGGACGTGCCAAACATCCGTGAGCAAGGACGTCCTCATTCCGGGTAGTTCCACCCGTCATACGTCACAGCGGCCTTTCGTTGCCTGTTTGCGAAGGAGCCTGCCATGTCGATGATTCGTGACCTGCGTGCCGCGGTCCGTCCGAGCCGTCCGTCGCCGCGCAAGGCCACGCACCATGACAGCGGTGCGTACGACTCCACCCGGGACCCCGCCACCCCCTCCGCCGTCGTCGACTGCGCCGTCTACCGAGACGGCGCGCGCGTCGAGAGCGGACGGCAGCTGAGCCCGCACGAGGCGATGCGCCGGGTGCGGCGCGACGGCGGGTTCGTGTGGATCGGCCTGCACGAGCCGACGGAGGCCGAATTCGCCGGTATCGCAGCCGAGTTCGGGCTGCACCCGCTGGCCGTGGAGGACGCCGTGCAGGCCCACCAGCGGCCCAAGCTGGAGCGGTACGACGACTCGCTGTTCACCGTGTTCAAGACGGTGCACTACGTCGAGCACGACGAACTGACCGCCACCAGCGAGGTGGTGGCCACCGGTGAGGTCATGTGCTTCACCGGACAGAACTTCTTCATCACCGTCCGGCACGGCGGGCAGGGCTCGCTGCGGGCGCTGCGCCACCGTCTCCAGGACGACCCGGAGTTGCTGGCCAAGGGCCCCTCGGCGGTGCTGCACGCCATCGCCGACCACGTCGTCGACGGGTACATCGCGGTCGCCGACGCCCTCCAGGACGACATCGACGACGTGGAGACGGACGTCTTCTCGCCGGGCCGCAAGGGCACGCCGCGCGGCACCGACGCCGGCCGGATCTACCAACTCAAGCGGGAGATCCTGGAGTTCAAGCGCGCGGTGTCGCCGCTGCTGCGGCCGATGCAGCTGCTCAGCGAGCGGCCGATGCGGCTGGTCGACCCGGACATCCAGAAGTACTTCCGGGACGTCGCCGACCACCTCGCCCGGGTGCAGGAGCAGGTCGTCGGCTTCGACGAGCTGCTCAACTCCATCCTCCAGGCCAACCTCGCCCAGGCCTCCGTGGCGCAGAACGAGGACATGCGCAAGATCACCTCGTGGGCGGCGATCATCGCCGTGCCGACGATGGTCTGCGGTGTCTACGGCATGAACTTCGAGCACATGCCGGAGCTGCGCTGGAAGTTCGGCTACCCGCTGGTGCTCGGGGTGACGGTGATGATCTGTTTCGGCATCCACCGCACCCTCAAGCGCAACGGCTGGCTCTAGGCAGGGTCCGGCCGGGGTCCGGCGGGGCTGGATAGGCTGGGCGCATGACAAGTGAGCTGCTCGATCAGGCCCTCGTCGAGGAGGCCACGAAGAAGTCGGGGCTGATCTGGGTCCGCGGGACCGGGGTCCCGGCCCGTGCGCTGTGGCACGTGTGGCACGAGGGCGCCGCGTGTGTCGTCGGCGACGGGCCCGGCGAGCAGCCGCTGTCGGGGCTGGCCGACGGGGGCGAGGCCGAGGTGACGGTCCGCAGCAAGGACAAGGGCGGCCGGCTGGTCTCCTGGACCGCGCGGGTCGTCGAACTCGCCGCCGGGTCCGAGCAGTGGGAGGCGGCGGTCGCCGAGCTGAAGGGCAAGCGGCTCAACGCGCCGGACGGCGAGGCGATGCCGGAGCGCTGGCGCCGTGAGTGCCGCGTGCTGCGCCTGGTGCCGACCGGCGCGACCGCGCCGCTGCCGGACCACGACCTGTCCGCGGCCCCGCTGCCCTCCCCCGCGACCACCCGCCGCCCGATCCCGGCCGGACTGCCGAAGCTGCTGCTGAAGGGCCGCAAGCGCAAGTAGGGCGCTGTCAGGAGGCGGGGAGCTGCTTGCCGTAGTCCACCGTCTCGCCCTTCTTCGGCTCCTTCAGGGCGAAGTTCTCGCCCCACGCGGAGAAGGCCAGCGTGCCCGCGCCGCCGGCGCGGACCAGGCGCAGCGGGTACGGGGTGCCCTCCAGGGAGACGTCCAGCGTGCCGCCGGAGCCCTTGTCGCCGGTGATCCTTATGGTGCGGATGCCGGACTGCTCGTGGTGCCCGTCGGTCTCGACCTTGCCGTGCAGGGTGAGCAGCCCGTCCAGCAGCACGTCCATGTCCGTGAAGCCGATGAACTTCTTGTACGAGGGGTCCTGCTCGGGCACCTTGACGTACTTGCCCTTCAGCTTGGCCGCGGCCGAGGCGTCCGTGTCGCCGTCGCTCCAGAAGTCGGCGTCCGCCATCAGGAACAGCTGCTCGTCCACGCGCAGCAGTTTGAAGGTCGCCCCCTCGGCGGTGACCGAGCCGATGCCGCCGTCGGTCTTCAGCCGCATGTCGAGCTTGTAGGTGCTGCCGCTGGCCCGCACGTTCCCCGACAGGCGCACCGAGTCGGCGGACTGGGCGGCGGCGAGCGTCTTGCGCTGGATCTCCTCGGCGGACAGCTTGCCGACCCCGTTGGTGCCCGCGTCGGGGTCCTCACTACTGCATCCCGTCACGCCCGTCACGGCCAGGGCACAGAGCACGCTCACGAGCGCGGCCCGGCGGATACGGCCCTGGGGAATCGCAGTCACAGGCGCAGCTGCCTTTCTGACGGGGTCCTGATCGCGTACCGCAGCGTACCGGGGCCGGGACGGCGCGGCGGAGCCAGTCCGTCCGGACCGCTCGCCAGGGCGTAGCGGATGCGGACGGGCTAGCCTGAAGCCGATTCGAGCGGGCAATAACGGACAAGCCGGTGCGAGGAGGTGGGCTCATGGCAGGGGGCACGCCCCGGGTCTTCGTCTCCCACCTGTCCGGCATCGCCGTCTTCGACCCCAACGGCGACCAGGTGGGCCGGGTCCGCGACCTGGTCGTCATGCTGCGCGTCGGACGGCGTCCCCCGCGGCTGCTCGGGCTGGTCGTCGAACTGTCCACGCGGCGCCGCATCTTCCTGCCCATGACCCGGGTGACCAGCATCGAGTCCGGCCAGGTCATCACCACCGGAGTGCTCAATGTGCGGCGCTTCGAGCAGCGGCCCACCGAGCGGCTGGTCTTCGGTGAGCTGCTGGACCGGCGGGTCACGCTCGTCGAGACCGGCGAGGAGGTCACGGTCCTCGATCTGTCGGTGCAGCAGCTTCCGGCCCGCCGGGACTGGGAGATCGACCGGGTCTTCGTGCGCCGGGGCAGCAAGGGCGGGCCGCTCCGGCGGGCCAAGGGCGAGTCGCTGACCGTGGAGTGGTCCGCGGTCACCGGGTTCTCGCTGGAGGAGAAGGGGCAGGGCGCGGAGAACCTGCTCGCCACCTTCGAGCAGCTGCGGCCCGCGGACCTCGCCAACGTGCTGCACCACCTCTCCCCCAAGCGGCGCGCCGAGGTCGCCGCCGCCCTCGACGACGACCGGCTGGCCGACGTACTGGAGGAGCTGCCGGAGGACGACCAGATCGAGATCCTCGGCAAGCTGAAGGAGGAGCGGGCCGCGGACGTGCTGGAGGCCATGGACCCGGACGACGCGGCCGACCTGCTCTCCGAACTCCCCGAGGAGGACAAGGAGCGGCTGCTGAGCCTGATGCAGCCGGACGACGCGGCCGACATGCGGCGGCTGATGTCGTACGAGGAGCACACGGCCGGTGGTCTGATGACGACCGAGCCGATCGTGCTCAGGCCCGACGCCACCGTCGCCGACGCCCTGGCCCGGGTCCGCAACCCCGACCTCTCCCCCGCCCTCGCCGCCCAGGTCTACGTCTGCCGCCCGCCCGACGAGACCCCGACCGGCAAGTACCTCGGCACCGTCCACTTCCAGCGGCTGCTGCGCGACCCGCCGTACACCCTGGTCAGCGCGCTCCTCGACGACGACCTGCAGACCCTGGCCCCGGACGCCGAGCTGCCGGTCGTCGCCGGCTTCTTCGCCACGTACGACATGGTCGCGGCGCCCGTCGTCGACGAGTCGGGGTCGCTGCTGGGCGCGGTGACCGTGGACGACGTACTGGACCACATGCTGCCCGAGGACTGGCGGGAGACGGAGTTCCACCTCGACGGGAGCGAGGGGACGGCGGCGCATGGCTGAGCGCGAGGGCGGCCGGGAGCGGGCCGTGTCGGGGGCGACCGCCGCCACCAGGCCCAGGGCCCGCCTGGACCAGCCCCGGGCGCCGCGCCGACGGATCCTGCCGGAGTGGGACCCGGAGGCGTTCGGGCGGCTCTCGGAGCGCATCGCGCGGTTTCTGGGCACCGGGCGGTTCATCGTCTGGATGACGGTCGTCATCATCGTGTGGGTGCTGTGGAACGTCTTCGCGCCCGAGGACCTGAAGTTCGACAAGTACCCGTTCATCTTCCTGACCCTGATGCTCTCCCTCCAGGCCTCCTACGCGGCCCCGCTGATCCTGCTCGCGCAGAACCGGCAGGACGACCGCGACCGGGTCAACCTGGAACAGGACCGCAAGCAGAACGAGCGGTCGATCGCGGACACCGAGTACCTCACCCGGGAGATCGCCGCGCTGCGGATCGGCCTGGGCGAGGTGGCCACCCGGGACTGGATCCGCTCCGAGCTCAACGACCTGCTCAAGGAGCTGGACGGGCACCGCGCGGGCGGGCATGTCGTATTCCCGGCAGAACGGTCCGCCGGACGTGACGCAGACGACCGCTGAGGGGCGCCCTACGGCCCCCGGCCTCGCCGTACCATCGTCCTTATGGCTACGGAAGACGCGGTGCGCGAGGCACTGTCGACGGTGAACGACCCCGAGATCAACCGTCCCATCACCGAACTCGGGATGGTCAAGTCGGTGGAGATCGGTGCGGACGGAGCGGTCGCGGTCACCGTGTACCTGACGGTCTCCGGCTGCCCGATGCGGGACACGATCACGCAGCGCGTCACGGAGGCGGTCTCCCGGGTCGAGGGAGTCACCCGGGTCGACGTGTCGCTGGACGTCATGAGCGACGAGCAGCGCAAGGAGCTGGCGACGGCGCTGCGCGGCGGCCAGACCGAGCGTGAGGTCCCCTTCGCCAAGCCGGGCTCGCTGACCCGGGTCTACGCGGTCGCCTCCGGCAAGGGCGGCGTCGGCAAGTCCTCGGTGACGGTGAACCTGGCGGCGGCGATGGCCGCGGACGGTCTGAAGGTCGGTGTCGTGGACGCCGACATCTACGGCCACTCCGTGCCCCGCATGCTGGGCGCCGACGGACGTCCCACCCAGGTCGAGAACATGATCATGCCGCCGTCCGCGAACGGCGTGAAGGTGATCTCCATCGGCATGTTCACGCCGGGCAACGCGCCCGTGGTGTGGCGCGGCCCGATGCTGCACCGCGCGCTCCAGCAGTTCCTCGCGGACGTGTACTGGGGCGACCTCGACGTGCTGCTGCTGGACCTGCCGCCCGGCACCGGTGACATCGCCATCTCGGTCGCCCAGCTGGTCCCGAACGCCGAGATCCTGGTCGTGACGACGCCTCAGCAGGCCGCCGCCGAGGTGGCCGAGCGGGCCGGTTCCATCGCGGTGCAGACCCACCAGAAGATCGTCGGCGTGGTCGAGAACATGTCCGGCATGCCGTGCCCGCACTGCGGCGAGATGGTCGACGTGTTCGGCACCGGCGGCGGCCAGACCGTGGCGGACGGCCTGACCCGTACGACCGGTGCGACGGTCCCGGTGCTCGGCGCCATCCCGATCGACGTCCGGCTGCGCGAGGGCGGCGACGAGGGCAAGCCGGTGGTCCTGACCGACCCCGACAGCCCGGCCGGCAGCGCGCTGCGCGCCATCGCGGGCAAGCTGGGCGGACGCCAGCGCGGCCTTTCGGGGCTGTCCCTGGGGATCACCCCGAAGAACAAGTTCTGACCGCTGTCACGGCCGAACGGGCCTGACCGCTGTCACGGCCGAGGGGCGCCGCATCGCGCGGGCGCCCCTTTGTCATGCGTACGCCGCTACGCGTACGCCGTGATGTCCTTGATCATGGCGAAGCCGAGCCCGTACGCGCTCATGCCCCTGCCGTACGCCCCCACGTGCACGCCCTCCTGGGTGGAGCCGGCGAGGACCCAGCCGAACTCGGACTCGCGGTAATGGAACGGCGTGGGCACGCCGTCGACGGGCAGGGAGAGCGTCGACCACTCCGGGCCCGCCAAATCGTCGGCGAGCGCCCAGGCGGTCTCGGTCTGCTGCTCCAGCCAGTCGTCGCGCAGGCTGTGGTCCATCTGCCCGGGCCAGGTGAACGAGAGCAGACCCACGCCCGCCAGCCAGGCCGCGGAGGAGACCGTCGTGGCCTCCAGCAGGCCGGTGCCGTCGGCGCTGCGCCGGGAGGGGTTGGCCGCGACGGTCACCACGACCGCGAACTTCTCCCGGTCCTCCGCCGTGGCCTCGTTGCGCACCGAGGGCTCGTCACCGTGGCCGATCGACCCGTGCTCGACGGCTCCGTCGGCCGTGGTGCCCACCTGCATCAGCCAGCGCGGGCCCGTGAACGCCTCGTCGAGGCCGTACCACGGGAAGGGCGCCTGCAGGTAGCCGTCGACCGTGCGCCGGGCGGAGGGGACCTGTTGTCCGCCCTCCGCGGCCGGCGCCTGTGCGACTGCCTGACTCGTCGTCTCCATGTGCCCGGACGCCTCCTCGCTCTTCGGCGGACCGGGCGGCCCGCCCCCCTTCGGGCGGCCTCGCTTGTCGGCGACGGCCCGCACAACAACTCGGCAGCATATCCACACTGCCGTGAGCAGCCGGGAAACCGCCCGGCGCGCGGGGCGCCCCGGCGACGTGTTCAGGCCGTGCGCGCGCCTGTGAGCGGTATGAATCGCGTCACGTCGACGCCGGGTACGCGGGCCTTGGAGCTCAGGTGGCGTCCATGTCGAACGGCGGGCGGTCGTCGGGCTTCTTCGTCATGTCGACGCGGTCGCCGGTGGACGACGACGAGGAGGAGGTGCCGGCGGAGGGCTCGGACTCGCGGCCGTGGACCGCGTCGGTGACCTCGGCCATCTCCTTCTTCAGGTCGAAGCCGTTGCGGATCTCCTTCAGCCCCAGCTCGTCGTTGTCCAGCTGCTTGCGGATGAACGTCTTGGGGTTGAGGTCCTCGAACTCGAAGTCCTTGAACTCCGGGCCCAGTTCCTGCCGGATGTCCTGCTTGGCGCTCTCCGAGAACTCGCGGATCTTGCGAATGGTCCGCGTCACGTCCTGGATGACCTTCGGGAGCTTGTCCGGACCGAAAACGAGCACGGCGAGGACGATGAGCGTCACCAGCTCTAGCGGTCCTATGTCATTGAACACCTGAAGCTCCTTGCGATCCGGGCCGCATCCACGGTACCTGCCGTTCCTGTACGACCGGTACTGTCCGGCCCGCTCCGTGAGGTTTCTGTCAGTCGCCGTCCGAGGAGCCGAGCGTCAGCGAGATGGTGATCTCCTTGCCGTCCCGCTTCAGCGTCAGCTCCAGCCGGTCGCCGGGGCGGTGGGCGCGGGTCTTGACGATCAGTTCCTCGCCGGAGTGCACGCGCTGGCCGTCGACCTCGGTGATCACATCGCCCGGCTCGATCCCGGCCCGGTCGCCGGGGCCGCCCGGCGTGACCGGTGAGCCGCCCTCGCCGGTCCGGGTACCGACGCGGGCGCCGTCCCCGGAGTAGTCCATGTCGAGGGTGACGCCGATGACCGGGTGGGTCGCCTTGCCGGTGTTGATCAGCTCCTCGGCGACCCGCTTGCCCTGGTTGATCGGGATGGCGAACCCGAGCCCTATGGAACCGGCCTGTCCGCCGTCCAGGTCGGAGCCGCTGTCGGCGGAGCGGATCGCCGAGTTGATGCCGATGACCTGCGCCTTGGCGTTCAGCAGCGGGCCGCCGGAGTTGCCGGGGTTGATGGGCGCGTCGGTCTGGAGGGCGTCGACGTAGGACACGTCACTGGCGCCACCGCCCTCACCGCCCGCGGTGATGGGCCGTTCCTTGGCGCTGATGATGCCGGAGGTGACGGTGCCCGCCAGGTCGAAGGGGGCGCCGATGGCGACGACGGGGTCGCCGACCTGGACGTTGTCGGAGTTGCCGAGCGTCATCGGGGTCAGGCCGCTGACGCCGCTCACCTTCACCACGGCGAGGTCGTAGCCGCTGTCCTGGCCGATGATCTTGGCCTTGGCGGTGTCGCCGCTGTGGAAGGTCACGGAGACCTCGCCGCCGTCCTCGGCGGGCTCCACGACATGGTTGTTGGTGAGGATGTGGCCCCGGTCGTCCAGTACGAACCCGGTGCCGGTGCCCGCCTTGTCCGAGCCGGACACATGCAGGGTCACCACGCTGGGCAGCGCCCGCGCGGCGATCCCGGCGACACTGTCGGGCGCGCGCTCGGGCGCCTCCTTGGCGGCCTGCGGCAACTCCACGTGCCCGACACCGCCGTTGCGCTCCAGATACGTCCCCACGGCGCCTCCGATGCCCCCGGAGACCAGCGCGATCACCAGCGCCCCGACGACCAGCGCCTTCCTGGCCCGCTTCCGCTTCTGCTGCTCACTGGCGACGGGGGCGCCGTTCTGCTGCAGAGGGGCACCCATGGCGGTCCCCGGGGTCGCCCAGGGGTCGTAGTTCTGCCAGGGGTTGGGGGCGGCGGCACTTTGCGGAGCGGCCGGCTGTACGGCGGGGGTGGGGTGCCGGGGGCGGGGCCTGTCGGGGGTACGGCGGGCGTGGGCGCGGGGCCAGTCGGCGGTACGGCCTGGGTGGGCGCGGGGCCCGCGGGTGGTACGGCCGGGGCCGGTGCCGGGAGTGGCGCCGGGACGGCTGTGCCGTGCGCGGGGGTCGTCCCCGGGTGC